>JBAPOP010000045.1:0-10237 GCA_049279675.1 Candidatus Acidiferrales bacterium
AAAAAGTTGTGAGCGGGAAATGCTGACAATCACCATCAGAATTTTGCGGGAATGTCTCTCGATCTCGATTTAGCAAAATGCTATAGATGCAGTCGAATTTCACATCGCCATCTGTTTGCGTTAATACGCGGATGGGAAGTCGCGCGAATTGGTTATGTCGAGCGATTCAACGTGTTTGCTACCTGGAGCGATGCGATCGTCACACTCTCGTCGCACATGGATACCGTTCCGCCTTTTTTACCGAGCCGCGAGGATAACGAATTCTTGTGGGGCCGCGGTGCGTGCGATGCAAAGGGCGCGAATGCCGCGACGATCGGCGCTGCCGAGACGCTGCTCGACGAAGGTGCGCGAGGAATTGGCCAGTCTTCGCACGTCAGCGCGCGGCGTCCGCCAACGGGAGCCAGACTTGAAAACGCGTATCTCCGGGCTTAGACGTAACCTGAATACTTCCCTGGTGTTTTTTCACAATTCGCTGGACGGTGTCCAACCCTAGGCCCGTGCCTTCCCCGACTCCTTTGGTAGTGAAAAATGGTTCAAAGATGCGGGGCTGCAGATCTTGGGCGATTCCAGGACCGTTGTCGCCAATCTCGACTACAGCACAACCGTCGTCTCGGAAGGTTCGGATACGAAGCTCGCCCTTTCCGTCCATTGCGTCGATCGCGTTATCAATAATATTCGTCCAAACCTGGTTGAGCTCGCTCCCAAACGAATTCACGAGAAGCGGAACGCGGGAGTAGTCGCGTTGTACCGCAACTCCCTGTTTCAGCTTGTAATTCAGAATTGTAAGCGTGGTCTCCATACTTTTTGCGATATCCACGTTTTGCACCGGCGCCTCGTCCATGTGGGTGTACTGTTTGATCGCGCCGACCAAATCCGATATTCGTGATGTGCTGCTTTCGATCTCGTTCAACAGTCCGGCGACCTCCGCCGACGCGGCGATCCTGACTAGGGCGGCTCTGGCAGTATCCGCGTCGAGGCTCGCAAACAACGATTCGAGCACCTCTGACTTGATGTTGCGTCGCGCAAGATCGGCCGCCAGTTGCCACAAGTCATTCTGTCCGTGACTGCGCAATAGCGAATCAATCTGATCTTCGAGGTCGCTGATGGTGAGTGCATCTGGGGGAATCACATCCGGTTGCGTAAACGAGGCTTCCAGCTTCTCGATTTCAGCTTTCTGTGTGGTCGTTAGATCGCGCCTGCCAAGTTCAAGGCTGGCGCTTTTGATTTTTTTTAGAATGTCGCGTAACTGACTAGTCGCGCGTTTCGCCGCGGAAGCCGGATTATTGAGTTCATGGGCAAGTCCAGCCGAAAGTTTCCCCAGAGAAGCCAGGCGATCGCGCTGTTGCTCCACACGGGTGGTTTCACGGATACGATCAGACAACATACCCACCAGGCGCGTCGTCAACTCAGGCATCTTCTGCACGAGTTCGGGAAACAATGAAGCCGGAAATCTCAGAACGCGACCGTCTGTGACAGCGCGACCGGTTACGGTGAACTGCTTCATGCGGGAGAAAGGCAGGACTCCAGTTACGTCGCCCGGCTTTTGTGAATAGATAACGGCGTCGCCGCCAAACTCGCCACGCCACTGAAATTGCCCTTCCAGAATCACAAACATCCAGTCCGCCGGATCTCCCTGACGGACGTATGTTTCGCCGGCAGCGACAGGGAACTCCTGCGAATTGCTGAGGAACCACAGGATCTGATCGTCGGGCAGATCGGCGAATGCGGGAACGCGGCGCAATTCTGATTTGTCAGCCATTCATACCTTGCTTAAATACTGATGGATGAATTGTACCGCTACCGATCCTTCTCCCACGCCGGAAGCTACCCGTTTTATAGAACCGTGGCGCACGTCGCCCACAGCAAAGATGCCGGGAACATTGGTCTCCAGCAGGAAGGGATCTCGGTCGAGGGTCCATCCCCTCGGGCGTTGCCCGTCACGCATGAGGTCAGGACCGGTTAACAGAAAACCCCGCTCGTCCCGCTCGACAACATTGGCCAGCCAATCCGTCCGCGGCAGCGCGCCGATAAAGACAAACATGGCGCTTGCCGGCACGCGCTCAATCCTGTTTGCGTCGGAACAAAGCACGGAAATTTCCTCCAGATGTGTTTCACCATGAGCCTCAGCCACGCTGGCATGTGTCCAGATCTGGATGTTGGGCGTCCCTTGAATCTGGTCAATCAAGTATCGCGACATGGTGCTAGAGAGCGACTCTCCGCGCACAAGAATAACGACGCGCTCGGCATATCTAGCGAAGTTCATTGCCGCTTGACCGGCCGAATTCGCGCCGCCCACGACATAGACGATCTCACCTTTATAGGACAGAGCCTCAGTGGCGCCGCCGCCGTAATAGATTCCCGCACCTTGCAACTTGGCTATCCCGGGAACTTCGAGGCGCCGCCACTGCACCCCAGTCGCGATCATCAGCGCGTGGCACGAAATCTCGCCCCCATCTGCCAGCTTAATGATTCGGTAAGATGCTTCCGTTCGGACTCCGACAGCCTCTTGCGGTGCTAGGATCTCCACTCCGAAACGCTGGGCTTGCACGACGGCACGCCGGGCCAGATCGCCACCGCTAAGCCCGCTGGGAAATCCAAGATAGTTCTCGATTCGAGAGCTCATACCCGCCTGACCGCCGGGCGCTTCTCGTTCAATCATCACCGTGTGCAGACCCTCGGAGGCTCCATAAACAGCAGCGGCCAAACCAGCCGGCCCTCCGCCCACAATCGCCAAATCATAGAAACTTGTTTGGGCGCGCGTGCGCAGCCCGACCTTCTGTGCCACATCAATGGGAATACCATCAAGAAGCTTCGTCCCGTCGGGGAAAAGTACCACGGGGAGGCTGGTTGCTTCCGGCCCCAGAGCCTCTAAGAGGCGTTTGGTTTCCGGATCATTGGCAGAAAGCTCGACGTCGATCCATTGATACGGGACATGATTGCGCGCAAGGAAGTCCCGCAGCTCGTAGGATCTGGGCGACCAGCGGGTGCCCAGAACGCGGATGCCTTGAAATGTCGGACGGAAGGAGGCCTGCCAGTCATCGAGCAAATCATCCAATTGCGGATAGAGATGCTCGGAGGGAGGATCCCACGGTTTCAAGAAAAAATAGTTGATGCTAGCGTCATTGATCGCGCTAATGGCGGCGTTCGTATCCGCATAAGCCGTGAGCAACGCCCGTTTGGCACCGGGAAAGATCTCCATGGCTTCTCGCAGAAATTCTACCCCATTCATACGCGGCATCCGCTGGTCGGCAAGCAGCAAAGCCACGCTGTCGTTGCGCACCTTCAACTGCTTCAGGAGGTTGAGCGCACCTTGAGGGGAATCGCTACCTATAATCCGGAATTCTGCGCCGTACTGCGAGCGAAGGTCGCGCTCTATGGCCCGCAATACATCGGAATCGTCATCCACACTGAGCAATATCGGTTTGCCCATCGTTCATCTCGTTTCGGGTTTTCGGAAAAAGTGACCACGAACTTCCACACTACCACGCCGGTAGATTATAGCTTCGCGAAAGCCATCAGGCCATTCGGGTGGGGTCGACGTAGGGGTGGCTGCGGACACAAAGAATGCACCAGAAAATCAGGATTGCCGCGATCGGTGCGCCCAATCGCACGAGCCACTTCCAGGATGGCAAAAGCACCGCCTCGTCGAAGTCTAGTCCGTCGTCGCGAAAGGGCGGAGAGTATGTTGCCGGAAACGTGACCACTTGCGAGATGACCATCCGTGGAATTTCTGGGCGAATGTGCACAACTGAACAGACATTCGATTCGAGTCGGCTTATGATCCTGCTTTAATTTGGATGGAATGGCTAGCGGGCATGTCCCTTGCGGAGTGACTTCACATGGTAGTCCGTGCGGGGCTTTGCAGTTTGAACGTCTGGAAGCTACCTTTGCCCCCAGGTTCCATCCCAGTTCCGGGCCGACCCCCATTTCGCCCTATTCCCGGATTCAATCGCTTTACTTACCAATCGCCATTACCTGAATGATGCGACATCGCTCGAACAAAGCCAGAGCATTCGTCAGCTGTTTCTTGTTAACGTCTGAGGACGGAGCGCTTTTCCGAGAACTTGAAGTCAAACCTCCCGAACAGAATGGCGAAATGCTTGTTACCGATCCCAAGAAAGACTCCGAACTATAAGACCACGTAAGCGATCCGGCAGTCTCCGGCGTCGAGTTCGAAATCGGTTCGAACACGTAGGAAAGTAGGGGTGTGGCTTTTCGCACATACCGTCAGCTCTCGACGCATTAGTCTATTCGCGCATACTGATTCTGCGGGCTAGTCAGCTTCGCTGCCTTCGAGTCAAAAAATGAAAATCCTGGCTAAATTCCGGGTGGGGATTCTGTTGGTAACGGTCGCGGCTGTATCCGGACTCTTCGCTCAGAACGGAGTGCCCGGTGAACCCCCGAATCACGCAGACGTCCTGGCGTTCAAAGGCATTACAGAATCCCTTTTGGTTTCACATCCTGAGCGGCTTGCATCAGATTGTCCGGCCTGCCGAGATCACGCCAATAATATTCGTCGGCTCGAAAGGCGAGGATTTTTTCTCCTGAGGCAGCGAGACGCAAATAAGATGTGATGATAGAGAAGGCGCCTTCCTCAATCATCATCGCAAAAAGACGAGGAGAAATAACGTGAATGCCGGAAAACGCTAGTGGCTGGACCTTCTGTGAAGATCGAACAAGTTCATTTTTCTGATCGTGTCCGGATCGACGGCCGCAAAGCTGAAGCTGCTGGTCGAAGAGCAAGTATCGAGTTGTTTCCCGATTTTGCACTGCGAGAGTGGCGAGAGCCTGATTTTCAGTATGAAATTCCGCCATGCGTCGGAGATCAATTGTGCTAATAACGTCGACATTGTGCAAAATGAACGGCTCTTCGAAACCGCTGGGGTCTTCAAGGAAAAAATAGGCAACCTTTTTCAGGCCGCCCCCGGTGTCGAGCAGGACCTCCTCGCGAGAAACTTCAATATGCATGTCGAAGTTCTCGTTCACTTTCAGATATTCGAGAATCTTGTCAGCAAAATGATGCACATTGATGATCACTTCCCGAACATCAAGAGCCCGCAAGCGCGCAAGCGTGATCTCCAGCATCGTGTGGCCCCCGACTTCCACCAGCGCCTTGGGCCGGTTGTCGGTAAGTGGCCGCAAGCGCGTACCGAGTCCAGCGGCCAAAATCATCGCTTTCATTTATTCGAATTCTCCAACCCGAGATGCCGCACCACCACTTCGACTCCGTTCCTGCCGCTCAGACGTTTCGCCAATTGCTCCGCGAAGTAGACCGAGCGATGCACGCCGCCCGTGCAGCCGAATGACACCGTCAAGCTCGTAAATCCGCGACGCTGATAAGTGTTTACGCTGGCATCCACCAGCGACATTGCGCTCGCGAGAAACTGATGCACGCTTTCTTGCTGATTGAGATAGTCAATCACAGGCGCGTCTTTCCCCGTAAGCGATTTGAATCTCTCTTCGCGTCCTGGATTCGGTATGCTTCGGACGTCGAAAACGAATCCACCGCCATGCCCGGTCTCGTCTTTCGGTATACCCCGACGAAACGAAAAACTGAAAATCTGTACGATCAGATTTACTTCCTTGGTAGCCAGGCTCTGCAATTTCTCTGAGGCCACCATGCTCGTGAAGGCGGTCGTCAGCGTAGGCAGCGCGATGGGTAGCTCGACGTGCTGAAGCAGCCAGCACAGGTTGTTCAGGGCGTATGGAACGCTTTGCAAAAAATGAGCTTTGCGCTCGTAAAACCCACGGAACCCGTAAGCGCCCAATGCCTGCATGATGCGGACGTAGACGTAGGCATAGTAGTGGCGCATGAATACTTCGCGCTCAAGCTTGATAAAATCAGAAAGCCGCCCGATATAACGATCGAGTAATTGCTGGCGCAAAAGTGGCGGCAGATCGGCCTTGGCATCGTACAAAAGAGAAGCGATGTCATATTGAAGCGCACCCTTGCGGCCCCCTTGATAATCCAAGAAAAATGGATCGCCATTGCGCAACATGATGTTCCGCGATTGAAAATCCCGGTAGAGAAAGAAATCAAGGTTCGCGGTCAACAGGAACTTCGTCAACCGGCTGAAATCGTCTTCGAGCGATTGTTCGTTGAAGGGGATGCCGGCAAGCCTCAGAAAGTAATACTTGAAGTAATTCAAATCCCAAGCGATGGACTGCCTATCGAAGACGGCGCGCGGATAGCACACTTTATAATTTAAGTCGCGGCCCGATTCGATCTGAAAGCGCGGCAACACGTCCACAACTTTGCGATATGCTTCAACCGCTTGCGGAGCAACGTTATCGCCGGCACGATTGTTCGAGACGAACTCAAAAAGCGTCGTGTCTCCGAGATCTTCTTCGAGATAAGCGCCGTTGCTCAGGTCCTCAGCATAAATTTCTGGTACCGGCAGACCGTGTACGCGAAAATGCCTGGAAAATTCGAGGAAAGCGACATTCTCTTCGCGCACTTCGTACAGAATGCCAATCGCACTGGTTTCTTCGTTGGCGAGCCGGATGATCTTACGCCCCGAACCGCCAAGTCGGCCATGGACCGGCTGCACTCGCCCAACCGGTGAGTGGAAATGCTTCTCAAAAAGCTTCTTGAGAACGTCCATCAAGATACCGATCCGTCTTTGGAGAATAGGGGCCCAAGACCTTTACATTCAGCGGCAGCCTTAAGGCGGAGCATTAACTCCTCCCAATCCTTCTTACACGAGTCAAAGGAATTCGTTGCAGCCTTCCGATCGGTGTGCGTGAAACGAAGCTGTGTGTTACCGCTCGTTTCCGCGAGTTCGAACAACATCGTTGTGCCAGTCCATTCTTGACTGGCTTGGCACATCCACTCCGTCGTCCAAGAAGCTGAACCCCGGATTGGTTTGCAGCGAAACACGGTCGCACGGTTGAAAAGCGCGACTTCTATAATTCCTATTGAATAGTCTTCGTTCACATCGGCAGCCCACCATCGGGTAAATCCACTTCCGGATGCGATCAGTGCAAAGACGCGTTCTCTTGGAGCATCAATGGAAATCGAATGTCTAATCTCGGCCATTTTCTACGGCGTACTTTTCGCCCATTCCCGTTGCCGCAATAACGGAATTTGGGACCCAAGTCCAAAGTGTCACGCAGAAACAAGTCTAGTCGCTCAGAGGCAACATGGCGAGTCGCTACCCGTAGAGAGGTCGAAAAAGGCACTTCTCCGACCATTACTGCCAGCTCAACAAGTCGATGCAACACCATCTAATCAATTGATCCTCCAACACTTCCCCTGGAGAACCGATCTGTTTGGCTGTACTCGGTCAAAACCTAGCCAGAATGACGTTCCGGCTGATCTAACCTGGCGAGCGATTTTAGTTTTTGTTTCCAATGCAAGGTGAACTGGAGCTGAGTGTCGCGTCGACCCATTGAGACCGCCCGACTAACCAGGACTTAGTCAGCTGGAACTTCCCGGAAGCGGACTTCTGGAAAGTCTGCGGGATACCACTTGTCCAATTGAAATTGCACCGCGAAGTCGCCGCAATCGCAAACACGACTGTCCAAAAGCAGGAGTGATTCCTGGGAACGCCAAACGTGTCCCCAGCAACGCCGAGAGATCTCACGATGAGCGTTTTGAAAATCTAGGTGTCGCGCTTCTCGCCGGATTCCGTCGGCAGGGAAGCGCCGACCCAGCCGCTGATTCCCGCGGACATCACGTAGACATTCCGGTATCCCATCTCCTTCGCGCGGCGGGCCGCGTTCGGCGCCTTTCTACACATGAAATTCGAGCAATAGAACACCAGCGTGGAATCTCTGTCTACTGGGAGGTCGCTCTCGTCGTAGCCCATCGCGTCGAGAGCCCGCGCACCCGGCACACGCGCCGTGAGCCAACTCTGCCGCGAGTTCACATCGAGGACGCTCACGGGCTGCTTCTGCATCAATTTCTGCAGCTTGCCGGGCGAGATGACGTTGAGACCCATCAGTCGTGCGAACATAGTTACTCTTTAATCTCCGCGGCGCTTTAGAGTGCGCTCGGCTTCGCCCATCGCAGCCACACCGCTGGCGCGACCGTGACGAGGATGGCGCTCGGCAGCAAGAAGAAGGACGTCGCCTCTGCCAGATTGATCGGCAGCGTGAGCCATGCAACCACAACCGCGAGACCCGCCAGCGCCCAGATCCAGCCGGCGTGACGTTGAACGGCCTGAACCTTTGCGGGGTCGCAATGCTGCGCCGCCAACGGCGTGAGGGTTTTCGGTATGGCGTTCCCGGTTACGGCCAGGAAGGCGCCCGCGATCGCCATCGTCGCGCGTAGCGCGATGTCGCCGTAGTGGACCGCGCCAAGCGCCACGGCAAGTTTCGCGCCAAGCGAAATCACGAGGATCAGACCGGCTGTCACGATCCCGCGTCGGACGGAACCCCCGGCATCTCGGCGCGTTGCTTCTACCTTGGGCTCGCGAGATGCGAAGACAAGAGCCAGCGTCATCCCGATGAGAACGAGCAGCACCACGAACCAGCTCCTCGCGCTCTGGGGCCGCAGATACCAGTTCCCGCCGACGAGCAGAGTGTTGATCGCGATCAACGCCGGCGGAATGTAGTTCCAGATCGGTTTAGCTGCCATCGCTAGCCCTCCTGCTTCAGTGGACGCAGTCTTGTCCCGCGCTTTAACGCGGCCCGGCGCGCACCGCCCTGTGCCTTGATGTCCCAACCCACCGTTTGAGCGAAGCCGAGCAGCGCCTCCTCGAGGACGGACATTTTGAGCCGGTAGACGATTGTCCTGCCGTTTTTTTCGGCTTCGATCAGCCCCGCATTCTGGAGTACGGAAAAATGGGCGGACATGGTCGGCTTGGAGACGGCAAAATGGTCAGACAGCTCACCGGCCGACATCGGCCGTTGGCGAAGGAGTTGCAGCACGCGGCGGCGCGTCGGATCGGAAAGAGCCTTGAACACGCTGTTCACGAGTCTATATTTAGCTAATTATCGAACTATTGTCAAGCGCCAATTTCGATGTGCCAACAGTCAAGAATGGGGAAGATTCCGGCGCGCATAACGTGAATGCGTTTGGTTTCGACTGGAGTCGCCCGGCGAAGCTCCCAGATTGTCGCCTACGCGGAAGCTACCCATAAATGGGCTCTGGGATGTTGGTCGGATGTCAAAGTGTTTAATTAACTCATTGATTATAAAGTTGTATACTACTTCAACATCTGATAACCTGACTTATCAGGTGTTAGGCCACGCGTGCAGTGCGGTGAGTGCGCCAAGGAGCACCAATGTGGTGAGCGTCGCCGTGTGAAGGATTATGTGCAGCGTGTTCAGCCGGATGCCGTTGCGTTCGGGCAGGAAAGCGTGCGTCGCCCCGAACATTGCCTGGTAGCGCGCCGCGCGCTGTGGTTCTGGATGAAACAGGTATGGAAACCACCAGGCCTCTAACTCGCCGATGAACAACAGGCCGTAGCTGATCCAGAGCCACCAGATCAACCAGCCCGGATAGGTTCGCCCAAAGTAGATGGCGCTGGCGCCGAGTCCGATCACGAAGGGAGGGACGCTGATGAGTGTCCCAGCGATCAATTTGTGGAATGGGTTGCCCGCGCGAACAGCCTCCGTGTCATTGAGCCTTCCGAGAGGAATCCAATCGTGCAAGGCCAGAAACAGCACGTGGAAGCCTTGAAGCGCGAGCAGTGCGCTCATCGCGATGGGATGCATGGCGATTCCTAGCTTACGGCACTCTAAATCTTTTTAGGCCTTTAAAGTAGCTTCTTCGGGCGAGATCGAGATCGAACCGGAAACGAAACAAGCGTCGTCAAATGCCCTGTGAATCTTAGCCGCCCGGCGTTACACCGTCCGATCTCGCGTGTTGCACGTATGCCATCCATCTCGGGCATTGCCAGCACGCCTACGCGTGTGTTAGCGAGTGCCGGCCGATCTCGACGTCAGCACAGTTTCCGCCTGCGTTGACATGCCGGTTAGGTCGTCGACAAGGTGCGCGGTCTGAAAGTCGCCGGGGAGATTGCTCCCGTACCATCTTGGCGCCGGCATGGAAAGGTTGCCGAACGCCTGAGACCATTTCGTCTCCACGCGTAGTGCTATGGCGTAGGGCAGATATTTCTCGAAAAGATCAGGCGTCTTCTCGATTCGCGCAATCTGATCTTTATCCGCGCGTCCGATGAAATCACGGAAGCCCATCACCCTCGCGAGCGCTTGAGTTCCGGCAACGGTGCGCGGTGTGATCATCCTCCCGGCTACGAGAATGATCGTGCCCGTGAGAATGCCCGCGAGC
>JBAPOP010000046.1:0-17076 GCA_049279675.1 Candidatus Acidiferrales bacterium
GCGCACTGCAGTTCGAGTCCCAGGAGTGATCGCGAGAGATTCCACGCCGTTGTACATTCCGAGAAATCGTTTTGCGGGCGCGAATCCAGCTCTTGTTAAAAGCGTATCCAGAGTCGACGGAACGAAGTGGTTGATGTGCTCTCCAAGGTCGAGCTCCGGCCAGCGATGGATCAATCTTCCGCGTAATGAAACCACGGAATTGTTGGGAACATCAATCAGCAACAGGCCACCTGGCTTTAGCACCGTTCTCAGTTGGCCAAGCAATGTGAACGGGTCATTCACGTGCTCCAGTACATTCATCAACGTGACGACATCGGCCCAGCCCACCCAGCGGGCCGCAGCCTCGTCAGGAAAAAGCACTGGGCATCCCACACTTCTCTCCGTCTCGCTGCGTTCCCGGGGATCGATGCTTACGCCACGCACGTCAAACCTCGGCGGAACGCCGCAGTGGTAACCATCGAGGGACTGCGCTGCAAGCAGAAAGAGCCCCCCGGCGCAGCCCACATCAACAAAATTAATTTTCCCTTCTGGAATCGCTTTCACGATGAATTGTAGGACGCGCTCGTATAGCGGTACGGACTTTATCTGATTGGCCAACCCATAGTGCGCGGGCGACAATCCCGAAGTGGTGTCAACACGCTCCCGCGCGAGCTTGTCATAGTGCAGAATTTTTCCTTCGATGCTCTGCACCGAATGCGTGTAGAGCATCCGGCAGGCACGGCAGCGAACCAATACGTATGTACCCTCGCTGGAGAGCGGCCCTGTGCGCGATGAGCTTCCGCAGGCCGGACAATTGCGCTCTTGCAGCGGCGGTACTGGCGTCGAGGCTAGCATCTGACTTAGGTCCGACATTCTGAGGGGCAGCATTCTAGCACTGCGCTGGCGACTGCGTTCTGCAGGAAATTTGCTTGGCTGGGTACGTACCCCAAGAATTTAGTCCGGCGAAAAGGATACAAGTCGCTTGCTCATCTGCGAAGGCGTGGCTTAGAGTGTGCACCCGTTCAAGCCGCTTTGATGAACCAGGCCGAAGATGAGATCGTGACGAGCGGAATCAAACAGTGAACATGCAGATAACAACTGCGCGCCGCAGGAAGCTTTTGCTTCTTTCTGGCTTTGCGTTGCTGCTCGCCGCTGTTCAGATATTGCATCTGCCCCAGACTCTGAGCTTCAAGACATTCGCATTCGGGGAACCTGGCGCAAACCTGAATGTCGTTTATTTGATTCACCACGGGATGCACCCAAACGTCGATTTTGGCCATCCTTACGGACTTCTTCCGTTTCTCTTTTCGGATTTATGGTTTCGCGTTGCGGGTCTAACGCCAGCGGCGTACTGGGCAGGAATATTTCTCATCGAACTGGCGATGTGCGCGGCGCTGGCGGATTTCGCGGTAGCCGCTGAGCTTGGGGTCCTTCCGATTCTCCTGCTCTTCGTTTCCTTTCCCATTTACATTTGGGTGGACTATTTCAATTTTGCGCATGCTGTTGAAGCCCTCTGTTTGATGGTTGCCGTGACCGCACACTTGAAGGGGCGTTACGGCCTTGCGCTCGCTGCCGTCGGGGCGGCGGTACTGGCGCGGCCGGCGCTCGGCTACGTGTATGGCTTCGTCCTCGTGTGCATTGTGATGTGGAAGATATTCCGCGCGCATTCGCTGAAACCATCCGTGTTCGTGCTGCCGGCGTGTACTGCGGTTTGCCTTGGCGCGTTGCTTGCATGGCGGTTCGGAGTTGCTTCTCTGATGCGAACTGCCGTTCCATTGACCGGCGTTGCAACTTATCGCGCGCTAGGGTTCGGCTTTTTCAGCAATGGGATGGCGTTCTGGCTGCCGTCTCCGTTCAGACTTCGCTTTTATCTCGATGTGCCGGGATTCTGGCTCCTCGTTACTGGATCATTGTTGCTCCTGGGCCCGATTGCAATTTTCCGCGTCCGCGACGCAGGTTCGGATAATCTCAAAGAACGCAAGGCAGAAGTATTAGGCGCAGGCTGCAGCATCGTTTTTGTTTGGATATTCTTCGCATTTTCACATCAATACATCGGATCTTGGATTTTGTATCTGTGGCTGGCGGTCTGGGGGGTGTCGTTGCTCCCGGATTTCTTTCCCAAATACGCGACGGTACTCGTACTGTTGGGGCTGATCGCCTTAAATTCCGACCGCCATATGATTCAAGGGTCTTTGCAGGAATGGGCCAGTTCGAAAACTTCCAGCATTTATCCACACACGATGTCGCAGGGAAAAGATGACCAGCAGATGACAGAGATTCTCTCTGCCGTTCAAGGCCGTAGGACCGGTGTGCTCACTGTTGCGGGCGCGATGCCGCTGCTGCATGACGGGCTGGGTGAACCTTTAACGGAGTTTTATGTGCCTGGAATCGTACTGCCTGGTGATGAGCTTCGCATGAAGTCGGCCGTTGCTGCGGCGGATTTCGTGATTGTGCCAACTCCGCCGTGGTACAGAGCAGACAGTGAATATTTCCCGTGGGCTGATTTTCTAGACGGACGGAACAATTACCGCGTAATTCTTCTCAACCCAAGCGGTTTCGTTCTAGCGAGAAAATCACCATCGGCGGACAAGCCCGATGCAGGGAAACAGCCACAAAGTGCGCCTTAACTTGGCTAAATCACGTTCTCACGGACAAACTATCGCACCGATTCGTCCTTTTCAACTTCTGGTTTCCGACCAAATGCGAAAAATAGCGAAGACGTGGCGCAGAAAGATCTCCGGCATTTTGCGCCAGCGATAAACCTGCGTCACGCCGGCCGAGCGCACACGGTGATTCACAGGCAGTTCCTTGATCTTGAATTTACGCCGGTGCGCACGCGCGACAAACTCCCACCAAAAGCCTTGCTGCATGGCGCCAAGCTCATCGACCAGGCGCAGCGCTACGGCCCTCTTAACCAAAACATAAGGGCAACTCGGATCGTGCACGGGAACGCGAAGTACTGCCTGGTAGATGTGATAGAAGAAGCGCGAGAAAATTCGCCTCATCGCGTTATCGGCCCGGTTCACGCGCCATCCAAGGACTATGTCGGCTTGTTCGCGAGCATCCCAGAAAGCCCAAAAATCTTTTGGATCACACTGGCCGTCCGAATCCAAACACAGAAGATAATCAGCTTCCAGCATGTGCATTCCCTCGCGAACTGCCCGAGAATAACCCTTGCGGGCCGCGCTCATATTTAGGCGCATGGGAAGTTGCCGGGACAAATCGGTGAGGACTTCTCTTGTGTTGTCCTTGCTTCCGTCTTCGCAAATGATGAAGTCGATCCGCAGCTTGGGAGATATTTGGTTGTAGATCTCGCGAACGGTCGCCTCGATGCTTTCCGCCTCGTTGTGAACCGGTAAGAGAATCTCAAGATCTGGCACGGGCATGTTCGCGTTCACCTCACAACGAGTTGGCTAATCGGGTTCGGAGGGTTATGTTCCCAGACAGCCCACGTTGGGCCGGGCTGCAGGAGGATCCAATCGGAGCCAAGCACGGCGGGCCTCGGCAATTCCGTGGGAAGCGCGACGTACTTGACTTGATAGCGCTGGATTGCAGCGGAGGGGTCGGAGGCAATTTGATCAAAGAAAGCCAAGCGGCTGGCCACCTGTGCGCGATCGCGCAACTCGACTCCGTGCTGCAAATGTTCCAATCCCCAGATTTCCGCTGCCTCGAACTGATCCCGCGAAGTCCCTGAGAGATAAGCATTGAGCGCGGTGCGGCGATCGAAATCGAGATTGCTGACCGAGGGACTCAGAATTACGGGCCAGGGCGCGGCGAGGGGCGTAGTGTGATCGACGATTATTGCAAGCTGGACGAATTCTTCGGCCCCTGCGGTGACAGCCCCGGCAGCCAACGGCCGGTAATCCGGAGCGGCGTGCTGCCGTGTGTACGCTTGATACGCGAGGCTGTAGCGCTGGCTGTCTTTTGTCCGGACTGTTTCGAGCCCGCGAAGATATACTCCAGCCGCCGCATTCAAAATCACCGCGACGACGAGGATTCTCCCGACGACGAGTCCTTGCGCGCCCAGTCTTTTGATCGTGTCAATCGCAAGCAATGCAAGGAGCAGAATCATGCACGCGCAGAACAGGTACGCCCAATGGTAATTCTGCATTTCAATCCCGGTGAATAGCTGCTCGTGAATCATCACGAATCCAGAAGCGCAGAGGCACCAGAGGTAGAGCAGAGTCTTGCGGAAGCGCCAGACGATCGCGAAAGTCAGCAGGACAAGCGCCGCCGAGAGAAAAAAACTCCCGTGTTCGGTGAATCGCGGAATGGGAACGAATGCGGCAACTCGCTGGACCCACTCAGCTCCATGCGCCCGGCGCGCCAAAATCATCCGCGCTAGTTCCGGGCTCCCGATAACGCCCCCGATCCATCCCGTGTGAAAATATGTACGCCAGCGGGCGCGATCCACGACTAGCCCAAACAACAGTGCGAGACCCGCGGCAGTCCAAAAATAGAAATACGCAAAAAAGAGCACTCCGAACGCCACGCCCGAGTAAGCGACTCTGGCAGGTGAGAATTTCTCAACGCCGCGCCGAAGCGCCCACAGGTACAGAAATAAAAATGGCAGCACAGCGACCGGAGAAACGATTCGCCACTCGCGATGAATGGCTGGGTTATGTGCGAAGAGCGCCGCGGAGTGAGAGATCAAAATACTGGCTAGCGCTCTCCACTGATTTACGAACGGGCGCATAACGAGCCAGCCGCTATCTGTAAGCAGGAAAACTGCGCCGACCAGCGCAACCCAGGTTCGCCGGACATGCTGCCAGATCAGCGCGTACCATCCAAATCCGATGGCGAGCCCGCCGAAGATTCTCAGAATCAGGCCGAATCGAGTCGGTTGAAGGCCAAAAACCTTGCATACAAGTTCGCCAGGCACGATCGCCAGCCACGAATAAATCGATTGGCCTCCATGCGCAAACGTAGGGTCCGACAGATACAACGGATGCCAGTAATAAGCGTGGCTCGCAATTTCTGTGTATAAAATCTCGTCGTCATCAGCGATCCAAACGCTTGAGTGTGCGACCTGATACCAAGCGAAATAACCGAGGGTAGACATCAGCAGGCCGCAGAGCGCGGCGAGACACGCAGCGCGTAAGCGAAAGGGTGATCCGGCGATTAAAGCTTCCACCGGTGCTTGTTCGTCAAACATGGGTGCGACAATTTATCACAGGTCAGCGACTGGCACTTGCCTGCGGTGTCGCGGCGCGTCAAGAAGCTGCTCGAAGAATTCGATGTGCTGCCGCGCGATGACAGGCGAAGGGATTTGCGAGTGCCCAGATATCCGTCGTGACATGGCCGCGGATTCTATCTTTAGAGGATTTCGTTGCAGGTCATGATCCCAAGGCGAGAGCTGAATCAATAATTTTCCGCAGACGCGCCTGATTCGCCTGAAAGTCCCCGATCCCGGCAGCGGTAGATGACGATGGTAGCAACCGTTCGTCGGTCGTGCCGTTGGCTAAGCCCAACAGCATGGCGCGAACGAGTTCCCGCAGGCGAACGGTGTCGAACATCGCGACCGTCGACCGGGGATAAAGCTGTTTATTCAACTGGCTGTTGTCGCTGAAAATTCCCGGCCGATCCAGCGCCGCCGACAAGAACGTGATTCGTCCCAATATGCTTCCCGCCGTAAGATTGATGACCCCTTCGCAGCCCGCCACAAAACGCACGAATGGACGGTACCCGCGCTTGCCTTCCAGCACAAACGGCAATCCCTTGGCGAATTCGGACGACTCGTACTTCTCTGCATCGGTCGAGTTGTAAATGAAAGTGTGAAAAGTGATTTTCTCGCGGAGCGTGACGGGCAGTTCCTGCCAAACATCGAGCAACACACTCTTCAACACAAACGGATGATTTTGCACGATGTCGTGAAAGCTCATGGGAGCCTGCACCAAAATTTTGTACCGGTCAGAGTCCCGGCGAGCGGCGCTACCCAGCTTCTGCGTAGCCGCCAAATCGTAAGGCCAGGGAATTACGACAGCGCGTTCTTGCCCGATCATTCCATCGCAAAACGTTTTCAGCTCGGGAGAGTATGCCCACACATGCCGCGCTCCGCCCAGGATGCGCTTTACCATTCGCAATTTCGCATCTGTGAGTTCACGCGAAAGAATCGCGGGAGGGCCGGGTATCACAGCGACTGGAGGATCACCGGCAACCACCAGCGATTCCAGATAGCGCAACTGACTCTCCGAAGCGCCCAGCTCAGCCAAGATTAAGTCGTATTTACGTGCCGGAACTTTTTCATCTTCCAGGAGAAGGTCGAACTTGTCGGCCAGCATCAGCGCCAGACAGTAAACGTCTGGATAAATAACGCCTTCGAGACGCATCTTCAGATACTTCGCCGCAAGGCGCTGTTTGCGCCACCAATGGGTCTGGTGGCTGACGAACGCAATGCGCAATTGGCCGCTCACGTCACCAGGCTCTTCGGGTCAGTTGGATTTGGGATATTCAAACCGCACTCGCGCAAAACTTGCGCTGCGCGAACATCGTACGTTTGCGCCGCCGCCAGACGCGCGGCGTTCTTGCGAATGCGCATGCGCAACTCGCGATCGCGCAACACGATTTCAATCTTTTCATCCAACTCCGACGGCGTGCGATAGTAAACTGCGGCTTCATTCTCGGGAAAAAATTCGTCCTGCGCCGCTGAGTAGCGCGCCAGCATCATGCCTCCGCTGCCAGTAATTTCAAACGTGCGCATGTTGGGTCCGCCCAGATTTTCTGCGTTGAGCACATTCAGCGACACAGCGGCCCGGACATAAATGTCGCCGACAGCGTTGCCCCAGACTGGCGGGTGGACTCGATGCAGGCCGGCTAGCGTTCGCCACTTGCGTGGCCAGTTATTGCCCCAAATCGCGATCATATGTTTCCGCACGGCGGCAACTTCCGCGCAGCGCGCGCGACTGTAGGTCGCGACAAACGCGATATCGTGGATGAGGTTGCACGCTGGACAATGCAATCCTTCATCGCCAGACTGCGGCTGGAACAGCTCCGGGTCGACCGCGAACGGGAGATATCTCGCCTCGACGCCGTCACGATGGAGCCGCTCGACCAGGGTTCGCTCCCACATCCAGACGATGCTGTACTGTCGGAGGACTTCGATCAGGTCACGGCGCAGCGCGGAAGCTTCTCTCGGGTCCCAGCGGATACCTATATAAGGATGATCCGGATAATGGTTCACGAAGGGGACGCCCACAGATTTCCGGATCTTTTGGATCGTCTCGGGATGGAAGAACGAACACTTTACCGCGAAGATAAGCGCCGGACGAACTCGTTGCGCAACTTCCACCGCCTCGCGATTCACCGCATTCCACAAGGACGGTCGCAAGGCGCGCCGCAGAATTCGGTTGCCGCTAAACCGGCTAGCCTGCCTCAGCGCCTGTTCGGAATCAAATCGCACGACCTCCATTCCCAGCCGCTCAAACGCCCGTGCGTAGCTTTCCGCCAGCGCACCGCGGTTCAATGGCCCGAAAATAAGCACCCTAGAATTAATTCCCATGCGTGTCTCGCGATGTGCCTCGCAGCAGGCGCTACGACGGAGCGCTACGCTCGCTCTCACCAAAGACAACGTGAAGTTGAGTCCGCCAGTCCGGTAATTGACAGTTAAAAGTACTTGCTAGCCGCGCATTTGAAAGAACGCTATAGACAGGGCGAACAGCGGCAGTTGGATACTCGCGCGTAGAAATGGGAATGACCCGCTCTGCGATTAACGGCTGGCCATTTGTTGCTGCGGCAACCCAAGGGGTGCTCGGCGTTATCGCCGAGGACTCTTCCAGAATTGCCTTCGCAAAATCACACCAACTGGTTTCTCCGGCGGCGGTCATGTGATATGTCCCGCTCACTTTTTGCAGCGAGGCCAAATCAAAACCTCGATCCAAGAGCTGCGCCAGAATTGTGGATGTCGCGGAGGCAACCGCACGACTCCAGGTCGGTGCACCGACTTGATCGCTGACCACCCGCAGATCCGTTTGTTGTGTCGCTAAGCGGAGGATCGAGAGCAGAAAATTTCTACCTCGCGTACCGTACACCCAGGCGGTCCGGAAAATTAGGTGAGGCACGCCGGACTTACGAATAGCCTGCTCGCCTTCGAGTTTGGTTCTGCCATAGACATTGATTGGATTCGGACTATCACTCTCGTCATACGGGGAAGTTTTCATTCCATCGAAAACATAGTCGGTGGAGTAATGCAACAAGGACGCGCCAATCGATCGGGCTTCTTCGGCCATCAACGCGGGCGCTTCAGCATTGATAACGTGGGCTGTTGCTTTATCCGCCTCCGCTTGATCCACGGCGGTGTATCCGGCAGCGTTTACGATCAAGTGCGGCCGGACATCTCGAATTGCTCGTTGAATGTCAGTAGGCTTTAAAAGGTCCAACTGCTCGCGATCGGGCGCGGTTACGTCGCCAAGATCGGGCAACAGACGCTGAAGTTCTTGGCCGATCTGGCCCGTCTTTCCGGTCAGCAGAATTCTGGGTTTCATTTCACCGGATATCGCGGCAGAAAATTTCGAGGCAGATCGACGAGTTTCGGATTCCTCGCGTCCTTTTCAGAAACAAGGGGTTGGCTAATCCCCCAGACGACACCGATATCGGAATCGTTCCAGAGAATGCCGTGCTCGTCCGCTGGATCGTAATAGTCGCCACATTTATAAAGAAATTGGACGGTGTCCGAAAGTGCGAGGAATCCGTGAGCAAATCCCACCGGGACATAAATCTGATTCTGCGATTGCGCGGAAAGAACGACGCTCGTCCATTTGCCAAAATGTGTCGAACCGAGCCGGATATCGACGACGACGTCGAGAGCTTCACCCTCCACTACACGGCACAATTTTGCCTGCGGATGATTCAGTTGGTAATGAAATCCGCGGAGAGTCCCCTTGACGGAAAAGGTGTGATTATCCTGCACGAAAGAATCGAGGATGCCGAGTTCAGCGAATTGTTCGCGATGGTAGGTTTCGCAGAAGGAACCACGACTGTCGCGAAGGACTTTCGGCCGGAGCTCCCAGATGCCCGGAAGAGATGTTCCAACTCGCTCCACCGAGAACCAGACCTCCGCGGGAATAGAATCTGAACTAATTGAAGCAAGAATCGGTTACGACTCTACCAGAATACCTCGCGGAGTAGCACGCAGTCACGCCGTGGGCGGATTCAATCCGGTGACACCGCTCGCGCCGTTGATCGCAGACAAAGTTTGCGGAGTTAGATTGATGATTGCCGCCAAGATCAACTCGTAACTCGGCGGCGGGTTGCTACTGCGGGCCCTTCCCCGTCGGTTGGTTAATGGCATTGAGAGATGATTCGCGGTTTTCGTAATATTTCTCGTAATAGGTACGATATTCGTCTCCGCGGACTCCTGCTATCCAATCTCCATTGGCCTTGTACCAATCAATCGTCCGGCGCAGCCCGTCCTCTAGCGAAATTGAAGGCTTCCATCCGAGCTCGTTTTCTATCTTGCAGCAATCGACTGCATAGCGCCGGTCGTGGCCGGGGCGGTCCTTCACATAAGTCAACAGACTCTCCGGCTTTTCCAACAATCGAAGCAAGCGCCGCGCCATCGTCAAGTTTTCTTCCACATGCTGGCCACCGATGTTGTAGACCTCGCCGACCTCGCCGCGCTCGAGGACCGCGAGGATGCCCCGGCAGTTGTCTTCGACGTGCAGCCAATCGCGTTGCTGCTTTCCATCGCCGTAAATCGGAAGCTCCTTGCCCTCGAGCGCATTCGTGATGAGTAATGGCAGGAATTTTTCCGGAAATTGAAAGGGACCGTAGTTATTGGAGGAGCGCGTGATCAACGCCGGAAAATTGTAGGTGCGCACGAAGGATTGTACGAGGAGGTCCGCAGCCCCTTTCGAAGCCGAGTACGGACTGCTTGGCCGAAGCGAAGAATTTTCGTTTGCGAAAGTTTCGGGCGGCAGATCTCCATAAACTTCATCGGTCGAGATATGGACAAACCTCTGGACGCCGAACCGACGGGCCGCCTGGAGCAGGACAACTGTTCCCATAACATTGGTCTCGATAAATGGCGCCGGCTCGAAAATGCTGCGATCCACATGAGACTCGGCTGCAAAGTGCACGACTGCGCTGCAACCCTGCATGTTCGCTTCCACAGCGGCTGCATCACGAATGTCGCCTCTCACAAATCGGTAGTTCGAGTTTTCAGCGATCGAGGCGAGGTTTGCGAGGTTTCCTGCGTAAGTCAGCTTGTCATAATTGACGATCGAATATCCCGTGCCGACAGTGAGAGCGTGCCGAATAAAGTTCGATCCGATGAAGCCGGCCCCGCCCGTCACTAGGATCTTCATCGACTACGTTCCCGAGGGACATTTTTGTCACTGCGAGCCATCTTATTGGCCCCGGTCTCGGCCACCAGGCTATTGGCACGCAGCAAGGACTCAAATGTTCCGGCGTCGGTCCACCAACCGTCCAGGATTTCGTAGCTGAGCCTTCCCTCTTCAATGTAAAAATTGTTGACGTCCGTGATTTCAAGCTCACCCCGGCCTGAAGGTTTTAGGCGGCGGATTTTTTCGAAGACTGTTTTGTCGTAGAGGTATATTCCGACAACCGCGTAGTTTGATTTTGGATTTTTCGGTTTCTCTTCTATTCCTACAACTTTCTCGCCGCGGATCTCGGCCACACCAAATCTTTGCGCATCGGCAACTTCCTTCACGAGAATCCTAGCTCCCTCTTCTTGTTTCAGAAAGCTCTGAACCGCATCGCAAATATTATTTTCAATGATGTTGTCGCCCAGCACGACGCAGACGGGTTTGCCGTCTGCGAAATATTCTGCCAAACCCAGCGCCTCTGCTATCCCGCCTTCGCCCTCCTGATACGTATAATCCAAATGTTTCAGCCCGAAGTCGCGGCCGTTTCCAAGCAGTCGCAGAAACTCGCCTGCATTTTTCCCGCCGGTAACCAGAAGGATCTCGTGAATTCCAGCATTCACAAGCGTTTGGATCGGGTAATAGACCATGGGCTTGTCATAGACGGGGAGCAGGTGCTTGTTCGTCACACGAGTTAACGGATTCAACCGGCTTCCCGTTCCGCCTGCAAGCACTACGCCCTTCATCGAAACCTCAGTTCCCCGCGGCCATTGAGAATCAATGTTCGGCTTCGCGGAAACTCACTTGAGGCTTGCTGTCAGCACACAAAAGCAAGGAGTTGCGTGCCAGAAACTTCAACGTCATGGCGTTATATCATCCTCGTTACTGCCGCGCTATGACGCTCTCTCGTCGCAGGAGAGTTTCCGTACTGGAGAGAGAAAAGTCTCGCACAAAGGTGGCCCGAGCGGCGGCGCCCAGACGCTGACGCAGGCCTTCATCCCTCAGTAGGGAAACGATCGCGCCGGCGAATTCTTGAGGCTGGCCGTGAATCAGGACATCCTTTCCGTCAACCAACCCCAAACCATCCACAAGTTCACGCGTGGCCACGATGGCCTTGCCCCGCGCCATCGCCTCGATGAGCTTCAGAGGCACGCCACCTCGAATGAAGACAGGAAGGGCAAGCACCGCACACTCGTCCATGAAGCGGCCGGAATCTACAACTCGGCCGAGCATTTCGACATTCTTCATGGTTCCGAATTTCGCCGCAACATCATCTGGCATGTGCGCACCAGCGATGCGGAGTGCGGCGTTTGGAAAGTGGTCCAGAACGCGTGGAAATACCTGCTCTGCGAGAAACTTTGCCGCTTGCAAATTAGGAGTGTAGGAATAGGTGCCGATGAATCCGATAACAGGTGCATAAACGGGCGCAGACGGAAGAATTTCCCGTTCGTCGAGGCTGTTCGGGACCACAACAATGCGTGCGCCGGGCGCAATGCGCTGAAATTCCGAAGCTTCATCTGAAGACGTGGCCCAAACCTCCGTACACTTCTTCAAAAAGATACGCTCCTGGGAACGGCAGGCGAGATAGTTCGCAACAAGCCCCAGCTTGCCCGCGCGGCCGTTCAGATTCTTGAGAAAAGACGCGCTGAGGTTGGACAAAACGTCAGCGGCATCGATGATCACACCGTATCCATGCTCACGAAGTGCTGGTGTGTAGTGCATCAGCATCGAAGGAATCGCCACAAAATCTACTTGCAGTCGTTGCGCTTCGGCGAGAATGCGGTCGGCCGCGCGAATGCGATCGTAAGACATGGAAAAAGGATAACTTTTCCCCGGCATTCCCAGTGCTCCACGCACCAGAAAGTCAACCTTGTGCGCGATCAACGATGAAGCCGAGAAATCGCGATGCGGAAAACGGCGGCCGCCATGACGAACCTCATCGCAGATTTGCGCGAGAGGAGTGGACTCGACTGGCGCAGGCTCGCGATCCTCGGTGGAAAAATACAGCAGCGCACTATAGCAGCCAAGCCTCCGAACCAATTCCAAATTGCTGACCATGCGCAGATGCAAGCCAGTCGTCGCCGGGAATGGAAAATCGGGAAGCACAGTGAGGACACGAGTGCGCGTATCGCCCCGGGCTGCCGACGAATCGCCACTGCGGGAGCCTTCTGAATCCTGCTGTTGATTGCTGTTCACGAGTTGATGGCCATGTAGGGACTTCTCTCGCGGGCGGCAACGCAACGCCGCGCCAACAGGATGCCGCATCCTTCCATGTGTGAGGGCCGGATCGTCAGTTCGTGCGTCGGACTCAGCGCGCTCCGCAACAGGTCCAGCGTTCCGGGTACGATTTGATCGTGGTACTCCATCGCGATGTGTTTGAAACGGTAGAGCACGTCCGGCGTCGCAGCGGCAAAAACGCCGCGCTCGGAACCTTCGATATCAACTTTAAGAAGATCTATCTCCTTGGCGTTGGCTAGTTCGAACAGGCCGGCGAGAGGCACGACTGTCGTTTCGCTCGCGGCACTGGAATCTACTTTCAACACATGATCGAGTGAACGAGATCCCACTGCCTGCATGTGTCCTCGGGCGAATGTCGCGCCCAGGGCAGTTTCGTGGCACGTAACATTTTTGAGAAGCGCTCGCGCGATGTTGGCCTGCAAGTATTCGAAGTTTTCTGCGAATGGCTCAAGGGCGATCACGCGGCAGCGTCGATTCTGCCGTGCGATTTGGATAGAGAAGAGGCCGACATTAGCGCCGGCGTCTACGATCACTTCACCGTCCGCCGGACGATAAAATCCGTTGGTGTAGACCTCTTCTAGCCAGATTTCGATCGCTGCTTCCAACAGGCCGCCGCGGCCTTGGGGATGCTCGATGTGTGTGCCATCCCAAAGAACGACTTCATCGCAAGGCTGCGAAGCGCGCATCCGCTGTACTAAGGTTGCGCCGTTGCGAAAATGAAGCACGAGCGAACCCATTTGGAGGACGCTTTTCAGATACATAAGGATGCGTGCGGACGCGCCTCGGAGGTGCCGATCAATTGGTGGTAGACCTCAATCATTTTGTCAACGACCGGACGAGGTGAGTAGCTTTCTTCAATCAAGATTCGGGCCGCGTCGCGCATCTGTTTCCGCTCGATTGGACTCTCCAACAATCGGCAAACCTTGCCCGCAAGTTCTTCGTCGGTTTCGGAAACCCAGCATTCCCTACCATTTTGACAATCGATGCCCTCTACTCCTTCCCAAGTGGTGACGACGGGCACGCCGTACGCCATCGATTCCATCACTTTGACTTTCATGCCGCTGCCTCGCGATGGGGCATAGACCATCACGGCCGCCTTGGAGAAAAACTCGGACGGGTGCGCGAGGTTATTGGACAAAATGAGATCTGGGTGCGACAAATATTTTTCCAAATACTTTGCGGCGTTCCAACCAGCAATATAAAGCTTCGCTGAGGCTGCCTGCTTCTTCACCAGCGGCCAAATGCGCGTAATCAGGCGCTCGGCCGCGGAACGGGAAGGTACCCAGTGCATTGATCCAATCATTCCCACCACCGGCTCTTGAACACATGGAGGCATTTCGTACAAAGAAGGATCTAAGGCAAGCGGAACTACCCAATAGTGGCCGCCTGAATTGATCGACTCCGCCATTTCTTTCAGCCGCGGAGTGAGCAACCGAACGTTGCCGATTCCGTGGAGCAGTCGCTTCGTGGAACGCTGAGCCTGCCAGAGAGCTTTGCGTTCCTGGAGACTCATGCTTTCTCGTTCGCTCCAATCGATGACGTCAAAGTAATGCACGTTCAGGAGCGCCCGGGGCACATCAATACCGAGCCAGCCGGTGGCCATCTGTTCGAGGTGGAGTACGTCGTAGCCTTGTGCCAATTCTCGCCTGAGTTGAGACGTGAATTCCGAGTCCTGAATCAGTTCGCTCCCTGGGCGCAGCAGATTCTGCCACTTTCGGCGTATTGCAACCGAATCCACTTTGAGCCGGTGGCAACGAAGTGTCAGTCGACGACCGCATTTGGAAAGCCACTGTTTCGCTTCGGCGATCCTTTCGTCAGGCTCCTCAGTTGCGGCCATTGCCACCACTTCATGACCGCGCGCCGCCAACTCGGTGATCAAAACGTAGAACCATCGCGCGGCGGTATCGCCGAACGGGTGAGGCACGGCTGGCGTAACGATGACGATCTTCACCCGCGCTGCCCCCGCGAAACCGGAAGTGGTTCAATGTTTCCATTCAACAGATCGCCGGTGCGGCCAAGAAGTTCTGAGTACAGGCCCAGAGTCTGCGCGGCAGACTTCTTCCACGAAAAGAACTGTGCCCGTTGCCGGCCTTTTTGGATCAAAGTCTCGCGCAAATCGGAGTCGCGGAATACTCGCTCCATTTGTTCCGCGATTGACAGAGAATCATCCGGATTGAATAGCAAGCCGCTGCCATCGAGGACTTCCGGCATGCTCGTGGTTGAAGAGGCCAAAACCGGAACTCCTGAAGCCATCGCTTCGACGAGTTGCAATCCAAAGCCTTCATACCGCGAGGGATGTACAAACGCCAGTGCTCCCTGATAAATCGCGGGCAAATCCTCATCCGCAATCAGGCCCGGGCAGACGATTCGACCAGGGAGCCCAAGCGCTCGAATCTTTTCGAACACTGAAAGAAACTCCCATTTATGCTCGCCCGCAAGCACGAGCGACGGCGCGTCGGGCGAAAGGCGCGCAAATGCCTCAACCAGCATAGTGACATTTTTTTTGAAATCGAATCCGCCGAGAAACAGGAAGTATCTATCAGGCAGATCATATTGTTTCCGTACCCGAATGATCTTTGCTGCCGGGACTGCCTCGTAAAACCGGGGATGTGCGGCGTTGTAAGTGACCAGCACGCGTTCCGGCGCCAGACCGTAGTACCGGCAAATGTCTTCTTTCGAGAAATTTGAAACCGTAATAAATTTGTCCGCGCGCCGTACCGATACAAAATCCGATAATTTCTTCCGCAAACGTCCCCGCCAATTCTCGCCGCCGCAGTATTCCGGTAATCGGTCGATGATATCGTGCCGCGTGAGAACGTACTTACAGACTCGATGATATGGAAGTCCGCGCTCCGCCGTGGCGTGAAATACTTCAATTCGGTTTCGCCGAAGTTGACGGGGGAGTTCCACGTGCTCCCACAACATTTCCCTCCGCGCCTGAAAAATCACAGGGGTAATGTCCAACCGCTCGAGAAATTCGGGAGCGATCGCGCCGGGTGAAAATGAATACAGTTCGATACCATCGCCCGCGATCTCTTTCATCGCGCCAAAAATCTCCACGGTATATCGCGCAAGCCCGCGCATCTCGTAGTGCATTAAGATGCGGCCGTCAATGCCGACGCGAATTGGCGCCTTCAGTTTGGGTGAATCATCCATCACGGTGCCAAGCCCACGAAGCGATACCATCTCCGCAAAGCTTCGAGGGTTTCGGCAAAAGTAAAGCGGGGCAAAAATTCAAGTTCGCCGCGAATCCTTGCGTCGTCGATCGGCTGGGGAAAGGTGTGGAGTAAACCAACTTCGAGCTGCGGCGCGACGGTGGGTGCGTTCCCGGTTATTCCTTTTGCGCCACCGTTGACCGGCGCTCCCAGACCAAAGCGACGCACGGATTCAAATCCCGGCGCCTGCTTCAACCACGACTTCAATGGATCGTGCCTCACCGTCAAACTGAACACGCTAGGAGTTGCTTTCGCCCAGCGCGTTATTCGCCTCAATTTCCCGGAGTCGTGGATGATGTCCGCCAACGCGAATCTCGGGATCAAATCGAAGCTGGCTCCCAGCAAGTCACAGAGCGAACGATAATAATCCCGCCAGGTCAGGCCGAATCCGTCCTGCAATACGTAAACACGATTTGCCGCTTTGGGATGGTTTGCTGCCAACAGCATCGCGTCCAACAGATGCTCGATGTAGATGTCGTTCATGTGTCCCGCGCCCTGATCAACCAAATACGCTGTCCCAGCGACGATTTCTCGCGCCGGTGCTTCACTCCAATACTTGCTTCGCGGTCCATAAATGATGGAGGGTCGCAGAACGACAGTCTCGGGCGCGCCACGCCAGTTCGCGATGATTTTCTCAGCAGCAACTTTGTTCTCCGCGTAGTCCGACGCGGATCGCGGACTAAATGGCGAATCCTCCACGATGGGACTCTTCGGGTGAAAGCCGTGTACCACAGCGCTGCTGAGGTAAACGAAGCGACGAACACCCGCGGATCGCGCGGCTTCGAGAGAATTGGAAAGCCCCTCCACGACTGATGCGCGATCGCCCGTGACACAGTGAAATACGGTGCCGGCATCTTTGAAGATTGGCTGAAGCGAGGCCGGATTGCGCACGTCCGCGACCTGCTGGGGCATTTCGAAACGTGCAAGGAAAGCGGCACCGGGACCGATGCGGTGGATTACCGGGACTACCTGTGCTCCATGTCGGCGCAGCCGTTCAATCAGCGCGCCTCCGACGAAACCAGCAGCTCCAAGAACGACATACTTTACGTCGCGGCGCACGGCAAGATGCGGATTTTCCGAAACGTTCATGGTGCGAAGATCAACGATTTGCGATTGGCGTAACACTCGGTAATCGCGTCCACGCTCTTTCTTGCTTCGCTCGCGGTGACAACGCCTTCCATTGCCTCGCGACGGCAGGCTCTGACGAAATTCCTCAACTGCTTAGTTAACGCGTATATGAAGCGGCTTCCGCTCGCCCAACGTTCGTCGCATTGCACTTCGGCACCTACTACTTCCTGGCCCCCAGAAGAAAACCGAAACCGCGA
>JBAPOP010000047.1:0-6795 GCA_049279675.1 Candidatus Acidiferrales bacterium
GAGAATCGCCGAAGATCGCACTCGACGGGCTGAATTTTGGATTGCTTCCGATGGTGAATGGCAGAAGCCGCCTTGAAACGCGATTCTGCGGCAATAAAGACAAGCTTGCGGCTATTGAAAAGCTCTCGGGAAAAGCGCTTTCGCCGGCGGAGGCGCTCGAGGAGGGGCTGATCACCGTCGCGCCGGACGATCTCGATTGGGAAGACGAAATTCGCGTTGCGATTGAAGAGCGCGTGAGCCTTTCGCCCGACGCGCTGACCGGAATGGAAGCGAGCCTGCGCTTCCCTGGCGCCGAGACGATCGAGACAAAGGTTTTTGGCCGGCTTTCGGCTTGGCAGAATTGGGTTTTCATCCGGCCCAACGCGACGGGCGAAAACGGCGCGCTGAAAAAGTTTGGAACGGGATCGAAATCGAATTTTGATTGGGAGAGAGTCTAATGGCGCTGAATTATCAGGATCGCATACCGAACAACGTGGAGCTCGGTTCGAATCGCACGCTGCAACGCGCGCTCGAACACTGGCAACCGGAATTCATGAATTGGTGGCACGGGCTCGGGCCTTCGGATTTTCAGGCTTATGACGTGTATCTGCGAACGGCCATCTCCGTGGATTCGAAGGGCTGGGCCACGTTCGGCTACGTGCGCATGCCGGAATATCGCTGGGGGATTTTTCTGGCGGAGCCGGACGCAAATCGCCGGATTGGATTTGGGGATCACTACGGCAAGGAAGTCTGGCAACAAATTCCTGGCGAGCACCGATCAACTCTTCGGCGACTAATCGTTACGCAGGGCGATACGGAGCCTGCGTCCGTCGAGCAGCAGCGCTTGCTCGGGCACACCGCGCCTTCGCTCTACGATCTGCGAAATATATTTCAAGTGAACGTGGAAGAGGGGCGGCACCTTTGGGCGATGGTCTACCTTCTGCATGCGTATTTCGGGCGCGATGGCCGCGAGGAAGCGGAGGAATTGCTCGAACGGCATTCGGGCGACGCGGATAAGCCGCGCATCCTGACGACGTTCAATGAACCGATTCGTGATTGGCTGAGTTTCTTCATGTTTACGTACTTCACGGATCGCGACGGAAAGTTCCAGCTGAAATCGCTTGCCGAATCGAGCTTCGATCCGCTTTCTCGCACTTGCAAATTCATGCTGACGGAAGAAGCGCACCACATGTTTGTGGGCGACACGGGAATTGCGCGGGTGATCAAGCGCACGCTCGAGGTGATGCAAGAGCTGAACACGGACGATCCCATTTCGATTCGGAAAGCGGGCGCGGTGGAATTGCCACTCATCCAGAAATATCTGAACTTCTGGTTCAGCTCGTCGCTCGATTTATTTGGCGGCGATTCTTCTTCGAACGCGGCTTCCTATTTCGCGAACGGATTGAAGGGCCGTCCGGATGAGGCGCGCTACGAAGATCACAGCGCCGCGGACCAGATTTTCAATCTCGAGCTACCGGATGGCGCGGGCGGCGTTCGTACAGAGCAAATTCCGATGCGCAATGCCATCAACGAGGTGACGCGCGATTCCTACGTCAAGGATTGCGAGATGGGAATGAAACGCTGGAACAAGCACATCGAAAAGGTGGGGCATAGTTTCCGAATGACTCTGCCGAGTACGCGATTTCGAAGGACGATTGGAAGTTGGGCCAATGTGCCAACCGATCCGGCCGGCAATCCGATTACTCAGGAAGAATTTGATGCGCATATTAGCGAATGGCTGCCGACGGATGGGGATCGCGCGTTCATTTACAGCTTGATGAAGGGCGTTACGGAGCGAGGGAAGATGGCGGCGTGGATTGCGCCGCCGGAACGCGGGATTAACAATCAGCCGATTGATTTCGAGTACGTGCGGCTGGCGTAGGACGTGCTAGTGGGCACGGCGCGTCAAGATTTGAAGAGCAAACCCGAAACAATTTCAAATTTGAAATTTGAAATTTCAGAAGCGGGATGCCGTGCGAGGTACCATGTGCCGTGCTGAACTCGCCAACCAAGTGGAACGGCGTGGCATCGGAAATTCTTAATGATTAAATCGAGTGTCGTTCTTGTAGCGTCGCTGTTCTTTGCGTCGGGGTGTAGCAGCCAGCCAGCCGGCTTGGGCGGTTCGATCGCGGAGGCGGCGGCGACCCAATCAGCGACTCCGACAAAGGCTCCGCCAGTTGCGCCAGCGCCGAATTCTGCCGCTGGGTTTGACGCTGCGCGCGCATTTGAGCACGTTCGGCGGCTCGTTGAAATCGGGCCGCGTCCACCGGGGTCCGACGGGATTCACGCGGCGCAAGCGTACATCGTTGGGCAGCTCAAGAGTTTTGGATGTCCGGTCGAAGAGCATGATTTCCACGGCTCGACGGCGCTTGGCGACATTGCCATGAAGAACATCATCACGAAGATTCCCGGCAAAGGTAAAAACATCGTTCTTTATGCGACGCACTACGACACGGTGCGCATTCCGAACTTTGTGGGCGCGGACGATGGAGGCTCTGGCACGGGCATGATGCTCGAGATGGCGAGGTTATTTTGCGGCCGCAAAGCGGAGAGCGCGTTCAACGTGTGGATTGCTTTTTTCGATGGCGAAGAAGCGCAGGGCGAATGGGCCGACAAAAATAGCGTTCAGTGGACGAATACGAATAGCACGTTTGGAAGCCGCGAGATGGCAGCAAGCATGGCGCTCTCCGGAGATCTCAAGCGCCTCAAGGCGATGATTCTCGCCGATATGATTGGCCCGTCCGATTTAAAGATCAAACGAGAAAATCAATCCACTCAGTGGCTCAATGACCTGATCTGGAAGACCGCTGGCCGATTAGGTTATGGGAATGTTTTCGTGGACGAGAGCTTTTCGATTGGCGGCGACGATCACCTCTCGTTCATCCGGCGCGGTGTGGCGGCGTGCGACCTCATTGACTTCGATGTTGCGTCGACTTATTGGCACACGCCGGAGGATACGCTAGACAAAGTTGATCCGCGGAGTATTGCGATTGTCGGGCACGTTTTTGTGGAGACACTGCCTGAATTGGAGAAGAAGTTCCGCTGAGCAAATGGCAATCGCTCATCGCCCTGCCTTCGTCCACTTGTTATCTGGAAATCGTCTAGGCGAAGTGAACACCCACAAACAACCTGCAGTTGTGGTCACCTCGCCCAGCAACGATTAGGTGGCGGAGGTCAGGTTTGAGGACGCGTTCGCGAAGACGCCGCTAATCGTACTGCCCAGTGTTTGCATCGTGGCGATTGCCACCAATGCGACCAGCACCAACAACAAGGCGTATTCGGTGAGGTCCTGGCCAGCTTCCTCACGATACAGCCGTAGCATAAGTCCCTTCATATCCCGTTTCCCTCCTTCAAGTTTCGAAGCTTGGACGAACAATCCCAATTTGACGATGCAGGTACGTTGCCGAATCAGGAGGCCAGGTGCGAGAGTGTAAGCTATTCGTTTTCAATTACTTAACATGGAGCAAACCTTGGCGCAGTGCAAAATTTCGGCTTACATGGGCGAAACCATACCGTTGATGTGCATTCGGATTTGAATCGGGTAGCGTCCGGTCGTGTTCGCCGAGCGCAGTCGATCGCCCGGTGGTTCGGTTTCCGGTTGACGCGTTTATAAGTCGCCCGAGGCGCGGGCACTTAGGGCAACGTGAACGCGATGATTGAGTCGTTTTGCGCTTCTTCCGTGACACCTCGATGCCCGCCCGCCGCTATGACGAGGAATTGCTTGCCGCTTTTCTGCGCCTGATAGGTCATCGGAGTTGCGCCGCCGGGAGTGGGAAGTTGAAACTTCCAAATTTCTTTGCCGGTTTCAACGTCAAACGCGCGAAACGAAGGATCGATCATCGTTCCTGCGATGAACACCAATCCGCTGGCTGTGACGATTGGGCCGCCGAGGCTGGGCGCGCCCACGGGAAGGATCGGTATGCTGGGCGCGAGAGAACCGAGGGGAACCTGCCAACGAATCGTGCCTGCCGCCATGTCCACGGCCGTCAAGGTCCCCCAGGGCGGCGGCGCGCAAGGCAAATGGTGCGCCTTGGCAAACATCATTGTGCGAAACAAGCCGTATGGTCCGCCGGCTTGCTGCGTGTACTCCGCGTCTTGCGAGTTCGCATCGACTGTGTCCCAGTATTTGTCCGAAGGAATTACGCCCATTCTTGCGGGAAGATTGTTGGTGTTGACGAGGAGCAAACTGTTTTGCGGGTCGTATGCGTAGCCGCTCCAATTCATGCCGCCGACATTTCCGGGGATGGAAAGGGTGCCCTTCAAACTTGGAGGAGTGAACAGGCCGTCATTTCGGAGGCTCTTGATGCGCTCGCGGCAAACTTCGCGATCTTCCGGAGTGATGCCCCATGCATCGTCGGCGGAAAGCTTTTGCGGCGAGACAGATGGCGGCGCTGAAGGAAAAGGCTGCGTGGGAGATGTGACTTCTCCCGGCACATCCGTCTGCGGGACGGGGCGCTCTTCCACAGGGAAAATTGGAACGCCGGTGTCGCGATTCAGGACGTAGAGGAAACCTGATTTATTTCCCTGAATCACGACGGGGACTGCTTTGCCATCGTGCTGCAAAATGGTCAGCAATGGCGGCGCGGCCGTATCGTAATCCCAGAGATCGTGATGCACGAGCTGAAATCCCCAGACGAATTCTCCGGTTTTTCCTCGCAGAGCGACTACGGAATTTGCCCACTTGTTGTCGCCGGGGCGCAGGCCGCCGTAATAATCGGGGCTCGCGCTGCCGGTGGGAATGAACACGAGGTCGCGTTCCGGATCGGTCGCCATCACGGACCATGCGTTGCCCGCGCCGGTGCGCCACTTTTTCGCTGCGCCTTGCGTGGGGGGAGCAGAATCATTCGAGGCATTATTTGGCGGGTCATTCGGCGGGAGCGGATCCCATTTCCAGCGAAGCGCGCCGGTGCGCGCGTCATAGGCTCGAACCACGCCGCTTGGCATATCGACGCGCGCGTTATCGTCAATGGACGAGCCGACCACGACGACGTCGTCGATCACCGCGGGCGGCGAAGTCATGTGATATTCACCCGGAATGTAACGCGGGACATCGCGTAGGCTGACTTGCCCGCGATTGCCAAAGTCCATGCAGGGCTCTCCGGTAGCGCCATCGAGGGCGATGAGCCGCGCATCGAGAGTGGCTTCGAAAATTCTGCGGCGGCAGGGTTTCGTTTTCGCGCGCGCTGAATCAAGCCACGTGGCAACACCGCGATTGATCAGACCGTCGCCGTAGTCTGCGGCGATTTCAATCATCGGATCGTAGACCCATCGTTGCTTTCCGGTTTCCGGGTCGAGTGCGAAGACGCGATTGAACGCGGAGGTGAGGTAGAGCGTGCCATCCACCAGAATCGGCGTGGTTTCAAGGCCGCTGCGTTTTTTGCCGCCGGTGCCATCGGAAATATCGCCCACGTGAAAAGTCCATGCGACTTTTAATGTCGAGACGTTATCGCGATTGATTTGCGTTAAAGGCGAATAGCGCATGCCGCCCGCGTCGTGACCGTAGAAGGGCCAATCGTCCCCGCCGGTCCCTGAGGATTGAGTCGAGGACTGCCCCAGAGCTCTTGGGATCGCGGCGCAGACGACGGCGAGAATGGCTGCCATCAAAAATTGAGCTGATTTCGACATTGGCTCGAATTCCCTTTCTCGTGGCGAACGCGGCACCATTGTACGCTCACGCTGTCGGCTCGCGATATCGTTGGGTGAATTTCTTAGCGAGCGCGGGCAAGTGGTCGCGTTGGACACGGGAGGCGAACGCTCCTAGAATCGATTTAGCCTGTGCGGGATGGGGTTAACATGCGTCGCGCCAGTTTACAATTTACAGCTCTTTTTGGATTGCTGGCTTTAAGTATGGCAATTCTCTTCCCGGTTTACTTGTGGTGCCGCGGCGCGTCGGAAACCGCGCTTGATCTCAACGGAAAGTCCGTGGATCCGCTGAAAGCGGCACCGGGCAAAATCGTTGTGCTTATTTTTGTGCGTACGGATTGCCCGATATCGAATCGTTACGCGCCGGCGATTCAGCGAATTATTAAGAAATATGCTGGGGCGGCACATGAGGGCGCTGACAATTCTGGGAAAGTTGCGTTCTGGCTTGTGTATCCGGATAAAGCGGAGACGGCAGAAATGATTCGGAAGCACGATGCGGAGTACGGATACAAAATTGCTGCGCTGCGAGACACGGAGCATGCGCTGGTGAGAGAAAGCCAGGTGAAGATTACGCCGGAAGTGGCTGTCTTCGACGCGAGCGAACGGCTGGTCTACCACGGGCGCGTGGATAACTGGTATGTGGACTTCGGGCGAGCACGGAGTGCGGCGACCACGCACGAGTTGGACGATGCGATTCAGGCGGCGCTTGACGGAAAGCTTCCGGCGGTTCGTGCTGCCGACGCGATTGGTTGCTACATTTCGGACCTCGAATGATTTGTTTGTCGCGTATTCTTCCCTGGTGTTTGCTGGCGTTGAGCGTAGTGACGGCTGCGTCGAGTGGCCGCGGCGATTTTCCGGGCCTGGACGCGCCACGCCGCATCGTGTTGCTTTCCAGAGCGGCCGAGCATCCGGTTACTTTCAATCGAGACATCGCGCCGATTATTTTTCACGATTGTGCGAACTGCCATCACGCCGGCGAGGCGTCGCCATTTACGTTGGTTACGTATGACGACGTGAAGGCTCACGCGCGGCAAATCGCGGCCGTGACGCGCAAGCGGCTCATGCCTCCGTGGCTTCCGGAGGATGGCGAGCTGAAATTTGCAGACGAATTACGGCTCACCGATCGGCAAATCTCACTTTTTCAGGAGTGGGTCGACGACGGAGAGAAGGAGG
>JBAPOP010000048.1:0-9423 GCA_049279675.1 Candidatus Acidiferrales bacterium
GCATACGGTTTCAGGTTCTATTTCACTCCCCTCGCAGGGGTGCTTTTCGCCTTTCCCTCACGGTACTAGTTCACTATCGGTCGCCAACGAGTATTTAGCCTTGGAGAGTGGTCTCCCCAGCTTCCCACGGGATTTCTCGTGTCCCGTGGTACTCAGGATACCGCTTCGAGTCCGGTAAGCTTTCGGCTACATGGCTATCACATTCTTTGGCCCCGCTTTCCAGCGGGTTCACCTAGCCTCCGGATTGGTAACTCTACTCACGCGGTCCTACAACCCCGCCGTGTAAACACGACGGTTTGGGCTGTTCCGATTTCGCTCGCCGCTACTATCGGAATCTCGTTTGATTTCTCTTCCTCCAGGTACTGAGATGGTTCACTTCCCTGGGTTGACTCGCACCCGCCTATGTATTCAGCGGGCCGTTTCCTGAGTTCATCAGGAAGGGTTTCCCCATTCGGAAATCCCCGGATCAAAGCCTGCTTGCGGCTCCCCGAGGCTTATCGCAGCTTGCCACGTCCTTCGTCGTCTGTTGGCGCCAAGGCATCCACCGTACGCCCTTAGTAGCTTGACCATAAAACTTACCCAACACGTCTCGGTCCCGCAAAGGACAGAGAGACGGAATCGCCTCGTGACAAACGCCTCTTGCGGGGGCTTTATCGTCCGCGAATCCGTGCAGCGTGCAGGCAAGCTCGCCTTTCCACATTTGCTACTCGAGCAAACTTGCGGTTTACTGCCTCCACTCCGCTGCCAAAATCGGCGCACGGAACAGAGGTCGTAAATTGCCAGCTTCCTTCAGTTGTCAAAGAGCTTCATCAGGATCGCAACTGCTGATCTTGATGTCTCTGCGCCCGGCAGAGCGTGAATTCAGTTTGGAGCCGAACTCACGAGCAATAAAAAACCCGGCGTCAAGCGCCGGGTGAGTCCGTCCAATCTCCGTTTCATACCGCCGGAGGACGGAATCGCGCGATGCTCGACTGTTTTCTACCCGGTATTCGTAATCAACCTCACCTCGTACTGCACAAGGCAGATTGCCGGTACGTCAGCAGACTACTCCACCCACACAAACCCCGCTGACAATCAGAAAGTATAACAGCCCTTTAACATTCGTCAAGTGCATTCAACAGAAAATTGGATGCGTCCGCTGTGAATTTCAGAGGGATGTGTGGAAATAACGGCTCGTGTCAGCGCCTGGTGTAAACGCGCTTGGTACGATCGCGAGCTCAGTCGCAATCACGCATAACTACGTACGTAGTTGTTTGATTTTGGCTCGCAAGGCCGTTCAGCCCTTGTTGCGCTTGAAGAATTCAACCTGGCGTAGGCGCTTTTCAGCCTCTTCTCGCGTTTTGTAAGGTCCGCCCAAGTTTTTCCCCTTCGTCGAGAGTACTTTGTAGCCGCCCTTCACTTTTCTGATCATAACTTAATCCTCCGGCGATGCGACTTCGATGGCGATCCGCATTCGAGCGCATCTTGACGCTTCGTTCGCGAAGTCCGCAAGAAACGTCCTCATCAATTAGAGATGCAGAGCAGCCACCGGATGACACGTCTATTAACGCGACACGACGACCTCTAAATCACGCGGTGCGGCTTAGGAGGGAGCGCAGGAATTAAAAGAAGAAGCGACGGAGGCCCGCTTCGGAAGTGATGCGGGCCTCCGTCTTCGCGTGACTAAATGATTGAGTTAGTTCGGGAGCAGAACGGTGTCGATCACCTGAATGACGCCATTCGATTGATTCACATTCGCAATCGTCAGATTGGCCCAATCGCCCTTTTCGTCCTTGATGATGATGTTTTCGTCGCCGTTCATCATGAAGGTGAGCGTGCCGCCGCTGACGGTCTTGAGCGTTGCCGTGCCGTGGCCGGCGCGAATTTCCTTCTTCAAAGCAGCAGTGGAATAGCGGCCCGCAACGACATGGTAGGTCAGAATTTTCACCAGCATGTCGTGATTTTCTGGCTTCAGAAGCGTGTCAACGGTGCCGGCTGGAAGCTTCGCGAATGCCTCGTTCGTCGGAGCGAAAACAGTGAACGGGCCGGCGCCTTTCAGCGTGTCGACGAGCCCGGCAGCTTTTACGGCCGCAACGAGCGTCGTGTGATCGGCTGAGTTCACCGCGTTATCAATAATGTCCTTGGTTGAATACATCGCCTGGCCGCCTACCATGACGGTTTTATCTTGCGTTGCGGCATACGAAGCCGCGCCGCCAATGGCCACGAGAAGCAGGAGAGATGTTGCGAGAGCCTTTTTCATTTTTCATTCCTTTCGATTCGATGAATTTTGGTACCCGGCATGAGTACGCGCGCCATGAGGAACTGGATTGTCGGAAGAAAAGAAAATTGCTGCGGGCCGGCTACGAAGCAGTTCGCGATGTTATTTGACTCGCTCTCCAGGAGTCGCCTACGATTGCGGCCGGCTTCGAGCGGCGAGAAAGCGAGACGTAAAGTGGCCGCGATGGCCCGCAATATTCTGCGCTGATTCTGTCGAACCGTTCGCTGAATTCTGGACGATCAACGAAAGTCCCGAGGTATTAGAATGACGACAAACAAACCATCGAGCAGCTCCACAGTATTGGTTACCGGCGGGACGGAAGGGCTTGGCCGCGCGACCGCTTTGATGCTGGCGGACGTGGGCTATCGCGTTTTTGCGGGCGGGCGCAACGCGCAAAGGCGCGCAGCTCTCGACCTCGAAGCAAAAGATCGCGATTTGCCGCTTGCAACGCTCGAGATGGATGTGACCGACGACGATTCAGTGAACCACGCTGTTTCGGAAATCGAGCAGCAAGCCGGGCCAGTCGAAATCTTGATCAATAACGCAGGAATCGCCATCGCGGCGCCGATGGAAGAAATTTCTCTCGCCGACCTGCACAAACTATTCGAGACAAATTATTTTGGCCTCGTCCGCGTTTCGCAGCGTGTTCTTCCGGGCATGCGCGAGCGCCGCCGCGGTCGCATCATCAACATGAGTTCGGTCGCGGGGAAAATCGCGTCGCCAATGTTCGGCCCTTACAGCAGCAGCAAGCACGCGGTGGAGGCGGCGAGCGATGCGATGCGTCTCGAATTGATGCCGTTCGGCATACACGTCGCGATCGTCGAACCGGGCTACATTCCGAGCAACATGGAAAACGCGGCGACCGAACTCTCGTCGAGCTACGTCGAACGCGCTGAAAAAAGTCCGTATCGAATGATCTACGAAGGATTTCGCAAGAGCTGGGGCAGGGTGACCGCGTCGCCGAAATACACTCCCGACGACTGCGCGCGTGTAATTTTGCGGGCGATTCAAGAAACGCCCCCGAGCCCGCGGTATCCGGTGACGAGCAGAGCGTACTTCGTAAAATGGATGAAGCGGTTGCTTTCCGACCGCGCAATCGACCGCCTCATCGCCAAAGATTACGGCATCAAGCCGCCCGCGAGTAACAGTTGACCCGCAGGAACCGAGTTGAGTAGGATGCCGCAACCAGTGTAGTTTTCCCGCTCGCGATTTTCCGGTGCTGGTGAGGAGGCCGAATGTTTTGCTCCAAGTGTGGTACGAACGTCGCCGAAGGTGTCGCTTTCTGCCCGAATTGCGGTCAGGCAACGGGCGGCGTGACGCCCGCTCCAGCGGCGCCGGCATACGGAAGCGCCCCGGTATATTCGGCGCCAACAGCTACGCCGCGCGTAGCGTACGCCGGCTTTTGGCTGCGGTTTGTTGCGATCATCATCGATTTCGTGGCCCTAGCAATCGTCACGTTTCCGATTCGCTTGGCGTTATTTGGAATGTTCGGAATACACCACATGATGCGCCCGTCGTTCGGAGAACGCCCCGACGTAATGGTTAGCACGTTTCTGCCGGTGTTTCTGTTCTCCGCGGGAATCAGTTTTGTAATCAACCTTCTTTATTTCTCGTTTTGTGAGAGCTCGGTTTGGCAAGCAACGCTTGGCAAGAAAGCGCTCGGCCTCGCCGTCACGGATATGCAGGGACGCCGCATCACGCTGGGCCACGCTCTCGGCCGCAATCTTGCGAAAATTATTTCCAGCATGACTCTGCTGATCGGTTACATCATCGCGGGATTCACGGCAAAGAAGCAGGCGCTGCACGACCTAATCGCGGGAACGCTCGTCATCAAGCAAGTTTCGTAAGGCACGAGGCGCCGAGGAGAACCGATGTTCTGTTCACGTTGCGGTGCAGCGCTGGTTGAAGGCGCGGCATTTTGTCCGGCATGCGGCACTCCTGCGCCAGCGGTGGTAGCGGTTGCAACGCCAATGGCAGTAGCGCCTGCGCCTGTATCGCCTGTTGGTTACGCTCCAGTTGGAGCGCCGGCCGCGCTTCCGTACGCGGCGATGTTTCCGTACGCCGGCTTCTGGCTGCGATTTGTTGCGTACGTGATTGATGCGCTGATTATCGGAATCGTCGCGGTGCCCGTAATCGTACTCATCGCGATTGTGACCGGCCTTGGAGCAGCTATTTCGTCGATCTCAGCTCACCCGGACGATCCGAACGCGATCTTTGCGGCCACTGGCTTTATCGCTTTCATGTTTTTGCTGATTCCGGTCATGATTTGCGGGCAGTGGCTCTACCTCGCGTTGATGGAAAGCTCGGCGTGGCAGGCAACGCTTGGGAAAAAAGCCATCGGGCTGCTCGTCACCGACATGGAAGGAAAGCGGCTGACTTTTGGCCGCGCCACCGGGCGATTCTTCTCGAAGATCGTGACGGGTTTTATTCCGCTGGGAATCGGCTACATCATGGCGGGATTCACGGAGAAGAAGCAGGCGCTGCACGACTTCATTGCGGCCACGCTTGTGCTGAAGAAAATTTCGTGACGCCGACAGGAGCGCGATCGCCCGGAGGATGCAAGAATGTATTGTACAAACTGCGGTGGACCATACGAGGCGAATGATGCGTTTTGCCCAAAGTGCGGCGCTTCCACATCAGCCAGGCCTGCCGGAGCGCCTGCCCCGACGCCGCCTGCACTTGCATCCACTCCCACGCCCGCTGTGATGCAGCCGCTGGCATCTGCTCAGCCCGCGCACCAAGGTTTCAGGTGTCCGTTTTGTCAGTTCGAAGGACGGCCAAACGTCGTCAGAAAGGTCTCAGGCACGGGGTGGATCGTATTCGTACTTTTACTTCTATTCTGTATCCCTCTGTGTTGGCTTCCCTTCGTTTTGGATGGATGCAAAGAGGACGTTCGAACATGCCCATCATGTGGCTCGAAAGTAGGATGACGTTCCAGAACAGGCAGCGAAGCTACCCGCCCGTGTGGGCGTTGTTCTGTTTTGGCGTGTACCTGATTTGGAACATTCGATGGATGCTGGTTGGAAAGGTACCACCAAGCTTGTTGCTCTCGTCTTTTGGCATTCCGTGCCCCACGACGGGTTGCACGCGCAGCTTGATGGCTCTTCTTCGCGGCGACTTGCACGCTTCACTGTTGTGGAACCCATTTACGGTTCCAATTATTCTGCTGTTCGCGCTGTCGGCGTGGATTCTTTCGCGGGCTGTTCTGAAGAAAACAGTAATCGTTCTCCCTGGGTGGTTGGGTGCGGCATGGTGCAGCGTTCTTTCACTGGCTTGGATCTCGAAACTGTTGCTTGGTCGAATCTATTGGTAGGACGAGAGCTCGCACATTGCCGCTTGCGCGGGATCGCGACTGACCTGTCTCAGACGCCCCAGCCGTATCGCTCCGCGTGGAGGAGCGAGTCGGTCATCTCCCCGCGAATCAACTCAGTCATCTTCGAGCAGCCCACGGATTGGCTTCCCGGCTCTGCGATGTCCGCTGTGCGGTAGCCTTGATCGAGGACGCGATCCGCGGCCGATTCAATCCACTCCGATTCGGGCAACAAACCAAACGATTCTTTCAGCATCAGGCTCGCGCAGTAAATCGAGCCGAGCGGACACGCGATATCGCGACCCGCGAGCGATGGCGCGGAGCCGTGAATTGGTTCGTAGAGCGCGCCCTTCTGCGAATCGCCCCGGCTCATCGACGGAATTAAGCCGATCGAACCGGCGAGTGCGGCAGCTTCGTCGCTTAGAATATCGCCGAAAAGATTTCCGGTGACGATCACGTCGAATTGCGCCGGGCTCAGCACCACTTGCATCGCTGCGTTGTCCACGTAGAGACTTTCAAGCGACACGCCGGGATAATCTTTCGCCACGCGAGCGACCGTCTTTCGCCAGAGCACCGAAGTAGCGAGAACGTTTGCTTTGTCCACGCTCGCAAGCCGCTTTCGCCGAGCCCCCGCGCGTTCGAAGGCGTAGCGCGCCACGCGCTCTACTTCACGCTCGTCGTACTGCGCGACGTCGCGGGCGCTCTCGATGCCATTCTTGGTGGAATGTTCGTGCGCGCCGAAATAAATGTCACCGGCCAACTCGCGGATGATTTCAAAATTGCAACCACGCACTTTTTCCGGACGAAGCGGTGAAATTCCAATCAGCGCTTCGCGGACACGAATCGGGCGGAAATTAATGTAGAGGCCAAGCCCTTTTCGGAGCGCCAGCAAGCCGCTCTCCGCGCGCTTTCCGATGGGCAGGCCGTCCCACTTGGGGCCGCCGACCGCACCGAGAAGAATCGCATCGGCTTCGCGGCACGCCGCGAGCGTTTCCGCGGGCAAGGGCTCGCCGCAGCGGTCAATGGCGTTTCCGCCGAATGGCATTTCCTGGAGATCAAACTGGTGGCCGAAGGCGGTGGCGCACTCGATGAGCAGACGCGTGGCCGCGCTCGTAACTTCCGGACCGATTCCGTCGCCAGGCAGGACGACGATTTTTTTGTGGATACCGCTCATGTGAGGCTTTCCTCGAAGCGGCCGCGCTCGCGATTTCGTTTGAAGAAATTCAGTCGCCGGCCGTCGCGCCGATTCCCGGCTCGTTCGACGACGCAATGTTTCCGCGGCGTACCTGATGCACGATGGTCAGCAGATCGCGATCGGTCACTTGTTTCGAGTCGTCGGCGAGCGCCATCGCGGCACTGTAACACAGGCGCAATTCTTCATCGTTCGTCATGAACCCGAGCTCGAGAAGATGCGCACGCAGCGCGTTGCGGCCGGAATGCTTGCCAAGAACGAGCCGCCGCGCAGGCACACCGACTTCTTGCGGCGAGATAATTTCGTAGGTCAGCGGGTTTTTCAGGATGCCGTCCTGGTGGATCCCCGCTTCGTGAGCGAACGCGTTCGCGCCAACCACGGCCTTGTTCGGCGCCACAGAGACGCCGGTGATTTCAGAGAGTAGGCGGCTCGTGGCATAGATTTCTTTCAGGTTAATTCCAGTACCCACTGCGAATGAAGCGCGGCGTACTTCAAGCGCTACGACGATTTCTTCGAGTGACGCATTGCCGGCGCGCTCGCCGATGCCGTTAATGGTGCACTCCACCTGCCGCGCGCCCGCAGCGATGGCGGCGAGTGAATTGGCGACGGCGAGGCCGAGGTCGTTGTGACAGTGCGCGCTCAGCTCAATTCCGGGAAAACGCCGAGTGTGCTCTGCGATGTGCCGGAAAATTGCGCCGTACTCTTCTGGTGTGCTGTAGCCGACCGTGTCCGGAATATTAAGAATCGTCGCGCCGGCTTCGGCTGCGATTTCGAAAACACGCGTCAGATAATCAATATCACTGCGGCTCGCGTCTTCGGCTGAGAATTCGATTTCATCGCAGCGCTCGCGAGCGTATCGAATCATTTTGCCGACCTGTTCGAGAGCTGCTTCGCGCGATAGGCGAAGCTTGTACTTCAGGTGCAGGTCGGAAGTAGCGAGGAAAATGTGCAGCCGCGGTTTTGCGGCGGGCTCGATGGCGCGAAGTCCTGCGTCAATGTCCGGCACATAAGCGCGTGCCAGGGCTGCCACGCGGGAATTCTTCACTTCCTGCGCAACCGCACGGGCCGCTTCGAAATCGCCTTCGGACGCGATGGGGAAGCCGGCTTCGATGACGTCCACGCCAAGGCGTTCTAATTGGCGGGCGAGGCGAAGCTTCTCCTCCCGGTTCATCGAAAATCCGGGCGATTGCTCGCCGTCGCGGAGCGTCGTGTCGAATATGTGTACCGTGTCCATACTTCTGCCCTCGTAGTAGTGAAGCGCGCTGCAGGCAGTCCGTCAAATTTATAGTTTTTCGCTTGTGTATTAGCCGCGTTTATAGAAGGATTGTTGCTATTCCGGGCGCATGCCCAACTCACCTGCCTGCCGAGGAGGCCAATTTTGGACCTGGCGTCCCTGCAAGTATTTTTGACCGTCGCCGAGGAGCGCAGCTTTTCGCGCGCCGCTGTCAAGCTTTTTAGGACGCAGCCCGCCGTCAGCATTTCCGTGCGCAAACTCGAAGAATGGGTCGGCCAGCCGCTTTTTGTTCGCGGATCGAGGACAGGGCAACTCACCGAGGCGGGAATATTTTTGAAGGAATACGCCGAGCGGATGCTCAATCTGCGCGAGGAAATCCGCCGCGGCGTAGACGACCTGCAGAAATTGCGGCAGGGCGAACTTTCCATCGGCGCAAACGAGAGCTCGATTCACGCGCTGCTGCCCGCGCTGGCGGAATACCGCCGTAAGTTCCCGAAGATTCACGTCCGATTTCACCGCGTGTTCTCACGAGAGATTCCAGCTGAAATTCTGAATTACCGGCTGGATTTCGGCGTTGTGACGTATCGGCCGATGGATCCAAATCTCGTCGCAGTCGAATTCATGCGGGATGATCTCGCGCTCGTGGTTCCACCGAAGCACCGGCTGGCGAAGCGGCGCACGGTGAGCGTGAAGGATCTCGGCGACGAGAGCTTCGTCGCGCACATTGTGGAATCGCCTTACCGCCAGCGAGTGATGCAGCTTTTTGCCCGGCATCGCACTTCGCTGTGCATGGACGTGGAGTTGCCGACGATCGAGAGCATCAAGCGAGCCGTGGAAATGAATATGGGAGTGGCAATCGTCCCGCGAATGTGCGTGAAGATGGAGCTGGAGCGCGGCACGCTCGTCGAGTTGCGCATCCGGCAGATGCACTTCCCGAGGCATCTCTTCTTACTTTATCGCCGCGATCGCGCGCTATCTCACGCCGCGCGAGCTTTCATGCGGCTTCTGCGCGCGCACTGAATCGTTTCTGTATCAGTGAGCGCGCGAAAATTCGTCGAGCGCGGAAGCCATTCGCTCGAGGCCGTTCTCGAGAGTCTCGGCGTCCACGGAGTAGCCCAAGCGGAAAAACTCCGGCATCTCGAAGAAATGCCCCGGTACGACCGCCGTCTCATATTTCTGCCGCAGCAATTGGCAGAATGCGTCGGCGTGACCATGCGCAAGCCGCGGGAACACGATCGTGCCTGCTTCTGGCCGAACCGCGACTAGATCTTCGCGCGAATCGAGAAATTGATTCACGCGCGCCCGATTCGCATCCAGCAGTGCTTTGGCATCCGCTGCGATCTCCGGCAAGTGATCGAGCGCGATGACGCTCAATCGTTCGGCCGCGTGCGCGGGAATCACTCCGAAAAGATCGTTGAGCCTCCACATTC
>JBAPOP010000049.1:0-2445 GCA_049279675.1 Candidatus Acidiferrales bacterium
GACGAGCGCAAAAAACCGGTCGCGGGGCCATCCCCGGCCAGGCATACGAAAACGCTGCCTCATCCTTCGTGATCGCCCGTAATGCACCCGTACGGTCCGTCGGCAGACGGACCGGCTTTTCCACCACGATCGCAAGTTCGCTGCCTGGCATCTCGAATCAACGATTTCAAATCCTCTCCAAGGAGACCCACATGGGCCGCGCCGCTCAGCAACAAACTCGCCAACTCACCGATCAGCAGCTCGCTCTTCAAAATCAAATGCTCGGCCAGGAGAATCAACAAACGCAGCAGGATCGCTCTCTCCTGATGCCGACGCTCAATTCGCTTCTCACCAATCCCGGCTACACAGCCGCGCAACAAAACGCAATCACGCAAGAGGGCATGGGCTCCGCCCGTACCGCCTACGATTCGCTCGCGCAAGCCGCGCAAAATCAAGTGACCCGCACGAACAACTCCGCCGGCTTCAACGATCTCACCGCGCAACTCGGCCGTTCCGAAGCGCAGAATCTCGCTCAGCAAGCCCGCCAAAATCAAATCACTTTCGCGAACGACGCGCAAAGCCAGCAGCTAGCCGGCCTGAGCGCTCTCGGCCAGACCTACGGCATCGACACAAATCTTCTAGGAAAATCGATGGGAATCCCAGGGCAGTTGCTAGGCGTCCGCTCTAACGCATCCGGCAATCCGGATTCCAGCTCTCTCGGCGGCCTATTGGGCAGTCTCGGCCTGGGGTTAGGCGCCTTATTCGGCTAGCTAACCGGTTCTAAAATAGTGAATCTCAAATATCAAATCTGAAATTGGCTTCCCAAGGCCCCCATGCTCCGCTTCCTCGACTTCTATCATCTGGCCGCCGCATTCGCCGCCCTGGTGCAATTCGTTTTGTTCCTGCGCTGGCTCTACCGCCGCATCCGCAATGACGAGCTCACACGCATCTTCGTCGAGGACATGGCCACAAATCATCTTCCGCAAATTTATATTTTGCTGGAGAAACTCTGCGAGCAGCAGGGGATTGAAAGCGGCTCAATGCCGCCAATTCGGTGGGTCAACATGAACGAGCGCCAACATTCTTAAACTTCAGGCCTGAAACCTAAATTTGAGTTCTCTAATCTGAAATCTCAAATCTGAAATTTGCTCTTTCCGAAAGCAGGATTCGGCGCCGCGCAACCTTGTCACCTTCAAAAAGTGAACTGGCCATCCCGTATCAATTCGCCCCCTTGCGATCGAATCAGGATGGCCAGTCTCACAATCGCCAGCCGCACGTTCGCAGCGCCGGCGTCCCGCCAGCGGTTTTCGTTCTGCGGTAGGGGTCAGGACCGCTAGCAGACTGCCGGCGCTGCGTTCGTTCGGTTGGAAATCGTAGGTCGCGTCGCCTGAATCAAGCTCCAACGCGAAGCCTGGGCATGTCGCGCCTCTTTTCCGCTTCCACACTTCCAGCAGCTTGATCGCGCATTCCGTCCGGCGATTCGCGCTGCCGGCCCATCCGCGAAAAAAGCGCGTCGAAAAGCCAATAAGTCAGGAACAGAGCCGTGCCCGTCGGCACACCCATCGCTAACCCGAATGCGAGCCCAGCCTTCGCCTGCGCCGGAAAAATGATCTCTGGCCAGCCCCAGAGAAAAGCGCAAGCCGCGGTCGTCATCAATAGTTCGCCCGCCGCGCGATATTGGGCGCGTCTCGATTCGATCGCGGCATGCACATTCGCGTTCATGGGAGGCGCAGAGAGTAGGCGCACTCCCACTTCGCGTCAATCCGAACTACTACGGAGCCGTCGCCGTGAATTCCACTTACGTACAATTGGCAATCGCCGCCGCCGCTCGGCACCAACTCGATCCCGCGCTCGTCTGCGCCATCGTCGAGCAAGAGTCTGCGTGGAAACCGTGGGCCATTCGCTTCGAGCCGGCATTTTTCGCCAGGTACGTCGCCCCGCTTTTCGCCATTTGCAAGATCGAGCCTGCGACCAATACAGAAGCGTATTCGCGCGCAATTTCGTGGGGACTGATGCAGGTGATGGGGCAAACAGCGCGCGAGCGCGGCTTCGCGGGCAAATTTCTTAGCGAGCTATGCGATCCCGCAACTGGCCTCGACGCGGGCTGCGAACTCTTCGCGCACAAGCTCGCCATCGCTGAAGGAAAAATTGAGCGCGCCCTAGCACTGTGGAACGGCGGCACAAATCCAGAGTACCCCGCGCAAGTTCTAGCGCGCGTAGCTTCGTACGCCGCCCTCCCAGCAAAATCATAGCGCCGCTCGCTCCGTCATCGCCAAATCGCACATCAACGCTGTCTTTTCGTTGGTGAATCGCCCGAGCGGCAATCGTAGGACGGGCCGGCGGGCTGGCCGGGCGTTCGTGCAATTGCATCGCGACGATCGGCACTCGTTCAATCGTAGCGCCGGCATCTTGCCGGCGGTTTTGCGTACGCCAGGCATCTATGAATACGGATCGGCGTTTCTGCCT
>JBAPOP010000050.1:0-32443 GCA_049279675.1 Candidatus Acidiferrales bacterium
ACGATGAAGAAAGCCGGGAGACTCTTCAGGTAGTTTGCGAGAAGCGCGGCGAGATCTCCCGAAGCTGAAATTGTCACCTTGGCTTCGAGCGCGCCGGAGATCAGCTTCGCGGCACGCGCTTCCTCGAGAGCTTTCAGCACTTCTTCGCGGACGGTGAGGAGTTTCTCCCAATTTTTCGCCATTTGCCCGGTGGCCGCGCTCTCGAGTTCTCCGGCTTTCGGAAAATGCGTCATGTGGATACTCTCTGGCGCGCCGGGTTCGTGCGGCAGGTGCTTCCAAATTTCTTCGGAGGTGTAGACGAGAATCGGCGCGATGAGCCGCAGGAGCGCGCTCGCGATGCGATATATGGCAGTTTGGGCCGAGCGGCGGCCAACGCTGCGTGGAGCGAACGTATAAAGGCGATCTTTCAGCACGTCGAAATAAAATGAACTCAAATCCACGACGGCAAAATCGTGCGCGGCGTGGAAGACGCGGTGAAAATCGAACGACTCGTACCATTCGAGAGAGCGGCGAACGAGATCGCCGGTGCGGCGGAGCATCCACGCGTCCATCTCCCAAAGTTCGGAATCCGGCAGCGCATCGCGCGAGGGATCGAAATCGGCGAGATTCGAGAGCGCAAATCGAAACGTATTCCGCAGTTTGCGATAGGTTTCCGAAAGCTGGGTCATCGCAGATTCGGAGTAGCGCACGTCCCCGAAATAATCCTGCGACGCTACCCAGAGGCGGACCATGTCCGCACCCCATTTTTCTGCGACATCGCGCGGCGAGACGAAATTTCCGCGCGACTTCGACATGGGCTCGCCCTTGGCATCAAGCGTCCAACCGTGCGCGACGACCTGCTTGTAAGGTGCGCGGTCGCGCGTGCCAACGCCGACGAGCAGAGAGCTGTGGAACCAGCCGCGGAACTGATCGGGGCCTTCAAGGTACACGTCGGCGGGCCAGGTGCCGTTTATGAGACTCAGCACGGCGAGATGCGTCGAGCCGGAATCAAACCAGACATCGAGAATGTCGTTTTCTTTTTTCCATTTTGCGGCGCCGCATTTCGGGCACTTGGTGCCGGGAGGCAAGAGTTCCTCGGCCGAATGAGTGAACCAGGCGTCAGCGCCTTCTTTTTCGAACGATTTCAGGACGTAGCGCAGCGCGGCGAAATCGTTCAGCTGCGTCTTGCACTCGCCGCAAGTGAAAATAATCAACGGCACGCCCCAGAATCGCTGGCGCGAGATGCACCAGTCCGGGCGCTCGGCAATCATTTCGTAAAGGCGATCGTGGCCCCAGCGCGGCGTCCATTTCACTTTGTCGATTTCGTCGAGAGCGCGCTGGCGGAGATGGTTCGCTTCCATGCCGATGAACCATTGCTCCGTCGCGCGGAAAATGACGGGATTGTGGCAGCGCCAGCAGTGCGGATAGCTGTGATGATATTTCGATGAGCCGAGGAGAGCACCGCGAGCGCGCAGGAGATCGATGATCGGCTCGTTCGCTTCGAAAACAGTCTTGCCCTTATATTCGGGCAAGCCTTCGACGAAGCGGCCGTCATTATCGATCGGCGCATACGTATCGAGACCGTAGCGCTGGCCGGTGTAAAAGTCTTCCGCGCCATGCCCCGGAGCCGTGTGGACGACGCCGCTGCCCTGCTCGAGCGTGACGTATGACGCAAGCACGCCGGGCACTTTCAATTCACTGAGGAAGGGATGCTGGAACATCATTCCTTCGAGTTCGCTTCCCTTCCCGCGCCAACGGATTTTCAGGACTTCGAGTTTCAATTCTTCAGCGAGCGCGGCGAGCCGCTGCTCGGCGAGGAGGAGCGAACCGGCGGATGTTTCGGCGACGACGTACTCGTAGTCCGGGTGAAACGCGAGGGCGCGGTTTGCAGGAAGCGTCCAGGGAGTCGTCGTCCAAATCAGCGCGCTAACGCCTGGACCTAACTTCTCAGCGAGTTCGCCACCAGCGACGGGAAATTTCGCCCAGACCGAGTGGCTGGTGTGATCGTGATACTCGACTTCGGCTTCGGCGAGCGCCGTGCGATCAACGAAGCACCAGTAGACAGGCTTGAGCCCGCGGTACACGTATCCCTTCTCGAGAAACGTGATGAAGGCATCGGCGATCGAGGCCTCATGGTGCGGGTCCATCGTGAGGTAAGGCTTCGACCATTGCCCGAAAATTCCTAGCTGCTTGAAATCGCGCCGGTTCGAGTCGACATATTTTGTGGCGTACTCGCGGCAAAGGCGGCGAAATTCGGCGGGAGAAACTTTGTCCTTTCGTCCGCCGAGGTCTTTTTCGACCTTGCTCTCAATCGGCAGGCCGTGGCAATCCCAGCCGGGAATGTAGGGCGAGCGAAAGCCCGCCATGGTCTTGGACTTAACAACCAAGTCCTTGCAAATCTTGTTCAGGCCGGTTCCCAGATGGATGTCGCCGGTGGGATACGGCGGACCATCGTGAAGCACGAAGAGCGGAGCGCCCTCACGCGAGGCGAGGATGCGCTCGTAGATGCCCATCTTCTCCCATTCCGCCAATTGGAGAGGTTCCCGTTCCGGGAGCTTGGCTTTCATGGGGAAATCGGTGCGGGGCAGATTCAGAGTGCTCTTCAGGTCAACCGGTTTAGACATGGATTCTGATTGATACACCTTTCTGTGCTTACTGCAACCGAACCCCGCGCGACGCGAAGAACTGCTATGTTACAATGATTACGTAGGTAAGTCAGCCGCAGGGCGCGAGACATCCTTTTTGGGTGTCCCGAATCTAACAAAAAGAGCGTAGTCTGCCCGGCGGAGGACCGACTGTAAGCATGGCCGGATCAACTCTTCATCTGAACGAAAAACCGACTGATACGACGAGTGTCCATGAATACGGCACTCGCTTCGCTGTCCAGCAAAGCGCCGGTCTGAAGGGTTTTATCTCGAATCTTCGAGATTTCTTTTTCGAGCGGCCCATCAGGATTCGCGGTGAAGTTTCAAGCGCTTTTCACCCCTCCAAATTTGGCGCGAGCCTCGGCGACAACCTGAAGGAATGGTTCCGGCCGCTTCCGGCATCGGCGAAAGGCCCGGACAAATCCGGGATGCTGGTTTCGTGGACGCCGAATTTCGGCTCGTTCTGGAGCAACTTTCGGATGGCGTTCAGCGCCTCGAAATTGCCGAAGGGCGCGAAGGTTCCTGAGATTTGGACAAAGGACACGCAATATTCGCGCGTGCAAGCGCTTTCGCTTGCGATTCACGTGGTCGTGGTCGTTTTGGTTTTGCTCCCGCTGCTTCCCGGTATCATGAATCCGCACACGACTCAGGCGGCACGTATCGGAGTCACTCCGATTGACATCGGTTCGCCGGTGCTTCCGAAACTGCCACCAGGAAATAAGAAAGCTGGCGGTGGCGGCGGAGGTGGCGAACACAATCCGGTTCCCGCGAGCAGGGGAATGTTGCCGAAGCCCTCTTACACGCAGTTGGCGCCGCCCTCGGTGCACCCGCCGATCAATCCAAGACTGCAGGTGCCTGCGACGATTCTCGCGGTGCCGGATATCAAAATTCCGAGCCCGAATTTGCCGAACTACGGCGATCCGATGGCGAAACTGATGACGGATTCGAACGGGCCCGGCGGCGGCGGTGGAATCGGCACAGGCCAGGGCACGGGAGTGGGAAGCGGCGACGGCGCTGGTTATGGTCCCGGGCACGGTTGGAATACGGGCGGCGGATATCCGCAGGCCGGCGAAAACGGTTATGGCTCACCTGATTGCCTTTTCTGCCCGAGCCCGCAATTTTCGGACGAAGCTGTCAAGGCAAAATATCAGGGCGTCGTGACGCTGATGGTCGTCATTCAACCGGACGGCCGCGCGACAGATATTCACGTTTCTCGCGGCTTGGGACTTGGCCTCGACGAGAAAGCGATCGAGGCTGTGCGTGCGTGGCGCTTCAAGCCAGCCATCGGACCTGATGGCAAACCAGCCGCTGTTCGAATGCCTATCGAAGTAACTTTCCGCCTCTACTAAATTCGCGCGCTCGTTAGATTCAATCGTTCGTGCCCCGTCCGCGTCCATCGTCTCTATCGGTAGTGCATGCTACACTCGAAAACCGTCTGCGTTAATCCACAGTGGAGGCAATGCATGCCAGCGTTCCGCCTTTCTTCCTGCGCGAGTCTGCCGAAAATTCAACGAGCGAAATTATCAATTCTCTTCTCGGCCGCGCTGTGTTTCGCTGCGATGGTTTGCGGGAGCGCGTCCGCGCAGCAATTTGATGCGAGCGCTTACGCGGGGATGAGATGGCGGTCGATTGGGCCATACCGCGCGGGACGCGTGACGGCGGTGGCTGGCGTATCGAGCGACCCGGCGGTCTATTACATGGGAACGCCGGATGGTGGCGTTTGGAAAACGACGGATGGCGGGCATGTGTGGAAACCGATCTTCGATTCAACCCGCGTGGCATCCATCGGCGCGCTGGCGCTCGCGCCGTCGAATCCGAACGTCATTTATGTTGGCACCGGCGAGCAATCGCCGGGTAACGGCATGTACAAATCCACCGACGCCGGGGCGACGTGGACGAACGTCGGACTGCAAAACGCGAGAAGAATCGCGGCGGTCCTCGTGGATCCGCGAGATCCTGACATCGTGCTTGTTGCGGCAGCGGGCGACATGTCACCAAGCACGGATCGCGGCGTGTTCAAGACCACCGACGGCGGAAAAACTTGGGCTAAGACGCTTTACATCGACGACAAGCTCGGCGCGTACGATCTGGTCTTCGATCCGGGGAATCATCGCGTCGTGTACGCCACGCTTTGGAGTTTCAGTTTCGCTGTACCGGGCGCGCCCACGGGACCAAAGAACTCCGAAGCGGGCACGTACAAATCTACGAACGGCGGCAAGACTTGGACTCCAATCGGAGGCACCGGATTACCGCCGATTGGCAAAGGGAGAATCGGCATCGCCGTGGCGCCCGGAAATCACGGCCGGCGAATCTACGAAATTATGACGCAGGGGCTTTTTCGCTCGGATGATGCCGGCCAGAACTGGGAACAGATCACGCACGACACGCGAGTGGTGGGCAATTTTTATTTCAGCCGAGTCTTTGTCGACCCGAAGAATCCGGACATCGTATGGGTAATGCAGACTGCGGTCTATCGCTCGGCCGACGGCGGAAAGACATTCGCTGCGTTCAAAGGCGCGCCCGGCGGCGATGACTATCACGTCTTGTGGATCGATCCCGAAAATCCGCAGAGGATGATACTCGGCGTGGACCAGGGCGCGACGATCAGTGTGGACGGCGGACAAACATGGAGTCTCTGGTACAACCAGCCGACGGGCCAGTTCTACCACGTCTCTGTGGACAATCATTTTCCGTATCGCGTGTACGGCGATCAGCAGGATAGCGGTACGGCCGCGGTATTGAGCCGAAGCAACAATGGCGAGATCACAGCGAGCGATTGGTTCCCGATCGGCGGCTTCGAGATCGGACACATCGCGCCGGATCCGCTCGACGCAAATCTCGTGTACTCGATCGGGTGGTATGGCACGGTGCTGCGATTCGATCGCATCACGGGGCAAGTGGCGACGGTCTATGTGCCGGATGAAGACACGCGGCTCTCGGGCGACGCGCCGCTCGAGTTCTCGCCACTCGACCCGCACACTTTGTATCTGGGCGGCCAGCGCCTCGTGAAAACTTCCGACGCGGGAGTTACGTGGCAATACGCCAGCCCCGATTTGACGCTGAAGCCCGAGCCGAAAGACGCCGCGGCCGACAAAGACAAGAGCGAAAAGAAAGAAACCGAGAAGCCGAGGCGCCCGCAAGGCGCCATCGCGGCTCTCGCAATTTCCACGGCCGCGCCTGGAGAGATCTGGGCTGGGACGACGAACGACATCGTCCAACTTTCGCGCGATGGCGGAGCGAATTGGCGCGACGTCACGCCGAAAGACCTTCCGCCGAAAACTTCGGTGTGGGATATAGACTCGTCGCCCGAACAAGCTTGCGAGGCGTATCTCTCCGTGCGCGCGACCGGTGTGATTGACATGTGGATTCTTGGAACGACGCAGGCCTATCTCTATCGGACGCGCGATTGCGGCGCGACATGGGAAAAAATCCTGAACGGAATTCCTGCGGACGCGCTGGTGCGTTCGATACGCGCCGATTCGGTCCGCCACGGCTTACTGTTTGCGGGCTCGGAGAACGGCGTGTACGTGTCGTTCGACGACGGCGATCACTGGCAATCGTTGAATCTCAATCTTCCCCCGGCCTCGGTGCGCGGCCTGGCGATTCATGGCCAGGATCTCGTCGCGGCAACGTTTGGACGCGCGCTTTGGATTCTCGACGACCTCACGCCGTTGCGCCAACTGAGCGCGGACGTAACGAACGAGTCAGCGCATTTCTTCCAGCCGGAGGCCGCGCTGCGCATTCGCTGGGATACGAATCCCGATACTCCGCTTCCGCCCGAATACCCGGCGGGACAGAATCCGCCGGACGGCGCGATCCTCGATTATTTTTTGAAGTCCTCCCCTGCTGGCGAGATCACTCTTTCGATTTTCGATCACAAAAAGAATCTCGTGCGGAAGTATTCGAGCGCCGCGCCACCCGCTGATGAACGGCCGCTGAATGTGCCGGAATATTGGTTCGCACCGCCGGCAACGCTTACGAAAAATGCAGGCACAAATCGATTTGTTTGGGATTTGCGATATCCGCATCCCAACGTGCTGCCGTATGGCTATTTCGGCGAGGCGCTTGAATATGTCGAGTTCACTTTGCCGAACGACGCGATTCCCGGCGATACGCCGCGCTTTCAGCCATCCGGAGCGCTTGTAACGCCCGGCGACTACGAAGCTGTGCTGAATATTGATGGGAAGGAGTACCGGCAGACGCTGAAGGTGGAACTCGATCCACGCGTGCATGCGACGCAGGGCGACCTCTCGCATCAACTCGAGTTGGCGCAGCTGATCAATTCGTGGATCGATACGACGTACAACACGCATCAGCAAATTGAAGCCGTCCGCACTTCACTCGATCAACGAGCGAAAGCGCTCGCGGGAAAGCAGGCGAAGGATGCGACCGATTCCGTTGCGGCGCTCGATAAGACGCTCGCTGGTGAAGAGCGCGGCGATGATTCGGTTCGCGGTTTCGGGCCGGAGAATCGCGATCTGATGCGAGTCTTCGAAATGGTGGAGAGTGGCGACGCCAACCCGACGAATACGGCGCGATTGGCCGCTCGTGAAATCTGCGAAGCCATCAACAAAAATCTCGCGGCGTGGCGCAAATCGGCGGCCGGCGATATTCCCCAGCTCAATTCGCTGCTGCGCAAGTACAACGTCGATCCAGTGGCCGCTCCACCCGGCGCACCGGCGGATATTCCGTGCGGTGAGTAACCTCTGGAAACGTGATGGAAATCGCGCGGAGCAAAGGCTGCCGCGCAGCCGCGCATTTTGCTACGATGTGGCGCATGAAACCTAAGCGAACTCGGCCGTTCGCATTCTTTGCATTGCCAACGCTCACCCTTGCTGTGGTGTCGATCACGCCCGGAGCGCGCGCGCAAATGGGCTCCGTTGAATTTGTCGCGCGGGCAACCCCATCGAGCGGGATCGCCGAGCCGGTCCGCGGGCTGCCTTTTTATCTACTGAGCAAGAGCTACGCAGATATTTGGAAGGAAGCCGAAGAAAGCCAGCCGAAGCCCGACCTTGATGCGTACGTGGACAAACTCGACGTCTCGCCTGCACTGAAAGCGTGGATGAAGAAGAACCGGACTGCCTCCCTTTCGGGGGAGGAGTTCATCAAGCTCCTAACCGTTCCGGACATTATGAATGTGCCGGAATTCTTCAAGGCGTATGTCGAGCGCAATGCCGGCGATCAATCCATCAAATTTCCGCAACCCAAATACACGCCGCGCGACATGCAGAAAAGTCCCGATCGGTACGAAAAACTGCATCAGGAATATCTGGATGCGGTTCGCAAGTTTCTCACCGCAAATCCCGATAGCACGTCGGGAATGGATCTCAATCTTGATTCGATCGACCCGGGGCCGGCGTGGCGCACCATCGCCGGCAAACGCGATCCCGCGGTGAAAAACCGCGCGCTCGAGCTCGCGCAAACGCGTTACCTCGTCGCGAAGACCGAAACCGATCTCGACGGCCGCGGAGCTTTGCGCGGCGTTGCTGCCGGAAACTATTGGCTCGGCACGCTCGAAATTTACGCGACGATTGGCGACGCGCATTTGCAATGGAACACTCCGGTGCGCGTGATTGCGGGGAAGACGGCGTATGTCGAGCTGACCAATTCGAACGCCGCTGAACCGCAAAGCCCCGCACACTGACACCTCGGCTGCGATCTCCAATGCCGGACGATTCCGCCATCCTCAAGCTCTCGTCATCCGATTCGAGCGCCCGAGAGAGCGCCGCTGCTGAAATCTTTGCGCGCGGACGAGCGCTCATCGAGCCCATTCTCGCAGAGTGGCTGCAGGAGTCCCGCTTGCGGATTAATTTAAGCGGCGGGAATCCTCAGATGACCGTCGGCGTTGCGACGCTCGTTGAAACCTTTGGCAAGATTCGCGCGTCGAACGGCAATCCTCGGCTCGCGGATGTTCCGCCCGACCAAGACGCGATCGAATTTGAGCTGAACTTCGCAGGCGGCGTGCAGCTCGATGTACTGACGACGAGGACGCCTGGCGGGGCCGGCGCGATCGCGCGATTCCTCGAAAAGTTTGGCGAAGGGATCCAGCAGATTGAACTTGATGCCAAAAGCGTGGGCGAGGCGACGGAGATTCTACGGTCGTGTTTCAATCTCGCGCCGCTTTATCCTGCGACACGTCCCGGCGCGGATGGCACGCGCGTGAATTTCTTTCTGGCCGGCCGCCCCGACGGCCGCAAAGTCTTAATCGAACTTGTCGAAAAGTAAGCGCCGCTATTCCCCGCTCTGCTCCAATAATTTTGCTACAAGCGAAGTCCAGCCCGTTTGGTGGTTCGCGCCGAGACCTGTGCCGTTGTCGCCGTTAAAATACTCGTGAAAGAGAATCAGATCGCGCCAATAGGGATCGTTCTGAAATTTGTCGATGCTTCCATAGACGGGCCGCTTCCCATCACGACGCAGAAATATGCGCGCGATTCTTCGGGAAATCTCCTCCGACACTTCCCACAGCGTCATCATATTGCCAGAGCCCGTCGGGCATTCGACCTTCAAGTCGCTTCCGTAGTAGTAGTCATAGCGCTGAAGCGCTTCGATGATCATGAAATTCATCTGCACCCAAATAGGCCCGCGCCAATTTGAATTGCCGCCGAACAGATTCGAAGTTGACTCGGCGGGCTCGTAATCCACCATGTGTTCCGTATCGTCCAGCCTCAGCATGTAGGGATGTTTCGCGTGCACCTTGGAGAGCGAGCGGATCCCGTGGGGCGAGAGAAATTCATTTTCATCGAGCATGTAGCGCAGAATTCGGACGAGCCGCTCTCGATTTACGAGGGCCAGAAGGCGGCGAACGCCGGTTTTTGAGCGCTGGCTCATATCGAGATGCTTCGCGGTATCCGTGTGGTGATCGAGAAACCACTGCATCCGGGTCAGAAAACCCTTGCGCGACTCGACATCTTCGGGCTCGATCGTATTAACGGCGAACATTGGAATCAGCCCCACCATCGAGCGTACTTTCATCGTCAGGTTCTCGCCATTGGGCGCGTGAAGGACGTCGTAATAGAAACCGTCCTCGTCGTCCCACAAGCCAATTGCCTGCCCGCCGATATTATTCATTGCGTCCGCGATATGAACGCAATGTTCGAAGAATTTGCTCGCGAGGTCTTCGTAGGCGGAATCTTCTTTCGCAAGCTCGAGCGCAATCATCATCATGGTCTGCGAATAACTCATCATCCAGCTGGTGCTGTCGGATTGTTCGATGTGAATGCCGCCCGGCAGCGGTCGTGAACGGTCGAATACGCCGATGTTGTCCAGTCCCAGAAAGCCGCCCTCGAATACATTCAGTCCGTCCGGGTCCTGACGGTTCACCCACCACGTAAAATTCAACAGCAGTTTTTGAAATACGCGCTCGAGAAAGTTGCGGTCCGCCCGGCCACTAAGGCGCCGGTCGATCTGGTAGACACGCATAGCCGCGCTAGCGAAAACGGGTGGATTTTCATCATCGAACGACCACTCGTAAGCAGGCAGCTTGCCGTTTGGGTGCATGTACCATTCGCGAAGAAACAGAATGAGCTGGCTCTTGGCGTACTCGGGATCGATGAGCGCCATCGCAATACAGTGGAATGCGAGGTCCCACGATGCGTACCACGGATATTCCCACTTGTCCGGCATCGAGATCACATCGGAGTTGTAGAGGTGCTTCCAGTTGTGGTTTCGGCCGGTGCGGCGCTCGGGCGGCGGCGCCGGCTGCGTCGGGTCGCCATCCAGCCAGCGCGCGACTTCGTAGTGATAGCACTCCTTGTTCCAAAGCAGTCCCGCCAGCGCCTGACGCGAGACGTGCTTCGCATCATCGGACATTGGATGGCGGCTAATGTGCGCGTAGAATTCATCCGCTTCGTTCTGTCGCAGCGCAAAGACACCCTCGAAGGCTTTATCGAATACCGCATCCGGAGCGGGTCCTTTCGCGGGGGCTTGATCTGTGAGTCGAAGGCGCAGTTCAGACTTTCCGCCCGGCGGAATTTCGAGCGGAAAATGCGCGGCGAACTTTGTGCCGGTTTGCTTGGGATTTACGGCCGTCCTGTCGCCGTGCACGATGTACTCGTGAAAGGCGTCTTTCACGAAAGGAGTTCGATTCTGAGTGCCATAGAGACGTTTCGCGTTGGTCTCGTTCTCCGTGAAAAGCAATTCCGGCGCGTTCTGAATCATCAGCCATCGCTTGCCGTAGTCGGGTTGCTCGAGTTCGATCACGTCTATGCCCGCAGGCCCGGGCAACGCGCGCAATCCGGGCCGCACGTCGCCAGGCATCTTATTCCCCCAGTCCCATTTATTTCGGAACCATAACGTGGGAAGCAGATGCAGCTTTGCCGCGTCGGGCCCGCGGTTCCATGCCGTGACGCGAACGAGAATGTCCTCGGGTGCGGCCTTGGCGTACTCGATAAAAACATCGAAGTAGCGGTTGTCGTTGAATATTCCCGTATCGAGCAGCTCGAATTCGGGGTCGTTGCGTGTACGGCGGGCGTTCTCCTCGACCAACTGCTCGTACGGAAATTCCGCCTGAGGGTATTTATAGAGGTATTTCAGATACGCGCTCGTTGGCGTTGCATCGAGATAAAAATAATATTCCTTCACGTCCTCGCCGTGATTGCCCTGCAAGTTGGTGAGTCCGAAGAGGCGCTCCTTCAGAATTGGATCGCGCTCGTTCCAAAAAGCCATCGCGAAGCAGATTCGCTGGTGACGGTCGCAAATTCCCGCGATGCCGTCTTCTCCCCAGCGATAGGCGCGGGAGCGCGCGTGATCGTGAGGAAGATAATTCCATGCGTCGCCATTGGCACTGTAATCTTCGCGGACAGTTCCCCACTGGCGCTCGGAGAGGTAAGGCCCCCAGCGCTTCCAATGAACTTTTCGCTCGTGCGATTCCTGAAGCCGCTGCTCTTCTGCCGTCATTCGTGTCTCGGATTATCCAGTTGCGATGCCTGATTGTGTGTCGCGCCGCCGACGTAATGAATAAGTTGGCGTCTCACTCTACCGATTTGCAGGGCCACAATTCAAGGCTCACGAGGTGAAAGATCAGGCTTCAGGTTTGCAGCGATTACGTGCCGTGCCAATGGGGCGAATCCGCGCGGCATGACAGTGGCGCATGCGGCGCTGATTCTGTATTCTCTGCGCCTCGGATATGAGCGACGCCATTTGGTCTAAGAGCTCCAACCGCCTGCGCGATATCTTCGATCACGAAGTGCACCACCACAATCGTTCGTGGCGCGCGTTGATTTGGGTCGCTGCTGCGGCGACGCTCGTAATCTCGCCGCAATTCTTTCTCGGTAACGCTTCCGGGCACGACATCCAATTTCATCTGGCGTCTTGGATGGAAGTGGTGCAGCAGTGGCATCAGGGTATTTTTTATCCGCGATGGGCCGAGTGGGCGAATTTCGGATTTGGCGAGCCGCGATTTATTTTCTATCCGCCTGCATCGTGGCTGCTCGGCGCCGTACTCGGCCTGATTTTGCCGTGGCGAATGGTGCCGGGCGCGTTCATTTGGGTGGCGCTCGTGATCGCCGGCGCGTCAATGCATCGCCTGGCGCGCGCGTGGCTGCGTCCGCAGGATGCGATTGCCGCCGCGGTGCTGTATGCCGTCAATCCCTATCATCTTGTGATCGTTTACTATCGCAGCGATTTTGCTGAGCTGCTCGCGAGCGCATTCTTTCCTTTCCTGATTCTCCATACGCTTCTGCTGGCGCGCGAGGGCTGGCGCCGCGTGCCGCGATTCGCGATCGTTTTTGCACTGATTTGGCTGACGAACGCCCCCGCCGCCGTAATTGCGTCGTACTCGGTTGCCGCGATCGTTGTTGCGGGGATCGTGCTGAGCAGGTCGCTAAAGCCCATTCTATACGCCGCAGTCGCAGGAGCTTCCGGCTTTGCACTTGCAGCTTTTTATATGGTGCCCGCTATCGTCGAGCAGCGTTGGGTGGAAATTTCGCAGGCGCTCGCGCCCGAGCTGCAGCCGTGGCGCAACTTTCTTTTCACGCGTGCCGACGATCCCGAGTTTGTTCTATTCAACCTGAAGGTCTCGGGAGTCGCGCTGCTCGTCGTGCTTGTCTTCGGAATCGCGACAGTCTTGGCCGCGCGGCGCCGCGAAAGCGCACCGGGAATGTTTTGGTCGCTTCTAACGCTCGGATCGGTTTCGTTGATCTTGATGTTTCCGTGGACCGCGTGGCTCTGGCGGCATGTGCCGGAACTCGCGTTCGTTCAATTTCCGTGGCGCTGGCTGGCGCCGCTCGACGTCGTCGCCGTATTTTTCTTTTGCGCGGCGATAGCAGCGCTGAAGCGGCGATGGATTGCGTGGGGGCTCGCAGCGATCGTTCTTGTGGCGCTCGCCGCTTGGATGATGACGAACAACTGGTGGGACGATCAAGATGCCGCGTTTGTGGCTGACTCGATCGCGTCGGGCGCGGGCTACCAGGGCACCGACGAGTACGAGCCGCTTGGCTGCGACCGTACCGACCTCCCTGAGAATCCGCAGCGCGCTTCGCTCGTTGATCCAGAGAAGAAAGTCGCCGCGGTGGGCGAAGGCGATCGGCTCCACATCGAAGCATGGACCGCAGAGCACAAAATCGTGACCGTGGATTCGCCGCGAGCCATGGAGCTTGTGCTTCAGCTCATTGCGTACCCGGCGTGGCGCGCGAAGGTGAATGGCTCGCCCGCTGAAATTCAGGCGTTGCCGGACACAGCGATCGTTTCGCTGCCGCTTCCCGCGGGACCGAGCCGCGTTGAATTGAAATTCACACGAACTCGAGATCGCATTTTCGGGGGATTGATTTCGGTCGCCACGGCAATCGGTCTGCTGATGTCTGAAATCGCTCGTCGAAGGCGGCTGTGATGCCTGGAAATCCTGCTACGAAGTCTGCTGGCCGCTATCGCCCGTTTTTCGAAGCACAATGCGATCGCCCTTAAGCTCGTACCGGCTATCGCGCCAGACAGCCTTCGCGGCCGTGTAGCTCGCGCACCACACGGCGAATCCGAGCATATCGCGCACAGGATAAAGCCAGAACGCGCGCCGGGCGACGGGATCGCGAACCACGGTCCAGCCCACAATCCACGCTTCCAGCATTCGATTCAGCAACGCGACGCCGAGAAATGCGAAGCCGACTACGAGATGACCGAGCAGTGCGGTCGCGACGAAACCGAGAACGCCGTATGGCATCGCGAAAATCAGTCCGTGACCCAAATGTCCCATCGGACGCGAATAACGAGTTGACTTCGCCCATCGCAGTTGGTTGTCCCACATCCGGCGAAATGAGGACTGGCTAACAATGTGATTGATGATGTGGCCGGAGAGGACAACGTGATACCCGGCTTTTTCGATCAGATTGCCAATCATGAAGTCGTTCGCGAAGTAATCGCCAAGCACGCTGTACCCGCCGATTTTTTCGAGCGCATCCCTGCGGACCGCGATCGTCGGACCCAGGCCGAACTTCATTCCTTCGAGCAGATTCGCGACGAGCACTCCCGCCGTCATTTCCACCGACATGCCGATCGCCGTCTGTCCCGACCAGAATCCGCTGAGATTCTTGCCGCGATAGACGCAAGTGACCACGCCAATTTTGGAATCGAGGAGCGGGGCGACGACTTCGCGAAGGTAGCCGGGCGACACTTCGACGTCGCTATCGCTTGTGACGAGTATCGCGTTCGCGGCGACTTGCGACATTCGATAGAAGCAATATGCCGGCGGATTCGGCCACGGCGGAATGCCCGTGACAAGAATTTGGCAGGGTATTCGCGGGTATCTCGCCGCAATTTCGCGGATCACGCCGATAGCGGCATCATTGGGCTCGTCGGCGGCAAAGAGAATTTCGTAGGAGGGATAATTCTGCCGGAAAAAACTTTCGATGTTTTCCTTCAAATTTGCTTCGAGGCCATGCACCGGCTTGAGTACAGAAACGGGAGGCAGGCTGGCATCATCCGGAATCGAGCGGCGCGCTTTCCCTGCATCGGAATGGAATCGATTCGCCCCGAGTAACGCCAGAACAAGAAACACAGCCGAGGACAGAGTGCCGATGGCGGCAACGGCGAGCGCGAGATAGAGAATCTGCTGGATGGAATGAACTCCTTCGCGTCATTTCGTGGCGCCGCTCGGCGCTCGATCACACTGCGGCGCATGCGGGCCGATGTACCGCCCGCACGGCAAGACACTTTATCGCATTTTGGAGCGCGCTGCGGCGGCAGCCGGGCGTTTTGCGGAGGTAGCTTTGGGAACATCGAGGCGAATCTCGCGTTGGGCCACGACGTGCGCGGGCTCAAGCGTGTAGCCCGACTTCACGGCATCATCGAAGAACATCTTCACGGTTTCGAGAGAGTAGTCGTGCAAATCCTTGCCGATGAGCGCGAGCTTTTTCAGAATGTCGTTCGTGACCGTGATGATGTGGCAGCCGATCTCGTCGGCTTGATAAATATTCAGCAGTTCGCGCGGGCTCGCCCAAATCAGCTCTGATTTCGGATTCGAGCGCATGATTTCGAGCGCCTCCGTCATCACGGGCACGGGATCGCGGCCTGTATCCGCCACGCGGCCGGCAAAAATGGAAATGCAGGAGGCTGCTCCGCCATCGAGAGCGTGCGCGACTTCACGGACCTGATCGAGCGCCAGGACCGCCGTGACATTTATCTGAATTCCATCCGCGCTCAAGCGATGGATCAAGCCGTACATCGGCTCGCGCCTTGTATTCGTCACCGGAATTTTCACGTAGACGTTGCTGCCCCAGCTCGCAATTTCCCGTGCCTGCGCTTCCATTGTGGCTGCGTCATCGGCGAGCACTTCGAAGGAAATCGGCCGGTCCGTAATGCGCTCGAGAATCTCCGAGGCGAACGCGCGGTAATCTGTGATCCCCGCCTTGCGCATCAGTGTCGGATTCGTCGTAAAGCCTTTGATGAAAGGCTGCCGATAAAGTTCGAGGATCCCAGCTACATCCGCGCCATCGCCGAATATCTTCACTTTCAGATCGGAGACCGGCTTCAACGCGCAGCTCCTTTGGACGCGGAGTGGATGATCCATGAAGCAGCCTCGCGCAGCGAACCCACTCGCGCGTCAGGTGGCTGCGACGATTGCTTCTCGTGATAACCGCCATTAATCAGAATCGTCCGGCAGCCAGCAGTTTTACCTGCTTCGATGTCGCGCCAGCGATCGCCAATCATAAAACTTACGGTGAGATCGATGTTGTGCTTGCGCGCCGCGTCAAGCAGCATGCCTGGCTTCGGCTTGCGGCAGGAGCAATTGTCCTGGTCGGTGTGATAGCAGACGATGATGTCGTCGAGCGGAAGCGTAGACGCAAGCTTTCGATTGATGCCTTCGACGGCCGCGCGCGTCTGAGTTCCGCGCGCGACATCCGGCTGATTCGTGATCACGAGCAAATCGAATCCGTGCCCTTTCAATTCGCGCAACGCCTCCGGAACATCCGGAAGTATTTCGAGTTCCGCGAGAGTCGCAGGTGGATGCGGCATACCGTCGCGAACGACTGCGCGATTGATCACTCCATCCCGGTCGAGAAACACGGCACGTCGCGGCTTTCCCACCGCAGCCGTTGATTCCCATTTCGTTTGCTCGAGCTTGACCGCCGGATGCGTCACCAGAAGATGCCAGACGACGGCCTGAAACGCTTCGACGTGCGGCGTGATGCGCTCCGCGTTCACCGTCGGAATCAAAATGCACACGTCGGCAACCTGCGCCGTGTAGCCGCCATCGCGGCCAACAATACCGATGATCTTCGCGCCGACTGACTTGGCATACTTGAGCGCGGCGACGAGATTCGGGCTCACGTTGAGCTCGAAATTGCCGCCGCCAACGGAGAATACGAGAACGAGATCGGCCGCGCGCAAGCGACTGGTGCGCAGCCACGCGTCGAACACCGTCGCCCAGCCTTCATCGTTCGCGCGCGCTGTCAATTCGGCGACATTGTCCGTGGGCGCATACGCTTCAATGCCGGCGATCTTGCGGAAGTCGTTCACGGCGTGCGACGCGTTCGCCGCGCTGCCGCCAACTCCGAGAATGAAGAGACGCCCTTCGGCAACGCGCGTTGCCGCGAGCATCGCCGCGGCCTTTTCGATGCTCGCTACATCCAATCGCGCGATGATTTCAGCAGTCTCGGCGAGAAATTGCTGCGCGAATGTTTTGTCGGCGCTCATCCGCGAACGGCTCCCTGCGCTGCAATGAATCGCGCCGTTTCTTCGAGTCCTGCCGGCGAGCCGATTTCGTAGAAGCGTTGCGTCACTTCGCATCCCGCGAGCTGTCCCGCCTGCAATAAATCTCCATACAGAGTGGCGAGATCGGTGGGCTCGCCCGCCGGGACATTTTCGAAGGCAACTGCGCGAAAGGCGCCAAGCCCAAAATCGATGTACTTCATGCGAGAAGTCTTGTTCGTCTTGCTGTAGGCAAGAATCTGCCCGCCTTCGAATTCCACGTTGCTGCTGTCCCACATGCCGTTATTGCGAAACACAGTCATCAAGGCCTGTTTTCCGGACGAAGAGAAGCTTCGCGCGACGGCAGCGTAATCACAGACGAGGTATGAATCGCCGTAAAGCACAAAGAAGGAATCGCCCAATTTGGGCAAAGCGTTCTTCACCGCGCCCGCTGTACCCAATAGTGAGGCACCATCAAACGCGTAGTCAACTTCCACGCCGTAGGCGCTGCCATCCTTGAGCACATCGCGAATCATCTCTCCGAAGTGCCCGACGCAGAGCACAACGCGACGAACGCCGTTTGCTCGAAGGAGGCGCAATTGATGCGCGATGAATGGCTCGCCATTCACTTCCAGCAGAGACTTTGGGATTTTCTCGGTCAGCGGCCGCAAGCGCGTTGAAAGTCCGCCGGCGAGAATGGCAACGGGCAGCAGATTTTCTCCTAGGAGTGCGCAACCACGGTCGTACCCGCGAAATCGAATTGGACGCGGACTTCGCGCAAGCCTGCTTGCCGCATGGCTTGGCGCACACGCGTTTTATCTTCCGCATAGAGCATCAGAAATCCGCCGCCGCCCGCGCCGACAAGCTTGCCGCCAAGCGCGCCATTCGCGCGAGCGAGATCGTACAACTCGTCCACGCGGCCGTTGCTCATGCCGGGCGAGCGCTTTTTCTTGTGCTCCCAGTGCGTGTGCATCAGCGCCGCGAATTTGCGCAGATCGCCGGACGCGAGAGCGTCGCGGCTCTCGTGGCCTAATTGCTTGGTGAAGTGGAGATTCTCAAGCATGTCCCTGCCGCTCTCTTTCGTGCGTGTGTCCTGGTCGCGCAGGATTTCGGACGCGGCGCGCGCCGAGCCGGTGAAAAAAAGCAGCAAGTTATCTTCGAGATTCGCGATCGTGTCGGCGGGCATCTTCAACGGCTCCGCAATGACGCGACCGTCAGGCAAAAACTGGAAGCTGGTGATTCCGCCGAACGCGGCGATGTATTGATCCTGCTTGCCGATTGGCTCGTGAAGCAGATCGATCTCGATGTGGCAAGCCTGCTCCGCAAGTTCCTGCGGCGGAACGAAATTTCTTTTCAGCGTATGTAGCGCGCGAAGGAGCGCGGTTGTGAAGCTGCCGGAGGACCCGAGTCCGGTGCCGGCCGGAATGTCGGAGAGGCTCACGATGTCGAGATAGGGGCCCGTGACGCCAGTCAACTTCATTGCTTCGCGGATGATGGGGTGCTGAATCTGATCGACCGTCTCGACCTCTTCGAGCTTCGAGTACTTCAATCGAATCTGCGGCCAGAACGCTTCATTGATGGTGATGTAAACGTAGCGTGTGATGGCGGCGGCTACGACGAAGCCCGTAAATTCCCGGTAGTACGACGGCAAATCCGTTCCGCCGCCGCCGAGAGAGACGCGCATCGGGCTTCGCGTAATGATCATGGCACGACCACTTTACCGCGAATTGGCCTAAGTCAAAAATGCAGCGTGAAGGAGGAATCGTCGCGGGAACCGGCGCGCTCAATATATGCGCAGGCCAAACGTTTTCAAGGATTTGAATTGTGAGAGGCGAAACCCGTCAGTCCGCGAGAGTGACAATACCGGCGCCGCAAACGACGCTCACAATAATCGTGAAGGGGTTGCCGACAAGCAGACCCGCGACGGCGATGCAGCCGAGGAACAAGCTGGCCTTGCGCGTGGGCGAACTGGATTCGAAGATCGACATGTGTCACCGTCCGCTATCAAGATTGACGGACACAATTTTCGCGGTCAATGGTACGCGCGGACAGGACGAGCAGAAACGAAAGGACAGGGATCTCCTCGAAATGAAGACGCGGAATCAAGCAGTGTAACAATCTAGGCGCGCGCGGAGCGGGCTTGCTCGCGACGAGCAGCGTTTGCATCCAGGTACGAAAGAACGAGCGGCCACGCGAGCGCCGCTGACATTGCGTGATAGCTGGGTCGCGCGTCGCAGAAAAATCCGTGGTCGGCGTCGCCAAATTCGACGCTGACGTAGCTTTTCTCCGCCTCGCGCAATGCATCGGTGACGGCACGGGCCTGATCGGGTCCGGTGTGCTTGTCCTTGCCCCCCCAAATCAGGAGCACCGGTGCGTGCACGTCCTTTACGCGAGTGAGCAAACCGTTGCTGCGTTCGTTCGGAGCGATACCGCCGCCATAAAACGAAACCGCAGAGTCGACTGGCAAAGTCAACGCTGCAAGGAACGCGACGCGGCCGCCCATACAAAATCCTACCGCCGAAACCGAGAAATTCGGACCCGTGCCATTGGCCATCAGGCAGACGTGAGCGGCGCGGAGATCAGCCTCGAGGCCGCCGTCGGTTAGCGCGCGGATGTGCGGCATCGCACTCTGGAAATCGTCATATTTGCCGTCGAAATTCTGTGCGGTGCGGTGGTAGAACTCGGGAGCGATCGCGAGATAACCCTGGCGGGCGAAGCGTTCCGTGACGTCGCGAATGTGTGCATTCACACCGAAGGCTTCCTGGCACACGATCAGGCCGCGCGCAGGTACCGCGCCAAACGGCCGCGCCACGTACGCTCGCATCGAACTGCCGTCGCTCACTGACAGCGTGACGAATTCCGTTTTGACGTCCATTCCACACTCCTTAGTGAGTAACTTGGACTTGAATTCGACAGTGCCCGGCCCGAGATAAAAACGTGACGCTGTGCGCATCGGGCTACAGCATTATTCAATTCTGGCGCCAAACGATGGGCAAGGCTTTCGCGACGCCGATTGCCCATCCCGACCGCGAAATTCCGGCTAATCAATAACATGAACGGCGATAACAATCCACAGTGCAAGGTGTTTCGGTGCCAAATTTGATAGTCAGAGCGACACCCAAGCGGAAATTGAATGAGTCAACATGGGGCCAAAAATTCACTGGGCAGGATCGCGCGAAGTCACTACCAACGCGAGAATTATCAGCGCGGCGTTGTGGATCCTGGTCAGCGAGCCCATTTGTAAGTGACCGTTTCGCTTACTTTGTCACCTGCATCGCGAATCACAATTTCTTCTGAGGCCAGATTGGCGAGCGCGGAACTCAGGCTGCCAATATTTTCGGAAAAGAAGTTCGGCGTGCGCCCGGCGCTTACATCACTTGAAGATTTATCGAGAATTCCCGTCAGCCGCGCAAAATTGTCGCGCTCATGTTGATGATCGAATCTCGCCGCGAAGACCGCGGGCTTCAGCGTTGCATTCTTACTCATGTTCGCGAGCAAGCCGGTGAGCAACCCAGCGTCGTCAGAAATGAACAAATACTTTTCTCTCACGGCGACGGTCAAGCGCCACAGGCCATTCAGTTCGATGTATCCGTCATTTTTCTGCCACTCGACTCCCAATTTTCCCTCGGTGAGGCTTGGCCGCACGAAATCCGCGAGCGAGGATCGCACCGTGGCTTCATCCCAATTCGAATTGCCCAAGAATGCGACGGCGGAATGAACGTGGATAAAAACTCCATCCTTACCAAGTGCGGAAGATTGGACCTCCAGTATGGCGGAAGCGGGATTGTTAGTGAGCAACTCCTTGAGCGGCGTCGAGCTATCGGCCTCGCCAGACGCGTTTACTGATGGTTGGTCGATGCGCGTCTCCAAATCTGCGTCGGCTCCAGTCTCGCCATTCGTGAGTTGCACGTCGGGAGCAAGCTTCTCCGGGACACCAGCGCCACTGTGAGGAGCGAGAATTTTGTTTTCGAGCAGCGCAAGCGATTCCGCCGGCGCCGGGTTCGCCTTCGCCTCATAGACGCTCGCTTGTGTGGGAACGAGGCGCAATATATCCGCAACATCGGCTGGACCGTCGTTTCCGGACGTCTCGCCAGTCGCGAATACTTTTCGCACAAGAACGCGCTCTTCCCGATACTCGTTCCCCGAGCGAATCAAATCGGAAATCGCGGCGGAGTATTGCTTCATCTCCGTCACATTTTGCTGAACCCAGTAGGAGCGAAAATACGGACTGGGCACGATCTTTTCGAGATTCAACACCATTCGCAAATCGCCTTCTGCGCCCGCCGCGGCAACAGATTGCGACCACCAACGTTCCGTTTCGATCGAGTGGCCGCCGCTGCTGGCCATCAACTCAAGCGCACCCGCCAGCAAATCCTCGCGCGTGGCGAGGAGAAGGTAGTCCCCATCGATCGCGAAGGCGACTTCCCTTTCCGATCCAAGATCGCGCCGAACGAAAAATGTGGCGCCTGCGGCGCTTCGCGTCTCAAACTTCGAGCGTGTCTGCCACAAAGTAGATTGCATCGCGCTCGCCGATGGCAGGCGCGTGATGTAGAGGAACTGGAGTTTTCCAATGTCGAAGATTGCCAACGCACTTTGCTTGCCGGCCACTTGACGGAGCAGATCCGCATCCGCCGGAATCCCGGCGGCAGTCGAGAATTCGGTGCTCGCGTCTTTGAGGCGGAGAAAAAGCCGCGACCGTGAGAAGACATCGTAGTTGCCGCTCTTGAGCCAAAGTTGCTTCTCGTCGGATTTGTCCCAGTCCGACAGAAGCGAGGAGAAATCCTTCGCTTGAAGATAGAGCAACGCTCCCGATGGCACGTATCGAGAGAGCGCCGGCTCAGGAGAGATCGTCGCCCGAAATGCCGCCCAGCTCACTCCAACCCACGCAGCGGCAATTAAGGCAAGAACGGTTCCGCGTTTCATGGCTTATCTCCGGAGCTCGGAGCCGTCGTTTTGAGCGGCGCTGAAATCGCCGCAAGCCGCGGCCTCACCAGGCGCTCCTGCTCCAAATCCGCGTGAAGAATTGGCTGTTTCGCTGCATTCAATTGCTCACGCTTCAGTTGCGCTCGCATGTCCCTGATCTCGGCGGCAAGTTCCTTGCGACGTGCCGGATTTCTTTCGAGTTTCCGCGCCGATTCGAAATATGCGACTGCCTCGGTAAATCGGTGCAGGCGCATGAGAACGACGCCAACCGGCCGTTCGAGTTGCGCCTGTTGCTCAGGCAACGGCGTGGCGCGAGCAAATGTGGACGGCGCTTCGTCGTATTCAGCGTTTGAACCGACATCCGAATCCAGATCCGCGTCTTCGTCGCTGCCGTAACCGTGCGTAACTGAGCGGACCGGCTGGCCGCGCAACAATTCATCGATGGCAGCGAGTGCGAACGCGTCGGAATGCAACGAAGCAGCGGCCTCGAACAATGGAATTCGAGCGTCGTCCCGCGCGGGAGTGTCAGCCAAAGCATTCGACAAGATTTGCATTCGCAGATGAGCATCACTGGAGTTTTGCGCGGCCTTCAATCTCGCGTCGTAGAAAAACGGCTGATCGGAGGCAACAGCACTGATGTTCTTCGAACGCCCGGCTAGAAGCTTCAATTCCGCGCTTCCAAGATCCGTTGCTTGCGGCGCGCCGGAAAGTGCCAACACCGCTTCAACACGTTGGGAATACGAATTTTTCGAATCAGCGGCGACTTTCGCCAGGCTGCCTTGCGCGCCGTTTGCATTTGTACCGGCTTTGATTTGAGCTTTGGCCAGCCGCACTCGAAACGCCGGCTCCCAAGGCGTGGATTTCGCCAGCGGGTCGAGGAATGCGATGGCCTCCGCGTCGTGTCCGGTTTTTTCGAGAAGCGCCGCGGCCGAATCCATGTTCTGGTACGGATCGCACACGACGACGACCAAGCGCCGCAGCAGTTCCAGTGCGCCCGGCACGTCGCCATCAGCGATGCGAATTTCCGCGAGCCCGAGAAAATTCGCAGCGACGAACTTATGCTCGTCGATCTCACGCGCAAACACAAATTCCAAAACTTTGCGCGCAGAATGCTTGTCGCCAGCTTCAAGAAGTTGCTGCGCCGCCGTTCTCAATGCATCGGCGCTTGGCGCGGTCTCCGGCTCTGACCGATAGCCTGCAATCTTTTCATCAAATGAGCCGAGCTGAGCCGCAACACGCAGCTCCAACGGAACAAGCACGGCGGCATCAGCGTCCGGCATATCTCGCCGCAAAGCAACGATGGCATCACCGCCCTGGCGGAATTGCTTCGTGTCAATCAGGTAGCGTATCCATCGGATTTGCCAGGAACGCAGATCAGATAGCGCGCTTTCTTTTTCCGCGCCATCTAGATTCGCGAGATCGCTTCGTTTCTTTTCAAGAATGCGCTGATAAATCAGTCCGCGTTGTGCCGGCGGAATCCACGGCATGTCCACGATGTCAGACAAAACCGCAATCGGATCCGAAGCCGCGGAAGAAAGTTCCAGTAACCACGACGTTGCTGCCGCCGGATCGCCCATCGCAACATAGGCGCTGTGCGATATCGCGTTCGAACGGAAGTTGCCATTGCGGCGAAGGTAAGCGCGCACGAGTGCATCTACATCCGGCTTTACGGCGCCGAAAAGATGCCTCGAAGACGTGTGATCGCAAGCGCTCCCGAACGCGCTCCAGAAACTCTCCGGGAATTGCGAGCTGTTCGCTTGCTTCAGCAAAGTGCCAAAAACAAGTTTCCACTCAGCGAGAGCTTCCGCCGGTTCGCCGTTTCTAAAATAAGCCTCAGCAAGACGGGCATGAATGTCAGCTTGCTCGGGCGATAATTCCGAGGCGTGCTTGTAGTCTTCGATCGCGGCTCGCGCGTCGCCGCTTTCCGCGTAGTAATCCGCTAGCGTTTGATAGCCGGAAGAAGACGCAGGGCTTTGCTCCAAGATCGCGGGCAGAAAATCGTCGGGAGTGCCTTGTTTGGTATCGCCCAAATACTCGCCGTAACGCGATCCGTAGTAAAACCAGATGTCGCCTGCAAGTTGTTTGCTGCGGTCCACGGGCTTGCCGAGGCGCTCCCCGATGGTTTGATCGCCAAGTGCGTCAAGAAAAGCAGCGCTAATTGCCGGCGAAGTTTCCGAAAAATAAAGTCCGGCGAGCGCCGTGTAAGATTTCTCCCACACCGCGGGCCGCGAGCTCGCTCGCGCGGCGATGACAGCGTGAGCCAATTCCGCATCGCCGCTTTTGACGGCGAAGTCGGCGGCCTGCTCGCCGAAAGTATTCCATGCAGACGCGGATTTCACGAGTTGCTGCGGATTCTTTTCGAGCAGCAATTCGAGGAATCGCTTCTGCACGTCGCCGCCGAGATAATTTGTGGGCACGCTTGCGAGCACGCGCAAATCATTTTCTGAATCGCCAGCCGCGCGATACGCCTCGGCGGCCGCCATCAAAACGCCCGCTTGCTGGTGCGGCGCGACGCGAGGAGCAAAGCGCTCAAGTTGCGGGCCGAGTTCGGCAAACTTGACGCGTTGCCGCTGGAGCTCGATGAAGCTGAACATTTGACCCCGAAGAACTTGCGAGTTCACAGGAGCATCCATCATCAATTCGTAACGCCATCGCGCCTCTTCCTCGGCGAGTCCGGCGGCGTGGACAAGCGGAATCGCAATCAGGTTGGCGTCTTCGAAATTCATGGGAGCGCGAAGCGTCTCAGCGAATTCGGCGAATGACACTTTTTCTTCCGGCGTGAAATAGCGCGCAACGGCAGCGCCCATTTCTGCCATCGCTCCCTGCATGCCGATCTTCGCGTTGTCCTTCCGAAGTTGTAGAGTATGTTCGCGCCATTCCTTGTCGGTGATACCAGCGATGCCCTCTTTTGCGACTTGCTCCTTGACGACCGGTAGCGAGGAAGACGCCGCAGAGAGGGCTGTTCGAAGTGTCTCGTAAGCTTTCTCCTGCCGCCGAAGGCGCGTCATAATTCGAGCGTAGAGTTTTGCGCCGTCGTGGTATTGAGGCTCCGCCAGCAGGTCGCTACCGGCGAGTTTGACTCCTTGCTCAGCGAACGCGCGCGCTTGCTCCAGAATCCCCCAAGATTCCAATCGGCGGGCCACTTCAAAATAATTTTCCGCGCGTTCCGGCCCTGCGTCGACCAAGGCCGTCTTGAGCGCCGTGACAGCTTCATCATTTCTGCCCTCGCGCGCGCGTAGTTCGGCGATTTTCTCCATCCATTTCGGATCTTTGTAAGCCAATTGAAAAATCTGCTCATAGTCCTTCACAGCATCGTCAAATCTCATCAAGCGATCTGCGAGCGTGGCGCGAGCAATTCGGAAATCGGTGCGATCGGGGCGAATTGCGATAGCCTTTCCATACGAATCAATCGCCGACGAAAAATCCTCCAGGTTGGTCTGGATGCGGGCGAGAACCATCGGCCAGCGGAAATCGCGCGGAGATTGCGAAATCGTTCTCGAATAATAATCGAGAAGCTGCGTTTGGCGTTTGTAGCGGAGGGAGTAGAGTGCCGCCTCGGTCACGAGCCCCTCATCATCGGGAAAACTGTTCATGACCTCGATGTACTGGTCAACTGCGCCTGAATAATCATCGAGCTTGGTTAGTGCAGGAATCAGTCCGCGGCGGAGAGTTGCGATTCGATTCTTCAAGTCGTCCGATGCAAGCGGCGCATTTCGGAGCAGAGAAATCTCGTCGAGGTAAAACTGCTTCAGTCCCTGCTCATCGCCGGCCTGCGCGTAGGTGTCGGCCATCGCCGCGAGATATTCGCCATTGTAAGGAGAATCCTTCAACAAAGGTTCAAGCAACGATCGCGCCTGTTGGAATAGGTGCGCTTCGGTGGATTTGCGCGCCGCCTCAAACGCGAATTGCTTGCCGAGTTCCGGATAAGCGTCTTTCGCGGCTTGCTGCAAGACAGCGATGGCCTGCGGATAGAGTTTCATGCGCCAGTAAAAATCAACCGTGGCGCGCACCACTCCCAGAATTCTTGGGTTGTCACGATAGAGCGCCTCGATGTTTCTCTGTGCGGAAGCGAAATCTTTGCGGCTTTCGTTCAGGCGAACGAGCGAATACCGCAACTGCAATCGCGTGACTGGATCTGTCGCGAGCGACGCCTGCTTTTCGAGAGAGTGCTGCCGCACATTCTCGAGTGAATGCTGCTGAACGAGGGTTTCGATTTCCGCGGCTTGCTCGATGGTCGTCGCGGCGTCGACCGCGGCGTCGAGAATCTCCACAATTTCCGGCTTGCGATCCTCAGCATCGAGGACGCGCACGCGCAGTCGAATGGCAGGCATGGCATCGCCTTTCGATGCGCTCGCCAGAGACCCAGTCTCGTGAATTACGATATCGCTGAATTGCGGCTGGCGCGCCAATTCAAGGAGCCTGTTCAGAGCGGGCGAATCGCCGTCGGCCTCGAGCGCGGCGTTTGCATACTCGTGGATCGCGTGAGGATAGTCGCGCTGGCCTTCGTAGATTGCGCCGACTTCGTAGCCGTAGAGATTTTCATCTCGCAGTTTTTTTCTGCCCTCGCCGATTACCCGTAGTGCGTTATCGAAATCGTAGTAATCCCAGTAAATCGATGCCGCTTCAAGGTATCGGCCAGCTTCTCCAGGCGCGACCTTCGGAATGCGCTCCCAATAAGGAGCCGCCTTCGAGAAGAGTTCGCGATCCGAATAGATATCGCCAATTCGCGCGAGAATTTCAGTGTTGCCCGGGTTTGCAGCCAGTAGGTTCTCCTCGATTTTCACAGCTACGCCCGTCTTGACGGGATCGAAATAAGCGAGAGAACGAAACACGGAAGATGCTGTGTTGCCCGTTTCCGCGTCGGCGGGATATTCGTTCGCAAGTGCTTCGAAAGCAGGCGCACTCTCTTCATAGTGAGAGCGCCAAAGATTTGCCTGCGCGAAATATTCGCCGGCCGCAGGATTGTTGTGAACGAATTCGCTCCAAGTTCCCTTCTCCCGCGAGGGACTGCCTTGCTCGATGGCACTCAGTTCCGCTTCGAGCTTCCCGCTGGAACTGAGGTGCTCGAAGAATTCGTTGCGCAAATCAGCTTCTTCAAACCAATGCTGCCGTAGCAACGCTTCCCATGCGGCCTGATCCCAGCTGGATCTATTGCGATACGCAGAGAGCAGATTGCGGACAAAATATGGATTGTGAGGAAAGCGCGCGTTCGCGTACTGGTTTAGGCGGAGATACATCTGCGGCGTGCCGCCGACCACCGATTGAAAGTAATTCTGAAGATCGCTGCCGTCGAATTCTTTGACGGCTTGTTCGGTGAGTGTTTCGAATTCCGCATTTTTCTTGTATCGGAGGTAATACCGCGCGAGCTTGTGGTACCACGAGCGATCCGGAAAGCGCGCGATGGCTCGCCGGTAAATTTCCTCCTGCTCGGTGCCTAGCCTGTTCTGCTCCAAAAAAACCGCGAGACGCTCGTAAAGCCCGGGATCGTCCGGATTGTGATCGATTTCGCGCCGCAGCACTCCGAGCGCTTGCGGGATTTGTTTTAATTCGACGTGCCGCGCCAGGTAACGCTCGAGAACCCGAGAATATTCCGCCGAACGCGGACCAGACTCCACTCGATCCTGTTCGGAGTTCACTTGGAACGCAGCGCTAGGCTCGTTCTGCTGCGGCTGTGTATTGCCCGCACCGTAAGCATCGGAATCGGCGGAGCCTGCACCTGCGCCGCCCTCATTTGTTTCGTGAGCGTAAGGGTCCGCTAAAGACGTGTTTTCGTCGTCTCCAGCGGCTCGCAATCCGAGCGGCATTCTGTATGACTTCGCCGCGAGCTCTTGCAGGATCGAATCGTAGATCGCAAATTCATCCTGCGTTTTGTCGAGCCGCGCGTCCGCATCCGCCATGAGCAACGCGACCGTCGTGCGCCCCGTTGCGTTCGGAAACGCGGCAAGGAATTCTTTGCCGCCCTTCAGCACGGCTTCGCTCTGTGCGTTATCCGAATAAAAGTCCAAAAGCTTCTCGTGAAGTTCGGGCCGGCTCGGCGCATTCGGAAAGTTCTTGTCCAGCAAGGCGAGCAGTTCGGCAGCTCGAGCGCGATGAAAATAAGAAACGGCACGCTGCTCTTCCTGCGAATACTCGCTTTGAGGGGAAGTTGTGTTCAGGAGCAGCGAAAGGATGCCGTTGAGATAGCTGGGGCCCTGATCCAGTGTCGCGATGTCTTTGTACATGGAGAGTCCGCCGGTCCCAAGGCGTATGGGAGTCTCCGGCGCAGTGAGCAGCACATCGGTCAATCGGCTGAGCGCGCGTTCCTGCGAATCCTTCGCTCCTTCGCTGTTGTAGAGGGCAAAGTAATACCGCGCTGCCTCGGGATAAGAATGAATGTCTTCGAGCAGCCGCCCGCAGATGTAGAGGTCCTCTGGCGTCCAATCAGACTTCACCGATTCCTTGCGCAGGCGCAAAGTAGTGATGGCCTGCTCCGCGGCGTCCAATTTTCCCTGCTGTTGGTAGTAGTAAAAAATGCGTGCGGTCGCCTTGATATCCTGAGGATTCGCGTTGAGCGCGGCGCGGGACGCATCGAGAAACTTCCGAAGATTCTGAGTCTTTCCGAGGAGATCGAAATAGCCCTTCACGAGCTCAGGATCCCAGAGCGGCTGAAAACTCCTTTCGTAGATGGCGAGGCCTTGCTCGATCGATCCCTGCCGGTATTCGACCAACGCCTTCGCTTTAACTTGGAATATCTCATCGCCCGGAAATTGTTTTTCATAACCGGCGATCAATTGATTCGCCGCGTCGTATTCGTTCTGGTCGATCAGATATTCCAGAAAACGCGAGTAGAGTTGCGGCTCTTTCGGGTAACGCGCAATCCAAGCGCGATACTTTGCGATCGACACATCCTTCTGCAGGCCTTGCGAGTGAATAATTCCGAAAATGCGCTCGTACGCGCGCCAGGAACGCTGCTCGCTCGCCGGCGTAAAGTTCTCTGAAGCATTCGGGGCAGCACTTGCGATCGTTGAGAGAACTGCAATTTCGTCGTTGGGCCGGAGCCTGCGATGGTAAAAATCCGCGAGAGCAAGCTGAGCGTCCGCCTTGTTCGCGGATTTATCGACAAAAAGTTTCCAATCCGATTCGGCTGCGGTGAAGTCCAATTGCTGTTCATCTTCCAGCGCGCGCAAAGAATAAAGTTCGGCGTTCGCAGGTTCTTGTTGAATGAGTTCGCCAATCGCCGGCCGGGTCTCCGCGGGAGGTCTACGAAATAAAACGCTTCCGGACGGGAGCGGCATCGCGCGGAAGAATGCGCGTTCGATTTCCGTTCCCGCTTCGACATTGCGGATCCAGGAAGGCAGCGCCCCGCTCGCGTTCACAGCCCAAGCCGCGGCCACAAGCGCCAGGACGACTCCTGCTGAGCACAGTCGCATTCGGGACGAGAAATCACGGAACGATTTCAATGTCCACCCCCTGCGATCCCATGTTGTGCGCGATATCCTCTGCCGTGACGGTGAGGCGGTACGTTCCCGGAATCATTTGCTCGGGAATGAAGAATTGCCCGGTACTCATGCCCGCTTTGGAATCCCATTTCAAGGCAACGGGAGCCGCCCCCTCGAGGCGCGCTATCAAACTCCGCGTGCTCTGCGATGCCGACACTTTCAGATCGAGCACTTGTCCGCGCCGGTAGCCCTTCTGATCCAACCTGATCTGAACCACGGGAGTTTTACTGGCGATCACAAATGTCTTTGCTTCGCGATACGTGTGGCCGGCGCGGTCTCGCAAAATGAGCCGTACGCTGTAAGTTCCATCCTGCATGTCCGCGGGCGCAAAGAACCGCGTCTGCCACGTGTCTTCATCGGAGAGGTATCGGAGTTTTTGCACCAGTCCGAACGGGAACAGCGCGACCACCGACACAATCGATGCGTCTGTCTTCACGCGCAAGACTGGGTCTCCGGGACGGATCACTCTCGGCCGCAGCAGAGCGCGGGGGACCGCAAGAAATGACGTATACGGCGTAACAAATTTGTATTGCCGGGCCAGCCGGATGATTTCATCAATCGATGCCTGGTCTTCGCCTTCGCGCTCTATTTTTTCGAGCAGTGCATCCACGCGGGCCCGCGCCCACAATCGGGGCAACTGCGGGTGATCGATGGATTCGGCCGGAAGATTTTCTTTCGCGGAAATCGCGAACGGCTCGCCATCACGGTTTCCGCCAACAGTGAACGCTGTATTTGGTTGAGCGCTCCGGTAGCGGCCAACCCAAGTCGTCATCGAACCGGAGAACGCCGAATCTTGCAACGCGTACACAGAATCGACCGCAGCGTCCGGCGTCACTTGCAGTTGGATATCGCCAATCGGACTTCTGCCGATTTTCGAAAGAAATGAAGTCAGCTTGAAGTCTATTGGCTCAGTGGATAGAACGCTTTCGAGCACTCCGTCTTGGCGCGCGAGCATTTTCAGCAGCGGCAGATTCGCATCATCACCGACGCCGAATATGTATGTCTTCGGGCGGCTGTCTTCGGGAAGCCGCTTCCAGGCGGCCTCATACCACGCGGCCAATTTGCCGTTTTGTATCGTGCCGCGAGTCGCTCCACCGTCACTCAGCAAGATGAGATACGAATTGCCGCCTACACGCGAGCATTGCGCCAAGCCGTCCGCAAGCGCCCGTTGCAAATCGGTCCCTCCACGCAGGCGGCTCGCGCGCACAAAATCGAGCGCGCGCTCGATTCTCGCGCTGTCGGACGAAATCGGCGAAGCCTCGAGGCTTTGCGTTTTGTTGTTGAAGAGAATCAAATTGAATTTGTCAGTAGGCGCGAGCGTTCGCAGAAGAGTTTCGAGTGCTTGATAACTTCGCTCGAGCTTCTCCCACTGCATCGAGAGAGAGGTGTCCATGAGGATGACCAACGTTTTCGCAGGGCCGGAGCTTTCCGCCGCGCCGCCGATTGCAGAGCTCCCGCCGTGCCCGGCGCCGAGCAGCGCTTCGGCGGCAAAGAATCCGGGTTCATTATTGCTGCGCGTGGGAGCCGTCTCAATCGGAGAAGGCTGCGCGCTCTTCGCGTCGCGGTGCGCGATCACGCGAAGGGTGTCGCCGTCGGCGCGATCCAATTCGAATGTCGCGACAAAATCTTCGGTGAGATTGACGTTTTGGCCTTCGAAGTGGCCCTTGATTACGTTCGGCGATTCCTCATCCAGTTTCAATGGAAACGCTTTTGCAGCCGCTTGAAAATGATTCATCGCGTGCGCCGAGCGCAGCTCAAGATTGATTCGAAAATGTCGCGCCGCCTGCGCCTGATACGCATCCGGCCGCAGTGGAATCGCGAAATACGACTTGAAATTTCCGACCGGAATGGATTCGTGATATTCGAATTCGAGCCGCTTCGTTCCGAACGCTGGAATGGGCGCGATGCGCGCGCTGAAAATGGAGCTTTGCTCGGCCTCTTCGGCGCTGCGCTCTCCCATTTGCAGGAGTCCCGGATCAATTGCCTGCTGTTTCAACTGGTTGTAAATCTCTGCGGCGCGCTTCCGCTCAAGAATCACGGCTGGAATTCGCGTCGGCCCGTCCCAGACCGCGAAATCGGAAACCGTGGCCCACGTCGGCAGCGTGAAAACGTAATCGCCTTCTTCAATCGAACTCGTGTGATTCGCGAAAATCTGCCGCACGAACACTCGCGCGTCGCGGTTATCGATCTGCACGGTAATTTCCATTTCCTCCAGCGAAAGAATTTTCGGATCGGGCTGCGATTTATCTCGCGGAATCAATACTCCGCCGTCGGCACAAAGCGATGCCGGAATAATTAGCAGGAGCAGAATCGCAATGAACGCTTTGCTCATGGCCGCAGTTTCTGTTCCTCGATTCGCACGAGCCCGTTGTCGGTTCCGACGTAGATGGTTCCCTTGCTCGCAGCCAGCGCAGTGACGTTTTCCGACGGCAAGCCATCGTGGATCACCGTCCAGCGCGAAATCTCGCGGTCGAATACATAAAGTCCATCGCCCAGCGAGCCAGCCAGAACGAATCGCGGCGTCACAAGCATCGCGTTGGGATTGATCTCGATGTCAGCAGTCGCCCTCTCAAACGCGTGGAATCGCCCGGCGCGATCCAAGCCCATAATTCCGGTTCCGTACGTCCCCACCATCCACGCGTCTCCCACAGAAACTACGGCCGTAATCCAGTTCTGCTTGAGGCCGGACGCGCCAGCCGTGTAATTCATCCGCACGGCTTCTCTGCCGATCACGGAAATTCCGCCGAGAGTCGCCACCATCAATTCGTCGCCCGACGCGGCCAGCGAATACACGTGGTTGTTCACCAGCCCGTGAAACGCATACATGCTGCGCGCGCCCTCGGCGTCGAGAAATGTGAGCCCGGCCGGCGTGGCGATCGCCAACCCTTCGCGATAGGGCACAACGTCGGTGACGTGGTCAGCAATGAGGCCATCCGCGCGCGTGAGCACTTGTTCCTCGTTTCCGGATGCTCCCATTCGGACGAGGCCATTCGCCGTGGCGATCGTCACAGTTGCCGATTTCGCGTCCGGCAAAATTCTGTTCACGCAGAAAACGTGTTCGTCTTCCACATGCACCGCTCGCCTGGAATCGCCCGGCAAGAGATCGAGCCCGCGATCAAAATTGCCGATCCATAGCTGCCCGTTTTTATCTACAGCGAGCGCCGAAATATTTCGGTCGCTCAAAACGGCGGGACGCGGTTTCAAAATTTCATTCCAGCCGAATCCGTGTTCCGCGAGTTCGAACAAGCCATTCCGCGTCAAGACGTAAACTCCGTCGTCCGCGCCGAGAAACTGCTGCACCTC
>JBAPOP010000051.1:0-20771 GCA_049279675.1 Candidatus Acidiferrales bacterium
CACCGCCACCGCCGCCACCTTCTCGCTGCGGCCGAGCTTCGTTCACTACGATTTTGCGGCCCTTGAAATCTTTGCCATTCAGCGCGGCGACAGCCTTTTCAGCTTCGCCGTCCTCATTGATCTCAACGAATCCGAAGCCTCGAAGTTGGCCGGTGAAGCGATCTCGAATGAGTGTGACAGTCCCCGACGTGATCCCGTTCTCCGTGAACAGCGCCTGCACATCTTCTTCCGTCGCCTGAAACGGAAGATTGCCCACATACAGTTTCTTCACTGGCTTCTCCTTCGCCCTGACGGGCGCACACATGTGCGAAGCTGAAGAGGCAGGATCACGGCCACGGGCAGTCAGAAAGCGCCTGGCCACCTAGGCTGAAGCTAGCGCTCCAGCAACTCGCCCCAAATCTTGCTGCAAGTCGCTTCCCCAGTCAACAAGTGTCCATTTTGGCGAGCGTCCGGGCAGCGCCACGCCGCGAGCGGTCACGATTTCGATGCCGCGGCAAGAGTTGCATTTATACCGGCTACGCTGAGAGACTGGAGTTGCAGACGATTCATTTCAAATCTCGCAAACCATTTGGCATCGGTTGCAATCCAATCAATGGAAGCGTTAGAGCCGATGCGAACCACATTAGACTGGCGCAAGTTTATTTCCGGCGAGGGCCAATGGGGGTTTCGTGAGTCGCAAGGTAATGCGCGTTGTCGGATGGACGTTATTGGTCATTGCGATTATTTGTACGCTCGCATCCGTGGCACTCACGATCGGTCTCCACAAGTATCTGAAGAGCGCTGTCATCACGGTACTTCGAGAGCGCTTCAATAGCGACGTGGAGATCGGCAGTCTCCGAATTCTTGTTTTTCCTCGTGTGTTCGTCTCAGCCTCCGGAATTGTTCTGCGCCGTGGAGGCCGCACCGACATTCCTCCATTCTTTACCGCAGACAAACTCACGGCTTCGGCGGATCTAGCGTCGCTCTTTCGATCGCCGCGAACGATCGCGAGCGTGCATTTGGATGGCTTGAAAATAAACATTCCGCCGCGCGATCCGAACGCGCAGCACGACGGCCCGCGCAAAATAAAAATGCCGGTCGTACTCGAAGAAGTCACAGCGGACGACGCCGTGCTGGTGATGATACCGAGAGATCCGAACAAGGTTCCACTCGAGTTCGACATTCATCAGCTAGTCATGCATGAACTCGGGCCGGTCCAACCCGCGGAATTTCACGCGGTGCTGCGGAATCCCAAGCCTGTCGGGGACATTGATACGAGCGGACAGTTTGGGCCGTGGGATCCGGATGATCTGAGTCTCACTCCGGTACAAGGAACGTTTTCGTTTTCGAACGCCGATCTTTCGACGCTGAAAGGAATCTCAGGAATCTTGTCCTCGAAGGGCCAATACAGCGGAGTGCTGGACAAACTCGACGTCGTCGGCGACACGGACACGCCGGACTTTGGCCTGCAGTTTGGCGGAAGTCCCGTGGATCTCAAGACGCATTACATCGCCGTGGTTGACGGCACGAACGGGAACACATATCTGAAGCCTGTTACGGCGCATTTCTTGCATTCGACGATCGAGGCAAGCGGCGAAGTCGTAGGTGTGCGCGGCGCGAAGCACCGCAAAATCCTATTGGAAGCGACGGCAAGCAACGCGCGCGTCGAAGATCTGATTCATCTTGTCGTGAAGAGCGATCAACCCGTGATGACCGGCGCAGCCACTCTGAAGACGACGATTGATCTCCCCCCTATCGACGGGACGCTATTCGAAAAGCTGATTCTCAACGGCCAGTTCGGCATCGTTGGCGCGCATTTTTCCAGCGAAGGCGTGCAAGGGAAGATTGATTCGCTCAGCCGGCACGGCCAAGGCGAACCGAAAAACGAAGACATCGAAAACGTAATCTCAAACTTGCAAGGAAAGTTCATCTTGAAGGATAAAGATGCGACGTTCTCGAATCTCGGTTTCGACGTTTCCGGCGCGAAAGTGCAGCTCACCGGAACGTACAATCTTGAAAACGAAAATCTCGATTTCCGCGGGCATTTGCTCTTGAATGCGAAGCTATCGCAACTGACGACCGGCACAAAATCATTTCTATTGAGACCCTTCGACTCGATTTTCAAGAAGAACGGCGCGGGAACTTCGCTGCCGATCAAGATTTCGGGCACGCGCTCGAATCCGTCGTTCGGCCTCGACATCGGCCACAAGGACGACAAGAAAAATCAACAGGGCCAAATCAAGACCGGCCACTAGCCAATGGACGTCTCCGCGCGCCGTGGACGATCGAGATGTCGCGGCCTAGCGCGAGCATTCGCTCCAGGCCGTCCGTCTACAATTTCGGTAGCCGAAGCGAAATGTCGTCGAGTCATTCCTGCCAGAAAATCCGAAAGCATCCCGCGGACGTCCTTCAAGTTCATACATGTCCATGGGAACACAAGGCGTCGAACGGGGTCTAAAAGCAGCGCGGCCTCATTATTTGCATTTGGTTCGTTAAGACTATAGGGTTGGCGGGATTCTACGTTCGTTTCTTATCAGCGGATAATTATTCCTCGGTTGAGTTCAGGTCGCAGTCGCGAGCGGCCTCGGGAGGCGCACATGCGAACGGCGTGGATATTTATTTTTCTAGTAACGGCGGCCGCAATCCCAACGACGGCGATCGCGCAAAACAAGATCGGATCACCCGAGAAGCCCGCAGCGAAAGCTGGGACTGCACCGGCTTCCGAGGCAGCGCAGACTGAGTCTTCCGAAGAAAATTCAGCCGCCAAACTGCCGGTGCGGCGCGTGATTCTTTACAAGACGGGTGTCGGCTATTTTGAGCATCTCGGACAAATCCGGGGCGACCAAAAAGTCCAGATTGATTTCACGAGCAGCCAGCTCAACGACGTTCTGCAATCATTGACCGTTCTTGATCTCAATGGCGGGAGAATCGCGGGCGTCAATTACAACTCTGAAGCGCCCCTCAGCCAGCGGCTTGGGATGCTGCGGCTGCCTCTTGAAGAAAAAACCGACCTCTCGAAGTTTTACGCGGCGTTGCGCGGAGCTCGGCTGGAAGTTCACAGCGGAACTTCCGTGATTACCGGGCGACTGCTGAGTGTCGAAAGGAAGACGCGCGTCAGCGGCGGAACGACGCTCGAGGTGGATCTCGCGACTCTGGTGACGGATGCAGGCGAGGTGCGCAGCGTCGAGATCACGCCTGCCGTTAGCGTGCGCCTCGCGGAACGCGATGTGACACAGGAAGTAGGCCGCTATCTCTCACTTCTCGCGTCAGTGCGCCAGGAGGATCTGCGGCGAATGACAATTGCGACGAATGGGACGGGCGAGCGGCAGCTTTATGTGAGCTACATCAGCGAAGTGCCCGTTTGGAAGACGACTTACCGAATCGTGCTGCCGTCCAAGAACGAAAGCGAACCTTTGCTGCAAGGCTGGGCGATTGTGGACAACACAGTGGGAGAGGATTGGAGCAACGTGGAACTCTCGCTCGTTGCGGGAGCGCCGCAGTCGTTTATACAGCAGCTCTCACAACCTTATTATGCAAGGCGGCCGGTGGTGGCGCTGCCGCAGAACGCGCAAGTCGCGCCGCAGACGCACGACAGCTCGATGTCGACCGGTGCTGCAGGATTGTCCGGAGCGGTTTTTGATCCAAGCGGAGCGGTCGTTGCCGGAACCACTGTTCAGGTTTTTTCCTCTGCGGGTCAACAGGTTGCGTCAACGTCAACGGACAATGAGGGCAAGTACGAAATAGGCGATCTTCCGGCCGGTAACTACCGGATGCAGTTTACCAAAGCGGGCTTTCAGACGATGGTGATCCAAGGCGTATCGCTCGGAGGCGGGCGAGAGCAGACGCAGAATATGACGTTGCAGCTTGGGGCCGCAAACGAGACCGTCATGGTCACCGCGGCGCCCCCACCAGTTGAAACCGAAACCGCTGATACCGTGTCGGGAGTTGCGACTGGGCGGCACGCCGGATCGGGAAGCGAACTTGGGAGTGGTCGCGGGGTCGGGGGCGGTGCAGGCGCCGGTCGCGGGGTTGGTTATGGGATCGGTGCCGGAACCATGTCCGGTGTGGCTGGAGGGATTGCCGATGCGCGCCGCGCAATGTCAGCCGAGGCGGAAGGATCAGACCTGGGTGATTTTTTTGAATACAAGCTCAAGGATCGCGTCACGATTCACAAAAATGAATCCGCGCTGGTTCCGATTGTTCAAGTGCACGTAGCGACCGAGAAAGTTTCGCTGTGGAATGCGTCGCTCAACTCTTCGCGGCCACTTCGCGCGCTTTGGCTCACGAATTCGAGCCCGCTGACGCTTGACGGCGGAAGCTTCAGCGTTCTGGAAAATGAAGCGTTTGCCGGCGAGGGCTTGACCGATGCAATCAAACCCGGCGAAAAACGGCTGCTTTCGTATGCCGCGGATTTAGGAGTGCGTGTTGAATCGAAGGCCGATAGCGAACCGCAGCAAGTTACCCACGTTCACATTGTGCGTGGCGCGATGATTCAGACGAGCGAATTGCGGCAAGATACGAGCTACACGATCCGCGATGACGATACGACTCCGCGTACCATCTTGATTGAACACCCCTTGCGCGACGGATGGATAATTTCCGAAGGCGGCCCCAAGCCCGAGGAAACCACTTCGAGCGCTTACCGCTTTCGCCAAAGCATCGAGCCTAAGGCCACAGCGAAATTTGCCATTCGCGAATCGAAGCCGCTTGAAACCCGCTTTGAATTGACAAATCTGACGGATGATCAAATCACTTTATTTATGCAGCAGAAATCCATAAATCCCGAAATTGAATCCGCGTTCCGGAAAATCGTCGAGCAGAAAAATCGCATCGCTGCGCTGGACGCGGAGATTTCACGGCGGGAGGACGAAACGCAGAAGATCTACGACGACCAGCAGCGGTTGCGCGAAAATTTGAAGGCGCTGAAGGGAAGCGCGGAAGAGCGCGCGCTAACGCAGCGCTATACGAAACAGCTCGCGGATCAGGAGACACGGCTCGAGTCGATCCAGCATGAGTCGGCGGACTTTCAAGCGAAGCGCGATCAGGCTCAAGCAGATCTCGATGCCATGATCGCGAATCTTACTTTCGATGCGACTTTGTAAGATTTCAGTGAACGCCCCGAAATGCTGGGCGTGAACCGGGGTCGGTCGAGGTTAGAGGGAGCGTCGCCGACCTGATGTTCAGTCATTGATTGAACGATTGAACGCGGCTGATAAGACGATCAAGAAATCCCACTTGGCCTTTGAGAATGCGGGCTTTCGCGTCTTCGAGCGAAAACCAGCTGGCGCGATCAATTTCAGGGAATTCCCGTGTCTTACCGGATTTTGGCGGCCATTCCATGGAGAAGAGATTGCTGCGGATTTCTGCTGGAGAGCAGTCGCCCTCGAACGCCCAGGCTGTGATGATCTTTCCGCTTGGTTGCCGGATGTCATCGAGCGGTACGAATTCGCCGCTCGGCTTGATGCCTGTTTCTTCTTCGAATTCACGCATCGCTGCTGCGAGGGCGGTCTCGCCTTCAGCATATTCACCTTTGGGGATCGACCAAGAACCGAGATCCTTCTTCCGCCAATACGGCCCGCCAGGATGCACCAGCAAAACTTCTAATTTAGAATGGCACCGACGGAACATCAGTAGGCCTGCGCTAACGCGATTCATACGTGGATTCGATTCAGAAACAAGAAATGGTAGGCCCGTGGGGACTCGAACCCCAGACCTGGCCGACCAGGTCGGCCCGCTCTAACCTAGTGGCGCAGAAATGAGCGCGCGAATCATCCGAAATGATTTCCATCGCTTGATTTCCAGTTCACGGCGACGGGCCTCAAGCAACGAATCAAATTGCTCAGTGCGAACTAGCTTCCAAGGACCTTTCCCTCTGGTAGAAGGCGTATGCCCTCTCTGATGCTCGGATAGCCGCCGATCGAGATCACCCGTCGATCCAATATAGTATTTGCCCGAACTATCACTTTGGAGAATGTAGAGAATTCCCATAGACGGAGGACGATGGTAGGCCCGTGGGGACTCGAACCCCAGACCTCTACCGTGTCAAGGTAGCGCTCTAACCAACTGAGCTACGGGCCTGACGAGACGCAACAATATTAGCATAGCGTCCCGCGCGAAGGGCCTGCGGCGCGAGCGCCGCCGGAGCTGCAACACGCGGCAAACGAAACTCTACGAGCAGGCGATTTACTGCGCGTTGCCGCGTTAGGAGGAAGCGCGCTCGACGAGGACTGCGCTGCCGTATGCGAGCACTTCGGTGACGCCCTGCATGATTTCGTTTGCGTCGTATCGCACGCCTACCACCGCATTCGCGCCGTGATCGGCCGCGTGCTGCATCATCAGTTCGAGCGCTTCTTCGCGCGTCTGCTCGCACATATCCGTGAAGAGGGAAATATTGCCGCCGACGATCGTTTGCAGCGATGCGCCGAGCGTGCCGAAAATGCTGCGCGAACGGACGATGATTCCGCGCACCATGCCCAGATTCCGCACGATGCGATAGCCGGGCATCTCGAAGAGTGTCGTGACCATGCTCGGTTCCACTTTTACGCTCACAAGACCTCGCTTTCGTCGCGCCGCGATTTTTCACGCAAACGCGCCGCATCCATAATTCCAGAGTCGCCTGCAAAATGCCCTAAAAGCGCACGAGGATAGCACATTCACAACGGCCGCTCTCGGGCACGTGGTAGAATATAGATGAGTTCGTTGCGCTCCTCGTTTTCGATTTAGGCTCGATTTGGCCTCGATTTTGGTCGATTTGCCTCAATTGGAATGAAGAAGGGTTGCAGGAACGTTCTTGCAGCCCTTTTTGTTTGCGCGCACGCCCAATATGACACCACCGATACGAAACATCGCGATTATCGCGCACGTTGACCATGGCAAGACCACGCTTGTGGATGCCATGCTGCGCCAGAGCGGAATTTTTCGCGCGAATGAGGCGCTGGTCGAGCGCGTGATGGATTCCAATGACCTCGAGCGCGAGCGCGGCATTACGATTCTCGCCAAAAATACGGCGCTCTTTTACCACGAAACGAAAATCAATATCGTGGACACGCCGGGGCACAGCGATTTCGGCGGCGAAGTCGAGCGCGCGCTGCGCATGGTGGATGGCGTGCTTCTGCTCGTCGACGCGAGCGAAGGTCCGCTGCCGCAAACGCGATACGTCTTGCAGAAAGCGCTGCAATCGAAGCTGCTTCCCATCGTCGTGCTCAACAAGATTGACCGCTCCGATGCGCGGACCGCCGCCGTCCTCGACGAAATCTACGATTTGTTCATCGATCTCGACGCGACAGAAGATCAGCTCGATTTTCCCGTCCTCTACACGAACGCGAAGACCGGCGTGGCGCATCGCCAGATTGGCGATTCCGCGACGAACCTCGAAGCGCTCTTCGAAACGATTATCACGGCGATACCTGCGCCGGTGGGCGATCCGGCTGCTCCGCTGCAACTTCAAGTGACGAATCTCGATTACAGCGATTATCTCGGGCGCATCGCGATTGCGCGCGTGTTCAATGGCACGCTGCGGCGCGGCTCGGATGTTGGCATCGTGAAAATCGGCGGCGCGATTCAGCCGACGCGAATCACGAAGCTGTTCACGTTCCGCGGCCTCGATCGGGACGAAGCCGAGGAAGTTACCGCGGGCGACATCGTTGCGATCGCCGGAGTGGAAGGCATTCAAATCGGCGAGAGCATCACGGACGCGGAGAATCCCGCGCCGCTCGAACCGCTTACGATTGACGAGCCGACGCTGGCGATGGTCTTTACGGTGAACACGTCGCCGTTCGCGGGGCGCGAAGGGCAATACGTGACGTCGCGCGATTTGCGGGATCGTCTGCACAAGGAATTGCTGACAAACGTCTCGCTCCGGGTCGAGGAGACAGACACTACCGACTCATTTCGAATTCTCGCCCGCGGCGAACTGCAACTTGCGATTCTGATCGAAACGATGCGGCGCGAAGGCTACGAGCTCATGGTCGGAAAGCCGGAAATCGTGATTCGCACGGAAAACGGAAAGCGGCTCGAGCCGCTGGAGTTGCTGGTAATCGATTGCCCCGAAGCTTTTATCGGCATCATCATGGAGACGCTCGGAAGCCGGCGCGGCGAAATGGTGAAGATGGTGAATCATCATTCCGGCCGTGTGCGCATGGAATTCCGCATTCGATCGCGCGGCCTGATCGGCTTGCGCGGACAGTTGCTCACGGACACGCGCGGAACGGCGCTGATTCATTCGATCGTGGAAGGCTGGACGGAATACGCGGGCGACATGGCGATGCGGCTGACTGGCGCGCTCGTTGCGGACCGTCCGGGCGTTTCGACCGCGTATGCGATCTGGAATGTTCAGGAGCGCGGCGAACTTTTCGTCACCCCCAGCACTGAAGTCTATGAAGGAATGATTCTCGGCGAAAATGCGCGCGAAGCCGATATGGACGTCAACATCACGAAGGAAAAGAAGCAGACGAACATGCGATCGTCGTCGGCCGACGAAGCGATCCGGCTGATTCCGCCGCGCGAGTTGACTCTCGAAAAGGCGATTGAATTTATCGCGGATGATGAGTTTGTTGAAATTACACCGAAATCCATCCGCCTGCGGAAGAAAGTCCTCGACGCGAAGAAGCGACCCAAGCGCTGGCAGGAAATTAAAGCTAGCACCGAAGCCTAGCGCCGGCCGACCGGCCGAGCGCCCGCAACGCTGGGAAATCACATTCAAGTCTTGAAGACGCAGGCTACTGACGCGATACTTCTCACATGCCTGATGCCGCAGCAAATACTGTGAGAACGATCGGGACAGGCGCCGCCCTGCGCGTCCAAAATCTTCGCAAGGCTTACAAAGATGTGGTTGCGGTGGACGGCCTCGATCTCGACGTGCGGATCGGCGAATGCTTCGGCCTGCTCGGGCCGAATGGCGCCGGAAAAACAACCACGATCGAAATCTGCGAAGGCTTGACGGAACCCGATTCCGGCGAGGTGGAAGTTCTCGGCAAGCATTGGGCTTTGGATGCCGAGCGGCTGCGGCAACAATTGGGAATTCAACTTCAGGATACGCAACTCTCCGAGAAACTTACCGTGCTTGAAACCGTGCGCTTGTTTCGTAGCTTCTACAAACAAGGGCCGGAAGCCGCCGAAGTAATCGCACTCGTTCAACTCGAAGAAAAACAAAAATCGCGAGTGGGCGAACTTTCGGGTGGCCAGAAGCAACGGCTCGCGATGGCCTGCGCGCTCGTGGGCGATCCCGAATTGTTGTTTCTCGATGAGCCGACCACGGGCCTCGACCCTCAAGCGCGGAGGCAGCTCTGGGAACTCGTGGAAGAATTCAAGAGCGAGGGGCGAACGATTCTGCTCACGACGCACTACATGGACGAAGCGGAGCAGTTGTGCGACCGCGTGGCGATTATGGATCACGGGAAAAAAATTTCGTTGGGCACGCCGCGCGAACTGATCGCGTCCATTGGCGCGGAGCACATGGTGGAATTTTCGGCGGGCAGCGCGACGCGAGCGCTCGACGCCGAAGCGTTGAGGCGAATCGAGGGAGTGCTGGACGTTCGCACGGAAAACGGCAACGTGCAATTGCAGGTGACGGAAATGCACCGCGCCGTGCCCGCGCTTCTCAGCGAACTCAGCCGCCAGGGCGTTCCACTCACGGAGTTGAGCACGCATTCAGCAACGCTGGAGGACGTCTTCGTCGCGCTGACGGGACGGCATTTGCGCGATGTCTGACATCACTGCTACTTCCGATCTACGTGCGAGAGAAGCGGCGGCGAAATCCCCGCGTGGCAAGACTTTCGCCGACAACGCGCTCGTCCAACTCACGCTCGTGCGGTTCCGCGAATTCACGCGCGAGCCCGAAGCGCTTTTTTGGGTTTTCATTTTCCCTGTTCTTCTCGCCGCGGGCCTCGGCATTGCGTTTCGCAACCGGCCGGCCGAAGTACTCAAAATCGCCGCGGTTACGCCGGAGCTGACGAGATCGCTGCGCCAGGACAAATTGCTCGACGTGGAGCAACTCGACACCGCGGCGGGCGAAGAAGCGCTACGTACGGGCAAAGTGGCGCTGCTCGCCGTGCCGGGAGCTGGCGGTACGGTTGTTTATCGGTACGACGACACGAATCCCGAAGGGCGCTCAGCGCGGATGCTCGCGGATCGCGCCATTCAGCAAGCGGCCGGACGCGTGGACCCAGTCTCGACGAGCGACGCGCTGATGCGCGAGCCGGGCTCGCGATACATCGATTTCCTCATTCCGGGACTGCTCGGAATGAACCTGATGGGCAGCGCGATTTGGGGAATGGGATTTGCGATTGTTGATGCGCGGCGCAAGAAATTGATGAAGCGCCTGGTCGCGACCCCGATGCCGAAGTCGTATTATTTGGCTTCGTTCCTGCTCTCGCGGCTGTTGCTGCTCGTCGCGGAAGTCGTCGTGCTGTTGGGGTTCGGCGCGTTGGTGTTTCACGTGCCGGTCCGAGGGTCGTTGCTCCAACTTGTGCTGCTGTGCGTGTTGGGATCTCTCAGCTTCAGCGCGCTTGGATTGCTGATTGCGTCGCGTGCGCGAACGATTGAAGCCGCGTCAGGGCTGATGAACACGGTGATGCTGCCGATGTGGATCGCGTCCGGCGTTTTTTTCTCGGCGCAACGATTTCCTGACGTCGTGCAGCCGTTCATCAGGGCGCTTCCCTTGACCGCAGTGATCGACGCGCTGCGAGCTAACATGCTGCAAGGCGCTGGGCTAGCGCAACTGGCGCCACAATTGGGAGTGATGGGAGCCTGGGCGATTATTTGCTTTGCGCTGGCGCTCAAACTTTTCCGCTGGCGGTAAGCTGCCTCTCGCTGAAATTATCCTGAAATCGCAAAGAAATATGGAACCCGCAGCGCGTAGCTGCATCCTTATTTGTGGATAACAAATGCGCGCGACGAAATCTTGCTGCAGCTACTGAAGGGGATTCCAAGTGATCAAGCGAAATCTTGGCAAATCGGGACTTCAGGTGTCACTCGTCGGGCTGGGATGCAACAATTTCGGCTGGAACACCGATCTCGAAGCGTCGCGCAAAGTGGTGCATGCGGCGCTCGACGCCGGAATTACTCTCTTCGATACAGCCGATATTTACGGCGGAAATGGCGGCTCGGAAACAATTTTGGGGCAGGTGCTGGGCGAGCGCCGCAAAGACATCATCGTCGCGACGAAATTCGGCGGCCCGATGGACGATTCGGGAAATCTGAAGGGCGCTTCACGCCGGTATATTCTGACTGCTGTCGAAGCGAGCCTTCGCAGGCTCGGTACCGACTGGATCGATCTATACCAACTTCATTTCCCCGATCCCCTCACGCCGATGGAAGAGACTTTGCGCGCGCTGGACGATTTGGTGCGGCAAGGAAAAGTGCGCTACATCGGTTCGTCGAATTTGACGGCGTGGCAAGTTGTCGAGGCGCATTGGATCGCGCGAGAGCTTGGGCAGAACGCGTTTGCCTCCTCCCAAAATGAATACAGCCTCGTCGTACGCGATCCCGAGCGCGAATTGATTCCAGCGATGCAGGCGTACGGGTTGGGACTCTTGCCGTATTTTCCTTTGGCGTCCGGATTGCTTTCCGGGAAATACAAGCGCGGCAAAATGCCGGAAGGCGCGCGATTGACGAAGACGAAGCGGTTGGCGGATCGCTACATGACAGAAGCGAACTGGAAGGCTGTCGACGCGCTCGGCGAATTCGCAAGCAAGCGCGGGCACACGCTCTTAGAGGTGGCATTCAGTTGGTTGGCGGCGCGGCCGATGGTCTCGAGCGTCATCGCCGGAGCGACGAAGCCCGAGCAAGTCGAACAGAACGCCAAGGCCGGCGATTGGGTTTTAACGCCTGATGAAATTTCCGAAATTGATCGCATAACCAAGAAGGCTTGACGGGCGCGTCCGCGGTCCTCAGGGGCAAATCGCGACTCTGCCGTTCAAGCAGAAGCGGCTTGTCGTTCTTTAACTGAGTCCGAATCCTCGCCGGGCACCGAAATTACTTCCTCCGCGATTCCACGCACGTACCGAAATCTTTCGAGCACCGCTGATTCCACGCCTTGATGGACGAGAGCATCCACGTCGAGGTTCTCTTCGGCTTGCGCGGTGCCCTTTAAAGTCGCGTACAGCGCGGGCATGCGCGGCATAAAAATGGGACAGCAATCGTGAAATGGTTCCGAGGAAATATCGTACGTCCCAATTTTTCGCGCCAGCGCAAGGATTTCGAGTTTGTCGGTGCCGGCCAGCGGGCGGAAGACCGGCATGCGCGTGGCGTCACCTACCGCGACCATATTTTGCAGCGTCTGCGATGCCACCTGGCCAAGGCTATCGCCAGAAACCAACGCGAGCGCGCGATCGCGGCGGGCCAGAACCGCGGCGATGCGCATCATCATCCGGCGATACAACAGAATGCGGTAGCTTTCCGGCGCGTAACGAACGATTTCCCGCTGAATCGGCTCGAACGGAATCCGCCAAAGCTTCGCGCCAAGTTGATAGAGAGTGAGGCGCCGCGCCAATTCGCGAGCCACATGGACGGAGGATTCACCGGGCTGCGCGCCCGTGCCGTAGAAATGAGCGAAGCTCAAGTGCGCGCCGCGCTTCATCATTAAATATGCGGCGACAGCGGAATCATAGCCGCCCGAGAGCAGGCATAGCATGCGGCCGCCAGTGTTCGTTGGCAGGCCGCCAGCGCCAGAAATTTTTCGCGCGTAGACAAGCGCCGGGCCGGGCGTGATCTCAATGCGGCAAGTGATGTCGGGCTCGGAAAGATCCACGGCGGCGTCGCGGCCGGCGGCGTGGAGTTTGGCGAGGAGATAGCGGCCGACAGTCGCCTCGATTTTCATGGCGTTGTGTGGAAACGATTTGTCGCTGCGCTTGGCGCGAACGGCGAACGCGCGGAATTTTAGCGGCTCAATTTCGTCCCAAGCTGCGCGGCAAAGCGCATCGAGATCGCGCTCCACGGTTTGCGCGACGGCAAAAAAAACGATCCCGAAAACGCGTTCGAGCCTTTCGATAGTCGCAGCAATTGATGCACCGTCACCAAGCAGCACGAGGAAGCGATCGCCCGGCTGTTCGATGCGCTCGACAGGAATTCCTTGGAGCACCTGCCGCAGCGCCTGCGCCAGTTTGCGCAAAAAGAATTTCCGGTTGCGGCCCTTGAGCCACAATTCGTGGTAGTGAGCGACGATGACGGGATTGTTCATGCGAGACGATTTTCCGCGCCAGCTTGATTTCCTGTTTCGAGTATATCAGCCAGGTGTATGGCGGAGTAGCGCGCGAACCAGGAGGCGGGCGCCCCCCGGGCTCTGAAGTGGTTTTGTGTTTTGGTTGCGAAGCTATGTCGACTATTCCCAGCGCCAGTCGGCGTACTGCTCACGAAGGCGCATCTTCAGGAATTTCCCGACCGACGTGCGCGGAATTTCTTTTGCGAATGCGAATCCATCGGGCAATTGCCACTTGGCAAATCGCGTGGCCAGAAAATCCCGCAATTCTTCAGGCGTGGCCACCTCTCCATCTTTCAGAACAACGACGGCAAGCGGGCGTTCCTGCCATTTCGGATGCGGAATCGCGATGACGGCCGCTTCGCGCACCTTGTGATGGCCCATCAGCGCATTTTCGAGATCCACTGAGCTAATCCATTCGCCGCCTGACTTGATGAGGTCCTTGCTGCGATCCACGAGCTTGACGTAACCCTCAGGGTCAATCGTTGCGATGTCTCCGGTTCTGAACCATCCGTCCGGCGTCCACCGATCCTGGCTCTCGGGCGAGTTGTAATACGCGGAGGCGACCCAAGGCCCGCGGGCCTCGAGCTCGCCGGGAGTGAGACCGTCCCACGGCGCGATGCCCTCGTCATTGCGCACGCGCAGCTCGATAAACGGAGCGGGGAGTCCCTGCTTCGCGCGGACTTCATATTTCTTGTCCTCGCTCCAGTAGGCCATCGTGGATTTCAAATGGCCGGTGGAAGCAACGGGCGTCGTTTCAGTCAATCCCCAAAGATGCGTGATGTGAATTCCGTACTTGTCGAGCGAGCGCATCAGCCCTTCGGGCGGCGCCGTGCCGCCGCACGGAACGCTGAGACCGCGCGGAAATTTCCAACGACCGGGATGCTTTTCAAGTGCCGCAAGAACGCCGATCCAGACGGTCGGAACGCCTAACGCAATCGAGACTTTTTCCTTCTCGATCAATTCCAGCAGGCTTTCGGAATCGAGGTGCGGGCCGGGCAGAACGAGCTTCGCTCCGACCATTGTGGCTGTGAACGGAACTCCCCATGCATTGGCATGAAACATGGGGCAGGCAGGAAGAACAACAGAGTTGTGGTTGATTCCAAACGAACCTTCCAACGTTGAAATGAACGAATGAAGGACGAGGGCGCGGTGGGAATAGAGAACGCCCTTTGAATTTCCGGTCGTGCCGGAAGTGAAACACATTGCCGCAGCTTCGTTTTCACCGAGGGCCGGATACGTGAAATCTCCCGTCGCGGTTTTGAGAAAATCTTCGTAGTTTTCGTAGCCCGGGGACACTGGATTTCCGCTGAACGGCACGACGAACACGCGCTCAAAGTTCGTTTGAGATTTAATTTGCTCGTAGAGCGGAAGCAAGACGTCGTCCACGATCAAGAAACGGTCCGCCGCATGATTCGCGATATAGGAAATTTCAGCGGGATGAAGCCGCAGATTCAGCGTGTGGAGGACGCCGCCGCTCGCGGGGATTCCGAAATACGCTTCGAGGTGCGAAGAGTGATTCCACATCAGCGTCGCGACGCGATCGCCTCGCTGCACGCCCGCTTTTTGCAGCGCTTCCGCAAGAGCTCGCGCGCGCCGGTAAAAATGCGAATATGTCGTGCGATGAATCGAGCAATCGGGCCGCCGCGAAACGATCTCGACGGCCCCAAATAAATGTCCGGCGCGCTCGAGAATCTTATCGAGTGTGAGCGGAAAATCCATCATTAAGCCCTGCATGGCAAGCCCTCCGGAAGGCCAATGGCGCGCATCCTACCACCAACGTATCTCCGCCGGCAGATTTGCGCTCCTTGACGGGCATCCCGAAACCGCAGGACTGAGTCTCATGGGGATGCGTCGCGCGCATCGATTTTTCGGCTTTCACGCGAGTGTAACGATGCAGCAGTACTATCCCGGATTGAGGGAATGCGATGCCTATGAAGCATTAACCGACTCGCGTCATCTCCCTCTGTGGCGCCACTCTTTTCTTGGCCGAGGGTTAGAATCGTCAGACCCTTTGCCCCGGAGTGGGACGCGTTCGGGCGCCGCGGGGACGTTGGAACTTTCGCGGCGGTAGGCGCATCCAATCTGTCGACTATGAAAGGTAGGACGGGCCCATGTGGAGTCGTAAGGATTGGGCTGATTTTTTTGTAATCGTACAAGGACCGCGCCGCTCGCAGCGGCCGCCGCGTCCGTTGGATACTTCTGCGCGCAATCGACTTATACCCGCCGAAGGCTATAGCCTGGCGGAGTTGGATGATGCGGGAATCAGCATTGAACTGGCGGAACTCCTTGGACTGCCAGTAGATGCGGGGCGCGTCGGATCGTATAGCCCAAATGTGTCGACGTTGCGCGAGTACTTGCGGGCAACAAAATCGCGCTTCTAGGCTGATGTACGGCAAGACTGCGCTCGAAGCGCCAGTCTGCCCTGCCACTCGTAAGTTCCCCAAAAATTAGCTTTGCGAAATTTGCGACTATTTTTACTGTCCGGTTTCTAATAGGTATCAAGCACACTTGACGTCGACGGAAAAACCCGTAAACTGCGATTTCTGCTATGGCGACTCAACTCAACATGCTTCCGGAAGGCCCGGTGGAAACGGGGCGGGATTTTGAATTCCCGCAACGCGAGGCTGCATTTTTCTACGGCCTCTTTCTGCGCGGGCATTCCGCCGACGAGCTTCGCCGGGACATTCAAATTCCGGCGCCGGTCCTCGCCAAGTGGGATCGTGAGACTTCGCGCGAGCCGGGATTGCGCGCGATGCTCGAGCGGATCGTCGAATACCGCCGGCACGTTCTGGCAATCTTCGACTCGCTGATTGACCACGATACTTCCGGCCAGCGGCTGCAATAAGATTCCCTTCTTCTTATCGCTCTTCGCCAATCGCAGTACACTCGCACCGCCATGAACCCGGTGATGCGCACGGCTACGAAAGAGAGGATGACAGACTCGGTCCGGGACGCTAGCCCGCGAATCTGTCAGTTGCCGCGACGAGGGCGCGGCTGTTCGGTGGATCGAAGGCGCTATGGCCGCTATCGGGTGTAATGATGAGGTCGGCCTCGGGCCAAGCACGATGAAGCGCCCAGGCACTTTCCATCGGACAGACGACGTCGTAACGACCCTGCACGATCACTCCCGGAATGTGGCGAATCCGCGAAATATTTTCGAGCAACTGGGTATCAGTCTTCATGAAACCGCTGTTCACGAAATAATGGGCCTCGATGCGCGCGAAGGCCAGGGCGAACTCGGCCTCTTCGAAGTGCGCAGCGAAGTCAGCGTCCGGCAATAGCCTGGAAGTTGTACCTTCCCATCTGCTCCAGATCTTTGCCGCTGCGAGGCGTACGGCTGGGTCTTCGCTCGTGAGTCGGCGGTAGTAGGCGGAAAGTAGATCGCTGCGCTCCGCTTCGGGAATGTGAGATAGGTATGGTTCCCACGCGTCCGGATACAGGACTGACGCGCCGCGCTGGTAAAACCAATCGATTTCTTGCTTGCGCAGCAGAAAGATCCCGCGGAGGACGAGTTCCGTGACGCGGTCGGGATGCGTCTCTGAGTAAGCGAGCGCGAGGGTCGAACCCCAAGAGCCTCCAAACACTTGCCAACGATCAATGCCCAAATGCTCACGAATCTTCTCGATGTCAGAAACAAGGTCCCACGTGGTGTTAGCTTCCAAGGACGCGTAGGGTGTGCTCTTTCCGCAGCCGCGCTGGTCGAAGTTGACGATGCGATATTTATCGGGATGGAAAAAGCGGCGTTGCTTGGGTTCGGAGCCGCCTCCCGGACCGCCGTGCAGAAACACGACCGGCTTGCCCGAGGGATTGCCGCTTTCTTCGATGTGGATATCGTGGACGGGCGACACCCGCAGCCGACTCTGGTTATATGGCTCGAGGGAAGGATAGAGCCAGCTTACTGGATCCTTAATCACGGATTCGGGCAGGTGGCGGTTGGGCATCCTCAGCAGTATACATAGCTGGGCGAACTCTGATAGCCACCAACGGTGCCGCAGCACGGGTGCAGTCCTAACCCTTTCCCGCCAAAAACCATTTACCGATTCCGCCAACGCGGGAGACTACGGCAAGGCGAAGTGAATCCGAGGCCGCAAAGAGTGGGCGGAATAGTCCGGCCTTGGATTTCGAACTGCCCAAACTTTTTACCGAATGTATGAAAGAGAGCGTCATTCCGAATCACAAAAATGCCGCGTAACAATGATACAATTTGCCAAGTTAGGACCTCAGGTCCCCGGTAGCTCAACGGTAGAGCATTCGGCTGTTAACCGAAGGGTTGCTAGTTCGAATCTAGCCCGGGGAGCCAACTTCTCCCGATTTTTCAAATGCTTACAGTGACCTCCGTTTCTTGAGAGTTTGGAACACTTGGAACAACTTCGGTAGTTTCGGCCTTCGGCAACTCGAAACCGAGCCCGATTCGTTCCGCAACATCCGCACGGAACTTCGTGTCCTTACCCATCTTGATGTAACGGTCGGTGACGGTCTGCTGGACAACTCCGCCGTCGCTGGACTTGGCGTGCCCCGTCCAATACTTCACGAGGGCGGATGGCACGTAGCTTGATTCAAGGTGGGTAACGCGAAAGCGCCGGAAGCTGTGGAAGCCCTGCTTCTCAATTCCTAGTTCTTCAAGAATCGGGTACAGGGAGCTACGAAGGAAGTTCGATTGAAGAAATGGTGTTCCCGTGCGAGTCCGAAAGAGAAAGCCCTGTTTCCGGTCGCCAATGAAATCACGGAGCATGGCCGCAACGGACGGATGCAAGTCCACCTGACGGAGAGCGTTCACCGTCTTCGGAGTCTGAACTCGACCTTCCCATACGGACTGTGCAACCGTGATTGAGTCGCCGTTGAAGTGCTTCACTTCGAGACCGAACAGTTCGCCTGCTCGAAGGCCGCTGGCCGCGAAGAGAATGTAGATGACACGCTCTTGCTTCTCAGCTTTGGCGATGATATTGGTGATTTCCTCTCCGGTGAACATGGGAGTGTGCTGGTGTTCGACAACAGGAATGTCAGCGAACTCGTAGTTCCACTTCATCGGATAGATTTGGTCACCATTCTCGTCAACGGCGGACGCCTTTACCCATCTCATCACCTTCGCCACATCGCGGATGGTTGTCGGACTCAAACCAGCGTCGGACAGCTTCTCGCCCAACATCTTCAACGTCCCGTTGTTGACGTAGGGTAATGCCGTGTCCCCGATGAGCGGGTTGAGATGGTTTTCGAGGTAGCTCTCCCACCCACGCACCGTTGCTGGCTTGACGGGCTTCCGTTTGCGAGTCATCCGTTGATGCAACCACTTCTTTGCTTGCTCACGGAACGTGTGGCCCATCTCGATTGCCTTAACCTTGTTGAACTGCTCTACACTGTTGGCTCCGAACGAGTTCACGATTTCGACCTTCCGGCGTTCACGCTCCGGCTTGGTCAGAAGTTCCGGGCCAGAAATGGGGCAGATTTTGACGCTCATTTGTTTCCGCTCGTGCTGCCCCGGAACATCAATTCTGAATCTCACTCGGTACCAACCGCCTTGCTTAGCTATGGTTCCTGCTTGGCCTGAACGACGCGACATTGATTTCCCTCTCCGTCGCTGTTCAGCCGTCGCTGGCCGTATCGTGTCCGCGTCGTGCCCATAAGTCAACGGCGTAGAGCGCCGCAATCCGTGGGGCAACGGCTCGACGACGGCCGGGGGCAGCGACTCGACCATGAGGGGTGGCAGATGGGTCTGTGCGCTGGCAGCCGAGGGCGCGGCCACGGTAAGGACGGCCTCGGCGAGAGCGGGCAGCAGCGTCCGGTCCAGAGTCGAAATGTGAATCGCTTCCACACGAGATAATACTCGCGGGCGGAAATCCTCAAGCGGCCAAAATGAATGGCTAGCAGGCTGCGAGGTACACGATTCCATTTACTGTTTGGCGGCATGGGAGACAGCCGCGCCGTCGCCTTGTACTAAAATCTTAGCGTATGAATCGGCCTCCCCGACTGCCAATGGCTCCAGCGGAAGGAAAGCCCTCTGACCAAATCCTGGGACGGCGTAAACGCTCGTCGCGAGTAATGTTAGAGCGATTGAGAATATCTGAGGAGCATGTCGAGCAGGAACGCAGACATTGGTTGGCGCACCCGGACCCAGACGAGACCGAGAACCTCAGGTATTGGCGGGAGAAGAAAACGGGAGCTTATCTCGCAGCTCTTCAGGATGCCCAAGCGCGGCAGGCGACGCTATCGGACATGCAGTGGTACGTTGCATCCTTACTCTCTCGCGGGAAAGCCCTCAAAGAAATCAGTAACGAGCTTGGCGTCGGAATAGATCGTGTCAATGACCTAGTGGCTGAAGTAAGACATAAAGCTCAACTGAAAGACGCCGCCGAGATACCACGGTGGTTTCTCGGACACTAGCGCCGCCGCGATAAAACTTCGCAGTTTCTTTCCCTCCAGTTTTCTGCACCCACAGATCCGTGCGGCGACAGGGCTTGGTGTCCGTAGCAAAATGTGATTGCAAGCAAATCAAAAATAGAAAGGACAACCATGAAGCCCAAAGCAAAGAAAGCGGCGGTCGTCGTCCAAGACGACCCCGCATATCAAGGGTGCGTGAAGGAACTGCTGCCGCAGGGTGCAACCGTGGAAACGGCACTCGCAACACAAGAGACCGTTAGTGCGGAAATCACACTAACGCAAGAGACGTTCCCGCAACTTCTCGCAAACGGAATGACTGACCCCCTGCAAATGAAGGTTCACGAGTTAGCGCCTATCGTGATTGCGGGGTTCGGAAAAATCCGTCAGTACATTCCGTATATCAAACGATTTTTCGAGTTGTGCGAGTCTCTTCCCCGTGATTCAAAAAATCGCTGGCTAGACCCCGTTGAGGGCTGCTATTCCGTGAAAGAGTTTATCGTCAACAAACTCAACCGTGCACCTACTACGGTGTACGCACTCGTCCGTCAAGTTGACGCAACGGAAAAAGCGGAAGCGAAGCTATTGACGGGAACGGTAGAAACGCCTGAAGAAGCGGAAGCACGGGGAAACAAGGAAGCGAAAGACCGTGCCGCTAAAGCAAGAAAAACGGCGGAAACAAAAAAGGCGCTTGAAACTGAAAACAAGAAGTTGAAGGCGAGAGTGCGGATTGCGGAAGCGGTTGCAGGTCCTGAATCCTACCGCAGTGCGACGCCGCCTCCTGATCCGTCAAGCAACGGTGCCGTGTACGAAGCCGCAACGCACGCCGCACACGACATTAGTCAACCTCAACCGCAAGCGAGGGTCACGGATAGAGAGAGACAGGAATTGATTGAGTTGCGGATCGCCGTGTCCCTTGCGAAGACCTATTCCCTCGGGATTTGCGTGTGCGTCAATAGTAGCGGGACTCTCAATGCGTTAGACAAGACGCAAGCGAAAAAAATCTTGTCTATCGCACGGAAGTCTGCTGTTGAGTTTAACAAACTAACAGGCGTCACGTACGAAGGTGCGGAGATAGACGGAGTGCTTCGCCGCATGTCTCCCGCCGTTGAGACGCCGATCAACATGACGGCGGACGCAAGCGGCGTCTACACGGCGGAAGCGGAAGTTGCTGCGGAAGCGGTGACGGCATAACGGTATTATAGAGTTGCAATTCACGGAC
>JBAPOP010000052.1:0-14531 GCA_049279675.1 Candidatus Acidiferrales bacterium
ATTGTATATCGTGGCCGCGGCAAGCTCATGGCGGGAGTTCAAACTTGGATGTAAGCCCGCGCATTGAATCCGTTTTCTACCGAGCCGCCAGTTCGGAGTCAATACTTTTCAACAGGCTGAAAAGTCTCTGCGTTCCTGACGCGACCTCTCGATCGCGCGTAACCCGAATCCCCACAATGATATTGGCCAACAATCGAGATAGAAAATCCTTTCGCGACGAAAATTCGGAGAATTCTCTGACCTCTGCTTCTTGTCGCGATGGGATGGCCTTGCTATAGTCGGCGCCCATCATCAATTATCACGCTCGAATTGTTCAGGTGCGCGGGAAATGAGCCAACGTCGCGCGTCACGGCCAGTGGCGATTCCTGATGATTGGATGGAGACGGCCGGGAACATGCAGTCGGCACGGAAGCAGGCCTGGTGATTGAGCAGCGTTGGTCCCACATCATCCCCGTCACGTTCGTGATGTATACGATCGCATTCGTGGATCGCACGAATGTTTCCCTCGCGTTGCCTTCGATGAGCCGCGATCTTCACATGGACCCGGCGCAGGCCGGCGCGGCAAGCGGCATATTTTTCCTCGGATACATTCTTCTTCAGATTCCCGCCGGATATTTGGCGAGTCATTGGAGCCCGAAAAAACTGATCGCTGTCATGCTGATTCTTTGGGGAGCGTGCTCGGCTGCCACGGGATTCGTTCAGTCGTGGCATCAGTTCGCGATCGCACGATTTCTTCTTGGACTGGCCGAGGGCGGCGTTTGGCCTGCGACGCTCGTCTTAATTTCGCGTTGGTTTCCGCGCATCGAACGCGCGCGTGCGAATGCATACTGGATGCTGTGCTTGCCGGCAGCCGTCGTGCTGTCGTCGCCGATCTCGGGTTGGATTTTAGGGCGTTGGGATTGGCGCGTGCTCCTCGTCAGCGAGGGCATCCTGCCGATTCTCTGGCTAATTATCTGGCTGGCGCGGATCAATGACTACCCGAGCCAGGCTGGCTGGATCTCCCCGGATGAGCGCGAACACCTTGAACGGACGCTGCGTCTCGAGGCAGATGGAGCTGTACTCGCCGCTGGAGGATCGTTTCTTTCTTGTCTCCTTTCTAAACACGTGCTTGTCATGATGGTGGTCTCGTTTCTGATCAGCGCGGGCACGTACGGATATTTGTTTTGGCTGCCGTCCGTGCTGGAGTCGTCGAGTTTATTGCCGGAGAATTCAGCCAGGCATTTCACTATTGGAATTCTGAACGCCATTCCTTACATCTTTGCAGCAATTGGCATGATTCTGATCTCGCGTCATTCAGACCGTCATCACGAGCGGGCGAAGCACGTCGCTGCATGTCTTGGATGGGCGGGAATCTGCCTGATCGCCGGCGCACTCGTTGGTTCGCGGTCACCTGCATCCGCGTTCGGATTGCTCTGCCTTGTGGGTGTGGGATCGTTTGGCCTGCTCGGCCCCTTCTGGTCGATTCCGACGGAAGTGCTTCCTCCGGCTGTCGCAGGATCCGCATTCGGATTGATTCAACTCAGCAATCTTGGAGGAATCGTCGGTCCCACGCTCATCGGCTACCTCAACAAACGAACCGGCAATTTCAGAGACGCATTCATTTTCCTGGGGTTCGGGTGGTTGGCCGGCGCTCTTCTCAGTTTGCTGCTGAGAGCTCCACGAGCGCGCTGAAATTCTGACGGGAGGACACTCGAAATGAATTGGAATCAAATGCTCGAGGGGAAAGTGGCGATCGTCACCGGCGGAGGTTCGGGGATTGGCCGCGCGACATCGCGTGTTTTCGCCGAACACGGCGCGCGCGTGATGGTCGCCGACATCAATGGCGCGCCCGCTGCTGAAACGGCGGCGTCCATCGTCGCAAAAGGAGGCGAAGCGATTTCCTCGCAGACCGACGTCGGCAAAATGGCGGACGTCGAACGCATGGTGAAGGAAACCGCGGAACGCTGGGGACGGCTCGACGTGATTTTCAGCAACGCGGCCGGATACAAACTTGGATCTGCCACCGAACTATCCGAGGAAGACTGGGATCGCACGCTCGACGTCTGCTTGAAAGCATCGTGGATGATCGCGCATCACGCCATGCCATTTTTGCTCCGTCAGCCTGGATCGACATTCATTATTACGGGCTCGGTTCATTCGTTGCGCGGTTATGCGAAACACGTTGCATATCAAGCTTCCAAGGGAGGCCTGCTGGCGCTGACGCGATCTTTGGCAGCGGATTATGCGCCAACGGTGCGCGTCAACGCGATCTTGCCCGGAGCTGTGATCACCGGAATTGCGGCGCACTTGACGGAAAGCCAATTGGAACACATCGCCATGATGTGTCCGTTGCAGCGGAATTCGCAACCGGAAGAGATTGGCCGCGTGGCATTATTTCTCGCATCTGAGATGTCTTCCTATATGACCGGAACGGCATTGATCGTAGATGGCGGATTGGCGTCGGTGATTAAGACTGACTGAACGGGCACGCCAGAAACGCAAATCAACGCAGTTGATCGGGCCAATCCCACTACGATCGCTTCGTAATCGTGCAGCCGCCATCCACGGTGAGAATCTGTCCGGTCATGTAATTCGATTCAGCCGACGAGAGAAACACGAAAGCGTCAGCGATCTGCTCGGCGGTCCCGAATTCTCCTACAGGAATGTATCCGAGATACTTCGCGCGCAGTTCTGGATCCCGTTGGAAGGCCGCTTTTTTCGTGAGTCCCGCATTAAGAATTCCGGGCGCGACGGCGTTAACGAGAATGTGTTTCGGCGCGTACTCCTGCGCAGCGAGCCGCACGAAATGATTTAGCCCAGCTTTGCTGACGCAATACGGTATCGCTCCCGGAGAAGGGAAGTCGCCCACCCAGGAGCTGGTGAACAGGACTTTCCCGCGGACGCCCCATTTGTCTTCCGGCTGCGTGAGCATTTGCCGAATGGCTGCCTGCGCGAGTTGCGCGCACCCAATCAAGTTCACTCGCAGCACGCCCTCCCAATCCTCATCGGTGAGATCGAGCAAGTACCCACCGGGCCCGACGCCGGCATTACCGATCGCTACGTCGATGTGACCAAATTCCGTTGCTACTTCCGAGACCGCGCGGCGCATGTGTTCGGTCATCGACTGATCCACTCTTTTATATGCAGCGGCGCCGAGCTCGCGCGTGCGATCCCAGCCGGTGGAGTCATCGAGAATGTCGAAGATTACGCACTTGGCCCCGAGCGCGGCGAGCTTTCGTGCGGACTCACCTCCGATATCCCCGCAGCCTCCCGTGATAATCACGACCTTGTCTTGTAGCCCGCGCGAATTATCCATGGGACCCTCCGTTTCTGTAAGTTAGCTAAGAGTTTCGGGATCAGAGCCACGATCTGTATACGGTATGCCAGTTGAGTATGTCAACGCGCGACCGATCCTGTGGTCATTCATGCGGCTACGTGGCCGGTCTGTTCGACAGAATGAAAGATATTGACGGGGCCGCCTGATTGCGCTAAGCAACTGTATACAGTACATAGATTCGAGTTCCATCGCGACGGTGAATAGACCCTTGCTCTCGATTTCACCGCATCTCGCGCCGACGTGATGTCAGATGGACTGGACCCGCAGCCATCATCGCCCGGTCGATCTTGGCAAATTGATTAGGCGAGAAGTCAGAGGAAGGTGCTGCCGATGAACCGTCGCCAATTTGTGAAGAGTACCGTTGCTGCCGTTGGGAGCATTGCAGCGCAGAAGACCCTCGCCGCATTCCCGTTCAAGCCGGAGTTAAACGAGCCGGCTAGCAAGATTGGATACATCAAAGATCACGCGCCGTCGTTTCAGGTACCCGCCTATCGCGGCCAATCCTATTTAGACACCGTCCCCGACACGCTCGACGTCGCCGAACGCGCCAAGCTGGGCGTTCACGCCCTGACTTCGATCACCGATCCCGCGTACGACTACGAAATCTACTGGTCCTGCAATTTCTTCCGCAATCCTCCCGTGATGCAACACGATTTCAATGATTGGGTACAAAACCAGGAAGGCCTGATGGAGGCGCTTCCGCTTTTGCGCAACGCGAGTGGCGACGAATCGAACAGCCAGGTAGACCGCGCCTGGATGGAATCCACGCTGAAGTCGGTTGGCCCCGACGGATTAATTTACGTTCCTCTGAATGGAAGGCCGTGGGGAAGAGTTCGCGCGGACGGAATCAATCCGGTCTGGCGCGCGGACGGCACTCGCTCCGATTTCAGCGATCCCACCGTGACGCAGGCCGCGAATGCCTCAACGTGCCAACGGATGATCGGCACGATGACCATCTATTATCTCCGCGACCTGAACCCGATGTGGAAAGCCACGATCGAAAAAATGATCGCGCGGCTTTCGAATCTCTCGATCAAGCGCGGCGAATACTCTTATTTCGCGCCGGGGTCATTCGCGCCGGATGCGAAAATCGATCCGAATGCGGCAATGCCCCTTGGGAGCACCTGGGGTGTTTCGTGGAATACGCGGCTCGTTCAAGGATTGACGCAGTATTACAGAGTGACGCGCTACGAGCCGGCGCGCGAACTGGCGCAGAAGCTCGTGAACTACACGCGCTACCGCGGCGAAATTTTCTTCCCTGACGGACGCTGGTACATGGATCCAGAAATTCGGGGCGAATTCCAATCCGCTGCGGTTCCAAACTCGATTCGCAGCAAGTACCCGGTTGCGGGAGTCGAATGTGGCGGGCACGGCCACGGCCACGGAATCGGAATGCTGAGCGTCATCGATTACGCCGATGCCGTGGGTGATCGGGAATTGTTGCAGTTTTCAAAGAACAATTTCGAATGGGCGCGGAATCCGGGCGCCGAGTACGGGGTTTCTACGCTCGTCGGTTGGTTCCCAGAATTTTATGTTCCCAAGTATCCAAGCTGCGAGGGTTGTATCGTCGGCGACATGGTGAGCATGGCCGTGAAGCTCAGTAGTTTGGGAGTCGGCGATTACTGGGACGACGTCGATCGCTGGGTTCGGAATCAGTTTTTCGAGCAGCAACTGACGGATGTCGACTGGGTATACCGGCTCGGTGCCCGCAAGCCCGCGAAGCCGGTCGGTCCTTTTGAATCGGCCGACCACCCCGCGGAGCGAAACGTGGGCGCGTTCGGCGGCGGCGCGAGCGGTTCGGATTGGGCATTGGGTGTGGCGTCATCGGGCATCGGCCACTGCTGCACCGGTACATGCACGCGCGCGATTTATTACGTGTGGGAAAAGATGGTCGAACGTTCCGGCGAGGATCTGCAAATCAATTTGCTTTTGAATCGCGCTTCAAAATGGGCCGACGTGTACAGCTTCATCCCCTATCAAGGCCGGGTCGACGTGAAGATAAAGCAGCCGTGCCGGAATCTCCGCATACGCGCGCCGCAGTGGATCCAGAATGGCGATCCCGCGCTCGCCGCGGAAATCAACGGCGCTTCGCGCGGACTTCATTGGGAAGGACGGTACGTGAATGTCGGCGCGGTCAGAGAGGGCGACAAAGTCAAAGTCACGTTCCCAATCGCCGAGCGAACCATCAAGGAGCAGATCGGCGACAGAACCTACACGCTCGTCGTAAAAGGAACTACGGTCGTATCAATCGATCCTCCGGGCGAGAACGGCCCGCTCTACCAGCGTCGTGAGAAGTACCGGAGCAGCGAAGTCGTATGGAATAAGATCGCGCGGTTCGTGCCGGAACAAGATATCAACTGGTGAGCTACCGCACGCGCTGAATAAACTGCGCCGAATTTTCAAAAAGGGGGAAGCATGGCCATCGATCGTCGAGAATTTCTGAAGGATTCGCTCCTCGGGTGTGGTGCGTTAATGCTGCCGACGCATATCCACGCGGCGGCGCTGTTTGGAGCGACGGATGCGCCGCTGAAGATTGAGTACATCCGCGACAAAATTCCTGAATTCGCAATCCCCGCTTACCGAGGGCACACGTATGTCGACAGCGTCCCCGACACGCTCGATCTCACCGAACGCGCCAAGCTCGGCGTCAACGTGCTGACCGGAATCACGGATCCAAATGCCGATTATGAAATCTACTGGCTCACTGACATTTTCCGCGATCCCCCCATCATGCTGCACGATTTCAACGACTGGGTGCAGAACCAGGAAGGACTGATGGAAGCGTTGCCGCTTCTGCGTAACGCAACCGGCAGCGATCTCAATAGCCAAGTCGATCCGTTTTGGATGAGGTCGATCCTGAAATCCATCGGCCCGGATGGGCTTCTATACCTACCGCTAAAAGGACGGCCGTGGTCACGGATTAAGGCTGAAGGCGTTGATCCAGTTTGGAGAGCGGACGGTTCGCGGACTTCGACGCAGGACCCGTCGGTCTCGCAAATCGCCAATCTTTCCTCGTGTGAAAGAGCCATTGGCACGATGACGCTCTATCACGCCCGGGATGGCAATCCGATCTGGAAGACTCAAATCGAAAAGATGATCGCGCGGCTCTCTGAACTGAGCATCGATCGCGGCGACTTCTGCTACTTCGCGGCCGGATCATTTGAGCCGTACGCGAAGGTCGATCCGAACAGTCCCGTTCCGCTCGGAAGTCTCTGGGGCGTGTCATGGAATACGCGCGGCGTGCAAGCTCTGTCGCAATATTACCGGGCGACAGGTTACGAGCCCGCGTTACATTTCGCTTCGAAACTGACAAATTACACGCGCTATCACGGCGAAATTTTCGATCGCGACGGCCGCTGGCTTCTCGATCCGGAGATCCGCGGGAAAAAGGAATGGAGGCATTTTAGTGGAGAGCGCTTCAACGTGGACGGTCTCACTCTGGGAGGCCACGGGCAAGGTCACGCGATCGGTCTGCTGAGCATCCTCGAGTATGCAGCCGTCACGAAGGATCGCGAGCTGCTGGAATTCTGCCGCAAGAGCTATGAGTGGGGCACGAATCCGGGGCCGGAGTACGGAGTGTCGAAACTTGTCGGATGGTTCCCGGAGTGGTACGTCCCGGGCTTCACGGCCTGTGAAAGCTGCACGAATGGCGACTTGTTTGGCGTCGCCGTCAAGCTGACCGAAAGCGGCGCGGCGGATTATTGGGACGACATCGATCGCTTTGCGCGAAATCATTTCGCGGAAGCGCAGCTGACGAAGTCCGATTGGATTTACAAAATGGCGGAGCAGGAGCCGAAGAAAGCCGTCGCGTCGAATGAGACTTCAGACCGCGTGCCCGAAAAGAATATCGGCGGTTGGTCGGGGTGGGCGGACGTGAACGAATGGGCGAGGTGGCGGGGCATTCAGCACTGCTGCACGGGCAACGCGGCGCGAGGGCTGTACTACGTCTGGGAGCACATGATCGATCACCAGGGCGAGGATCTACGAGTCAACCTTTTGATGAATCGCGCCTCGCGCTGGGCCGATGTTTACAGCTACGTTCCGTATAAGGGGCAGGTCGATTTGAAGATCAAAGAGAGTTGCCGGACCGTCCACGTGCGCGCGCCGGAATGGATCGAGAGCGGAAATCCGTCGATCACTTGCAAGGTGAACGGAAATGCGCGTCCACTGCATTGGGACGGCCGATACGTTAATGCCGGCGCCGTCAAGGCTGGCGACAAACTCGAGATTTCGTTTCCTATTTCCGAGCGAACCGTCCGCGAGAAGATTGGCCCCAATACCTACACGCTAGTTCTGAAGGGCAGCACGGTGGTGTCGATCGATCCGCCGGGAAAGAACGGACCGCTTTACACCGATCGCGCCAAATATCGCGGCAGCGAAGTCGCTTGGAACAAGGTCACACGTTTTGTGCCAGAACAAGAGATTCTGTGGTGAGCACAAACCAATCGCCGGATCTCTGATTTGCTAGACGTGCTAGTCCGGCCGCGATCGCAAATGATGAACCCGAAGTGAGTTGCGACTCCGGCGACGGCCAGAATTACGACAGCTTTCTATTTCGGCGGAATTTCCGCTCCGTCGAAATGTCGATGCACTCGGGCGGCTCTCACCTCGCTCAGCGGCTATCTGAATATTGGCATCTGTTCCCGCTCCACCAGGGAGGACCTGCATGGGAAAGTTGACGTCCCCAGAGGGTGACATGAGCGCGGAAACCCACCCGCCTGTTCGCAATAACGCGTATGTCTACCTGATCTCCATAATCGCGGCGGTCGGCGGATTCTTGCTGACGTACGACATCATCATCATGTCGGGCGCCATCATTTTTCTAAAAAAAGAATTCAACTTAACTCCGACCGCAGTGGGATTTGCGATGACGAGCGCGATCCTAGCCTGCTTTGTGAGCCCGTCATTGGGAGGATGGCTCGCCGATCGAGTAGGCCGGAAGCGAACTCTGATCGCGGCCGCGGGTATGTTCGCACTCTCGGCCATCGGAACGGCGTACCCGTCGAACATCACCGAATTCAACATCTTCAGAATTCTTGGAGGATTCGGCGTCGGCGCGGCGTGCATTGTTTCGCCGATGTACATCGCGGAGATTGCGCCCGCCTACATTCGCGGCCGGTTGGTGTTCATCACGCAGGTGTCGAACGTAGTGGGAGCGCTGATCTCATACGTCGTCACTTACGCGCTTTCGTTTTCAGGTAATTGGCGATGGATGTTCGGGTCGACGGCGATTCCTGCGGTCATTTTTCTGGCTGGATTGGCTTTCGTGCCTGAGAGCCCGCGATGGCTCGTACTGAAAGGCCGTATCGACGAAGCGCTCCGAGGGTTGAGGCGGATCGGCAACGAGGAAACCGCGCGAGCGGAATTGCAGGCGATTCGCGAATCTTCAAATCCAGTGAAGCCGAAACTCCTCGATTTGCTGAAGCCCGGGATTCGTATCGCGCTTTTGATCGCGGTGGGCTTGGCCATCCTGCAGCAGTTCGATGGCGTCACTGTTCTGCTGTTCTATGCGCCGACCATCATGCAGGAGGCGGGATTCCCGCAGGCGTCGAAAGCCATTTTCATCAGCCTGCTGATCGGCGGCTGGAATTTGATATGCACCATCGTCGCGTTCTGGCTTGTGGATTGGGTCGGAAGGAGGCCGCTGCTCCTCTACGGCACGATCGGAATGGCTTTGGGACTCGCCATCATGGGCGTGTTTTTCAAATATCACGTTACCGGAATCGCCGTGCCCCTGACGATGATGCTCGCGGTTGCCGCTTATTCGATGACACTCGCTCCGGTGATGTGGCTGATCATGGCCGAGATTTTTCCGAATCAAGTGCGCGGCATGGGTATGGCTGTTGCTTCCACAGCTTTGTGGATTGCTGACTTCGGCGCGAATTTTTCTTTCCCTATCATGACTGGATTCTTCGAGCGGCATTTCGGTTCGGCCGCCGGCGCGTTCTGGGTTTTTGCCGGAATCTGTTTGTTCACGTTCTATTTCTGTTGGCGGCTGGTGCCAGAAACAAAGGGCAAGACGCTGGAAGAGATTGCAAGTTGGTGGGAGCCGAATTCAAAAGTGGCGAAAGAGCTTGCCTGACTCCCGAGCATAACGCGCGGACGCTCGGAATGACCATCGGGAGGAAGTAAAGAAATGAAATCGCTGCGCGGAACCTTTCGATTCGTCGGCCGGGTCGTGCTGGCATACGTGGTGCTAGAAGGCGGATTCCGGTTCTATCGCTACGAGCGATTGAAATCCAGCGTCGACGAGCAAATCCACTATTCATTCTCCAGCTTTAAGGCACCCCTTTATACCGTTGATGCAGAGGCGGGCTATGCCTATCAGCCCAACGCCCGCAATCACCAGTGGCTCTACGACAAAGACAACGATCTCGTGCCTCACGACAGCGAAATTGCCACCAACAATATGGGGATGTTCGGGTCGTCCACCGATATACAAGCGGCAAAGGGCCCAGATGAGTTTCGAATTGCCGTCCTCGGCGATTCATTTTGCGCTACTACCACATCCACCGTGCCGTGGCCCACGGCTCTCGAACGTGTATTCAGCACAGATTCTGATTTCAAGCGCCTCGTGGGCCAGTCAACAATCCGCGTTCTGAATTTCGGGCTGGACGGAACGGGAATCGTCCAATGGCCGGCCGTCTACCGCACTCGCGCTGCCAAATTTGATCCCGATTTCGTGATCGTCAATTTCATCGGAGACGACATCCTGCGGAGATTTCTTTACAGGGACACGCTTCAATTTGGCGACGCCGGCTATGGCATGTTTGCGTGTACGAGCCTTCCGGTCACAATCGCAAACCCGACTTGCCGCAATGGGCTCGCGTTCGTCATTGATCCAACGCGCGAGGATTACCGCCAACGGGCGATCGAGATCAAGCGCCGCATCTACGAGGCGTTGCTCCAGCAACTTCCGTGGTATTCGCTGAATCCTGAATTGCTCGCGGCAATTTCGAAAGGGCATCTCGGGCTGCATTCGAAACTTCAGTGGGCGAAATCTTCCACGCCTCATTACGACACCGAAGATCAGGCGATGCGAGCGAGTTTGGAAGCGCTCACACAATTGACATCGGTGCCGCATTCGACTCTCCTTCTTCATCACCCCGTAGTGCAAGAGTGCCTGGCGCACAAGTCAGATCCGCTCGTGCAGAAATTTATCCAGGCGGCCAGCCAAGAGCACATCGTTGATATGACCGGAGAAATGCCGCCAGGCGCGAGCGCCGACGAAATCAATAAGTGGTACAACGGGCCGTACGACTGGCATCCGAGCAGTTATGGCGCACAGATCTATGCGGAAATCGTTGCAAAGCAAATTCGCGCGGCGATCAGCGCTGAATTAAGTGCGAAGGCACGCGCGAAGACGAAATGAGCGCCGGATTCGAACGATAACACGCAGCACCGTAGGGCTGGCCGGCAGGCCGGCCGTTTTTTTGCGATTCGCGCGGCAATGAAATCAAAATCCTGAAAGGCCGGTCCGTGCGCCCACGGACTCTACGGATGCTACAGGCGCAATCGCGCCGCGTCGTTCGCGTTACGCGCCCGGCGGTTGCCGTCCGCTACTGATTTGCCGGCAATATTCCGTATTTCTCCAGGAATGAAAACACGGCCGCCTGCGCTTCGAGACCTTGTTGTCGGTTCCATGCATAAGGCGTGGTCGAACCATGGCCAGCACCCACCACCGTATACAGCTCATTCGGAACTCCGGCATGATCGAGAGCGTCGCGCAGACTCGTTGCTTGGGCGTAGGGAAGGATTGGATCTTTGTCTCCCATGATTGTGAGAACGGGCGGCGCGCCCGGGCGAGCATACGTAATCGGAGAAACGCGCTTCGCCATCTCCATCCGATCCGGCATACTTCCAAACCAGCGGACGGCGAAATTTTTTGGCGCCGGAGGTGCGAGCAGCGTCGGAAGGTCCGTTGGGCCGAAGAAGTTTACGATTGCCGCCACCTTCACATCTTGAATCGTCCCCAATCGCCATTCGTCTGAAAGGCGCCGGCAGCTGTTGTCGAAACCATCCGTCGGTTTGAGTAAGCCCGTCATGAGTGCGAGATGACCGCCGGCCGAATGACCGGACACAACGATTTTCGAAGTGTCGATGCCGTAGTCCTTCGCATGATCGTATGCCCAGTGCAGCGCACAACGGCAATCCTCGACAGCCGCTGGTGCCAGCGATTCGGGAGCCATGCGGTACTCAACGTTTATGAAGTTCATGCCATGAGCCATGTACGGAAGTCCATATAGCAGGGTGCTTTCCTTGGTCCCTTCGAGCCAGCCACCCCCATGAAAATAGAGAAGAGTCGGCCTGGGAACAGATGTCGGACCCACCGTAATCACATCGAGGCGAAGATCGACGTTATTCGCCTTGCCGTAAATGATGTTGAAGGAAACATGGAACTCGTTCTCGGCGATGGTCGCCCATTTTGTGGTGGGATCGAGCTCCTGGGTCTGCTGCTGCCCGTAAACAGATCCAACGATCAGCAGAGCGGAGAGGATTGCAGCGAACTTTCGAAGCATAACGCCTCCGAGACATGTCGGCTGGCGCGTCGGCGCGCAGCAGGAACGGGAGATTCCTCTTGACGACAGCGGCGATGTGTATACAGTATTCCGGTCGCGCCGTCAACTTTGTCGGCGTTCCTTTATTTTTCCACCAGTTCCGGAGGTTCGTGTTCGATGAGATTGGCCTGGATTGCGGCAGCAGTGCTTGCTTTGCCGCTAATGGCCGAAAACTTTATGAATGAATCCGCCGCTATCACGCCAAACCGGGCTGGAAGCGATTACTGGGTTTACGTCGGGACGGCCGAATATCACGACTCGCCCACGAAGTCGCTCTATCTGTGCCGATTCAACTCGAGTACGGGAGCACTGAGTGTCGCGGGTGTCGCGGCGGAGACGGTGAACTCGGGTTTTCTGGCCGTGGACCCGACTGACAAATTCCTCTACGCGGTAAATGAAATCGGCGAATACCAGGGGCAGAAGAACGGTGCGGTCAGTTCATTCCAGATCAATCGCGACACTGGAAAGCTTACATTCTTGAATCAGGTTCCGGCCCTTGGAGCGAATCCAAGCTTCATCACCGTCAGCAAGAACGGCAAATTTGCCCTCTTTGCAAGTTATTACGGCGGAGTCGTGACGCGCCCGATCCACGCCGATGGCTCCTTGGGAGAGCCGACGGCCTCGCTGCAGATGGGGGTAGCTGCTGGTACTCCGCACCAGGAAAATTCTCACCCTCATGCCGTCGTTCTTTCGCCCGACGGTCGGTTCGGAATCATCCCGGATTTGGGCCTTAACCGTATCTTTGCGTTTCATTTCGATCAGAATACGGGCTCGCTCGTGACGAACGATCCTCCTTTTTGGCAGTCGGCCGAAGGCTCAGGGCCGAGGCATCTCGCATTCACACCCAACGCCCGATTCGCATACGCGATCAATGAAATGCAGTCTTCGCTTTCGGTCTTGTCATTTGATGCCCGTACAGGTGCGTTTCAGCACGTCGAAACAGTGTCGACTCTCCCGGCTAGTTTCAAGGACTCGAACACAGGCGCTGAGGTGGAAGTAGCTGCATCAGGCAAATTTATGTATGCGTCGAACCGCGGACGCAACAGCATCGCGGTATTTGCGATCGACGGAGAAAAGGGAACACTGACCAACGTGCAAGACGTTCCCACAGAAGGCACGACGCCGCGCAACTTTGCGATCGATCCTTCGGGGAATTTCCTGCTGGTCGGGAACCAGGATTCAAACGAAATTGTTGAATTTCGAATCGATCCAGCCACCGGTCGGCTTGCGCCGACGGGACAAAAAGCGCAGATTCCGTCTCCGGCGTGCATTCTCTTCGTTCGTCGCCACTGAGAAGCACAGCTCGTGGCCGATGGCCGATTGGTTCAGGCGCAGGAGTTCAGATTTCGAGCAGCGTGTTTGACAAGCCGGACCCAAGCGCATGCCGCCTTCGAAAGCAATCGAATCGGGGGCCGACTCGTTTGATCGTGCGCGATGGTTTCTCTCAGGCCCGGCTCTTCAGCGAGGCGGTGCCAGAGTCCTGCGAATAGGGTCGGTCCAATGTTCACGGTATTGAAAAAGGTTGACAAGAGCTAGCTGTCGAGCGTATGAGGTGTATACAGTAAATACTTTGTCTCTTCCCGGGAATCACCCGACTGGTGGCCGTCCCGGGTACTGAATTAGATGGGCAGCTCGAGGGGGTGTGCTCTTGTCGCGCCGAGGCATGTATATTGTATTCGACCCGCACGCCCTTCTTTTCCTATCGCTTTATTTTTCGGTCCGCTTCGCAGAAATCGCGCGGAAGGGGTTTCTTTCACTATTTCGCGCATGAGCAACCCGTGATTTTACCGGGGCCAGAGATGTTTCACGGATCTTGTGGATCGATGCTTCGTTAACGGAGGAATGGTTATGAAGAGCAACCTGTATCCGGCGACCTCATGTGATCGCTCGGCGGTGGGTTCCAACGGATTCCAAATGAGATTCCAGCCTCTGGCGATTGCCCTCGGTCTACTTTTCGCCTTTCTGATGACGCCGCCTGTCATGGCACAGCAGCAGAATGCTGGCGGCATTAAGGGGGATGTCAAGGATCCGAGCGGCGCGGCGATTGCCGGCGCCACTATTACCGTGACGGCGGAAAAGACAGGTGTCGTTACAACGACTACCTCGAACGAATCGGGCGCTTATGTGCTCTTCAATCTTCCGATCGGATATTACCAGATGAAAGTGAACCACTCTGGTTTCAAATCGGAAACTTACGACAAAGTCCGCCTCGATGCCGGAGAGACGCTAACGTACGACGTTAGTCTCGCGGTCGGTGCTCTATCGGAAAGCGTCACCGTATCAGCAACCGCAGCGCACCTCGACACCGCCGATTCGGTGATGGGTACCACGACAACAGCCGAAGAGATTCACGATTTGCCTTTGCAAATGGGAGGGCAGCCACGGAGCGCGCTGTCATTTTTGACCACCCTCTCCACTGTCATTTACAACCCTGCGGGCACCAACGGAGCCCAGAACGGTTCGTTTTCGGCAGCTTCGATAGAAGGTTCGAACGGCTACGGCAACACGAACGAAGCCGGTTACACCATCGACGGAATGGACGCCGGCTACAAGAAATTCCAGACGGTCACCGAGTTCTCGTCGATCTTGCCGGAGGCCGTCGAGGAACTGCGTCTCGCATCGAACTTCAATGCCGAGCAGGGCTGGGATGACGGCGT
>JBAPOP010000053.1:0-71816 GCA_049279675.1 Candidatus Acidiferrales bacterium
TACGTCGCCCCGCTTTTCGCCATTTGCAAGATCGAGCCTGCGACCAATACAGAAGCGTATTCGCGCGCAATTTCGTGGGGACTGATGCAGGTGATGGGGCAAACAGCGCGCGAGCGCGGCTTCGCCGGAAAATTCCTAAGCGAGCTGTGCGATCCCGCAACTGGCCTCGACGCGGGCTGCGATCTCTTCGCGCATAAGCTCGCTATCGTCGAAGGAAAAATTGAGCGTGCCCTAGCACTCTGGAACGGCGGCGCAAATCCAGAGTACCCCACGCAAGTCCTCGCGCGCGTAGCTTCGTACGCCGCCCTCCCAGCAAAATCATAGCGCCGCTCGCTCCGTCATCGCCAAATCGCACAACAACGCTCGCTTTTCGTGGCTGAATCGCCCGAGCGGCAATCGTAGGGCTGGCCAGCAGTTCGTGCAATTGCACCGCGACGATCGGCACTCGTTCAATCGTAGCGCCGGCATCTTGCCGGCGGTTTTGCGTACCCCAGGCATCTATGAATTATGAATACGGATCGGCGTTTCTGCCTACTTCACCCAATGTCTCTTCGCCACATCCTCGTCGCCATCGCATCGATCGTCGCCGCTGGACTAATCGTCTCGTCCTGGCTCGAATCGCGCTCCGACCGCGCACAGTTGCGAGCCACTCTAGCCGCTCAGCAAAAGCTAATCGGCGCAGCCGACGCGCGCGAACACGATAGCGCCGCTGCTCTAAGAACCACGCTCGATCAAATCGCCGCGCTGAAGCGTCAAGTTCAAACTCCGCAGCAAATCATCACGTCATTGCCGCAGTACTTACCGCTGCCTCAACCGATCACGCTGGACTCCGCGCCACACGCTCAATCTACCCAGTCATCGCAGCCTACAGATTCCTCGCCGCGGACGCAGCAGGGAATCATTAACGAAAAGGGAACTGCCGCAACCGGAAAACTCGCGGCTCCCTCGGGCAGCGCCGAGATCCCCGCTGCCGACCTTAAACCTCTTTACGATTTCGTCCAGGATTGCCGCACGTGCAAGGCTCAGCTCTCCGCAGCTAACGCCAGCCTAAAGGATGAACAGGCTCGCTCCGCAGCGCTCGCCCGCGAACGCGACGCCGCCGTCACCGCCGCAAAAGGTGGAAGCTTCTGGCGCCGCCTCAAGCGCAATGCAAAGTGGCTAACCATCGGTGCCGCCGCCGGCGTCGCCATCTCCCGAATACGCTAAGCCCCAGTCTTCATACCGACGCCCCGCAATACCCTGGCGAATCTTCTCCCGGTTCCCCGTCCCCGGTCCACACTCGATTCCCAACCACGGGGCAGGGAACTCCCCATATCCCGATTCCCCGTTAAATATCCGCGCCGGCACGCTCTCGCTTTCAATCGCTGAATTAAGGCTCGGCGGCTAAGGGCAGTTATCCCACGACGGATACGCACGCCTCATAGTTGTCCAGCCTTCCTTCGTAGCCGCGAACCCGTCGGCCGCCCTCGCTTACTCCAAAAGCTTCAACTTCGTTTGCACATAGGTCTGTTCGGCGCCAATCGAATACTCGTCCACGCTCGCCCAGTTGCAACGGCGAGTCAGGTTGGAGCAAATGCAATAAGGACGGCCAAAGTAGCCGCGCTCTACCAAGACGTGTCCGATTTCTAGCTGTGCTTCGAGCCCGACTATTCACTCGAGCGACTATTTCGAGGGCGAGAACCAAAATCCTGCTGCGAAGAAGCTTGATTCAAGGATCTGCCCCTGGGTTCGCCTCCGCAGCGGCGCCGCGTAACATGGCCTTCGCTTCTCCGCCGCTCCGTCAACCCGATCCTCGCCCGTTCGTTTGCCGATTTCATTCTTCAATTCCCCAAACAGCGCACGAAACGCAAATGACACGGAGACACTAGCCCGACAGCATAAAATGCGCGCCCGAGAGAGCAAGTATTCCCGCGCGAACCGCGCTCACCCCCTCCCTCCGCCAGCCTGGTCGCCGCTCGCCCATGAAGCCGCTGGGGCGACATTCCAGCTCCGATTCTCTAATGCGGAAACTCCACGATCCGAGGCATAATCTCTGCAATTTTACTTGACATCCGGTAATTTATATTATGTGTCGCTTGAGGGTGGATGGAGGGTGGGCTCAGGTCAAGGATTTGAGTATGAGCGGCTCCTGCACAGTGTCTGCGGGAGAGAGGACGTTCATTGTCGTAGGCGGCCGCCTGGTGGCGAGGGTTCCGGAGGGTGTTTGATGGTGGAGAGTTATTTGCCGCCTCGCACTTTGGTGCGCGTCGGGTTTTGTCAATTTGATGATTTGAGGACTTGACGCGTTGTCGTAGGGCGGTGGCGACGGCAATTGGTTCCGCTGGTGTCGTTCGGCGCTATTTTTTGGAATGGAGCTCGAAGTCGATCAATTGCTCGACGGTGTTGGGCTCGCCGCCTACGGCCTCGCGGCCGTTGATGAAGACGGTTGGGGTGCTGTTGACGCCGAGCCTTTGGCCTAGGGCGAGGTCGGCTTCGACGGCTTCTTTTGCGGCGGGGTCGGCCAGGCAGGCGCGGAAGGCGTCGCGCTGGAGGCCGGCCGCGACAGCGATTTCTGCGAGCTTGTCGTAGGCGTTCTCGGCGGAGAACAGGTCCTGCTGGTCGAATATCTCCGATTCCATCTTCCAGAATGCGTCGGACGACGTTTCGTACGCGCAATGACCGGCGATAGCAGCGGTCATGGCCCAAGGATGAATGGCCTCGATTGGGAAATTCTTGAAGACGATTCTCGCTTGAGGATATTTCTGTTCGAGAGTTTTCAGGTATTCGTGCAATTGGCGGCAGTGAGGGCACTGAAAGTCGCTAAACTCAACCATCGTAATCTTCGAGTCAGCGGGCCCTTTCGTGGGAGACCCCTTCGCCGACAAATCTTTGCGCGCGGAGGAGAATGGATCTTCACTCGTCTTGTAGAGCTCGCCGCGGATGATGTAATTCCCGTCTTTGCTGGCGTAAACGACGCCGGTCTGAGCTTGTTCCTTATATTTCACTTCAATCCCAACTTCGTAGTATCCCGGGATTGTTGCATCCTTGAACGGTCCGAGTTTGAGCTGGAAATCCGGCCCCCAACTGAAGAGATTGCGCAGAAATGATTCGATGGTCGCCGAAAGACGGGCCTGGTCCGACGAACTCGCCGCGGCTGCCTGCGTTTGGGCGCGCGCGGCACCCGAGATACTCAGGATTGCCGCGAGGACCAAGACGACTCTGAGTTTCATCGAAACATTCCTCCTAGTTCGAGACGACGGAGAACCTCATGATACGAAACGATTGGCGAGCGGGAATCGACGCCCGACGCTGAACGCCTTGGATGTAATCTTCAGTCCGGGAGCTGCCTGGTTGCGCTTATATTCGTTCTGATCGACGCGCCGCGTGATGCTCCGCACAAGCTCAATCGGATACTCGAGATGAGTCGCGATTTCTTCGGGATCCTTCAGATCCTCGACATACGCCTTCAGGATTCTATCCAGCACGTCGTAGGGAGGAAGCGAATCCGAATCCCGCTGGTTCGGACGAAGCTCTGCTGATGGTGGTTTCGTCAGCGTTTCGAGGGGAATGACTTCCCTTTCGCGATTTCGCAATTTCGCGAGCTCGTACACCATCGTTTTCGGAACATCGGAAATTACTGCGAGGCCGCCGGCCATATCTCCATAGAGCGTGCAATAGCCGACGGCGATTTCTGATTTATTGCCTGTGCTGAGAACCAGCGAGCCAAATTTATTCGATAGCGCCATGAGCAGATTGCCGCGAACGCGCGCCTGAATGTTTTCTTCGGTTGAATCTAGTGGGCGGCCATTAAATACGGGATCGAGGACTTTCACATATCCCTCGAACAGGCCGGTGATGGGCAGGACTATGAATTCGATTCCGAGATTCTCGGCCACCTTTCGCGCGTCGCGCAGGCTGCCTTCCGAGGAGAAAGGCCCAGGCATTCCGACGCCGAGCACGTTTTCCGCGCCTACGGCATCCACCGCAACGGCGACGACAAGCGCCGAATCCACACCACCGCTCAGTCCGATGACTACCTTTGAGAATCCGCATTTGCGAACGTAGTCGCGCGTGCCACAGACCAACGCCTTGTACGCGGCTTCGAGTTCATCCGCTGTTTCGTGGCGGATGTCGCCGACGCGCGTCTCAGTGTCGAAGAAAACGAGATCCTCTTCGAAAGAGTGCGCGCGGGCCGCGACGGTGCCATCGGGCGCGATCGCGACGCTCGAGCCATCGAAGACGAGGCTATCATTGCCGCCGACCTGATTGACGTAAACAACCGGCACGTGATGCTGGCGTGCGATGGCGCGAAGCATATCGAGGCGCAAGCCGCGCTTGTCGATCGTGTACGGGGAAGCCGAGATATTCAGGAGGACGCTGCTTCCCTGCCCCACCAGCTCGGCGACGGGATCGCGATCGTAGAGCCGCTGCGCCCAGAAATTTTTATCGTTCCAGCTGTCCTCGCAGATGGTGATGCCAAGCTGCTCTGCGCCGAGACGAATCAACGACTGCGAATGGGCCGGCTGAAAGTAGCGCGACTCGTCGAACACATCGTAGGTGGGCAGCAGCATCTTGCGCTGCTCGAAGACGATGCGGCCGTCAGCGATTAGAGCTGCGGTGTTTGCAACGGGCTTGCCCGTGTTGTCCTGCGCTTTGCCGACGTACCCGACGATGCTCGGCAACGGAATGCACTTAGCAAGCTTTGCGAGTTGAGTGTGGTTGCGTTCAATGAACGCAGGACGTTCGAGGAGATCCTGCGGAGGGTATCCGCAGACGCACAATTCAGAGAAAACGGCGAGATCGGCGCCGCGAGATTTGGCCTCGCGCGCCATCTCCAGGATGCGCGCGGAATTGCCGTCAAAATCGCCTACGGTTGGATTGAACTGGGCGAGGGCAATTTTCATCGGACGTGAATAGAATACGGTGCAATCGCGCGCATATCAAATGGATGCGCCGAATTCGGACGAGGGGCCCGATCCAGCCCTGAAAACATTAAGACCCGGCCCGCCCGCCCGCCGGCTAGCCCTACGATCTGATTGCCATCCACAAATCAACCCGGACGCAAAACGGGCTCCTGGGCAGGTGACCGCCAGGAGCCCGGAAATTTTGCGCGCGAGGCGCTCCGCAATTAGACGCTGAAGGAGCTGCCGCAGCCGCACGTGCTCTTCACGTTCGGGTTGTTGAACTTGAAGCCTGAACCTTCGATGGACTCGATGTAATCGATCGAAATGCCGTCGAGGTACATTTCGGACATTTGATCCACAAGAACCTTCAGCCCATCAAATTCGTAGACGTTATCGTTGTTCTCGTTGACCTGATTCTCGAAGGCCATGTGATAGCTGAAACCCGAACAGCCGCCGCCGACTACAGCCACGCGCAGACCCGTCGGAACCGGATTCTGCTGCACCAGGATTTCCTTTACCTTCTCGACTGCTACCGGCGTTAGTTGAACCATGCTAGATATCCTCCAATGATCGGAGCCAGGCACAAACCTGAACTCGTCAAGACCCATTATAGCAGATTGGCAAAATAGGGGCACTGTCCCGGGACATCGCGTGCCACTCGGCGAAATGGGGTGGTCTTGCGACCAGCCCCACATTCGCCTCGAAATTCACTAATCGAGCCGTCAGCAATTGTAGGGTCGGTCGGTAGACCGACCGCCTTTGCGGCCGACATTGAGCATCAAATCGTCGAAAACCGGCCGGCCTGCCGGCCAGCCCTACGGCTGCCGAGAGCGTGCCCCGAGCGCGGCAATCACTTCGTGCGCTGGCCGGTCGCGGGATCGAATACGGAGTTGCGCAGGAATTGCTCGCTGGTCCAGGGCGGAGGATCGCCGCCGAGATACTTGTGGAACCATTCGAGGTGCGCGGTGTAGTAGAGCGCCATCTCATACCAACTCGGCCAATGTCCGGCATTCGAATAGATGATCAGACGCGAGGGCACATTCATTTTTTGCAGCGACGTGAACATTTGCAGAGACTGCGTATAGGGAACCCGAAAATCCTGCTCGCCGGAGATCACCAGGCAAGGCGTCTTGAAATTCTGGACGAAATAGGACGGCGAGAATTTCACATACTGCTGCGAATTCCAGGGATTTCCCTTGAATTCCCACTCCGGGAACCACTGCTCCTCGGTGGCGCCGGCCATCGAGCGCAAATCGAAGACACCCATCATCGATGCGATGGCCTTGAAGCGATCCGTGTGACCTTCGAACCAGTCCATCATGTAGCCCCCGTAGGACCAGCCCATTGCGCCCATGCGATTCGCGTCCACGTAAGGAAGCTCCGCCAGCTCATCGGTGACCTTCATCAGGTCTTCGAACGGTTCCCCGCCCCAGTCGCCGGATATTTCGGCTGTAAATTCCTGGCCGTAGCCGGTGGAACCGTGGGGATTCGCGAAAGCAACAACGTATCCCGCGCCGGGATAAACCTGCCAATCGCCGCGGAAGGCATCCTGCCACTGCTGCTGCGGTCCGCCATGAACGTTCAGGATGAGCGGATATTTTTTCGTTGCGTCGAAGCCATGCGGCTTAACGATGAAGACTTCGATCTTCGCGCCCGCCGCGCCCGTGACCCACGTGCGCTCAGCGGGACGAATGTCTACTTCATCTGCAATTTTCTGATTGAATTGCGTAAGCCGCTTCGGTTGCGAAGTTTTCGCGCCGGCAAGCTCAGCAGAGAAAATCTCGGCAGGTTCGCCGGTCGAGCGATGAATGAAAATAATTTCGCGAGCGTCGTGGCCGATTCCGAACGCGTCAATTGAATTGTCGGCGAGGACCTGGCGGATTCCGCCAGAATCTAGCGACACCTGGAACACTGGCTCGTCGCCTTCCACTGGCGCGCTGAAATAGAGCGACTTCGCATCTCCGGCCCACTGATAATCGTCCACCCAATTCCGGAAAGTTTCCGTGAGTACGCGCGACGTGCCGACGGCGCGATCGTAAATGGCCAGTCGAAACAGATCCGACTCGTAGCCCGGTTGCTTCTGCATCCGGTAGGCGATGTATTTGCCGTCGGGCGAGTATCGTGGCGTGCCGTCGAACGCCGGATTTGAAGCGGTGATATTTCGCGCCGGGCCGTCGCCAGTGACGGAAACGAGCCAGACGTCGTCGTTCGTTGAAGAGGCGGGGTCGGCGTCGTGATTCGAGACGAAGGCAAGCTCAGAGCTGTCCGGCGAGAAGTCGTATTGCAAGGGTCCGGATAGCTGAAAAGTCGGCGAATCGAAATTGCCTGGAGTCAAATCACGCACGGCGCCGCTGCCTACGTCCGCTATCAGAATGTGCGTGCGCGTACCGTCTTTCCATGAGGTCCAGTGGCGATAGAGCAGGCCGTCGGCCATGTGCGCCCGCAACGGCCCCTTCCTCCAGCGATCGGAGATTTTCTTATTGCACGCATCATCGGCACCGCATTCCGGATAGACATCGCTCGAAAAGGCAATCCACTTGCCATCCGGCGACCAGATCGGGTCGGCGACGCCCGTCGATATATGCGTTAGCGGCTTCGCTTCGCCACCGCCAGTCGGGATGATGTAGACATTGCTCGATCCGCCGCGCGAGCTGACGAAGGCGATCCACTTACCGTCGGGCGAGAAAGCTGGTGAAGTTTCTCCGGTGTCGCCGTGCGTGAATTGGCGCACGTTTGTGCCATTGGCATCCATGAGCCAGATGTGTTCGACGTGTTTAGCGTGAGCGAGATCGTTGGTCGCGACGGTGAATGCCACCATCGAACCATCGGGTGATATCTGGAGGTGAGCAAGAGCTCGAACGCGATACAAATCTTCGATCGTAAAGGCGCGCTTATCGGCGCGGCTTGGGATTGCGAAAACAAGACAACAAAATACGAGCGTCAGCGCTCTTCGGTACATGCTTCCCTCACAGGGCGGATTGGAATGCCTGAGCAAACGCATGATTTAACCACGGCTGGGTGGCTGCCGACAATCGAGTTTATGGAAGGAAATCGGCGCTCCGGCAGGCACAGAAATCTTGCAGCCGGATGTTATGATTCGCGAACGATGATCGCGGACCCGGAACACAAACCAGACTCTGTCGATGCGAGCAGCGCGGAAGAGGCGGTTGAAGCCAAGTCAGCGGACGCCGAACCGGTTGAAACTGAAAGCGAGCCCTTACCTCAACAAGGACTCGCGCGATCGATTGCACTCCATTTAATTCCGGGCGCGGTGGCCACGGCAATCTATGTCGCGTGCCTGCCAGCGGTCACATCCGCGGGATATCCCGCGCTCGCCGCGCTGCTCATTGCAAGCGTTGTGGGGCTCGCGCCCATCGAGCTTGGGCTATTGTTTTTCGAAGGTAAGCGGAAAAACAGCCGATGGTCGCTCGACGGAATCCTCCTCTATCGCGAATCGTGGCCAACATCGAGATACTTCACCATCGTGCCCGTGCTTTTTCTGATATGCATCGCTGCGATCGGAATCTCCGTGCCGATCGACCGCCTGTGGGCCCGCGTCGCGTTTTCGTGGCTGCCGGCCAAATACGTTTTCATGGGCATCAAGCAATATGCCGGGTTCAGCCGGAATGCTTTATTGGCTACGTTTGTTCCGAGGTTCGTGCTTGGCATGTTGGTACCGATTGTCGAAGAGATGTATTTTCGCGCGTACCTGCTTCCGCGGATATCACGACTGGGGGCGCGCGCTGTATTTCTTAACTCCGGGCTGTATGCATTGCAAAATTTCGCTCTGCTCTATAGCCTGCCGTCGATGTTTCTCGCTTCCCTGCCGATCGTCATCGTGACGCGGATGACCCACAATTACCGGCCGGGCATGGTGACGCGCATTGTGCTCGGACTGCTCGGCGGCTTGTTGGGATTGATCGGCGTGATGCACCTTGCGCGGTGATGAGGCGTGACGGATTTGAGCAGGCGCGCTTGTATCATGCGAGGCGGTTTGAAGATGCGCAGATTTCACATAAAATGAGCGGCGGATGAAAAAGACAGTCACATTGATTCCCGGCGATGGCATCGGGCCCGAAGTGGCGGCGGCTGTGAAAGAAATCCTTGCGGCCACCGGGGTTCAGATCGATTGGGAAGAAATTCCAGCGCGCGCCGATTTCGAGCGGCGCGGACTCGATTTTATTCAGGCGGGCGTGCTCGATTCAGTCCGGCGCAATCGTGTTGCGCTGAAGGGGCCGATGGCAACCGCGATTGCCGGAGGACCTCCAAGCATCAACGTGGCGCTGCGGAAAAATCTCGAGCTGTTCGCCAATGTCCGCCCGGTGAAAAACCTCGAAGGCGTGCGTTCCGTCTTCTCAAACGTGGACATCGTGCTCATCCGCGAGAACACCGAGGATCTATATGCCGGCCTCGAGCACACGGTGGTGCCGGGAGTAGTCGAGAGCCTGAAGATCATCACAGAGAAGGCTTCCACACGAATCGCCCGGTTCGCGTTCGAATACGCGCGGAAATACGGGCGCAAGAAGATTCACGCAATCCACAAAGCGAACATCATGAAGCTTTCCGATGGCCTGTTCCTTACCTCAATCCGCAAAGTGGCGCCCGAGTACAAAGAGATCGAGTATCACGAACTGATCATAGACAACGCATGCATGCAAATGGTGATGAACCCACACCAATTCGACATGCTGCTGCTCACAAATCTCTACGGCGATATCATGAGCGACCTTGCGGCGGGACTCGTCGGCGGGCTGGGCGTGGTTCCGAGCGCCAACGTGGGCGAAGGCATGGCGCTCTTTGAGGCGGTACACGGCACGGCGCCGGACATCGCCGGCAAAGGCATCGCGAACCCGACGGCACTGCTGATGAGCGCGATTATGATGCTTCGCTATATGGACGAGGACGAAGCCGCGAAGCGGGCCGAGACGGCGCTGGCGAGTGTATATCGCGAAGGGCGGACGCTCACGCCGGACGTGGGCGGCAAAGCCACGACGGCGGAATTCGCTCAGGCCGTGATTCACGCGATGAAAAGTCCCGCGCGGGCGCGGGCATGAACGCCGTTGACATCGCGGATGCGGCGACCGAAAATAAGACACGAAGTTCAAAGTAAAGCACGAAAGCGAAGATTCCCGGAGGCCCGCCTGTGGCAGTGATGGACATTGACATCGCGAAATTCGCGAGCGGCGAAGTCGAGAAGCTCGAACCCATCTCGTCGGGCACGACTACCAAGAGAAAGCGGAAGCCGCACATCATCGCCGTGATCAACGATATGTGCACGGGCTGCTCGGGTTCGCCTGCGTGCGTGGACTATTGTCCGGTGGCCGACTGCATGTACTGGGTCGAGGATGAAGAGCACCCGCCTTTCGGACATATTCGCGTTGATCCCCTGCTCTGCATTGGTTGCAAGCTGTGCACCAGCAAAGGCCCCGATGGCGCGTTTCTCGAAGGATGCCCGTGGGATGCTATTGATATGGTTCCGCTGGCGGAGTTCGAAACGACATATGGGCAGATGCCGTTCTGACCGAATTCCCCGAATTTCCATAATCGATTTGCACGATTATTTGAACGACCGGTAAGACTTCCGACGGACCCTACAGGTGCTGTACGCGCGATCGGGCCGATGCGGCACGGGATTTGTAGTGCTGGCCGGTAGGCCGGCCGGATTTGCGTGATTGCTCGCACGAGAAAGTGTGCCACTTATTTAGCGTTCTTTTGGGTGCAGGAAATAACGGATCAGGGAGAGGCCGCCGGTGATCGGAATCCAAATGAGATTCTTGAGAAGTCCGCTGCGGCGTTCGAGGCGCTCGTGCTCTTCGTCAACCTCGGCGCGGGTCTTAGTCATCAAAACCGTCGCATACTTCAAAAAATCCACGCCGCATTTGTCGCACTTGCCGCCGTGGCGCTGCTCGTTCGAGCACGCGGGACACTTGAAACGAAGAGTGTTGTGGCAGCGAGTGCAGAATGTCGCCACGTCGCGCACCGTCTGGCCACACTTCGGGCATTCCATCCTCCTATTTTAGTCCGCGAAGGCGCGCGAGACTGCCTGTCCGAAAGGACAGGATGCGCGAGAGGATAACGAGCGAATGCCTCAGGATGAGCTGCGGCTGCGAACGCGCTCGAGCGTGAGGCGGGCTTGCTCTCGAACTTGCGGAGGAATATCTCCGTTGCCGCGAACGTAGGGCTCGATCGTGGCAGCATCTTCCGGCTTGCCGATCAGATAGAGCGCGCGAAGACCTTCCCAAACAATTTCGCTGCTCGGCGCGATGAAAAGGAGTGTTTGCCCCGAAGCGATTGCAGACTTGTCGGGCACGGCCCAACCGGTGAGCGTTCCGGGAACCGCGACTCGAATTTCGCTCGACGCGTGATCGCCCGAATCAATATGTCCGACCATCGTGCCAGGATTCAGCGCATCGCCCGGCTTCAGGCGTTCGCGCACGGTGCCCGAAGAAGGCGCAGGCATCGCAAATGCCTGGAGCATCGCGACGATTACCGCGCGCCCGGAATCATCGCCGAACCGCACGAGCGACAGCGCCGCATTCCGCTCGACCATGGGCTCGGGATCCGCGAGCATTTTGAGCAGCGCACCATGGAATTCTTCCGAAGTCGAGTCCTGACCCATCACCCACGCATCCGTCACCCGAATTTCTGTGAGCGGATCGCTCGCGAGCGAAACGAGCTGGGGATACCAGCGGCGGACCGACGCGTCATTCCGTTCCATGCGGACTTCGATTTGCGTCATCGCATGTTGAATCTCGCGTGCGTGTTTGTGATCAGAAAGCGATTTCGATATCTGATCGTCTGTGAGCGGGTGGCCGAACCACGTGGCGTTCCAGAAGAGGAACGGCATCAGGACGAACAGAAGCGCGACGGCGAGCACCGCGTACGTCCACTTGCCGCCGAACGACGGCCGCGGCGCTGGAGCCGGAACCGGCGCATTAGAGCTAGATTCGCTCACGCCAGACCAGCCGCGCGAAAAGCCTGCGTTAGGCCACGTACCATCGCTGTCGTTGTCCCCGGCATAACGGGTGGGTATGCCACATAGAGCAGCCAGTAGACGATCACGCCAGTCACTGACACGTAGAGCCACAACGGAAACGTCCACCGCGCGATCGCGCGATGCTTCATAAACTGGTCCGTCAACGCGCGATAGAGCGCGATGAGCACAAGCGGAACGATGACAATCGCGAGGATCGTGTGCGTCGTAAGAATCGTGAAGTACACCGGGCGAATCCAGCCTTCACCGCCGAATCGCACGAGGCCGATGGTGAAGTGATAGTAGAGATAGCCGCACAGAAAGACGGACGAGCAAACAAACGCCGTCAACATGCACGCTTTGTGCGCTAGGATTTTTCCGCTGCGAATCATGAAATAGCCGGTGAGAAGAAACACGGCGCTCGTGCCGTTGAGCGTCGCGTTCACTGCGGGCAAGTGGTACACCCAGGGAGCCGGTGCGAGCAAGGCTGCCTACTTGGCCTCGGCAGCGGGCGGCCCAGCGGCGGAAGGAGACGCGGGAGGAGGCGCGGCTGCAGGCGGCTTGGCAGCCGGAGCCGCGGCTTTTTTCGCAGGGCCCATCTGCGGAAACTTCACCAAACCCATATCGCGTGCGATGAAGAGAAGCTGCAACGCGAAAACTCCGGCCATCAATAGGCCGACGCCCAGCAGAAGAATGCCGTCAATGCCGCTGCCGATTAGTCCGCTCGTGAATGTCCACACGACGCCAATGAGCGAAAGGATCAGGAAGAAAAGTGAAACAGTAGCGAGCTCGATTTCATTCGTTTTGAAGGTCATCGTATTGTTGTGCGCCTCAATTGTAGATGACATAGATCCGGCGGCTCAGCGAGGAATTCGATCCACGATCATGAGCCCGAGGACGAGCGGAATATAAACCACCGTCGCGTGCATAAGCCACTTCGCGCGAATATTGGTGCGCGTGCGATCGGCCCACAAGCACATCTGAAGCAACGCCATTCCCAAAACCAATGCGCCGAAGAAATAGCCGATTCCGGTGATTCCCACGACAGTCGGCAGCAGGCTTACCGGCACGAGCACAGCCGCCGTGCCGATTATCTGACGAAATGTGCGATCTCCGCTCGGCTCGACGACGGGAAGCATCTGAATACCCGCGCGCGCGTAATCTTCGCGGTACATCCATGCAATGGCGAGAAAATGCGGGAACTGCCAGAAAAAAAGAATCGCAAAAAGAATCCAGCCGCCGATCGACAGCGAGCCGTGCGCGGCGGCCCATCCAATCAGCGGAGGCAGCGCGCCGGGAATCGCTCCGATCAACGTAGCGAGCGACGTCTTCGTCTTCAACGGCGTGTAAACGCCGAGATAAAGCGCTGAGGTCAGCAGCGCCAGCAGGCCAGCCAAAAACGTTGAAAGCAGCCCGAGATATACTGTTCCGCCAGTGATCAGCGCGGCGCCGAACCAGAACACCTGTGAAGGCTCGAGCACGCCCGAAGGCAACGGACGCGCAGCCGTCCGGCGCATGTGCTTATCCGATTCCCTCTCCGCAAAGTGATTGAGCGCGGCAGTTCCGGCGGCAACCATGGTCGTGCCAAGAACGGTGTGAACGAGAAGCGCCCAGTCGAGAGGGCCGCTCGAACCGGCATAAAATCCGGCGACAGTCGTCATGATGACGAGGAAAGTCACATCCGGCTTCGCCAGATTGACGTAAGCCGATAGACGCTCGCCCGCCGGGATTACGCCTTCGCGCACGTGGCTCATCGGGGCCTCATATCGCCGCACGCTCGGCCGATGAACTAACTTCCATCGCGCGAGACGGCCGCAAAATGCGATAGGACGTGAGCGTAACTAACATGCTCGATGCCAACGTCAGCGCGCCAAGCACGACGTGCGCTACCGTGACCGAGATAAATAAGGGAAGAGGCTGAGGATCATTTCTTGACGCATAGAACACGACCCAATAAGTCACGCCGCCGAGAAGAAGCTGCGTTCCAAATGTGGCGTGAAGTAGAATCATCGCGCGACGCAGCGGACGAAAATCGCGGAAGCGCTTCTTCACCACAATTCCGGTCCAAATCACCAATCCGGTAGCCACTCCGGCGCCGACGAGATGCGGCACGATTCCGAATAGATTGTGGCGGAAGGCCGCGCCCAAAATTAATTGAACGACGATCGAAACAGTCGTCGCGACCGCAAGCATACGGATGGGCGGCGAGCCTGCGTCTTCGCGAACTTCTAGGTCGCTCTGCCACCAGCGACTCGTGAAAACGGCGAGGCTTAAAACGGTGATGAAATAAAGCTGTGCCAAGGTCGCGTGGGCCGACGAAACGGCCGGCGGCAGGTAGAAAAGCACGGTCAGACCGCCTAGTAGCCCCTGAGCCACCACAAGGCCCAACGCAGCCCATCCCAGGCGCCGCACCCAGCGGCGCGGCTCCACGAGTGAGAGCCATACCGCCAGGACAATCGTAAGAATGCCCACAAGGGTCGCGATCATTCGGTGGCCGTGCTCGTAGAAAATGCCGCCAATCATCGGAGGCATCAGGGAGCCGTAGGATAGCGGCCAATCGGGGACAGCGAGTCCCGCATCGTTACTGGTGACGAGGGCGCCGGCGGTAAGCAAGATTACGGTGCAGCAGGCAGTGAAGATAGCGAAACGGTGGACTCCCTGATTTGGTACGGCTGGCATTCTACCCTGGTCCCTTCCCTGCTCCGGCCCGGAACGCGATAGTCTGCTATGAATTACAGGAAGACGCAACAAAAAGACTCATCGCGGCCGGCCGGTGAATTCGAGTGCGGTTGGACCCTTGCATCACGAACAGAAACCGCCCGTCTTCCCAGCATCGAAGCCGGGAAGACGAGCGATGAACCGTTTCGTCGCGGCGAGCTAGTCGCCTGCCGGAGGCGCCGAAGCTTTGAAGCTGAGGTCAACGGACTTCGATTCCTTCGGGCCGATCGTCACCTGCTGGTCGACAACGCCGTAGTGTTCCTGCCAAGCCTCGATCGTATAAGTTCCCGGCGGCAAGCCCTTCAGATCGAACTTGCCATCTTTGGTGGTGACGGCGAAGAAGGGATTCTTGAACACAGCGATATAGCCCTTCATCCAGGGATGCACATTGCACTTCACCGGGATCGCTACCTCTTGCCGCGCGAAGGAATTATCAATCGGAGCGGCGCCTGGCGGCTGCGAAGTATTCCATTCGCGATTGTCCTTCGGCATCGGATGGATATTGTGTGTGGTCTGATCGTCGTTCTTAACCTCGAGAGTCTGTCCGGCCATCAGCGCCACGACATGGGGGTCGTACATGCAGCCCTTTTGATTCAAAGCGACCGCATCCTTCGGCGTGTCGAACGAATACTTACTGAGATCGTCCTTCACGTAAACGACGACGTTGTCGAGCGCGCCCTTGTCGCCAACGACGACATCCTGCGGCACCACTGGCTTCGTATTCGCCTTCGAACAATATGGTTCGGCGCTCATGTTGATCGTTTTGAACGCTGGAGGCGTGCCGACGAGCGTAACGGTTCCGGTGACTTCGCCGGTCGTCGACGGATCGATCGCCGCCGCTGCTCCGCCTGCCGGAGCACTCGCGGGTTCAGTAGATTCAGGAGATTCTTTCTTTCCGCAACCGGTGATCATAATCACCAGTGCGGACCCTATTGCCAAAGTTCGCCACATTTTCATAATGAAATTAATCCTCCTCGTAAATTCGAAATCGATCGTGTGACATTGCGCTACGAATAAAAACCCTTCGGTTCGCGCGGAATGGCCGGAGACGAACCGTTCGCAAGCAAATTCTATTTGCCGCCGCCCGATCCTTTTGCGGCGGCAGGCGTGCGGCCAACGAGCGACGCCTGCTCCTGCGGTGTCAGCGTAAACATATAGCGGACGAGCAAATCGGCCTGATCGCCCGTGTAGTGCTGTAATTCTGGCGATTGTGGCCCGTTGAAAACCCAGTGATCGCCGGAACGCTTGAAAAGCCCGGACGGCATGGCGGTGCCGGGAATAATCTTCGCGGGATCGGTGATCCAACGTTCGGTCCAGGGCGTCTGCAACCGGTCCTTCGCGAGCAGGAAGTTTGGCGCGATGGCGGTCTTGTCGTGAGCCTCGTTGCCGGTGGCGTGGCACTTCAAGCATGGCGCGGCCGGATTCGTAAAGAGGTTGCGAGCGAGTGTGCGCTCTTCGGCCGTCATTTCCGGCGCCTTCGGCGGAATGTATGGATCGGGCTGGGACGAGAGCGCCTCGAAGAATAGAACGAGCTTGCGGATTTCGTCGTCGGAGAGCGTAAACGTCGGCATCCGTACTTGCAAGTACGAACGGACTCCGTTCCGATTCGTGTCAGTTGTGCTCAACGACGGATTCGCGAGGAATCCCTTCAACCATTCCGGATTCACGCGCGCGCCTTCGGTAGTCAATACCGGCGGCAAATTGGCATGGTTCTCGCCCTGATACATCGGCAAATCCATCAAAATCGATCGCTGCCCGATTCCAATTTGATGGCAGCCGATGCAGTTGTATTTCGTGACGATCCACCAGCCGTCCTGAATATATCGGCGGCGATCCGCTGGACGGTACATGTATTCCGGCGGAAGCGTGGGATCTGTGCTGCCGAGCAGGAATGTGACGAGCGATTCGAGTTCTTGATTCGAGCGCAGATTCGGCTTGGGCATGCGCAAGGCGTCCATCGGATTCGTGTGATATTTCCCGATGTCGTACACGCCGGGATTGCTCAGCTTCTGCTCGAAGAATCCCTTCGAATCGAACCAAGCGGTTTGCTTGCCGTCGCGCATGGAAGGCTTGCCGTCGGGGAGCACGCCGCGCTTGGCGTCTTCCGTGAACAAAGCGAAATCAAGGCGCTCGATGGGCTTGCTGCCTTCATTCGTGAGTTCGGTGCCGATGCGGCCTTCGTCCTCGAGCCCGCCGATCTCATGGCATCCGGCGCAGCCGTAGTGTCGCACGAGATCCTGGCCTTTTGTTCTGAGCGCCGGATCGTCCATGTAATTCGCGGCCGCGTAGCTTGCGTCGGCGTGCTTCTGCGCCATGAGGTACGTCGCGATGTCGCGCGCGTCCTCAATGGGCAGCCGCAAGCTCGGCATCACCGTCGGTTGCTGGACGACCAGTTCATGCCCGTCATTCGGACAGCGAGAATGATCGAGATCAAAAACATACGGCAAATTGTGCTTCGCGTAGTCCTCAGGGCCGAGATCGCGCTTCTCATACGGGCAGTATGGGCGAGTGCGCTGGCGCGGGTTGTGAACCCAGCGGACGATGTAATCGTAATTATCCTTTTCACCCACGCGGCTCAAATTCGCGGCAAACGTTCCGCCGACCAAATTCGGGCCCTCGCCAATCGAGTGGCATGCGAGGCAGCCGCGCGACTCGAAGAGTTCCTTGCCATGCGCGGCATTGCCCGGCGGCTGGTGCTCGAGCGCCGGGCTCGTCAAGCCTTGTTGCCAGATGAATGCAGCGATCGCGGGAATGTCATCGTCCGACGGGAATCGGAATTGCGGCATTTTCGTGGTCGGTCGAAATTCGTGCGTGTGGCCAAGCCAGTACGGAATCCACTCTTTGCGGAGCTTCATCCGCGCTTCTTTTAAATCCGGACCGACTTTCTTGACTTCTTCCAGGAGCGTGTGGCTGCGGCGCTCGTCTTCGACGATTTGCGTGTCTATGCGGCTGACGGTGACCGTAAGATTTGTAGCCTTGGCGTAGAAGGCGTTCGCGGCTGCGTTATCCGGAGCGTTGTCGCCGAGTTTCTGAAGTCGCGGAATCTCGAGCTCGTCCTGCACTTTGTCGCTTGAGAGCTGCGCAATCTGCTGGCGGGTGGAGACAAGCAACTCGTCTTGATTATCGAAACCCTGGAACCGATGGCAGCCAATGCAGCCACGCTGGCGATAAAGCTGCTTACCCTCATTCAGCACCGCTGCGTGATCCGTCACCATATCAGCCGAGTGGCATTGCTGACAGCCGGCGCCGTAATTCTCAGAATAGTAGAGCGGCCAGAGCCAGTGTTCATATCGTCCGTGACCGCGACGTACCGAATCGATCGCGCGCCCATTGCCACCATGGCATGGCGAACATCCGAATTTCTCGAGCGTGTGAATCTTCAGAAGTTCGGGATCGGGATGGCTCGTGAACGGCGCATCGTTGCTCTTCGCCATTCCAAGGTCGGCCTTCGTCACCGTCATCTGCGCAGGCACGAGCTTTTGATCCGTGCCGACGTGGCAAGACTGGCAGCGATCCACGAGACCCGCGCCGCCAAGATTGTTAATGGATGCTCCCGAAGGATTCACGTTGATCTGAATCAGCGTTTCATCCCAATCGCGAGCGCTCGTGAGCAAGCCTTCGAGAGCGGCGGAGTTCAGTCCAGGCAAATGATCGGACAGATACAGATTCGCCTGAATGCGCGCGGCCTTTCCCGCCGCGTCGTTATCGCCGCGTTCGGCAACTAGAGCGGCGCGCTTCGCCATCAGGCTCGTAAAGGTATCGTTGAGTTCGTCGGCGGTAAACTTCCTGTCTTTTTCGATCTGTCCGTTGGCGAGCGGCCAATCCACTTTCCAGGGACCCTTCTTTGCTTCGTCGAGCTCCTTGAAACGCGATTCCTTCTCGCTTTTATCGGTCGCTGGCGTGATTTCGTATTCGTAGACAAGATGCCCGATTTTCCCGCGAGCATCCTTGAAGGCATCGCCGATCGCGGCGCGCTGCGTATCAAGAATCCCGATCTGCTGCGCGATTTCGTCGTCCTTCGCCTTCGCTGCCGCCTCGAGAGCATCAGCCTTTTCCGCGAGTGCCTTGTAATCCGGCGAAGAATAGACAGCGGCCTCGAGCTTCTTCTGCTGAGCGACGTCCTTCTGGAGGTAGGACGAGTAGGCAGTCGCAAACCGCCGCTGATAAAGTCGCCACGGCCGAAGGCCATACATCTCGTCCCACATGGACCACGCTACGGTCACCATCAGCAAGACCGCCGCGATCATCAACGGAAAGCTGAAGGAACTACCGGTGATCGGATCGTCCGGCGGGACTGTGGGCGGGGCTTTGGGCGGAACGTCAGGCAAGCCGTGCCTCCTCGGAAGCAAAACGAGTGATTTCCATTCGGGAGAATCCGCGCCGAGAGATCAAATGCTGAACCATGGAGTCACCCAAATGTATTTGATCGTAAAAACGAGTCGCAAAAGGATTTTCACCGGAAGCGAAATCATCAAAATCAGAAACGTGTACATGGTGATGAGCTGTACAAGACTCATCCGGCGGTACATCTTGCGGCTAAAGTCGGTCATCATGCAGATCTTGTGGACCACAAGCCCTGCGACGATGAAAAAAATCGTGAGCGGGAATATGCCAAAGATCACGCGCGCCCAAATCGCCGCGTTCGGCTTCGCCGACGCGGGAAGCAGCAGCGCGAGCCACGAGCCATTGATCCTGAATACCTCATCGAGGTTTCGGTTCACGGCGTAATCGACGCGTTCCGCGTCCCAAGTTTGACCGGGCCAGAACCACATCCATCCCGGACCGCGAATGAACGTCCCGATGACAATCATGACGACCCAAAGACCGATGAAGCCGACAAGGAAAGTCCAAATTGCGAACCGGCGCTGATGGTACGTGTAATAGCCGTTGCCCAGCGGGTTGGTGTCAATATATGGAACCGCCATCAGCCCAACGATGATCAGCGTCGGCATCACGACGCCGGCGATCCACGGATCGAAATAAACGAGCATTTCCTGGAGGCCGAGGAAATACCACGGCGCCTTCGCCGGATTCATCGTCACGTTTGGATTCGATGGTTCCTCGAGCGGAGCGTTCAGCGTCAAGGACCACGCCATGAGAATTACGGTCACGATAATCGCGACCAGAAATTCCATGCGCATCAGGTACGGCCAGGTGTGAACTTCGCGCTCCCATTTCGGATCCCACGGCTGCGTCTTGCGATATTGAGTTTTGGCAGCGGCGGGGTCCGAGCCGAGGACCGCTATCAATTTGTCGTTTGCGATGGCCTGGCGAAACGCGTACCACGTGTAGAACGGCACGAGAAAGAGGAGCGCAACGATCGGGACGTTGTCCGGAGTCGAGACGACTTCCCAAATTTGACGCCAATCCATCAGTTAGCCTCTCGCGTCATTTACTGAAGTCCGCTCGGTCTCAGAATCACCGGACGCGGCCCCTTCTCTTCCTTAATTTCCGATTCCAGCATCATCGGCGCCGGGCCGGATATTCCGCCGTCTTTACGCACCCGCCAGAAGTGGAGCGCCATAAAAATTGACGCGATCAACGGGATCGCGATGCAGTGCCAGATGTAGGCGCGCAGAAGCGCGTTCGCATCCACGATGGAACCGCCGAGCAATGCAAACCGGACGTCGTTGTACGGTGTCATCCCCAATAAAGATCCAAACGGTCCTTCGTTGCCTAAGAGCGGCGTGGCTCGCGCCATGTTCGTGCCGACGGTGACGGCCCAGAATCCGAGTTGATCGTCCGGCAGCAAATAGCCCGTGAACGAAAGCAATAGCGTGAGAACCATCAAGAGAACGCCGATGCACCAATTGAATTCGCGCGGCCGCTTGTAAGAGCCCGTCATGAACACACGGAACATGTGCAGCCAGACGGCGATGATCATCAAGTGCGCCGCCCAGCGGTGCATATTGCGAAGCAATTTACCGAATGGGACGTCGTTTTCGAGATACAGAATGTCGCGGAAGGCCTGCACTTTCGACGGGTGATAATAAAACATCAGCAGAACGCCGGTGAACGTCAGCACGATAAACAGATAAAACGTGATTCCGCCCATGCCCCATGTGAAGTTGTAGCGGACAGCGTCGCGATTTACTTTGGCCGGATGGAGGTGAAAGAAAACGTTGCTGAGCACGCTGAGCGCTCGATTGCGGGGCTCTTCGTCGTGCTTGACGCGGAAAATGGAGCGGTAGAGCTGAGTTTTTTCCGGCTGCTTCAGCTCTTCGATCTGGTCCTTGGCCTTAGACTGGACCGTCTCTTTCAGGGCCTTCGCGGAATCCTGAACCTGTTCGAGGACACCGGTTTTGCGGCCGTTCCCACCATTGCCGCCATTTGGGCCCTTTTCGTCCGGCATTAGAACCAACCCCCTGTGTCACGCGTCTACGCAGTGCAACTAAACGTTCAGAAAAGCTCCCGGATCGTTGAAGTGGTTCACTCCTGCGCGCGGATCATCCACGTAGAGGCGGCTCGTGTCCACCACTACCTTGCCCGTCGGGTCGAGCTGAACGAACGCGCGATCCATCGGACGCGGCGCTGGTCCTTCGAAATTCACGCCCTCACTGTCGTAACCGCTGCCGTGGCACGGACACTTGAATTTATTTTCCGACGGCTTCCACTCCGGCGTGCAACCGAGATGCGTGCAACGCGCGAAGATAACGAATATCCGGTCGGGCTCTTTCACTACCCACACGCGATTCGTCATCAGGTAGCGCTGATCGATTCCAAGGCTGAAGTCCGACGGGAAGCCGATGGTGAAAATCGTGTTGGGTTCGTAAAGCGCGCGGGGGAAGAAAAACCGGAGGAACATCAAAAAATTAACGCCGAGGTAGCCCCAAATACAAGCCCACACGATTCGGCGGCGGCCTTTATTAATTCTTCCGACCGCTTCCTTGCTCTCCGCAGCAGCTTTTCCGCTGCCAGCGGCCGGTGCAGCAGGCGCGGTCGCCGCCTGTGCGACCTTTCCGTCAGTTTGATCTGCCATAGTTACGATAGGTAGTGCGGTCAGACTCCAGCGTTCTGTAAGTTCCAAAAATGCGCAAACTTACGTGCACTGGATTTATATTCCGGCGTTGGAAAAGTGTCAAGCGGATAACGGAAATCTCTCAATACAAGGAACGACATAGGAACGACAAATAGGGAGATCACTGAATGACACACGAACTAAGAATCGCGCGGCGTATCGATTCCCTTCTCGAATCCCGCGGCCTTCAAGACAAGGTCCGCGAGGGCGCGAATGAAAATCACCGAATCGTTGAGAGCGCCCGTCATGGTGAACTCCTCGACGCCGAGCTTTTCTGCTTCTTCACGCGCTTCGATGTTGATTTCATGAAGCGTCTCGATGTGGTCGGTCACGAACGAAATCGGGATGACGAGCATTCGCTTGACGCCCTCATTGGCCAGCCGCTCGATCGCCTGCGTCAGTGAGGGCTCGAGCCATTTCTGCGGGCCAACGCGGCTCTGATAGCAGAGCACGCGCCGATTGGCCCACCCGCCACGCGCGAGGACGAGCCGCATCGTTTCTTCGATTTGCTGCGGATACGGATCGCCGGCCTTCACAAGCTTCATCGGCAGTCCGTGCGCGCTGAACACCAGAAACACATCGTCCGGCTTCTGCAATTCGGACAGCTTCTCGTCAACCCGAGCGCGCAGCGATTCAATGTACAACGGGTGGTTGTAAAAACTTTCGACGAGGCGTCCTTTTCCAGCGAGGCCGTCGCGCGTCTGGCGATTCCACTCTTTCAGACTGCTCTTCGTGGTCGCGAAAGAATAGTGCGGGTAGAGAGGCAGAAGCACGAGATCGTCATATTTCTCGCACATTAGCGCGGCGATCGCTTCGCTTGTAAGCGGATGCCAATAACGCATCGCTACGATCGTCTTCGCCTGAACCCACGGCGCAAGCATTTCTTCGAGCGCGGCTCCCTGCCGCTCCGTGAGGAAGCGAATCGGCGAGCCGCCGCCAATCTCCCGGTAATGTTCCGCCACGACTTTTGAGCGCCGTGTAGAAATAAATTTTGCCAATGCCCGCCGCGCAATCCACGCCATCGGAAAGTCGATGATGTCTGGGTCGCAGAAAAGATTGTAGAGAAAGGGTTCGACGGCTGCGGTGGTGTCCGGCCCGCCCAGCTGGAATAGCACGATTGCGATCTTCTTCAAAATTACCTCAGAACACGAGCACATGGCGAAACAGCCCGCGAGAGCGGCGTGCCGCCAACATTACCGCGGTGCTATTTGCGGCCGATTTGAGATTTCAGGCGCTCGATCTCTTCCCGAAGGCGATCGAGGCGACGCGCGATGGTGATTTGATAGCCGAAAAAGACGGCCCAGACGATCATCCAGGCGACGAACAAGCTCTCAAAATTCTTCATGGAATCAGCTCCTGCATCACTGCGCTCTCAAAAATCATGCCTGCCCCGCCGAAGGAATCTGCCGCTCCGCTTCGATCCGCAGCTCTTCCACTTCGTATCGCGCGCGCTCGAGTTGATACCGCTGCCGAATCAGAATCACCATGACCGCGGTCATCGCGAGAATGCACAGGTCGAACACCTTGTACATCGTGGGATCAAGACGCCCGGAGCCGCCAAGGATTACCGGCTGCGGATGCTGCGTTCGCCAAATGCGAATCGAGAAGTAGACGAGCGGCACATCGAGAAATAGAAATATGCCGTAGATCGCCGAGAACATGGAGCGGCGGTCTGGATCAGCAATCAGGTCGCGCAGAAGCAGAAACGAAATGTAGAGCAGCCAAAGGACCAGCGTTGACGTCAGCCGCGCGTCCCACGCCCACCAGATTCCCCACGCCGGTTTCGCCCAGATCGGGCCGGTAATCAGCACTACCATGTTGAACGCGACGCCGACCTCAGCCGCCGCGACGGCGAGCCAATCCCAGTGCGGCTTGCGGCCAACGAGGTAGCCGATATTCGCGACGAAACAAATCGTGAACGCGATCAGCGCCACCATGCCGCTCGGCGCATGAAAATAAAAAATCCGCTGAATCGCGTGCATCGTCGATTCATCCGGAGCGATGAACAGCGCCGCGTAGCCGCCGAATCCCATCAATGCGCCTACCGCTATCGCCGGAATCAAGTGCTTTGTCAAATTGTCCGCCCTACTCCTGAAGCAAAAAATCTGAAAGCAGCCAAGACACCGTAAAAAACATCACGTCGAATCCGACCAGCAATTCGATCCACGTCGTTTGCAGCTCCGGCGTATCCGAAAGCAATCCGGCCGTCGCTTCAACCGCCGCGAGCAGCAGCGGAACGAGCACGGGAAGCAGCAGCAACGGCAGCAGGAGCTCGCGCATCCGCGCCTGCGCCGCAACCGCTGAGAAAACCGTCCCCGTGACCGCCAAGCCGAATGTACCCAACGCGAGCACGAAGACCAGCCGCCCGAGCACCGGCAACAACTCTACATTGTAAAACACGGCGAAAATTGGCAGCAAAAGAAGTTCGCATGCTCCCAGGAAAATTACGTTTGCCAAAATCTTGCCAAGAAGAATCGCGAATGGGCTGACTGGCGCGAGGCACAGCGCGTCCAGAGTGTCGTTCGCGTGCTCCCGCGCGAAAGAAGGCTGAAGCATCAGCGAGCCGGCGAAGAGCAGCGCAATCCACAGCAATCCCGGACCGAAGCGGCGCGATTCCGCGGCTGTCGGATCAAACGCGAAGCTGAACAGTACGACGACGACGAGCGCAAAAATGAAAGTGGTGTTGAGCAATTCGCGCGCGCGAAATTCTGCGCGCACTTCCTTGAGCAGAATTGTTGTGGCGGCGCGCGCAGTATTCATTCAGTTCTCCGCCTGAAGCCGCGCAAGGATCGGCGCTGGGTCGCCATCGTGGCCGGAGTCCGCGTCAATTTGCCCACCCGCGATTCGAACCGCGCGGGTTGCCATACGCAGCACTTCGTTGCGCGCGTGGGTGCTGACGAGAATTGTGCAGCCGTCCGTCTGCAGCGCCGCGAGAGCCTGCGCGAACCATTCGCGACCTTCGACATCGAGTCCCGAAGAGGGCTCATCCAGAAGCAGTATCCGCGGCGAGTGGACTAGCGCGCGCGCAATCGCAAGCCGCTGGCGCATTCCGCGCGAAAACGTGCGAACGAGGCTTGTCGCGCGAGTGCTAAGGCCGCAAGCCGCGAGAAGTTCTGCCGAACGAGCGGCCGGTTCCGGCACCCCGTAAAGACGCGAGAAGAAAATCAAATTTTCTTCAGCGGTGAGCTCGTCGTAGAGCAGAGTGCTGTGCGCGACCATGCCGATTCGGCGTTTGACCGCCCTCGGGAAAACTTCCGTCAATCCTGAAAATTGAACGCGTCCGGAATTCGGGCGCACTAGAAGGGCCGCGGTCCGCAATAGTGTGGTCTTCCCCGCTCCGTTGGGGCCGAGCAGCGCGACGAATTCGCCGGGTAGAATTTTGAGGGAGATGCCGCGGAGAGCGATCAGCGAGCCGTAACGCTTTTCCACTCGATCGAAACTCAAGCCCAGGCGTTCAACTCCATCGGCTGGTTCCAAGGGCGTGGACTCAGCCCCGCACGAGATCGCGAAGAGTTTGCTCGAATTGCGCGCGCTGGGCGTTGTAATCGTCATCCGAGATCGTGCCGGCTTGGTGACGCAATTCGAGTCGAAACAGTTTTTCTTTCAGTTCATCCAAACTTCCGCGAACATGGCTATCCATTTGCGAACTCTGTGAAGCGGCGCTCGATGCCGCCGGCTCGCGCGAAGGTCGAGACGATGCGACAGGCGCTGCAACCGCGACTGAACCCGCGCCGGCGATCGCAACTTGCGGACGCTTCCACAAGAAGACCATGCCAAGCGCAAATAGAGCGGCAAATCCACCGACGAGAATCCATTTCAAACTATCGAGTCTTCCCGGAAGCGAAGTGACTGTCGCAGTGGTATCGCTCGCGCGAGAATTCACAGACGGATTGTCGTTGCCGCCTCCGCCGCCATTGCCAGTTGCGTCTGTCGGTGGAGGGGCGGTACCGGAAATCGAAATTTGCAGCGGCGTATTCGGTGCCACTGACTCACGCCCGTAAATCGCCCAACCTTCCTGTTGTCCGCCCGCGGCGAATCCGGCCGCGTTCACTTGCACTGCCGGCGGCGCCACCAGCAGGACTTGCTTGGCGGCATACGGAGAAATCATTTCAAGCGTCGCTTGATTCGATACGTACGGGAGCTGGTACGCGATTCGCACGCCGTTCTTTCCGGGGCGAAATGCGAACGCGATCGCAGACTGCCCGTTGCCTTTGTCAATCGTCCCTTGAACCACTGGCATTCCCGCTGACGACCACGCGGAGACTTGTTGAATTTGTGCGTCCTTCGGAACCACGAACGAGAACGTGCCCGAGTCCTTATAAAAAGCGACCGGGGGCTGCGTGTCGTTTTCAACCGTAAATTCTTCGCCGAGAACGAGAGTGGAACCGGATGGTTGCAGGACGATGTCGTGCTGCGTGATGGATATCGCCGACGGCTTGTCGGTGGGGTCGAAAATCTCGACGGATACAGACGGCGTGCCGGGAGTCAACGGCGTATGGTAATTCACGCCGTGGAACGGCACGCGGATTAGCATCGGTCCCGACCCAATCGCGGCATTGTTGATCGTGAAATGACCCTCAGCGTCTGACTTCACCGTCGCGACCGGCTGCATGCCGCCCTGCAGCTGAATCAAGATCACATCAAGTCCCGCGCCAGGCTTTCCGTTGGTGCCGTTGCGAATCGTCCCGGTCACGCTTCCGGCGAACGAAATCGAGGCAGCCGCCAACACGGCGGCGATCAGCACCGCAAACTTTGACAATCGTTCGGTCATTCCCACTCGATTCTCATTCCTCATTGGCATATCAGGAGCCGCGAGGCGCAGGTTTACGCGACATCGCCTGGCGTGTCGCCGGAGTCGGAGCGCCGCCGGTCAGTTCATCCATATCGCCGAGAACCCGAGCAGCCTCGGCTTCGAGCGATTGCCTCATGTCCTCGAAATCCTGCTCCGAAAATTTGCCCGCGCGATACTCGAAGCGAAGATCCCGAAGGTTATCGTAGATTGCGTCCCGGCGCTCGAGGAGACTATCAAGCCGCGAACGGCGCGGGGCGGAATCCGAAGCATCCGCGTCGATTAAGAAAATGAAAATCACGGTCGCGGCGGCGAGCAGGACGCAAGCGAGCGCAATCGCCGCGCTACTCATCGGGACCCATCTCTCGCCGCGCGCGCGCGATCAGATCCGCGGACACGCGAGACGGCGCGACCTCCGCCGCCTTCCGCCGCCAATGCACGAGCGCGAACCGGACGACTACGATCCCTCCGATAACCGCGATGATCGGCATCAGCCACATCCAGAGATTAAAGCCCTTGGCCGCGGGCAGAAGAAGCACAGCTGCGCCATATTCCTGCACAAAATTCTGAACAATCAAGTCGTCCGACTCGCTACGGCCCACGCGCGTGTCAATCTCTCTCAGCATATCGTGCGAGTAAGTGCAACCGACGTGATTGCAAACGCCGAGGATTTGGTTGCAGCCGCAAACGCACATCATCCGCATGCTGAGCGACTTGGCGCGATCGCTCTGCTGCGCCACTGCGAGCGGAACCACCAACAAGCTCAAAACCAGGCTAGACAGCACGAGGGACCGCCTGACGCGCAAGCGATATCTAGCACCGCTGGCAGCGGGCTCAATCATCGCCATGCGCGACTCCGACGGATTGAGGCAGCGGGCCGCTCGGCGCGGGTGACGCTTCCGTCGCGCCACGGAGCACAATCACAGGCTGGCGGCTCGGTATCAAAGAAAGCGCCGTGCCGAGAACCAAAATCAGGCCGCCGAACCAAATACATTTGACTAGAGGATTCAGATAGGCGTGAATCACCGGGCGATTCGTCTCCGGACTGCGCCCCGCGTACACGACGTAGAGGTCGCGCAATGGCGTGGATTGGATCGCGACCATCGTCTCCGTTACTTGGCTCGCCAGGAAAAACCGGCGCTCGGGATAAAGCATCATGAGCGATTTGCCGTCGCGGAGAATTTCGAGCGTGGCGCGCTCGGAGTCGTAATTCGGATCTTTCAGTTCGTCGAAATTCTGGCAGACGATGGTGTATGGCCCGATCGTCATTCGCGAGCCGACAGCCATTTCCTGCTGAACATCCTTGTTGAACGCCTGCCCGGAGATTCCGATGAAGATCACGACGATGGCAAAGTGAACGATGTACCCGCCGTATCGACGGGTATTGCGCATCACGAGCTGGCCCGCGGACGCAATGATGTTCGTGCCTGAGCGCGCGGAAATCACCCGCGCCCCCCGCCAAAATTCAGCCGCGATTGTTAGCGTCACGAAGACGGAAAGGATCAGGCAGACGAGCGGATAGATATAGCGAAGCCCGAATACGAGGGCAATGACTCCCGTCGCGATCCCTCCCGCCATCGGCCACGCAAAGTTCCGTTTCAAACTATCAAACGAAGTCTTGCGCCACGCGAGAAGCGGGCCGACGCCGGTGAGAAACAGCAGGAACAGTGCGATCGGAATTGTCACCTTGTTAAAAAATGGCGCTCCGACACTGATCTTGATTCCTTCTACCCATTCCGAGATTACAGGAAAGAGCGTTCCCCATAGAACCGCGAAGCACCCAGCCAAAAGAATCAGGTTATTGAAAAGAAAACTCGATTCGCGCGAAACAAGCGAATCGAGCTGGTTATCGCTGCGCAGATAATCGCGATTCTTCCAGAATGCGATAACACACGCGACGAGGATAAACACGAGAAAACATGTGAACCATGTGCCGATGGAAGATTGCGCGAAAGCGTGCACGGAGCTGACGACGCCGGAGCGCGTCAAGAGCGTTCCCAGAATACACAGCATGAAGGTGACGAAAACAAGCCAAACATTCCAGACCTTCATCATCCCGCGCTTTTCCTGCATCATCACCGAGTGCAGAAATGCCGTCGCGGTAATCCACGGTAGAAACGAAGCGTTCTCAACTGGGTCCCAAGCCCAATAGCCGCCCCAGCCGAGGACGGCATACGCCCAATGGGCGCCGAGAAGAACTCCCACGCTCTGGAACGCCCAAGCCACCATCGTCCAGCGCCGCGTAATGTGAATCCATTTTTCGCCTGGGTACCTGCCAAGCAACGCCGCCATCGCGAAGGCAAATGGCACCGTGAATCCCGTATAGCCGAGGTACAGCATCGGCGGATGGATCACCATCTCGGGATACTGCAGCAGCGGATTCAAGCCGTGACCATCAGCCTGAGCGACCACAGTAAGCACGCCGCCCGCGCTGGCGTGGCCGAGAATTTGAAACGGCGCCGCGACGAAATTATTCAGAACGAGAAAGAAGCTTTGAACCGTCGCGAGAACCACTCCGACGTAAGGCATTAGTTCGGGATGCTTGCGACGATTGAGAAAGAGCGCCAGGAACGCGTAAATCGAGAGCAGCCAGCTCCAAAAAAGCAGCGATCCTTCCTGCCCGGACCAAAGCGCAGCAAACTTGTAATAGAACGGGAGGTCGCGATTGCTGTGCTCGGCGACATACGCCATCGAGAAATTGTTCGTGAACAAGAGGTATTCAAGTGAAACGACGGCCATGCTGACGAGGACAAAGACGGCCATGCCGGCGTTTCGCGCGCTCTTTGTAAGCAGAGGATTCCGAGTGCGGATCGCGGCAATTCCCGCGCCCACCGCATACACAGCCGCAATCAACGCAAGGACTAGAGCGAATGAACCAAATATGTCCACTAAATCGCCTTGGTCAACTCAGCCTCGAGTTCGAGGGGGCCAGGTTTGAAGAAGAAGTATTCGCAGCGCCCGTCGAGCCGGGCTGCTGCGGTGTGGCTTGATACTTTGATGCGCACTTGGCCTGAACCTGCTCGGCCACGAATCGTCCGTCCGGCATCAACTTCCCTTCCACCAGCGCCTGCGCTCCGCCTTTGAAGGTATCGGGAAGGGGATCTCTACCGGCATAACTCACATTGAGGACTTTTCCCTGCTCTTCCAGGACGAAATCCACGCGGCCGGGTAAGTGTTGGATCGAACCGTCTCGCACATTCCCGGATACACGCATTCGCTGATGAAGCGCGGAACCCTGCAAGGTCTGAAGCTCGGTGAGCGTGTGGTAGTAGGTCTTGCTCTGAGTAAAACCGACATACGCCAGCGACAGCATGGTAACGATGATAATTGCTGAACCGATGGAAAATTTAACGCGAGCGGTCATTGTCCCAAACGCCTAACGCCTTTCCTTCAAAAATCAAACTGGATTCTACCACAACGAGGGTCGAGCGGCGGCTGGGGGGACGACTTCGGCGGGCGTTGCAGCGGATGTTTGCGGCTCAGGGCCCGAGCTTCGAGCGCAAACATCCAACCAATTCTGGAGCGAGTTGTGAAATGTTCATGCCTTCTGAAACCATAAACTTACAGCTCAAGATTGGCCGGGCCTGCGTGTCGTCGGCAAGCTGGCAGTCCACGCGGCAATATTGGCACTCCTGATTCCAGCAGAACCGGCCATAAGGAATCGTGTCAGGACTGATGAATTGGAAGCAGCGAAGGACGGAGTTCTTCTCCGGAACGAGAAATGTTCTCCCAAGTACGTTGATTTCCACGAGACGTTCGAACGGCCGAAAAACTTCGGACATGATCTCGAATTCCCTCGCGCCTACCTCAATTGTAAAAGTAAGCGACGCACCGCGCCGCCGCAACCGTAGCAGGCTGCGTCGTGTCCAAAGCCCAACTGCCGGGTACTGGACACAAGTGCGCTATGCGGGATGTGCGAGCCGTTCGTACTCAACGCGCGCGGGTTCCGGGAACAGTACGACGAGCGAATAGATGCCCAGTGCCGTCCCGAAAGGCAGCCGTATAAGCGCCAGAAACGCCAGGACAACCGTCAGGATCCGAGCCCAGGACGCCCGTTCGAGAAGGCCCCATCCGGCAACAATCGACGCGACGCCGATCACAACGGTAATGACGCTCCCGAACATGATTCCCGTCTCGATGAGTCGCGCCAGCGGAAATCCATGGGGCATATCCGGTATTCGATCCGTCAGGGCCGTGGCGAAGCCGCCGATCCATCGCGCCCCGATCAAACCGAGCCAGCCCGCCATCAGAATCCTCATCACCCCACGAACGATCCAGAGCACACCGAGAATCGAGAGATGCCGGTCGAGTCGCGCGGCGGGCGCAGCGCCGGTCGTTGAAACTACGATGGCCCGCCCGCAGCCGCTGCAGAAGCGCGCGGCATCCGGCAATGCCATGCCACAACGATCGCAAAACATAGAACACCTCCAGAACCGCAAGTAGCTCTACCTCTGAATACGTCTGTGGGGTGGGAAATGTTTCTTGGCGTGTCGCCTGGATCGGTTAAGCGAAGAATTGCCCCATGCGGCGAAACTTCTCGTAACGGCGCGCGACGAGTTCTTGCGCCGGCAATCGCGAGAAATCACGCAGGGAGTTCACAAGCGCTGCATCGAGAAATCGCGCGGCCGCCTCGTAGTCAACGTGCGCGCCGCCCTCAGGCTCGGGAATAATTTCATCGATCAACTTCAACTCGAGGAGATCGTTCGCGGTGATGCGGAGAGCTTCAGCCGCCACTTCGGCCTTCGCCGCACTGCGCCACATGATCGACGCGCAACCTTCAGGCGAAATAACGGAGTAGACAGAATTTTCGAGCATGTGAATCCGGTCGCCGACGGCGATCGCCAGCGCTCCTCCCGAGCCACCCTCGCCCGTGATAGTCACGAGAATAGGCACCGGCAGCCGCGCCATTTCGCGGAGATTCACCGAGATGGCTTCGGCTTGCCCGCGTTCCTCCGCATCCACGCCGGGATAAGCTCCTGGAGTGTCTATAAATGAAAGAATCGGCCGGTTGAACTTCGCAGCCAGATTCATCGCGCGAAGCGCTTTGCGATAACCTTCAGGCTTCGCCTGGCCAAAATTCCGAGCCACGCGCTGTTTGGTATCGTGGCCTTTCTGCTGTCCAATCACCATCACCGGACTGCCGTGATACTTCGCCATGCCGCAGACCATCGCGGGATCGTCTGCGAACGCGCGATCACCGTGAATTTCGATGAAATCCTCGAAGAGCAGCTGAATGTAATCGAGCGTTTGCGGGCGCTGAGGATGGCGGGCGAGTTGCAGCCGTTGCCATGCGCCGAGGTGAGCGTAGAAATCGCGCTTCAATTCCGCCACCTGGCGCTGCAGGCGCTCGAGCGCGAAAGCGTTGTCGACGCCGTCGCCCGAAAGGCTCAGAAGATCGTCCACTTCGCGTTCAAGAGTGTCGATCTCCCGCTGACGTTTTTTGTCTTGTTTTTTCATCGCCTACATCACAACCGAGTCCGCACCGCAAATTCCGCGAATTTGATCGAGGAGTTCGGCGTCGGCGCGCACCAAGCGATCGGATTCAAGCGTAGCTTCGGTTCCGTCACCGCTCAACAGATCGAACTCGACCCTGCACCGGCCCGGGCGGCTCGCCATCACCTGATCCAGGCGGTCGAGCAGGCTGTCGTCGGCCGCGCTTAGGTCCACGCGCACGCGCAAGAGCGAAGGCGACGACGTGCGGTTGAGCATCTGCTCGAGCGGCTTCGCTTCCATGATGCGTAGCCGCGTTCCAGCATCTTCCACCGCTACCCGCCCTTTTACAAGCAGCGGGACGCCGGACTTGAGGACAGTCTCGAGCCGGGAGAACGGCTCGGAAAAAACGAGGCACTCGACAACCGCGGTTCTGTCCTGAAGCGTCACGATAGCCCAGCGCTGGTTATCTCTCTTCGAGCGCATCGGTCGTGTTTGCACAACGATTCCAGCGACGATTATGTCGGCGCCGTTCTTCTGGCTTTCAAGCATTCCAATATCAATCGCCTTGAGTTCGGCAAGACGCCCGGCAAATTTATCGAGAGGATGCCCGGAAATATAGAAGCCGAGCACCGCGTATTCGCCCGCAAGTCTGTCTTCCTCCGTCCATTCCTCGACGGCGACAGGCTGCCGAGCCGGCGCCGGTGCTGAAGCAGCCATCGCGCCGAAGAAGGCATTCTGTCCGCTCGCGCGCTCGCGATTCAGACGCTGCCCGTGCTTCATCGAGTCATCAATGCTGGCCCAATGGCCCGCGCGCGAGCCGCCGAGAGAATCGAACGCGCCCGACTTGACCAGGCTTTCGAGCACGCGTCGATTCAATAATCCAGAATCGAGCGCCCCGCAAACTTCGAAGAGATCCGTGAATCGCCCGTGCCGCGTGCGCGCCTCGACGATTCCTCGGGCCGTGCTTTCGCCGACGTTCTTAATCGCCGCCAATCCAAATCGAATATGTTCGCCTACGGGAGTGAAGTTGAGCGAGCTTTCGTGAACGTCGGGAGACAGCACCGTAATTCCCAAGTCGCGCGTCTCGGCGATGTATTTCACCAGCCGTTCGGTGTTACCCGTTTCCGCCGTCAGCATCGCCGCCATAAATTCCACCGGATAATGCCGCTTCAGATACGCGGTCTGATAGGCGACGACGGCATAAGCGCAGGAGTGCGATTTGTTGAAACCGTATCCAGCGAACTCCTCCATCAGATTGAATATTTTCTCGGCCTTTCTCGCGGAAACTTTGCGCGCCGTACTGCCGGCCATGAATTTCTCGCGCTGCGCAGCCATGTCCTCTTTGTTCTTCTTGCCCATCGCCTTCCGGAGGATGTCCGCTTGGCCGAGCGAAAATCCTGCGAGGCGGTTTGCGATTTGCATCACCTGCTCTTGATACAAAATCACGCCCCAGGTTTCCGACAGAATGTCTTTCAACTCCGGCAAGTCATACGTGACGCTCTTCTTTCCGTGTTTGCGCGCGATGAAATCGTCGATCATCCCGCCCTGAATCGGGCCGGGGCGATAGAGCGCGTTAAGCGCGGTCAGATCCTCCAGGCGCGTCGGCTGGTAGCGGCGCAAAACGTCTCGCATGCCATGCGATTCAAATTGAAATATGCCGGTCGTGTTCCCGCTTGCGAAAAGCTTATATGTTTCGACATCGTCGGTCGGAAGGCTTGCAAGATCGACTTCGAGCCCGCGATTCTGCCGGATTAGCACGACGGCATCGCTCAGCACCGTGAGTGTGGTCAGCCCGAGAAAGTCCATCTTTAGCAGGCCGATCCGCTCGAGATCGGTCATGTCATACTGCGTCGTGATTTCATCTTTGCTTGACTTGTATAACGGAACAATTTCGGTGAGCGGACGAGGCGAGATCACAACGCCGGCCGCGTGAGTCGAAGCGTGGCGCGCAAGTCCTTCGAGGCGCAGGGCGACGTTAATCAGGTCACCGATCTTTTCATCATCTTTCCTCAACTGCGCGAGCTGCGACGATTGTTTCAGCGCATCCTCGAGCTGGATATTGAGTTGATTGGGGATGAGCTTCGCAAGGCGGTCCACGTCGCCGTAAGGCATATCGAGCGCCCGGCCCACATCTTTGATTGCAGCTTTGGCCGCCATCGTGCCGAACGTGATGATTTGCGCCACGCACTGATCGCCGTATTTCTTCCGGACGTATTCGATCACTTCGCCGCGGCGGCGATAGCAAAAATCGATGTCGATATCTGGCAGCGACACGCGTTCTGGATTCAAGAATCGCTCGAAGAGGAGATCGTATTGCAGCGGGTCGATGTCGGTAATTCGCAGTGCGTAACTGACCAGACTGCCCGCCGCCGAACCGCGCCCCGGTCCCACTGGAACATCCTGCGTGCGCGCGTAGTGAATAAAATCCCAGACGATCAAGAAGTAGCCCGCGAAATTCATCTGCTTGATCATCTCGATTTCGCTAGCAAGCCGGCGCTCGTAGGCATCAAGCGGTTGGCGCAGGAGTCCCTGCTTCGCGAGTTTTTCGAGCTGTGGCAATCTCCAGTTAAATCCTTCGCGGACGACTTTTTCAAAATAAGAATTTGCGGTGTGGCCTTCAGGAACCTGAAATTCAGGGAACGGATGATCAACGCGTTGGATTTTCACGTTGCAGCGTTCGGCAATCGTCACCGTACGCGACACCGCGTCCGGCAATTCGTGGAAGACGCGCGCCATTTCCTCCGCGGTTTTGAAATAAAACTGGTCGGTCGCAAACTTCATCCGATTCACGTCGCTCATCGACTTGCCCGTCTGGATGCACATCAGGACTTCTTGCGAGCGGGCGTCTGACTGTTTCAAGTAGTGAGTATCGTTGGTGGCAACGAGCGGAATGCCCGTCTGGCGCGATAGCTCCACCAGATCGCGATTCACCCAGGTCTCGATTTCCATCCCCTGGTCCTGAACTTCGAGAAAGAAATTTCCTTTTCCGAAAATGTCCTGGAGGCGATAGGCGGACTCTCGCGCTTTGTCGAGCTTGTGCTCGGAAACAGCTTCGGTGACTTCGCCTCGCAAGCAGGCGGAAAGCGCAATCAGTCCCTTGCTGTGTTTCGCCAGCAGGTCGTGGTCGATACGCGGCTTGTAGTAGAAACCCTCGAGGAATCCCGTCGAAACGAGTTTGATGAGATTGCGGTAGCCTTCGTCCGTTTCGCACAAAAGAACGAGATGGTTCGAGCGCTCGGCATCCGCGCCTCTCGTTTTATGGCTGCCAGGCGCGACATATACTTCGCAGCCGATGATCGGCTTCACGCCTCGCATCGTAGCTTCGTGATAAAAATTTGCGGCGGCAAACAAATTGCCGTGGTCGGTGACGGCGACGGCGGGCATTCCGCGTCGGGCAGCCTCGGTGGTCAGTTCGCCGACTTCGCAGGCTCCGTCGAGAAGCGAGTAATCCGTGTGCAGATGAAGGTGAACGAAGTTCGGGCGATCCATGCGAGCCTATTTTAATCCAGCTACCGGCAATCCATCACAAGCAATCCAACACAAAAGTTGACGGCGGAAGAAACCGCCTTGAATTTCCAAAAGTCAGCGCTTGCGTGCCTTTTTAGCTGGCTTCGACGCCTTTGCTCTCTTCGCGGCTGGCGGCGGAGCAGTTTTTGCCATCTCTGGCTTCGGCGGCTGCGGCTTCGCCGCTTTCGGCACCTCCATGGTAGCAGGAGGCTTAGTTGTCGAAGCTTCCGCGGCGGCTTGCGCGGACATGATCGCGGCCTTGTGTTTCTGCTTCGACTTTTTCTTTTCCTCGATCTTTTTCTTTGGCTCGTCCTTTATTCCGGCAAGCCGCTTCAGAATTTTTGTGCGTTCGATCGGATCGCGACCCTTGCCTCGAAGCTGCGCTTCGAAAAAGTCTTCGAGGACTTTGTCGAACTTCGGACCGCGAGGCACGCCCAGGGCGTCCAGTTCCGCCATGGGAAGGCTCGCGCGCATCGGCCGCCATTTCTGGAGATAATTACGGATTTTCGCGCCCGCCTTCGAATTGCCGTACTCGGCTTGTAGAAACGCGAGGCGCTCCGGGGGCACCGTTCCCAAATAAAAATAGGCATCCTTCGGCGCGTTCGTCTTGCGGCCCTTTAGCGTCTTCAACGCCTTTTCTGACTCCGGCACGAGTTCGTTATAAGCTGCCATTTCCTTCGCCGTGAATTCCATGCTTCGCAAAGCCGCCGATGCTTCACGGTCTTTCAGTCGCGCCAGGAGGAAGTACGTGACGGCGGTCGCGAGGCGCGGCCGTACGCCCGCCGAAACAAACGCTTCGCGTGCCCGCTGCAATCGCACGAGGCCCTCGTAGTCTGGATGGCGGCGAGGCAGGTTCGGGTGAATCGCGCCGACGAGGCTGTGCGACTCCCATTGCTTTAAAACGCCACCCGGATTGTCCTCGCGGCCGAGCGCCAGCACTTCCCTGCCAACCGCGCGCCCGTCAAGATGCTCGTGCAAGCCGCGTCCCATCGCCAGGTCGAACCACTCCTGCGTCCGGCTTTCTTGTTTGAAATCCATGCGCACGCAATAGCGAAGAATGCGCATGAGGCGAATCGGCTGATTTGTAAATGCGTGAATCGAGAGGGAACGTACTTCCCGCTTTTCGAGATCGGCGAGGCCGTTCGTTGGATCGAGGAGAAGCCCCCGCGACGCCGGGTTCAAAGAAATCGCGATTGCGTTCAGGGAAAAATCCCGCCGCCGGAGATCTTCCATTACGGTCGACCAGCGAATGTCAGGCTTAGCTCCCGGACGTTCATAGAAATCATCGCGCGCGGCGGAGATTGAGCCATCGGCATCGCCGGCGAAAATAATCTCGTAGTGTCGCAGATGCTCATTCTCGGACAGGACGCGTGCCCCGCCCTTCTCGAGTTCGCGCACGATCCGCTGCGGATTCCCTTCGACCGTGAAATCGAGGTCGCGGATCGGCATTCCGGAAATCAAATCGCGTACGGCGCCGCCGGTCAGATAGACGTTCGAATCCTGCGCTCGCGCAAGTTCCTGGACGCGGACCAACGCGGCGCGCTGCTCCGGCGAAAGACGGCTTTCCAGCAAAAACATGTAATCAGGCATGAGGCTTAGGCCTCCTCCCAAGTCCCGACAAAGTTATTGTCGTTCCGTCGGCGCTCGCGCAAAGACGCGCGCCGTTCCCCAAATTCAATCGGCGGCATTCAAGCTCGCGGATGGTGCTCGCGATAAACCTGTTTCAGCCGCTCTTCTACTACGTGCGTATAAATTTGCGTGGTGGTGATATCCGCGTGGCCCAACATCATTTGAACTGCGCGTAAATCCGCCCCCCGATCCAGCAAATGCGTCGCAAAACTGTGCCTCAACATGTGAGGCTTCAGCTTCTTTCGAATGCCCGCGTCCCGCCCGCAATCGGAAACCGTCTTCCAAAATCCGTGCCGTGAACAAGCGGTGCCCTTCCGGCTCAAAAACAGAAGCGGCGGCGAATTCTCTCGCGCCAGTTTTGGCCGGGACTTCCCGAGATAAAGCCTGACGACCTCGACTGCCCGGCGACCAATCGGCACGAGCCGCTCTTTATCGCCCTTCCCGACGCACCGGACGTAACCCTTATCGAAATGAATGTCGCTGAGGCGCAGCCTGCACAATTCCGAGACTCGCAGTCCGGCCGAATACATCACTTCAACCATGGCTTTATCACGAAGTCCAACTATCGTCCTGGCATCCGGCTGCGCGATCAGCTTCTCGACTTCCTCAACCGATAGAAACATCGGCAGGCTGCTGCGAAAACGCGGCGACTCCACGGTCTCAGCTGGATCTTCGCGAATCAATCCTTCAGCAAGCGCAAATCTGAAAAAATGCCGGATCGTAACCAGGTGCCTCGCCACGGATCGGCTATCAAGCTTGCGATGATAGAGATGCCGCAGAAAATCGACGATGTCGTCGCGGTTCACCTTACCAAGCGCTAACCGTTCGCCGGCGGCAAACGCCGCAAATTTCTCGACGTCGCGCCGGTACGCGTCTAGCGTATTAGCCGACACGCCTTTCTCGACGCGCAGGTAACTCAAGAACGATCGAATTGCCGCTTCCACCAGTCCCCCGAAAGAATTCCTGTCGCACGCCCCGTGTAACGCCGGCGTCTCGCCGGCCCTTAGCCTTTACTCAACAAGGGTCGCAACCATCACACCGCCCGCCCAGCCAGCATCGTGCTTCGAACGAACGCAACCACTTCATGCACTTCTTCGCAACGTATCAACCATGCCGCACCCATGTATATTCCCACTGCGGTTGCGATCATCGCCGCCAACCCAGCGGCTTGCGGCATAAATCTGTCGCTTGGAATCGATTGGTAGCCGCGCATCAATAGCACACACGCTGCTGCCATCACCGCGGCGCATATCGCCGTTCGTCCCAGCGAGGCCAGCAATTCCGTCGCGCCCACGCGCCCAAACCGTCGGCGGAAAATCACGAAGAGCGCCCCAAAATTCACGTAGGCCGCGATTGCCGTCGCCAGCGCAGGCCCCGCGTTTGAAAGCGTTCGCGCCAGGAAGATAAGAAAACATACGTTGAACAGAATATTCACGCACAACGCCACCGCGGCAACTCGCGCAGGAGTCGCCGTATCGCGCAGCGAATAAAATACCGGAACGATCAATTTCACGGCTGCGAAAGCCGGAAGTCCCAACGAATAGCAGAGCAAGGGCCGCGTCGTCAGTGCCGTCGATGCCGCCACAAATTGTCCGTGCTGGAAAAGAACCCGCACTATGGGTTGTCTCAGCAGCACCAAGCCGACCGCCGCTGGTATCGTAACAAACGTAACCAGGCGCAGCGCGTAACCAAACGTCGCAGTCATGTCGCCCATTCGTTGCTGGTTGGCCTGTCGCGAAAGCGTAGGCAGCAAGGCTGTCGAGATCGCAAGGGCAAAAGTACCGAGCACGAGTTCGACCACGCGATCCGCAACGTAGAGCGACGTGATGCTTCCCTGCGGCATTTTGGGTGACATTGCAAAAATCGTGTCGATGAAAAAGTTGATCTGATAGAGGCCGATCCCGAAAAAACTCGGCAGCATCAATTTTCCGACGGTGCGTATTCCGGGGTCCTTGAACGAAATTTGAAAGCGAAATCGCATTCCGCGCCGAACGAGCGCGGGAACTTGCATGAAAAATTGCAGCGCACCCGCGATCAGGACGGCGACAGCCAGCGCCACCGCGGGGCTCCGATATTGCGCGGGCGCCAAATTCACGATCGGCGCATACACAGCACCGAATGAAAAAGTAATCAGCGTGAGATTGAAAACAATTGGCGTGGAAGCGGGCAATCCGAAAACGTGATAGCTGTTCAAAATTGCCATCGCCAACGCGGACAGACCCATAAAAAATACGTACGGGAAAATTATTCGGTTGAGAAATACCGCCATCCCCAAATCGATTCGATGCCCACCGACGAGAGTGAACAAATCGATGACGCGGTCCGAAAATATGACCCCAAGTACGGTCAAGGGCGCCAGCAATACGGTAAGCGTCCAAAACGCCCGTTGGGCGAACTCCCATATCTCTGTCTGCGACTTTCCCGTGATATACGCGGTGAAGACGGGAACGAACGCCGCCGTCATGGAGCCTTCGCCGACCAGTCGCCGCAAAAGGTTCGGAATTCGAAACGCGAGGATAAACGAGTCCGCAGCTACGGATGTACCGAGCAGAAGAGTGATGCGTTCGTCGCGTAAATACCCTAGAATGCGGCTGATAACGGTGGCTAGAGTTATGGCCGAGGCGGATTGGAGAATCTGCCTTTTTTCGGTCAATCGCCGGAAGCTCCGATTCTAACCCTTTTAGCACCAACAAGTTGACAACACTTTAACCGAAAGATAACATAACTCCCCGCGTTTCGCAACTGCCTTCCCAAAAGGAACTCGAATTTGAAACGGACCACCCCAACCTCGACCCACAAAAAGGTCGTCGTCGTGTCGGAGGATGGGACCCCTCTGAAAGGTTACTTAAATCCCACCGGCCTGCCATCGGCGGAGACGATAGACCTTCTCACGCCGGACGGAGAGCACAAGCAAATCGCAGTGTCGGCGATCAAAGCCATCTATTTTGTCGCAGATCTGAATCAATCGTATGAGCCACAGCGCACTGTCTTCCTTAGCCGTCCCAAGCTTGAAGGATTGTGGCTCAGACTAACGTTTCGCGACCGTCAAATCATGGAAGGCATCAGCTCGAACGAATTGCTCGAGGCGGTGGATCGCGGCGTTCAATTCGTTCCGCCGGACTTGCACGGAAATTGCCTGAGGATGTTTGTGCCTCGCGCCGCGCTGACTGAGGTGAAAGTCCTAGGCGTTGTTGGGCCAGTCAAGCGGCCCGCGCGGCCCGCTGCTGCGGTCCCCGACCAGCCCCGACTTTTCAGTGAGTAAGGCTCTTGCGGGCGACGGCGAACTCTCGACCGCCATCAGCGAAATATCGTCGCGCACGGCCTTCACCTGAAGTAAATTCCAGCTAGCCAAGACTTCGGAACGCGATCGTGAGTTGGGTTCCTGGATCGGAGAGGAGACACGCTATGAAACTCGGCGAGATAGCCGAACGGCTGGCTTGCAAGCTTGAAGGCGATGCCGGAATCGAAATTACCGGCGTTGCAGGCATCGAAGAGGCCGAGCCAGGACAGCTGACCTTTCTTGCCAACCGGCGCTATCGCCCCGCCGTGGCCACAACGCGCGCGTCGGCGATTTTGATCGCGCCGGACGCAGGCGACGTGCCACTGGCGTCCTTACGCTCGAAGAATCCTTACCTCGATTTCGCGCGCGCGCTAGAATTTTTCCATCCGGCGCCGAACTTTTCTCCCGGAGTTCATCCAACCGCGACCGTGTCGAACACCGCCAAGATAGCTTCAGGCGCGCATATCGGACCGTACTCCTATGTCGGGGAAAACGCCAAAATCGGGCGCGGCGCGATCCTGCATAGCTTTGTGTCGATTTATCAGGACGCGACAATTGGCGACGAGTTTTTTGCGCACTCTCACGCAATTGTCCGCGAAGGATGCCGCATCGGCAATCGCGTGACGCTTCAAAACGGCGCGGTGATTGGCTCCGATGGATTCGGATTTGCCAAGCAAGACGACGGAACGTGGTACAAGATCCGGCAGGCAGGCATCGCCGTGATCGAGGACGACGTGGAAATCCAAGCCGGCGCCATCATCGATCGCGCCACGATCGGGGAAACTCGGATTTCTCGCGGCGCCAAGATAGATAACCTGGTGCAGGTGGGCCACGGCTCGAGAGTTGGAGAGAATGCCCTGCTATGTGGCCAAGTAGGATTGGCCGGCTCAACTCGTGTCGGAAAGAATTGTATTCTCGCCGGGCAGGTGGGGGCGGCGGGACATTTGACGATCGGAGATGGCGCGGTGGTCACATCGCAGAGCGGCGTGCCGAATGACGTACCTCCGGGCGCACTCTACTCAGGATATCCGGCAATCGAAAATAAAAATTGGCTGAAATCGGTGGCCATCTTCAATCACTTACCGGAATTGCAGAAACAAGTGCGCGAGCTGACGGCCGAGATCGAAAAGCTGAAAAAGCGGACAATTTAGCGTTGTAAAAGAGTAGCGGAGGGCTACCTATTGGGTCCCTATTTTGCTAGCGGGCGTTGATCTTCGGGCAGTCCCGCGGCGACAAGATCGCGAACGCGCTCCCGCAACAGCTCGCGACGCTCGAATTTGTAGTCCGCGGAATCCACAGCCGGCCCAAAGCGCACGATTACGCGACCCGGATGCAGCGCTAAATCCCCTTTGCGCATGATTTGCGCGGTTCCGATCAGCGAAACCGGCACCACCGGCACTCCTGCTTCAATTGCCATGACGAATGTTCCGCTCTTGAATGCGCGCAAGCGGCCGTCCGGGCTTCGCGTGCCTTCGGGATAGACCAGGAATGAAGTACCGCCGCGAATATATTGAATTGCTTTGTTGACACTCGCGGCGGCTGACTCTTTGTCATCCCGGTCAACGGGAACAATCTGGCACATGCGCATGCCGGTGGAAAGAATCGGAACGCGAAAAACCTGCTTCTTGGCGAGAATCGCCACGCGGCGCGGAATGAATGGCACGAGAGCCACTGGATCTATGTTGCTCGCGTGGTTCGAGGCGAACACGCACGTTTTATCGGGGATGTTTTCGGCGCCCTCGACGTGAACGCGGATCCCAACGAGCCGAAGACCGGACCGCAACGTGATCATCGCCATTTGGTACATGGCTTCGGGAGAGCCGATGATCCAGGCGTGAAGAATGAAGAACGGCAAAATCAGCAAAATCGCCAGGCCAACGAAGGAAACGAGAAGAATGGTGCGGATCATCGTGACTGACCGGGGTTAATCCGTTGTTCCGTGCAGGAATCCATCGCGGATGCGAAGCTGCCGAGGATTGGCATTCTCGATTTCGTCAACGCTCGAATCTTGTATCTCGTGGCTTCCGAGTACGATCGGCACGTTTCGCTCCTGCCCTTCGCGCCGAACGCGCAGCGTAACTGTGTCGCCGGGCGCGTGGCCACGCAGCCAGCCATCGAGATTTCGCGGCGGTTTCTCTCCATCAATCGCGAGAACTTCATCGCCGTCCCGGAGCCCGGCTTTTTCAGCGTCGCTTCCGGATTCCACACGAGCAACAAGCCAGTTGCCTCCCGTGCCGCGCGATCGAGAGAATCCCAGTCCAGCCTCCGTCCGCGGCGTTTCCTTGAGATGCAGGCCAGCAGCAGATAAAAATTCGTCGTAAGGGATTTCGTCGACGCCAGATACGTACCGGCGAAAGAAATCATCAAAGCTCTTGCCGCTAATCTGCTCGACGGTCGCGCGAATGTCGGCGCTATCGTTGTAATAGCGGCCGCGCATCGCGAATTCCGAATTCATGGTGCGCATGACGTCATCGAGAGACTTTCGATTATCCGTGGCGTCGCGGATCGCGAGATCGAGCAAATCTCCTAGAATCTGGCCCTTGTTGTAGTACGAGATGCTGCGTTGGGGCGAATTGTAAGCGGTGTATTTGTCGAGCCAAGTATCGAGACTCGATTCCTCAGCGCTCTGCCACGAATGCGCCGGGCGATTCTGGAGGCGTCGAATTTCCTCAGCCAAGTCGGAGTAGAACTGCCCCTTATTCCATATTCCTGATCGAAGCAGCGCGAATGAGCCGTACGTGCTCGTGACGCCCTCGGCAAACCACAGCGCGCGCGTCCACTGCTCCTTCGTGTAATCCACAGGCTGAAGGATCTGCGGGCGAATCCGCTTTACGTTCCACGCATGGAAGAATTCGTGCGCTGCAATCTGGAGGATTTCTGGCTGCGACGCGCCGCCGATTGCGGTGCAGTTCGCGTGCTCCATGCCTCCGCCGCCCACTTCGGTATACGGGCCGATATGAAGGAAGAATGTGTATTCGGCGTAGGGCGCGCCACCCATCAAACGAAGTTCGTAGGCGACAATTTTATGAAGGCCCTCTTCGAGGCCAAACCGGTCCCACGACTTGCCGTCAACGACCACGCGAAAGTGCGCGCCAGCATCCGCGAACGTAAAACTATCGAATTTCCCTGCTTCGGCGGGCGCGTCCACGAGCAAATCGTAGCTTTGCGCGACGAATTCATTTGGCGCAGGACCTGCCGGCAGCTGCGCTGCAATTTTCCAACCGGCGGGTACATCTATGAATTGAACGACCGACTCTTCCGCGCGGCGGTCGGGCAGATACATCAGGACCTCCGCAAAATTGACGAAGGCATGTTGCGCATTGAGCTGCGAATCGAACGGGCCAGGATCATCCCACTCGATTGTGTAGCTAATAGAGAGATTGCCGTCGCTACCACTCGCGGCCGCTCCCGGCTCGCCCAGTTGCCAAGTTTGTTTGTCGAGCTTTCGAACGCCGATTCGTTCCGCGTGTTGGCCTTCGCCGTGGACCACGCAAGCTTCTACATTCCTGACGCGATACCCGAAATCACGAATCTCGTAGAGCGCGTTCCACGCCGGAATCGCGACGACGGTTCCGAGCGGCGCCTTCGAGATTTGCACCGTCACGTGAAAGAGATGTTCCTCGGAATGGGCGAGCGAGATCCGGTATCGAATCGTCGCGCGCGTTGCGTGCGGAACGAGAAGCAGAAACACGATGAGCAGGATTGGGCGTGAAAGTTTTGGAATTTTCACAAGCGAGCGACTGATTTGGATTTCAGCCTTTCGAGAAGCTTCCCACTCAAGCCGTCGAAGCTTCCGTTGGACATCACAAGGACGACATCTCCCGGTTTTGACTCAGCCGCGAGATAGTCCGCGATTTCGGCGGCAGAGTCAAATGCGGAGGCGGGCTTGCCGTGAGCGCGGACGTCTTCGGCGACTTTGGCCGGAGAGAAGCGTTCGTCGTCACCGAGAAGTTGCGCTCGGCTCACAGGTCCAATGGCAACGCTATCGGCGACTGCCAGAGCCTCGGGCAAAACCTTTTCGAAAATTTTGCGGCGCATTGTATTTGAACGTGGTTCGAGCGCGGCCCAGATTCGGCGATTCGGCCACTGGGTGCGCGCCGCTTCGAGTGTGAGCTTGATGGCCGTGGGATGATGCGCGAAGTCCTCCACCACGAGGACGCCGGCTTCCTCGCCTTTGTGTTCCATTCGCTTGCGGACGCCCTGAAATGTGGAGAGAGCGTTTTCAATGGCTTCGCATTCAACTCCACGGCCGTAAGCGATACCGATCGCGGCGAGAGCGTCGAGGACATTGTGGCGGCCGGCAACGGGCATTCGAATGCGCGTGACTTCATTTCCACGATACGCGACGCGAAAGTGCGTCATACCGTCTTCCCAAAGCAAGTCGCCGGCCGACCAGTCCATGCCTTCGGACAACCCGAACGTCTCAACCGGGCAAAACGCCTTCTCCGTGCACCGGCGGACTTCCTCGCCTTCGCCCCAAACGAGAATGCGTCCGCGGCGCGGGACGAGATTTACCAGCCGCCGAAATTGCAGCGAGATTGAAGCGAGGTCGGGATAGATATCGGCGTGATCGTATTCGAGAGATGTAAGAATCAATTCGTCGGGATGGTAATGAAGGAATTTGGGGCCGCGGTCGAAAAACGCTGTCTCGTATTCGTCGCCTTCGATGATGAATTCCTCGCCGCCGCCGAGACCGTAGCTTTTGTCGCCGAAGTTTGTTGCCACGCCGCCGACCAGGAAATCCGGCCGCCGTCCAGCGACTTGAAAAATCCAGGCGAGTATTGCCGTTGTCGTGGTCTTGCCGTGAGTTCCGGCAACGACGATGGACGTGTGATTCGGAATGAAGAATTCCTCGAGGACTTCGGCCATGGAACGGTATGGAATCTTCTCATCGAGGATAAATTCGAGTTCGAGATTGCCGCGAGCGATGACGTTGCCAATCACAGCAAGGTCCGGCGCAGGCTTCAGATTGTCTTCGCGAAAGCCTTCGTTCCATTTGATTCCGAGTGATGAGAGCAAGGTGGATGCGGGCGGATAGACGTTCACGTCGGAGCCGGTGACGTGGAATCCGCGTTCCTTCAGCATTCCTGCAACGGGCGCCATTGCCGCGCCGCCAATGCCGAGCAAATGAAGATGCCCGGAAGTTCGAGGCAGCAGATTCCCCGAAAGATTAGACGGTTCCATTCAGTTCCCTCGACAAATGTATCGTGGCGGTCGTGAGCACGCCGAAAAGCTCTCTAGCCATCGCTGCACGCCGGCTTGAGAATTTCGAGTCTGGGCGCGGCATTCGCCGTCAATCGCGCTCGCACTCCCAACGGCAACGTCAACATCGGCCGGCTAGTGTGGCCGAACGGAATGTTCGATACCGCCGGGACGTCAAACTTTCGCGTAACGCGCGAAATCACTTCGCGGACGGTGGCGCCTCCCTCCGGGCCTTCGCACTCGGGGAAATCGCCGAAGAGCAAACCTGCAACGCCGTTGAGTTTTCCCGCCTGCCTCAGATGCATCAGAGCGCGATCAACCTGCCACGGCTTCATGCCGCGATCTTCGAGAGCTAAGATCGCTCCCTTCGTGTTGATGGACCACGGCGTTCCGAGGGTTGAGACGATCAGCGTCAGGCAGCCCCCCAGCACGATTCCCTCAGCATTGCCTTGAGCTAATGTTTCGCCGCCGAGATCGATCGTCCAACCGCTCGTCACGGACGAGACAGCCCGTTCAAACGATTTCCGGTCGTAACCCTGCGGCGAGTTCTCTCCCCCGTCGAATCCCGCCGCGAGCATCGGCCCGTAGAAATTGACCCAGCCGCATTTCTCCCAAAGGAACACTTGAAGCGAAGTCACATCGCTATAGCCGATCAGCATTTTCGGCGGCGACATTTCCTTCAAGTAGTCGACTTCACCGAGGAGTTCGTCGAGCAAATAATTCGAACCGTAACCGCCCCTCGCGCAGATCACAGCGCGCGTCTCCGGTTCACCCACTGCCGAGAGAAATTCTTTTACCCGATCAGCGACGCTGCCCGCGAAGAAGCCATCTCGCGACAGAACGCGCGGATCCCGGCGAACGGTGTAGCCCAAGCGCTCGAGCTCCGCAATTCCTCTCTCGAGTTTTTCGAGCTCGACGGGGCTCGAGGGCGCGATGGCGCGAATGGCGTCACCCGGACGAAGAGCGCGTGGCTTGAGAGGCATCAGCATTCGAAGAATTCGAGGATAAGGAATCTTGCGGAGTGAGTCCAGCGACGCTGAGGCAAAAGATTCCTGAAACGCACAGCGGCCGATTACGCGCGCAATCAGGGCGCTGACGGAAATTGCAGGAGGAAAATGTCGCCCAGGCCGCTTGAATTCGCGATGACGCCCGAAGTGACGGCTGGCGGCGCGACCGAAAATACAGCTAGGATCGTCCCGTCCTCACTGATCGGCACCGCAAACCGGGCATTGCGATCGGGCAAAAGCTCCGCCTTACCCTCGCCCGTGATGGAGACCAACATCGTGTGCGGCGTGCAAGTGCCGCTGGTGGACGCGCTCACGCACGTCGCATGCACGTATCCTAGAATCGTGGACGTAATCGTCGAAGGAACTGTTGAAGCGTCGCCCGATGCGGCAGACGAATCATCGGCCACGAAACCGACGAAGCTGCCGTCGGCATTGATGGAAGGCGAATGACTTTCTCCGACAATACCCAGCGTCGACATCGAAATTGACGGCGTGCAATCCTTCGGGGCGGAATCACCCAGGCACGTATCGCGAACGGCGATTTGCTGGCCGGACGTGTGGCTTCCCGAGATCAAATTTGTCGCTCGCGTGACGAAAGCCACGTAGCGGCCGTCGGCGTTTATTGCCGGCGCGAAACTCGGGCCGTCGCCCGTGGCACCTGCCCACGGAGCTGACAGCAAGAGCGTGGACGGCGCGCAATTTTCGGGTGCGGCGATTCCCTGGCAGGTATCGCGCAGGAGGACACTCGAAGTTCCATTCAATGGGGCCGTGACGAGATTGACGGCGTCAGAATCAAACGCTACGTATCTTCCATCTGCTGATATCGAACTCTGAAGGCTCGAGCCCTTGGCCGGATGTCCGGATGTGTCTTGAGATACCAAGCTTGTATGAGATACGCACTGCGGCGGCGCGCTAACGCCCATACAGGTGTCACGCACATAAATTTGCGGGGTGCCGCCGCCAGCTCCTGAAACAAGGCCGGCGGAGATCGAAGTAAACGAAACGTAGCGGCCGTCAAAGCTGATCGAAGGAAATTCGCTCGGTCCGGTTGCGGGCGCCCCGGCGAGCGAGACCGAAATCAACGTCGTCTTAGGTGAGCAGTCGGCCGTCGCGTCGGGGCCCATGCAAGTGTCGCGCAAATAAATCTGAGTAGCGTCCGGGTTCGCGCCGGCGATGAGATTTGTGGCGCGAGATGAAAATGCAACATACCGCGCGTCACCGCTGATCGCCAGTCCGCGCCCTGCAGGACCGTTCCCCGGACTGCCGTCACGTCCGGCGTCGACGAGGAGAGTTGCCGGGCTGCATGCCACGGCGCCGAGGCAAGTGTCGCGAACAAAAACGCGCCCGCCGCCGCCGTTGCGCACGAGGTTCGTGGCGGCCGATTGAAAGGCGATAAAGCGTCCGCTGCCGTCCATTTTTGGCGCGCCGCTCGGGCCGTTGGACGCGCCGTCGAACGCATTGATTGAGACGAGCTCGCCCGCGGCATTCAGACTGATGGCAGGCTTAGCCTGACTGCCGGTTATCTTGAAGGTCACACTTCCGGATGTGCCTCCGCCGGGCGACGGATTCACCGCCGTCACACTCGCAGTGCCACCGACCGCGATATCCGCGGCCGTAATTGCCGCCGTAAGTTGCGTCGCACTGACGAAGGTCGTCTGGCGCCCGCTGCCATTCCAATTTACTGAGGAATTCGGCACGAAATTCGAGCCGGTCACGGTGAGCGAAAAAGCTGGGCCGCCGGCCGCCGCGCTCGTGGGCGACAACTCTGTCAACGTGGGCACAGGATTATCGACGGTAAACTGTTGCGCCAGAGACGTGCCACCGCCGGGAGCCGGACTTGTGACCGTTACGTTGAAGACGCCTGCCGTCAGAATGTCGCTTGCCAGGATCGCCGCAGAAATTTGCGTGGAACTTGAGAATGTGGTGGCCCGCGGACTGCCGTTCCAGTTTACTACCGAGGCGCTGACGAAGCCGCGGCCCATTATTGTGATTGCAAACGCTGCACTGCCTGCAGCGGCACTCGACGGATTCAGAGTCGTGATGCCGGGAATCGGATTTCCGGGCGGATCAACGTAGAACGGCGCGCTATTGGAAGTGCCGCCGCCTGGAGATGCGTTCACCACCGAGACGGAATCTGTTCCCGCTGTTGCGATGTCGGCAGCAGTGATTGCGGCGGTGAGTTGGGTTGCGCTGCCGAAAGTTGTGGCGCGCATTTGACCATTCCAGTTCACAGTGGATACGCCAGACGCGAAGCCTGTGCCAGTGACGGTGAGCGAGAAAGCCGCCCCGCCAACGCTGGCGCTGGGAGGAGCGAGCGATGTGATCGTTGGCACAGGATTGTTCGGCGGATCGATGAAGAACGTGGTGCCGCTTGATGTCCCGCCGCCAGGCGCTGGATTCTCGACAGTGATGTCGGCGGAACCAGGAGTAGCGATCAAGTTCGCGGGAACTTGCGCCGCGAGCTGGTTCGTCGTGGTGTTCAGCGTTGTCGTCAGAGGATTACCGTCCCAATTAACGGTCGTTCCGGTGATAACGTTTAGCGCGACGACGTTAAGTTGAAACGCTCCGCTTCCCGCAGTGATATGGGCGGGAGAGATCGACGAGAGAGTCGGAGTGGGATTAAACGTGGTGCTGCTGCAGCCCGAGAGGACTACTATCGCCGCGACCAGCAATCCGGCCTTCCATTTCGACACGATGCCTGTCAACCCGTTCGCTCCCGTACTATAGTCGCAAATTTATCCTAAACGCGCATCACCCGCGAGCACGAATTGCGGTTTTAAGCATTCGGATTCGGTTGAGCCCACGGAGGTTGGCTATCTGTGCCGACACCTAGAGGCTGAATGCCGTGAGTTTCGAGAATCGCTTCGCACGGGACTCGATTTCCCGGCGGGTTAGCGTCTTCAAGCGATCCACACCGAAGCGCTCGACTGTGAAACTGCCAACGACAGAACCGTAAACCATGGCGCGCTTTAGCGTTTCGTCGTTCACTCGGCCCACGCTGGCTAGATAGCCCATGAATCCACCCGCAAAACTATCCCCGGCGCCGGTGGGGTCGAAGACTTCCTCGAGAGGAAATGCCGGTACGGAGAAGAGAAAACGATTATGAACCATGAGCGCGCCATGTTCGCCACGCTTTATTACTAGAGTCTTCGGGCCCATTTTGAAAATGTGCTTCGCGGCGCGGAGAAGATTGTGCTCGCCGGTGAGCTGGCGCGTTTCGTCGTCGTTAATCATTAGGATTTGCGTGTGTTTTAGAGTTTCGCGAAGCTCCGCCGGGGTGCGCTCGATCCAGTAATTCATCGTGTCGAGAGCGACGAGTTTCGGCTTGCGCCGAACTTGCTGCAGGACAGAGCACTGCAACGTTGGGTCGATATTGGCCAGGAAAATGTAAGGTGAGTCGCGATAGGACTCAGGCAGTTTCGGATTGAAATTCGCAAAGACGTTCAGTTCAGTTGCCAGCGTCGTGCGCTCGTTCATGTTTTGGTTGTAGCGGCCCGCCCAGAAAAACGTCTTGCCTTTGGCGCGCTCCAAGCCTTCGAGATCGATGCGGCGGCGGCGGAGGATTTCCTCGTCTTGCTTGCCAAAATCGTCGCCGACGACGCCGACGAGCCGGACCGGAGTGAAATTGCTGGCCGCGAGAGCGAAATAGCTTGCGGCGCCGCCCAATATGCGAGGCGCGTTGCCGTGGGGAGTTTCGATCGCGTCATACGCGACGGAGCCGACTACCAGTAGGGACATTCAATCTCCAGGGTTCAAGATAAATACTTGGCCGCAATCGGCGCGAGACGCTTCTTCGCTGCCGCGGGAATCAATTTGCGATCGGTGAGAATCGCGTGAGCTAGAGCGGCGCCACACTTGCAGTCGCGGGTCTCTGGCATCGCGCTCACAACTTCGCGAACTACGTTCTGGGCGTTTTCGGCGTTGCGCGTCAAGTTCGCGATGATTTGAGTGACGGTGACGGACGCGTGCGACGGATGCCAGCAATCGTAGTCGGTGATCATCGCGACCGTGGCGTAACAAAGCTCCGCCTCGCGCGCGAGCTTCGCCTCGGTGAGGTTGGTCATGCCGATAACATCGAAGTCCGTCTTCCGGTAAGTTTCGGATTCCGCGAGAGTCGAGAACTGCGGGCCTTCCATGCAGACATAGGTGCCGCCGCGATGCACGTTGACTTTGGCGCGGTCGCAGGCGTCAGCGAGAAGGCTCGAAAGATGCGAGCACGTCGGCTTATCGAACCCAACATGAGCGACTACGCCGCCGCCAAAGAATGTCGCGATCCGGCCGCGCGTGCGATCGAAAAACTGGTCGGGCACAAGGAAATCTAGCGGGCGAAGTTCTTCGCGCAGGGATCCGACCGCGCTCACGGAGATGACGCGCTCTGCGCCGAGAATTTTCATGGCGCAAATGTTCGCGCGATAGTTGATCTCGCTTGGCGAAAAGCGATGGCCGCGGCCATGACGGGCAAGAAAGGCCACGCGTTTGCCGCCGAGCGAGCCGACCACGAAGGCGTCGGAGGGATCGCCGAAGGGAGTGCGCACGCGCACTTCCTTCGCATCGGAGAAACCTTCGAAGGAATACAGCCCGCTTCCGCCGATGATTCCGATGAGCGCGGGCACGGCTGCTCGCTTCGTATGTGGTTTTGTTTTGGACGCCGCCTTCTTCACATCGCCTCTTTTTTCGTCAGCTCTTTCTTACGTTACCGATACGGGCTCGATCTCGATTCCGCCGCCGCGCGCATGGAGACGGGCGGCTGGAACTTTGGCGTCGTGGGAAAAGAGCGCGAGCGTTCCCTCGCGCGCGACTTCCGAAATCCACTTGCGCTTGTTCTCGAGCGTCGTAAGCGGATAGAGATCGTACGCCATGATCCACGGACCGGGGAGATGGGCGGTCGTCGGGACAAGGTCAACAAACAGGAATGCCGACTTGCCGCCGCCGGAAAGCCGGACACATTGCATATCCGCATTGTGACCGGGAACGCGAATCACTTCTACGCCGGGCACGATTTCAGAATCGCCGTCAAGGAGCCACCACTTTCCCGCGGTCTCGATGGCTAGAAAATTATCGGGCATGTAGCTCGCGCGGTCGCGGTCCGTCGGGTGCTTGGCGTGTTCCAATTCGCCGCGTTGCACGATGTATTGTGCGTTCGGAAACGATGGAACCGTGCGGCCATCTTCGATTCGCGTGTTCCAGCCGCAATGATCGAAGTGCAGGTGAGTATTCACAACGTAATCAATCTGATCGAGACCAACGCCGCGCGCCGCGAGTTGCTCCGGCAAGCGCTTGCCAGCGCCAATGGCATAAATGTCGCGGCGTTTTGGATCCATTTTATCGCCCGCGCCGGTTTCAACGAGAATCGTCTTCCCTGCCGCGCGCACTAGCAGGCAATTCATTTCGAGGCCGATTCGATTGCGCTCGTCGGCCGGAATCTTTTTCTCCCACAGCGGCTTCGGGATGACGCCAAACATGGCCCCGCCGTCGAGTCGAAAGCCGCCGTCGTTGAGAATCCAGAACTCCAGATCACCAAGCTTCACTTGGATTCCCCCATGCCAATGCGATCGAGAAACTCGTTCACCACGGCATACGGATCTTTCCGGCGGCTCGCGATTTCTTCCGCCGCCGACGAAAGCGCCGCGTGGCCAATTCGACCGCGAATCACGCGCTCAGCGAATCGCTGTTCAAGCATTTCGATCAATCGCTGTTTCCAGTATCCGATTTCTTGAGCCTTGCGATCCATAGACGATGCTTTGTGACTGCGAAATTTCTCGATCTCCCCGGCCAATTCGGGGATGCCCTTTGATTCGGTGGCTACGGTGCGAACGACGGCAGGCCGCCAGCCATCGCGCTCGGGAGCAATGGTGAGAATCGCGCGAAGCTGCTCCTCAAATCGACCGGCGCCCTCGCGATCGCACTTGTTGATAACAAATATGTCCGCGATTTCCATCAACCCGGCTTTTAGGTTCTGCACATCGTCTCCCATGCCGGGGACGAGTACGACGATGGTGCAATCGGCGAGGCGGACAATTTCGACTTCACCTTGACCGACGCCAACCGTCTCGATGAGAACGAATTCCTTTCCGGCGGCATCGAGGAGTAGTGCGGTATCGTTTGTGGCTTCCGACAGGCCGCCGAGAGAACCACGCGTGGCCATCGACCGAATAAAGATTCCTGCGTCTGACGCGTGGCCTTGCATTCGTATGCGGTCGCCAAGAATTGCGCCGCCGGTAAATGGACTTGATGGATCAACGGCGATGACGCCGATGGTGCGATGCTGCCCGCGATAATGCGCGGCGAGACGGTCGACGAGGGTGCTCTTCCCTGTTCCCGGCGCTCCCGTGATACCCAACTTGAATGCATTGCCGGTATGCGGAAATAATCGGCGAAGAAGATCTTCGGATTCGCGGGTGCGATTCTCAATCGCGGTTACTCCGCGCGAGATCGCGCGGACATCCCCTGCGCGAATCTGTTCCGCCCAATCCTCGATCGCGCGCGTCATGAAATGGAGAAAAGCGCTTTCCGCGATGGCAACGCAGCCCGATTCGCGGGGTACAGCGCGCACGGATTCGATATGGGATTTCCGCGACTCATGTGGATCAAGCTTTCCCGAGAAGCTGGCGCGCGATCACGAGACGTTGAATCTCGCTCGTGCCCTCGCCGATGGTGCAGAGTTTGACGTCGCGGTAATACTTCTCCGCCGGGTAGTCCTTGATGAAGCCGTAACCGCCAAAAATTTGCACCGCTTCGTTGGCGACGCGAACCGCGACCTCGCCTGCATAGAGTTTTGCCATGCTCGATTCCTGCGTGTAGCGCACGGCGTCTCCGCCTCTTGCAATCGCTCGGTCGGCGAGCCAGGCGGCGCGATACGTGAGGAGGCGAGCGGCCTCAATTTGCGTCGCCATATCGGCGAGCTTGAATTGAATGGCCTGAAATTCGGCGATCGCCTTGCCGAACTGCTTGCGTTGCTTCGCGTATTTCACCGAGGCCTCATATGCGCCTTGAGCCATCCCGAGTCCCAGCGCTGCAATGGAAACGCGGCCGCCATCGAGGATTTGCAGGCTATTGACGAAGCCTTCGCCTTCTTTGCCGAGAAGGTTCGCGGCGGGAATGCGGCAGTCGCTGAAAATTACTTCGGAAGTATCGCTCGCGCGCAGGCCGAGCTTATTTTCTTTTTTGCCCGGACGGAATCCGGGTGTTCCCTTCTCGATAATGAAGGCCGAAATTCCGTGACTCTTCTTCGATTTGTCTGTGGCGGCCATCGCAACGCAAACGTCCGCGTAGTGGCCATTCGTCGTGAAGGTTTTTGCGCCGTTCAGAAGCCAATCGCCATTTTGACGCACGGCAGAAGTTCTCGTGCCACCCGCGTCCGAACCCGCTTCGGGCTCGGTGAGCGACCAACAGCCGATCTTTTTGCCCTGCGCGAGATCGACGACGTATTTCTTCTTCTGTTCCTCGGTGCCGAATTTGTAAATGTGATTCGTGCAGAGTGAATTGTGCGCGGCGACGATGATGCCGATGGAGCCGTCCACACGGGACAATTCCTCGATTGCGATGGCGTATTCGACGTAGCCGAGACCCGCGCCGCCGTACTTCTCCGGGAAGACGACGCCGAGAAGTCCCATTTCCGCGAGCTTTGGAACGATCTCGACCGGAAAGCGGGAAGCCTCATCCCACTCCATGACGTGCGGAGCGATTTCGCCTTCGGCAAATTCGCGCACCGTGCGGCGAAGCTGTATTTGTTCATCCGTCAGCGAGAAATCCACGTGATCCTCGGTGCGCAGCACGCGCGCGGGCAGAGTTATCGAAAGGCCGAATCTAAATTTATATCACAGGTAAGCGCAGAGACTGCGCTGTGGTTCGGGAATCCTAAGGAGCAACGATTCTTGCCAACACATCGAGCGCTCGCTCGCATCCTGCGCGGTCAACATCATAATGGGTGACCATACGAAGCGCGTATTTCTCGGATGGATTGGACAAGATTCGTTCTTTCGCAAGATCGCTTGAGATCTCCGCCGCAGTTTTGCCCGTTGCGCGAACATCGAAGATGACGATATTCGTGACGACTTTTTCCTGCCCGACCGAGATGCCTTTGATTTGCGCGAGGCCCTGGGCCAGGAATCGAGCGTTCTCGTGGTCGCGCGGCAGAATCTTCGGAGAATCCTCAAGAGCGAGCAGCCCCGCCGCCGCGAGGACGCCAATCTGGCGCATTCCGCCACCGAGCATCTTCCGCGTGACGCGGGATTTGGCAATGAAATCGTGCGAGCCGAGCAAGAGCGACCCGGCCGGCGCGCCGAGCCCCTTCGAAAGACAGAACATGATTGAGTCGCACTTCCGCGACAAGTCGGCGACAGTGCGGCCGGCGGCGACAGACGCGTTGAATATCCGCGCACCATCAAGATGAACGCGGAGGCCTGCTTCGTGCGCGCGATCGCAGATATCGTCGACTGACTCCACTGAATAGACGGACCCTCCCGCCATGTTGTGGGAATTCTCGATCGTGACGAGGCGGGTTTGGGAATAGTAGTAAATCTTGGGGCGCAAGCTGGCTTCGATTAGTTCCCAAGTGAGAATTCCGTCGGGCGCGAAGACGGGGCGCGGAAAGCAGCCCGCGATCGCGGACATGGAACCTAGTTCGTAATGATTTACGTGCGCGCGTTCTTCGCAAAGGACTTCGTCGCCGGGGCGAGTCCAAGTTTTGATCGCCAGCAGATTGCCCATCGAACCGCTGGGGACGAAGAGCGCGGCTTCGCGTTCGAATATTTCCGCGGCGCGGGATTGTAGGCGATTGACGGTGGGATCTTCGCCGTAGACGTCGTCGCCGACTTCGGCTTCGGCCATGGCGCGGCGCATCGCTGGGGTCGGCTTTGTAACCGTGTCGCTGCGCAGGTCGACGACGGCAGCGGCGTCGCGTGATTTCTCCGTTTTTTCTCCGGCCGGCGTGAGAGTTTGTTCGTACACATTCGGCTCCTGAATCACCTAGGCGCTCACGGCTTCGAGCAACGCGACGAAGACTTCATTTGAGATTGCCACCCGGTCTGGCGCGAGCCGCACTCGGCCATTCTCGACGATTAGGAGGCCTTGAGCACGCAGTTCTTCGATTCGCTCGAGGATCACGCTTCCGGATTGACCGCACAGAATAGAAATATCGACTCCATCGAGCAGGCGGAGTCCGAGGAAAATTTCTTCTTCGTGTGCTTGCAGCCGCGTGACTGCTTCATTCTGTTCGACAGGAAGTAGGCCACGATCGATCGCGGAGACGTAGGCGGCAGGATCGTGGCTATTGGCCCAGCGGCGCGTGCCGTCGAATGAATGCGCGCCAGCGCCGAGGCCGAGGTACGGTTCCCGATGCCAGTATTTCAGATTATGGCGCGAGCGAAATCCCGGTTTCGCCCAGTTTGAAATTTCGTAGTGCTCGAAGCCCTCGGCGGCTAGGCGTTCGCAGGCGTGCTCGTAGAACGAAGCCATTTCGTCGTCTGTGGGGAGAGCGCCGGCGCTGTAGCGTTGTCCGCCTGCCAGCACTTCCTTGCCGAGGTGGCTGCCTTCGTCAATTTCCATCAGGTAGATCGAAACGTGTTCTGGATTCGTGCGCAGAAGACTTTCGATTGAATCGCGCCAGGTGGCGGCGGTTTGATGAGGCATGCCTGCGATGAGATCGAGCGTGATATTGCGGAATTCAGATTCGCGGAGAATTTCGACCGCGGCGAAGGTATCCGCGCGGCGATGCATTCGGCCCGCGGCTTTGAGTTCGACATCGCTGAAGGATTGAGCGCCCAGGCTAATGCGATTGAATCCTGCGGCCAGCCACGCGCTCGCTTTTTCGCGCGTGATAGTTTCGGGGTCGGCCTCCAGGGTAGCTTCTTCGATGGCGCATTTGAAATGAGCGCGGAGCGAATCGAGAATTGCTTTTAGGTTTGCTGGGAAAAGGAGGCTTGGCGTTCCGCCACCGATGTATACGGTGTCGAATGCGGGCCAAATTTCGCTCGAGCGAAGTTCAATTTCGCGAGTGATGGCCGCGGCGTAGGGTGCATAGAGATTTGGCGAGAAGACGCCGGTGTGGAAATTGCAGTAGGTGCACTTGGTCTGGCAGAAAGGCACCTGAATGTATAAGCCGGATGTCATGGATTCAGTCCATTGTACAGCAGGCTTGGCGCGTAATTACGACGGGTCTGGGACGATCTTGACGTGTAGCTCGCGGTGGCGGGGCCCGTCGAACTCGGCGAAGAATACCATTTGCCAGCGGCCGAGCGCCAGACGGCCACGCTCGATGAATATGCTTTGCGAGGTTCCCGTCAGCGCGAGTTTTATATGGGAGTCCGAGTTGCCTTCAGCGTGTTTGAATTTTAGGCTCGTGGGAACGATTCGGTCGAAAGCAGCTTCCATGTCGCTTGCGACGTCGGGATCGTAGCCTTCGTTGATCAAGACTCCGGCGGTTGTGTGGGGAACGTAGAGATGGCAAATGCCGTTCGCGACGCCTGAATCTGTGACGAGATCATGGACGCGCGCCGTGACATTGATCAGTTCCGTTCGGCGAGATGAGCGAACCTCAATGATGTGTTTGCGCGCGATTGCGTTCGTGCGGGAGTCCGGCATCGGTGCGGCCTTCGAAGCGGGCGCTTAGTCCGCAAGCGCCGCAGCCGAGGCTGCGCCGTAGAAACTGAACCACGGCTTTGCGGCGGAGAGGCGATCGTTGACGTTTTTGATATTTTTGACGCCTTCCGTCGCAAGCCAATCTTCGAGCGCCTTCAGGCCCTGCTTGGCGTAGATCGGCATGCCATCTTTCCAAGTGGCGCGGCCGCAAAGGACGCCGGAGAAATTTGTGCCGGATTCGGCCGCGAGTTCGAGCGTTTCCGCGAAGGTATCGTTGCTGACGCCCGCCGAAAGATAGATGAAGGGCTTTTTCGAAACGGAAGCGGCGCGGCGGAAGAAATCCTTGGCTTGGTCGCGCGTGTATGCGGATTCGCCCTTGCAGGCGCGCGTGCCGGCGACGAAATTCATGTTCACCGGGACTTCGACTTTCAAAACATCCACGGCGTATTGAGGCTTCGAGAATTCTTCCATGCTCTTCGCGACGATTTCGGGCTTTTTCTTCGCGAAGGCGATTCCCTTCTCATCGCCATTTTCTTCGTAACCGACGAATTCGAGGAAAAATGGAACGTCCGAGGCGGTACATTCCGCGCCGATGCGCTCGACCCAGGCGTGCTTGATCTCGTTGATCTCGCGCGAATCGAATGGAGTGTAGTAGAGGAGAATCTTGATGCAATCGGCGCCTGCGGCCACGAGGCGGCGAACTGACCAGATATCAAGAAGATCGGGCAAGCGGCCGGGGCGCGTGTTGTCGTAGCCACTATTTTCGTAGGCGAGAAGGAGGCCTGCATTTTTTGCGCGCGCTTTGGCGGCTTCGAGGCCGTATTCGGGATCGAGAAGGATTGCGCTCGCGTAAGGAGTGAGAGCACGGACTACCGCTTGCTTGAATTCGGCCATCATTTCCCATGTGACCGCGCTTTTATCGATGCCTTTATCTTTTGCGATGGCGCTCTTCAGCGAGCCACGCTGGTCCATCGCGGCGGCGGCGATCACGCCCCGCTCGTTGGACACGGCTTGCAGGCCTTTTATTTTGCCGGCGCTTACCTTCATCGGACGTCCTCCCCAATCGAATTGCGCATGTTTGAACGGCGGCATTTTAGCACGCGACGTTGATGCGCGAACAGGCTGATGCAGATGGTGCGTAGGATTTTTATTGAAACTAGAGATACAGGATGTGGTGTTCGGGAGGCGATGCGGTGCGCTTGTAGAGTTCGTCCAATAACTCGGTACCGAATGACGCGATGAATGGGAGCAGACAGAGGCTGCGCTCTTGAAGACCGCGCTGGGGGAAGAGCGAGTCGAAGAGGATCTGCTCGTGACGCTCCAAAACGCCGGAGCGGAGGGCTTCGGCCTTGCCTGTCTTGCGGCGCAATTTGGCGAGTTGATAGAGCATCTTGCGCTCGGCGGTTCCGAGAGCGCCGAGAAGGGATTTGTCGAGACGCCCAAGAGGCTTTTCGAGGCCTTTTAGCACTTTTTGAAGCGCTTTTTCGTCGCGCTCGAATCTTCGCGCCAGGCCGCGCGGAAGGTTTCCGGCGGCGAGGATCGCGCCGAGCCGCTGGCGACCTTGAAAAATGTCGCTGGGCGATAGGCCATACTTTTTCAAGAGGCGCGCGACGTGGGGCGGTACGAGCGTGAAACCTGGCCGCGGGAGGATTGCCGGCATTCGGTTCATGAGTTGGGCGTAGACGACTTCAACTTGCGCCATATATGCGATTTCGGCGGGGCCTCCGATGTACGCGACAGTGGGCAGAAGAGTGTCCTGGACGATGGCGCGAAGGAGAACATTCGGCGAGAAGAGTTCGGGAGTCTCGTCGATGGCGTGCAGAAGCTCACTCGAGGAACTTGTGATGCCGCCTGCGACAAACTTGTCTCCTGCAGCGCGAACGGGCTCGCGCTTGCCACCAACGTTCATGAAAAGAAGAGTGGAGCGGCCTGTGATTTTGACCTGGGCGTGAAAGCCAGCCTTCTCAAGCGCCTTGTCTCGCGCTTTGAGTGCGTCCCGCAGCGGAGCGTCTTCGTCGATCGCGCGGCGGAAGACGGGGGCCGCGAGGCGGTGAAAGCCAGGATCAAGCGGGTCGAATAGAATCACTCCGAATTTCGACAAGAGGCGTGCGAACAGTTTTCCGAAGGCGGAGCCAAAATTTTCGCCGGGCGCGTAAGACTCGCGGAGGGCGCTCTCGGTTTCTACAACGCCGGGACCTTCGAGCCGCTTTGCGGCCGCGTCGGTGACTTTCGAAATTTCGGAGCCGAAACGGATTGCGCCGACTTGGCGGCCCGCGAATTCCGATGGTGCCTCAATACCGAAACGCTCGAGCCCGGACTTCGTGAGCCAGAAGGAATGATCTACTTCGGCGAGATCGTGGTCTTCCGTGGCGAGCCAGAATATCGGCACTGCCTCGATCCCGCGGGCCGATAGCCGTTCGGCGGTTCGAATTGCTTCTAAGGCCTTGTAGAAGCTGTACGCGGGCCCGCCAAACAGGCCAACCTGCTGGCCGGTGACGACGGCGACGGCGCCGTTTGCGAGGCGATCGAGATTTGTGCCGGCGGCAGGGCCTGATCCGAACGCGCGATTCTGAGCGCGCAAAATCGCGACGACTGCGCTCCGCACTTGCGAATCGAAATGCACTTCTTTCGCGGATGCTATAACGCCATCGAGAGTGGGTTCGTGACGGTAGAATTCTCCGACTCGCGGGAAATCATCGAGAAAAGTTAAGATTAACTTCGTCGTGCGCGGCAGTTCGGCGAGACGCAGACAGTGAGACTCCATGTAGGATTTGGATGATACACGGTGAGAAAGGACGCAGCAATCGTCGTAGCCGAATCGGGCCCGGAGGGCGTTTTGCAACGCCGAATGAAAGTCGAGCGAGGCGGTTCTGATTTGATTTTCGTAGGGCTGGACGGGCGGCCGGCCGGGTTGTGGTGATTGATTGACACAGGCAAAACCAAAATCGTAAGAGGCCGGTCCGTCTTCCGACGGTCCCTACGGGTGCAGGGCGGGCGATCGCGGCGGCGGGGCTCAGGCGTTCGCTGCATCTAAAGCCGCAAGCGTCGCAACGACGTCCTCAATATCCTTCTTGACCGCGTTTCCTACCGGAAGGAGGGGCGCACGTGGTGGGCCGCCGACGAAGCCGAGAAGGTCGAGCGCGTATTTCAAACCCGGAATTCCATTCTTCGAAACTAGAACTTCGGATGGTATGCGGAGCTTCTCTTGAATGAGCTTCGCGCGGGCGTGATCTCCCGAATTATGCGCCGCGAACAGTTCACAGCAAAGCTCGGGCAGTGCGGACGCGAGCGCCAAGATTGCGCCGGTTGCGCCCTTTTCGAGAGAAGGTTCAAGTGTCGCTGCCGATCCGACGAGAACGTTAAATCGGGGTCCGCCCGCTGCGATAATCTCCGCCATGCGTCCAACGTTTCCAGAGCTGTCTTTCAGGCCGGCGATATTCGGATGATGGACGACGCGCGCAACAAGTGGCGCTTCGACGGCATAGCCAGTGAAGATAGGTATCGAATAGAGCAGAATTGGAATCTTCGACGAATCGGCAACACGGAGAAAGTGTTCCGCTTCGGCTTCGACAGTCATCAGAGGCTTGAAATAACTCGGCGTACGGACGAGCGCGTAATCGTAGCCGAGCGCGGCGGCCCGAGCCGTGTGCGCGATTGTTTCGGGAGTTGATTCAGCGCCCGTGCCCGCTATCAGCACCTTTCCGGGTACGGCGACGGATTTGGCAGTTTCCCAAATCTGATAGATCTCATCCCAACGGAGCAGAACCGATTCGCCGGTCGAACCATTTAGCACGTAGCCGTGCAGAGGCGTCCGGTTATAGCGCTCAACATTCGTGCGAAGGCTCACGTGATCGACGGATCCATCGGCAGAGAATGGAATGGTGAAGGGCGCAAAGATTCCGTGAAGCTTCATGGTCAAATCTTAGCCCAATTCACGATTAATCCGCGCCCGCAGGTTGCGGTGATGAACGAGCGGCCATGGTAGCTGGCGGGGTCTTTGTTCGATGGAGGTCCTGCAGCGCCGCAATATCCGGCGATTCCACAGACATTGCTAGAATTCCTCGCGAAGCGGCAATCGCGGCAGAGAGCGTGGTGATGCAAGGCACGTTGTAACGCACGGCCGCGCGGCGGATGGATTTTTCATCGTAGAAGGACTCGCGGCCGAGTGGGGTGTTGATGACGAGATCTACTTTCCCTGTCTTCACGAGATCAACGATGTTGGGCCGGCCTTCATTTACTTTGTAAACTGTTTCAACGGGAACGCCAGCAGCCGCAACCGCGGCGGCGGTACCGCGAGTGGCGATCAGTTTCAATCCCGCCCGTGCCAGTTCCTGCGCGAGACCTGCGACGTGGCGCTTATCGTGGTCGTTAACGCTCAAGAAAACGACGCCCGTGCGCGGAAGCTTCTGCCCCGCCGCCAGTTGCGCCTTGGCGAACGCGAGGCCGTAATTGTACGAGATGCCCATGACTTCACCCGTCGAGCGCATCTCGGGCCCGAGGATCGTGTCCACGCCTCGAAATTTGTTGAAAGGAAACACCGGCGACTTGACGGCGTAGTATCCGCGGGTCGCAAGCTCGGGGACGCCGTTGGTCTGCACAAGCGGCAATTGAATATCCTTGAGCTTGCGGCCGGTCATTAATCGCGCCGCAACTTTGGCAACCGGAACTCCCGTGGCCTTGCTGACATAAGGAAGCGTCCTGGAAGCGCGCGGATTTACTTCGAGGACATACACAACGTCGCGCTGAATCGCATATTGCACGTTCATCACGCCGATCACGTTCAGGGCGCGTGCGAGCTTGCCGGTGTAATCCCGGATGCGATTCAAAACCGATGGCGAAAGTGAAACGGGCGGAAGCACGCACGAGGAATCGCCCGAGTGGATTCCCGCCTCCTCGATGTGCTCCATGATTCCTGCGATGACGACGTCGGTGCCGTCGGCGAGCGCATCCACATCTACTTCAATCGCGTCTTCCAGGAACTGGTCAATCAAGATCGGGCGAAGCGTGCTGCCGCTTCCTGCCATCAACGCAGCCTGCGCGACGTAGTCTTCGACCGTTTTCAATTCATAGGCGATCACCATGGCACGGCCGCCGAGTACGTAGCTCGGGCGCACGAGAACAGGCAAACCGACTTCCTGAGCGACGCGCTTGGCTTCGTCCGGAGAGAGCGCTGTGCCGTTGCGCGGCTGAGGGATTTGCAGCTCCTCGAGAAGACGGCCGAACCGGCGGCGATCTTCGGCGAGATCAATTGACTCGGGAGCGGTGCCGATAATCGGAGCGCCGTTGCGCTTCAGGTCGAGCGCGAGATTGAGCGGAGTCTGCCCGCCGAATTGAACGATGACGCCAGTCGGCTTCTCGCGATCGATGACGGCCAGCACATCTTCGAGCGTGAGCGGCTCGAAATAGAGGCGGTCGGATGTGTCGTAATCGGTCGAAACCGTTTCTGGATTACAGTTGACCATCACGGTCTCGTATCCGTCTTCCTTGAGGGCGAACGCGGCGTGGCAGCAGCAGTAGTCGAACTCGATTCCCTGCCCGATGCGATTGGGGCCGCTGCCGAGAATTACGATCTTCGGCCGGTCAACGGCGTCCGCTTCGTCTTCGTCTTCATACGTGGAGTAGAGATAAGGAGTGAACGATTCGAATTCAGCGGCGCAGGTGTCCACGCGCTTGAATACGGGTTGGACGCCGAGTTTCTTGCGGAGATCGCGGACAGCGGTGGCCGATGTCTTCCAACGCTGCGCGAGCATTTCGTCGCTTGCACCCGAGCGCTTTGCTTCGAGCAGAAATTTGTGCGTGACTTCGGCGAACGGAGTGGCGGCGATCTTCAGGTCGAGTTTCGAAATTGCGTCGAGGTGACGAACGAACCACGGATCGATCTTGGTGAGACTCGCGATTTCGTCCACTGTCATGCCCCGCTCGAGCGATTCGAAGAGCCAATGAATCCTATCGGGGCCGGGCACAGCAAGCTTTTCACGCAGCAGCGCGGTCGAGACTTCCGCGGGCGCGCGCCACGCCGTGTGCGGCTCGAGCGAGCGAATTCCCTTGCACAGCGCTTCGGGGAATGTGCGGCCGATGGCCATTACTTCGCCGACCGACTTCATCTGCGTGGTCAGAGTCTGATCGGAGCCGGGGAATTTCTCGAACTGCCACTTCGGAATTTTCACGACGACGTAGTCAATCGTCGGCTCGAAGGAAGCGGGGGTCATGCGCGTGATGTCGTTGGGAATTTCGTCGAGAGTCATGCCGACCGCGAGCTTCGCCGCGATTTTGGCAATCGGAAAGCCGGTGGCCTTGCTCGCGAGCGCGGAACTTCGAGAAACACGCGGATTCATCTCGATTACCGTCATGCGGCCGGTGGAGGGTTCGACGGCGAATTGAATATTCGATCCGCCGGTCTCGACGCCGACTTCGCGGATGATCGCAGCAGCGGCGTCGCGCATGCGCTGGTATTCCTTGTCGGTGAGAGTTTGCGCCGGCGCGACGGTGATCGAATCTCCGGTGTGGACGCCCATCGGATCGAAATTCTCAATCGAGCAAATCACGACGAAGTTGTCGCGGCAGTCGCGCATCACTTCGAGCTCGAATTCTTTCCAGCCGAGGACGGACTCTTCGATTAGCGCTTCGTGAACCGGGCTCGCATCGAGAGCGCGCGCGATGGCGTCGATAAACTCTTCATGGTTATAGGCGATGGAGCCGCCGGTGCCACCGAGAGTGAAAGATGGGCGGATTACGACCGGGTAGCCAAGTTTGTCGGCGGTCTTTATCGCGGCGGTGGCGTCATTTACGACGGACGATTCTGGGACTTCTAGACCGATTTTGCGGCAGGCGTCTTTGAAGAGCAGGCGGTCCTCGGCGATTTTGATGGCCTGAAGCGATGCGCCGATCAGCTTGACGGAATATTTGTCGAGGATGCCAGCTTCGGCGAGCTCGACAGCGAGGTTGAGGCCGGTCTGTCCACCGACGGTCGGCAACAGAGCGTCGGGACGTTCGCGCGCGATGATCTGCTCGAGATATTCCTTTGTGAGCGGCTCGATGTAGGTGCGATCGGCGATTTCGGGATCCGTCATGATCGTGGCCGGATTCGAATTCACGAGAACGACTTCGTAGCCTTCCGAGCGCAGTGCTTTGCACGCTTGCGTACCCGAATAGTCGAACTCGCACGCCTGGCCGATTACGATCGGGCCCGAGCCGATTATGAGAATTCTTTTGATGTCCGTGCGTTTCGGCATTTCGTTTTTACGATTGAGCTACATCGACTCCCGCATCATTTCCGTGAATCGATCGAACAAGTAGCGCGCATCGTGCGGACCCGGCGACGCTTCCGGATGGTATTGAACGCTAAAGAGCGGCAGCGAGCGGTGGCGAATGCCTTCGTTCGTGTGATCGTTCAGATTGAGATGCGTCACTTCGACATCGCTCGATGGCAGCGATTCCGGATCGACGCAGAAGCCGTGATTCTGCGCGGTGATTTCGATTTTGCCCGTCATCAGATTTTTCACCGGATGATTCGAACCGTGATGGCCGAATTTCAGTTTGAACGTGCGACCGCCGAGAGCGAGGCCGCAGAGCTGATGTCCGAGGCAAATTCCGAAAATGGGGACGCGGCCTACGAGCTTGCGGATATTTTCAATGGCGTAGCCGATTGGCTCGGGATCGCCCGGGCCGTTTGATAGGAATACGCCGTGTGGTTTCATCGCGAGAACGTCGTCAGACGTTGTTCTCGCGGGAACGACCGTCACTTCGCAATTATGGTCGACGAGCAGCCGCAAGATATTTTGCTTAATGCCGAAATCGTAGGCGACGACGCGATAGCGTGGAGTGTCAGCCGGTTTCGCGGCGGCGTTTGAGCTTGGCCGCGCCGCGTCAATGTCGAACGTATTACGCGTCCACGCGTAGGCCTTGTCGCAACTCACCCGCCCGGCGAGCTCCTGGCCGGCCATCGTCGGCAGTGCGCGAGCCTCCGCAATTAATTGTTCGCTTGGTGCGCCGTCGGTCGAGATCACGCCGCGCAAGGCCCCCACCTTACGCAAGTGCCGGACGAGCGCGCGCGTATCCAAATCCCAGATGACGGGTATGCCATAGCGTTCGAGATATCGCTGAGCGGTCTCGCGGGAGCGCCAATTCGAAGCGAGCGGGGCAAAATCGCGGACGATCAGAGCTTCGATGTACGGTTTCGCGGATTCTTCGTCGTCGGAATTGGTCCCAACGTTTCCGATGTGCGGGCAAGTGAGACACACGGCCTGCCCGGAATAACTTGGATCGGTGAAAACTTCCTGGTAACCAGTGAGGCTGGTATTAAAAACGACTTCGCCGCCTCGACGGGAGCGAGCGCCCGCCGCGAGGCCGTTAAAGACTCGCCCGTCCTCGAGCGCCAATGTGGCGCGAGCTTCCAGAGACTGCGTCAGCGTTGCCTCCTCGTGCTTTCACTTCGAGCTCGCTTCCACGGCGGGAATCGAACCGAAATGATCGACCGGCCAATATGCGAATACGGCCTTGCCGTAAATAAACTCGCGCGGAACGGTGCCAAACATCCGCGAATCATTGGAGCTATCGCGATGGTCGCCCATCACGAAGTAGCTACCCTGCGGAATCTGCATCGGCCCGTAGCTGGACCCATCGAAAAACATCTGCGGCACGTACTCTTCGGTTACTTCCTTGCCGTCGATGAACAAACGGCCGCGCTGCAACTCGATCGTCTCGCCCGGCAAACCGATCACGCGCTTGATAAACGATTTCGAATGGTCGAGAGGATACCAGAAAACGATGACGTCGCCGCGCCCAATCGGCTCGAAGCGGTAGACAAATTTGTTGATGAAGATGCGTTCCTGATCGGACAGGAGCGGAGCCATGCTGGTGCCTTCGACTTTCACGGGCTGATAGAGGAACACGATAATGACCATGGCGAGAGTCAAAGCTACGGCGAGGTCGCGGACCCAACCTTTTAATTCATGCGGAAAGGAAGGCGGTGGTTGGACGGCCGGTATGGCTTCCGGTGGTGTGCTCTCCTCCGGAATTGTTTCCGCGCCGATATTCGTGTCGTCGTTCATCGCTAAATTATTATCTTTATAGCACGCGGCGCGCCGCACGCGCCATAGCACGAAGCTGTGTAAATTTCCAAGAGCGTCGCATCAGGAATCTGATAAGCGTCCGGGAAGCAATTGTGATTAGCGCTCACTAGTAAGACGATGGCCCAACCGCGGCGGTTGCTCCGTGTTCGAAACCTCGATTCGCTCATTCGGCCAGCGCGTACCGGAGGATCGCGAGGGCGGCGACGACTGCCGTTTCGGTTCGAAGAATTCCTTCGCCGAGCGACGTCTCGAAATAACCCGCGGTTCGTGCCAGGCCGATTTCACCGTCGGTCCAGCCGCCTTCAGGGCCGATTGCGACCGAAATGTATTTGCTCAGGCAGCCCATTTGCACGCTGCGAATCGGACGCGCATCCTCACGTTCCGAGAAAATGAACTGGCAGCCGGCGCGCGAATTCGCGAAAGCCTGTTCGGGCCGCATGACCGGGAAAAGCGCCGGGGGCTTGAGCTGGCGCGACTGCTGCGCAGACTCGCGAAGTATCTTTTCCCAGCGTTCGGAGCGCTTCTCGGCCGCGCTGATCAGCCGCTTCTCGCTGCGCGTTCCTGCAAGGGGCACGATTTCCGCCACGCCGAGCTCCGTCGCCTTTTCCAGGCACCATTCGAAGCGATCGAATTTGACGACGGACAATAACAACTCGATGCGAAGCGACGGCGTGGCCGCCTCGATCGATTCAAGCAACGAGAACTCGACTTCGCTTCCGTTTCGCGACGAATTGCGAACTTTCTCGACGCGCCCGAGCCACACTCTACGGCCATCGCTCAATTCATAAAGCTGGCCTTCTTCGGCGCGCAGCACGCGCCCGAGATGCTCCGCCGCCTCGCCACGAAGCGTGGCTGTGTCGCCGTTGAACTCTTCTACGAAAAATCGTCTACGCATGCTTTGGGAAACTCGATCGTCAATCGCCGAGAACTGCCCGCACGAACGTACTCTCCAGATTTCATCCCGCGATTCATCTCACAATTTATCAACTCTGGGCTGAACGTTATCTTGGATCGACAACGCCGCGGCGCAATTCCGCGGGGCGCTAACCGAAGATGTCTTTCACTTTGTCGAAGAAGCTCGTGCTGCGTTCGGCGGGCTTGTTCTCGACCTTCATGACCTGGCCCAATTGCTCGAGGAGTCGTTTCTGCTCGCGTGAAAGCTTCGTGGGAATGTCAACGCGCACGTTGATGTAAAGATCGCCACGGCCGCCGTGCGGGTTCGGGAGCCCCTTGCCCTTCTTTCGGAAAATCTGGCCGGACTGAGTGCCTTCCGGAATGTCGAGTTCTTCGTCGCCACTCAGCGTCGGCACGCGGATTTTCGTTCCGAGCGATGCTTGGGTGAACGAAACCGGAATGGTGCAGAAAAGATCGGCATTCCGCCGTTCGAAAAACGGATGCTCTTTTACTTCGAAGAAAACGTAGAGATCGCCAGGCGCGCCGCCGTTAACGCCCGGTTCGCCCTCGCCAGCGAGACGCAGCCGCGTCTCAGAATCAACGCCAGCGGGAACGGCGACTTCGAGGACGCGATCTCGCTCTATGCGTCCCTGCCCACGACACTGCGCGCACGCCTCGCGAATTACCTGACCAGCGCCGTGGCAGCTCGGGCACGTCCGCGAAATCGAAAAGAATCCCTGCTGATAGTGCAATTGGCCGTGGCCCTGGCAAGTCTGGCACGCCGCCATTCCGCTGCCGGACTTCGCCCCGGTGCCATTGCAGGCGCTGCAATTCTCATGGCGAAATACTTTGATCTTTGTTTTGACGCCCGTCGCGGCCTCTTCAAAGGTCAACGAGAGGTCGTAGCGAAGATCCGATCCACGCTGGCCGCGTCTGCCGCGAGTTCCCTGCTTGCGGCCGCCGCCGAAAAGATCGCCCATTCCGAAGAGATCGCCAAAGATATCGTGAAAGTCGTCGAAGATTGTGGCATCGAACCCGCCAGACCCGCCCGCTTGCTGCACTCCTGCGTGGCCGTAGCGGTCATAGAGAGAGCGCTTTTGCGGGTCAGACAAAACGCTGTAGGCTTCCGTCGCCTGCCGGAATTCATCCTCGGCTTCGAGCTTATTGTCGGGATTGCGGTCCGGATGCCATTTTAGGGCAGCCTTGCGATAGGCTGACTTGAGCTGTTCGGCCTGAACTTCCCGGCCAACGCCGAGGGTTTCGTAATAATCGCGTTTGTTGGAGGTTGGCATTCGGTTCGTTATCCGTTGCTGCTTTTGAGTGCGCGCAAATTCCCGTTCGTCATTCGATGCGCGCTGGTGTCTCTACGATTCTGCGCGCGCTTTTCGTGCTCTCTCATGGTCTAGTTCGCCGACTTCGCGGCGGAATGCGCGGCCACGCGAACCATCGCGGGACGCAGCACTCGATCGTGGAACCGGTAGCCGGTTTGCAAAACACCGAGCACCGTGCCGTCGGGAACATCATCGCGTTCAACCCGCTCGACGGCGTGGTGCATGTGCGGATCGAAAGGCTTTCCTTCAGCTTCAATTTTTTCGAGTCCGCGTTTCGCCAAGACGTCTTGGAGTTGCCGCGCGATCAGCTCGAATCCCTTGCGATGCTCTTCGTAGCTAGGATCGCCGTGCGCCGCCAGCGCGCGCTCAAATCCATCCATCACGGGAAGCAGCGCTTCGACGATGGCCTCGATTCCCCGGTGGCGATCCTGCTGCCGTTCGCGCTCGATTCGTTTCCGATAGTTCTCAAAATCCGCCTGGCGGCGGATCAGAGTGCCCTTCAATTCTTCCATTTCGGCGATCAGCCGTCGTTCCTGGTCCGAGAGGCCGCGATAATCGACGGAGGCAGAGGCGTCCGCTAACGTGGCGGCAGAATCCACCGAATCGCCGTCCAGAGTCACAAAATCCGCGGAATCTTTTGCGTCTTGCTCTTTATCTTTCTTGCTCATTCACCATTCCTATCAGCCGGCCCAACGAGGAGCTCAATTTTCCTTCGCATCTTCACTAAAAAATTCCGCCATGAACGCCACGGCAGTGATTACGCGTTCGTAGTGCATGCGCATCGGTCCCAATATTCCGACGGTGCCTTGCCGCTGCTCGCCTTGCATGAACGGCGCCGTGACAATCGCGAGATGGCTGCCTGCGGCCGGAATTTCCTTCACGCCCAATTCCACGTGGACCGGCTCGGGTGCTTCGACAAAACCCGTCAGTAACGATACCAGGCGGCTTCTCTCTTCAATTGTAGCGAGAAGATCTCTTAATTGCGCTTGATCGGCAAATTCCGGAGATGTCGCCAGTTGTGCCGCGCCTTCGACGTAGACCCGACGTGTGCCATCATCACCGAGAAGATCCGCGTCGCACAACATCAGAGCGTCAGACACTAAGCGATCGTATCGCTCTCGATCCTTCGCCAATTGCGCTTGTAGGTCAGCGCGAATAGCTACGAGCGTCCAGCCCGAATAGTGGCGATTCAGATGATCCGCAATTTGATCGAGCTCATCCTGACGGAACGTACGCTCAGGCCGCAGAACTTTGTCGCGCGTGACGCCGCCAGAGCCGATCAGCACAACCAGAACGCGATTATCCGGAATCACGAGAAACCGCAGGTGCTCGACGAGAGTTTGCGCGAAAGGCGGCGAAATCACGATGCCGAGACCGCGCGAAACGTCGGCGAGAATGCGGCTAGCGCGTTCCATCACGGCTTCGGGCGTAGCGGCTGATGCAAGTTCCCGCCGGATCCAGTCCAGATCCTGCGGCCGAGGTGTCGCCTGGGCCGCGACTTCTTCGACAAAAAAGCGATATGCGGACGCCGTCGGAACGCGACCTGCCGAGGTGTGCGGCTGATAGAGGAAGCCTTCCTCTTCGAGATCGGCCATAACATTCCGAACCGTCGCGGAACTGAGCGGCTCGGTATGCCGGCGCGCAATACTCCTCGACGACACGGGCTCGCCCGTCTCGATATAAATCCTGACAACATCGGTCAGGACATCTCGATGACGCTTGTGTTGAAGTGCAGGGCTGGCCATTTTATGGACGCGATAAAATTTTATCAGTACAAAGACAAGTTCGGCGTTCGCTGATCGCACTCTCTCCAACCTAGTTTAATCAGCGGATGACAAAGCGTCAACCAAGCCCGCGCCAACGCGCCACCGTATTGCCACGCGGTCATTTACCCTCGCCCTGTTTCGTTCGAGGTTGCGATTAAGAGCCGGGTATCCTATGCTCTTGCCGCGAAACTTTCCCATTGCGGCGTTCGTAAATAGACGGGGGTGCTGAATGCGCCTTGTTGGAATCACAAGTGCCTCGATACTCGTGGCCTTTGTCATCAGTTGTCAAATCGCTTCGGCGCAGGCGCCGAATGCGACTGCGATGTCGCGCGAAAAGCAGCCCCTCTCAGTGCGCGTAGTCGGCTATCAAATCGACGCTAAGTATGACGACGTGAAGCACACGATCAATGCTTCCGAGGTGCTCACCTATAAAAACCTGACCGGCCAGCCGCAGCAAACATTTCCGTTCCACCTTTACTTGAATGCCTTTCAGCCGCAATCCACGTTTATGACTGAAGTCCGCCTGCAAGGTACGCGAGGCACGGGCGCCGACTCTTCCTGGGACACCAAACATTTCGGCTCCATCACCGTCAGCAAGTTTGCCGTGGAGGGAGCGGGCGACCTCACGGACAAGATGGTGTTTGTCCATCCCGATGACCAAAACGTGAACGATAAGACGGTTTTCCAGGTGACGCTGCCGAAGCCAGTTTCGCCGGGCGCGTCGGTGACATTTCATCTCGAATTTCAGGATCAAATGCCGCAAGTCCTCGAGCGGACGGGCTATGCGCACGATTTTGTGATGGTGGGCCAATGGTTTCCGAAGGTGGGCGTGTGGTGGAAGGGCGCCTGGAATTGCCATCAGTTTCATGCCAACACGGAATTCTTCGCCGATTTCGGAACCTTCGACGTCAAGTTAACGCTCCCTCAATATGAGGTCGTTGGCGCCGGCGGCGACTTGGTATCGAGCGTCAACCATACCGACGGGACTAAAACCGTGACATTTCATTCCGAGGATGTTCACGATTTTTCTTGGACGGCGAGCCCCACTTTTACCGACGTAGAAGATTCATGGACGGGCAGCGCCGGCGAAGTCAAGATCCACGTCTTGATGTCGCCCGGTCACATGGGGACGGCTAAGCGTTATGTCCAGGCGCTCAAGGGAACGTTGCGCCTATTCGACGAGTGGTATGGACCATATCCTTACGATCGAATTACCGTGGTGGATCCGCCCCACGGAGGATTGGATGCGGGCGGAATGGAGTATCCGACTCTGATTACAGCCGGCACTTCATGGTGGGTGCCGAAGGGCGTGCTCCTGCCTGAGGGAGTCGTGGAGCACGAATTCGGCCACCAATATTGGTACGGCATGGTTGCGACGAACGAATTCGAGGACGCGTGGCTCGACGAAGGAATCAACAGTTACACCGAAGTGAAAATCATGAACGAGCTGTACGGGTTCAACACGTCCACGATCAAAACTCACTTCGGGACGATGGGTGAGCCCGAACAGCAGCGGCTCGGCTACCTGGCGCGGCCCGATGCCGATCCGATCGCGCGCTTCGCATGGCAGTACATGGGAAGCGCTTCCTACGGCGGCGTGACGTACGGGAAGACGGCAACGATGCTTCTCACTCTTGAAAAAATCATCGGCGAGGACACTTTGCGGCGCGCGATTCACACGTATTTCATGCGCTACCGCTTTACGCATCCGACTGGCGAGGACTTTCTGAAGACGAT
>JBAPOP010000054.1:0-14716 GCA_049279675.1 Candidatus Acidiferrales bacterium
TAACTCCTGCTACCGGTGACGTCAGGCTTCCCGTCTGGGCCGTCGCCGGGTTTCCATTCTCCGGCACGCATGAACTGGCGAGCGTCCCCGTGTTGCCGGGACAGTACAAAACATAGTTGACGTTGAATTCCGCCGCATTTATGCCGTAGCCAATCATCGTCAGGTATTCGCCGTTGCCGGAAAGCTGTATCGTGCCCTCGGATTGAGATCCGAAATCATTGGTCACGGGAAAGTTCGCACCAGACGCGGTTTGCGGCAATTGGAGAGAATTCACATATGTGACGCTAGACGCGCCGTTCGGCGTGTACTGAAATAGCGTCCAGACAGATGCCTGATCGTCCCCGTAGCCGGTGTACGCGATGCCGGTCCCCCCGACTGGTTCGGTCGCACACGCTGTCGTCGACGGGGTCGTGTTCGGCGGGGTGCCTCCGAAGACGCCGCAGCCTGCAACGGCCACGACCAGATTGCCCGGTGTGAAAAAACTGCCTGCTACGTTTGGCGTTGCGTCGGCGGAATCGGATTTCGACTTTTCGTCAGATTGCGCATTCTGAGTCTCGTTTGCAGCCCCACTCCGTGGCGCGGTTAAAGGAAGATCTCCTACATTGTTCTTGTCGGTTGCGGCTGCAGGAGCGATTTTGGGGGTTCCGTTAGGTTGAGCACTATGAGTCTCGTTTGCCCGCACTGTCGCGATGGTGCGGGCGGTTGGCGCGCCGTCGCCGTGCGCGTGCACAAACGCCGACGCGGACATCAGCGACACAAGAAACGCAACTCCAAGAGCGATCGTTCCGATTCGACCTGCGGCCATATCGTGTTTTTCCTTTTATGCCGGATTTTTCGGCTGGACCGCGGTGAGTTAGCACCAGAACGTGTCAACGCAACGTTACGAGCGTGTAAATTTCCGCATGAATATTTTTCTTCGACAGCCTGCACTTCGGCGCAGCGCACCTAAGTCTCTTCACTGCGCATCTGCTCACTCGTTTTTCGGCGGGATTCCGGCGGCGAACCCTTCGGCGTGCAGCAGCGAGCCGCCGGGAAATTAATTTAGATTTCACAGAGAAGTAATATTTCGGCGCGCCGCGTCGTGTATATCAAGCCCCCCCACGGAGGGCTAAAATGAATATGAAGAGTCTAGTAGTACCGGTTACAGCTTTGGTAGTCGCGGCGTCAGTGCTCGCGCTCGCGTCGTCGATGCATAGAACGGCAGCTGACACGAACTTCGTGGGCTATGGAAGGATTAGGCATGTACTGCTGTTGAGTATTGACGGCATGCACGCAGTGGATTTCTACAACTGCGCGAACGGAATTGCAGGCGCGAACGAGGGCAATCCTTACTGTCCGAACATTGCGGCGCTGAGCCAAACGGGAGTCAACTACGTCAACGCCATATCGTCGAAGCCTACTGACTCTTTTCCCGGACTCGCGGCGATAGTCACTGGCGGCTCGCCGAAAACTACAGGCCTCTACTACGACGTGGCGTATGACCGCACCCTCGATGCGCCGGCGGCGACGACAGGTACCGGCTTGGCCGGGGGCACCTGCACGCCTAATGCGGCGCCCACCGGAACAACGACCGACTACGACCAAGGTATTGAATTTGACGACACGATGCTGAACGGTGGCGCACCGGGCGCCGCGGTGACCGAAGGCGGCATCGCATCGATTGACCCGTCAAAGCTGGTGCGAGACCCAAGCAAGAATTGCGCTCCAGTTTATCCCTGGGATTTTGTCCGGACGAACACGATCTTTAGCGTCGTTCATGCGGCACGCGGATACACGGCTTGGATTGATAAGCATGCGTCGTACTCGTTTACGGCTGGGCCAGGGGGCAAGGGTCTTAACGACTATTATTCGCCTGAAGTGGACTCGACCGTGGTGCCGTTGCCCGGCGTGACGACTGCAGAGGGTGTCCCGTGTGCTCCAATTCGCGACGCGGCCGGGACCTCATCATGGACAAGTAGCTTCCAAAACATCCAGTGTTACGACGCGCTCAAGGTGCAGGCGCTCTTGAACCAGATCGCGGGTAAGACGCACAACGGCGGCACGGCAGTCGTACCAGCTCTTTTCGGCATGAACTTTCAATCCGTCTACATCGGTGAAAGTGTATACGAGCCAGGCGTCGCCACGGGCGGCTACCAGAACGCAGCGGCTTTGCCCAGCGCGGCGTTGCTGACGGAGGTCCAATTCGTCGACGCCTCGATCGGCCAAATCGTCGGCGCGCTCAAGAACGCGGGCATCTACAACGACACGCTGATTGTCATCACGGCGAAGCACGGGGAGTCTCCGATTGACCCGACTCGGTATGTCGCAGACGGCGCCAATACGCCGGCGACCCTGCTGGGATCTGACATTCCCGTTTCTGAGTCACCGCTAACCCCCGGTGGCATCGGCGCGACCGAAGATGACGTCTCCGTGCTCTGGCTGGTTCCCGGCGCGAGTGTCACTTCGGCTGTGTCGCTTCTCGAAAGCAATGCGGCTGGAATTGGGATGGGGGAGATCTACTACGGGCCGAGTTTGGCCCTGAACTACAACATCGGAGGAACCGGGAAGGGTCAGGATCCGCGCACGCCGGACATTATCGTCACGCCAAACGTGGGAGTGACCTACTCAGGCAGCACGACGATGATCGGAGATCACGGCGGCTTTGCGCATGACGATACCAACGTCATCATGCTGGTATCTAATCCACACATGTCGGCGCAGACAGTGTCCGCCGCGGTGACGACCATGCAGATCGCGCCGACCATCGTGGAGGCCTTGGGACTTAATCCAAACGCGCTGGACGCCGTGAGAGCGGAAGGCACGCCGGTTCTACCCGAGGTTACGTTGCAAATGGGAAGGTAGCCTGTAGCCGGACGGGAGGAGCCGCGAAGACGCGGCTCCTTTTCGTTTTGGGGCATGGTCTAAGATTTTTTCACGTCAGCACCGCCAGCAAAGTCGATTTCGAAACCCGTTGTACACTGCGACCGGCTTGAGCCAATTTGCCCGGCAGATACTTTGATCGAGTTGTACACACAAGCTCCGGATGAGGCTCGCTACGAATATCAATAATGTTTGCGAAATAGTTCCGGCGCGGCTCGTTTCGGAGCCCCTATCGGAGGGGAGCACTCTTATCGAGTTCCTCGAGGCTGGCCTCGACTTTGGCGACGTCGCCAAGATATCTGCTGTCACCTTGAGACAGCCTCTTGAGGATGCTCAAGGCTTCTTTGTATGAGGCGCGGGAAGCATCGAACCGATTCTGGAGTTGATCCACTCTCCCTAGATTGTTCAACACGATGGCGACGTCCGGCAGGTATGCGGTTGGCTTTTGCTGTGCCAATTGACGGTAGATGTTTAAGGCCTCCTCGTAGTGCTGGCTGCCTTCGTCGATCCGATTCTGCTCTGTATCAAAGTTCCCGAGGTTGACCAGTCTGTTGGCCAAATTTGGCAGATACTTGTCCGGATCCTGCTGCGCCAGTTGCCGGCCGATTTTCAACGCCTCCTCGAAGTGCAAGTACGCCTCGTCCGGTTGCATCTGGGATTTTTCCAAGAAACCCAGATTGACCAATGTGTCGACAACATCCGGCAGGTATTTGTCTGGGTCTTGCTGCGCCAGTTGGCGGTAATACCGCAACGCTTCATCGTAGAGCTGGTGCGCGTCGTCCAATTGATTTTGGCGGCGATCCAAGGCTGCCAGGTTGCTCAATGTCGTCGCTGTGTTCAGCAGATGTGGGCCAGGATTCTGCTGGATGAGTTGGCGGTAATACCGCAGCGCTTCTTCGTAGTGCTGGCGGGCTTCGTTTGTCTGGTTCTGGAGTCGAGCTACATCCCCCAAGTTACTCAACGTCGCGGCCATGTCCGGTAGATACGCGTCCGAACTCTGCTGAACCAGTTGTCGGTAAATCTTAATCGCATCCTCGTAGTGCCGGCGAGCTTCGTCCGTCCGCTCTTGCTCGGTAGCAAAATTCTCCAGGTCAAGTCGCGTCATCGCTGAGTCGGGATTCAAGAGAGCGGTTCCCAACACGGCATCGGCATGTGCATTCTGCTCTGTCACCGCCAAAGTGTGCGACCACAAGCCGTATTCGCTCTCCCAATAGCCGATCTGGCGGTAGGTGACTGTGGCTAGCGCCGTCAACGCGCACAGTGCCGGAATTATTCGCCAAACCGTGCGAACTTCCTGTGCCTCCGCCCAATCGCCGAGACTCCACGCAATCATCACGAAGATTCCGATCAGCGGAATATAGGCATAGCGGTCCGCCATGGCGGCCTCTCCCACCTGCACCAAGCCGATGACCGGGATTAAAGTTCCCAGAAACCAGAACCAGCCGACCGGCAAGTAGCGCTTGCGACGAAAAACCAAAACTACTGCGGTGACACCGACCAGAGTCAGCGCGGAAAACGTGACCTGCCACACCGGCAGCGTGCCTGCCGCGTGGGGATAGAGGACAGCCAATCGTGCGGGCCAAAGCATTTTCCACAGGTATAACCCGTAGGCCACGATGGCATTCTCGATTCGCATGGTGACCGGAAACTGACTGAAGGTACGTACAGCATGACCGCCTCGTTGTGCCTTTATCGTGATCCATGCGCTGGCAGCCGAAAAAACCAGCAACGGGATCTTCTCCAGCGCCAGTCTGGATGTCGTTAATTGCGGCGCGTTTATACCGGACGCCGGACTGCCGGCAGTTCTTCCAAGCGGCCAATAATCCAACAGCAACAAGACAAACGGCAATGTGATCACCATCGGCTTCGCCATGAGTCCGGCGACGAACAACACCATTACCAGTAGATAGCGCCGCCACTCCGGCTTTTGCGCGTACCTCCCATATGCTCCGATCGCCAACAAAAAGAAAAACGTGCTTAGCACGTTCTTCCTTTCCGCCACCCACGCCACCGATTCCACGTTGATCGGATGCAGCGCAAACAGCAACGCTACAAGCAAGCTCGGCCCCACGCGCTTCGTAGCCCATGCCAACAGCAGAAACAATAGAACCGCATTGAGAGCGTGAATCAGCACACTGTCCATATGATGGCCTGCCGGATTCAAGGCAAAGAGTTGATAGTCGAGGGCGTGCGAAAGCCAGGTCAGCGGATGCCAGTTTGCCGCCTCGGTAGACGTGAAAGCCCATTTGATCGTGCTCCAAGATAAGCCCCCGTGAATGTGGGCGTTCGAAGTCACATAATCTTGATCGTCTAAGGCGACAAATGCGTGCCCCGCGACTGGGCTATACAGCGCGGTGGTCGCCGCCGCCAATAAAACGCAGAGAACCCCATACAGCTTTCTACCGGCGAGGAACGGCACCGATGGCGGGAGTGCAGCTTCATCCGATCTCTTGCTTACGCGGCGAAGAGTTTTCGACTTATTCCTGGCGCGGCTCATTTCATATAGCCTATTAGCGGGGAGTATTCTTCTCTAGTTCTTCGAGGCTGGCTTGGACGCTGGCCACCGCGCGAGCAAATTTATCGTCACCTTGTAACAGCTTCTGGAGGAGGCTCAAGGCTTCTTGGTAATGGGCGCGAGATTCTTCGAAACGGTTTTCGAGTCGATCCACTCTCCCCAGGTTGTTCAGCGTCATCGCCACGTCCGGCAGGTACACAGCGGGATTGTGCTCGGCTAGTTGCCGGTAAGCATTCAAGCCCTCTTCATAGAGTCGGCGGGCCTCGTCCATTCGGTTCTGGATTTCATCCAGCCGGCCAACGTCATTCAGCGTCATGGCCAAGTCGGGCAGATACGCGGCGGGACTTTGCGCCGCCAATTGCCGATCGATCTTCAACGCCTCTTCATAGTTCTGGCGGGCTTCGTCCATCCGGTTCTCGATTGCATCCAGGCGCCCCAAATCAATCAGCGTCATCGCCACGTTCGGCATGTACTTGTCGGGATTCTGTTCCGCCAGTTGGCGGTGAATGTTCAAAGCCTCTTCAGAGTGCCGGCGGGCTTCGTCCATACGCCCCTGGAGCCGATCGAGAGACCCCAAGTTGTTCAGGGTCGCCGCCACGTAGCGCGCATACGCGTCCGGATTTTGCTGGGCAAGCTGCCGGTAAATCTCTAGAGCGCGCTCACCGTGCCGGCGAGCGTCGTCTGTCCGGTTCTCGAGTCGATCCACGTTCCCGAGGTTGTTCAAAGTCCTGGCCATGTCCGCCAGGTATGCTCCCGACGTTTGCTGTATCAGTGGCCGGTCCATTTCCAAAGCCCGCTCGAAGTGCCGGCGAGCCGCGTCCATGCGCTCTTGCTCTGTATCCAAATTTCCGACGTCTCGCTGCGTTATTGCCGAATCGGGTTGCATGAGCAGAACACCGAGCGCGTTATGCGTGAACGGATTTTCTGAAACCGCGAGCGCATGCGACCACAGGTCGTAATCGCTATCCCAATAACCCATCTGGCGATGGGCGACGCAGCCCAGTGTTACTAACGCACACAGCGCCGGAACTGCCCGCCAAACAGTGCTAACTTTTTTCGCCTCCGCCAAATCAGCAAGACTCCAGGAGATCATTATGAAAATTCCGATCAGCGGGACATAGGCATAGCGATCGGCCATCGCGAACTCTCCCACCTGCACCAAGCCGATGACCGGAATCAACGTTCCCAGAAACCAACACCATCCAACTACCAAGTATCGCCTGCGGCGAAAAACCGCGACGACCGCTGTGATGCCGATCAACACCAGCGCGGATAGAATCCATTGCCAAGCCGCGAGAGCAACTACAGAATGAGGATAGATCGCAAGCCTCGTTGGCCAGAGCATCTTCCACAGGTATAGCCCATACGCCACGACGGCATTCTCGACTCGTACGGCAAACGAAAACTCTCCGAAGGTATGCTCGGCACCACGCTGCGCCTTCAGGGTGATCCATGCGCTGGCGGCCGAGAGAAAGAGCAACGGAATTTTCTCGAGGACCAGCCTCGAATACGCCATCCGCGGGATTCCGTTCGAGCTGGCCGGGACGCTCTGCGTTTTATCGAGCGGCGTTCTATCCAGCGGCCAATAATCCAGCAGCAATAATACAAACGGCAGAGTAATGACCATCGGCTTGGCCATCAGCCCCGCCGCAAACAGTGCCACCACCAGCACATATCGACGCCAATCCGGCCTTTGCGCGTACCTCACATAAGCAGCGATGGCCAACAAAAAGAAAAGAGTGCTCAGTATATTTTTTCGCTCCGCTACCCACGCCACCGACTCCACGTTAATCGGATGCAAGGCGAACAGCGCCGCCACCAGAAAACTCGGCTGTATACGCTTGGTGACCCATACCAACAGCAGAAATAGCAACACCGCATTAAGAGTGTGAATCAGCACGCTGTCCAAATGATGGCCTGCTGGGTTCAAGGCAAAGAGTTGGTAGTCGAGAGCGTGCGACAGCCAGGTCAGCGGGTGCCAATTCGCCGCCTCGGTGGACGTAAATGACCATTTGATGGTGCTCCATGCCAAACCGCCATGGATGTGGGGGTTTGCAGTGACGTAATCATGATCGTCAAAGTTGATAAACGGGTGCCCGACTGCGGGAATGTACAGCGCGACGGTGGCTATCGCGAGCGAAACGCAGAGAACGACATTCAGATTTTTGCCTGAGAGGAATGGCCCGGTTCGCGGAAGTTCTCTAGAATTCGCGCTCTTGCGGACCTTGGCGCGTTTTTTCGAGAGGTCCTTTGAGCGGCTCATTTCGTGTGCGCAGTTGGCCGGAAATTGCTTCTTGAGTCCAAACGCGCTGCCATTGTTTCCCGCAATCGCTTTTCTCGTCAATGCGAAACAATGTTCAAGACATATCTGTGGGCATGGAGGCCAGGAAGGCAATCACGATCAGCGTTCGCTATGGAAAGGGTGAGGGTGGTTGCAAACGCCAGATCACTCGTGGCGTGCGCCCAAAAAGGAAATATGCCCGGGGCAGAGACAGCAATGCCCCGGGCGCAAAATCAGAATTGAAGCGTCAGGCCCAACTGGATTTGGCGCGACGGAAATGCCGCCGTCGACTCCCCAAACTGCGAGCTGCCCATATTACTGACGGGGTTGTACAAGTTCACGCGGTTAAAAAGATTGAACGCTTCCGCCCGAAATTGAATATTCAGCCGTTCCCCGACTTTCGTATTCTTGAACAGTCCGAGGTCGACATCCTTAAAGGCCGGTCCACGAAAAACATTTCGTCCCAAGTTGCCATCCTGCCCAACAGGAATGCATGTCGCTGATGGGCCGAAATCAATAATTGAATTCAGACCATTCGGGCAGAAAACCTGTATTGCCGTGGAGGTGAGGCTCTCGTAAGTGGGGCCGTAGAACGTGAGCGCTGGGTTGCCGAACACGCCGTTGAGAAATTGTTTATTGCTGAAGCCGCTGGTCTGAATTCCTCCGGCCGGCACATTGGGGCGGGCGTAGAAATCGCCATCCATCTGGAAATCGCAGCCTTCATACCAACCGAGCGTACAATCCGCGTCGAACGGGCGGCCTGACTGAAGCGTCACGATTGTGTTCAACTGCCATCCGCCCAGAAGCTTGTTGAGTGCGCCTTCAGACTTCGGAGAGGGTATATTCCAAATCGCGCTGCCCGTAAACCGATGGCGGACGTCGAATTCCGCCGGCCCGCGATCCAGATTCGGATGCTCGATGTCCATCACACCGCTATAGTTTATGGCGTACGAGTTCACGTTGAAGTAATCGCCGAGGCCGCCCTCAGTCACGTTGTCCAGCACCTTGCCAAATGTGTAGTTGGCAATGAACATCACGCCGTTGCTGTAGGACTTCTTGAACTGGGCGTTCAGCCCCTCATATGTAGATTGGCTTTCATTCCCAATATAAGTGATTGCTCCCCATCCCGGAGCCAAGCGGGTCGCATAGTAATCGCACACGGTCGGATTACAGACGTCTCCGTCAAACCGGTTGTAATCTTCTCTGGTATACCCACCGACGCCGCGCGTTCCGACGTAATTGATGCTAAATCCATAGTTGTGAAGGAACTCGTGTTGTACGCCCAAAAACCACTGCAACGCGTAAGCTGTTTTCAGATTCGGGTTAACGCCACTGGGAGCGATGGCAGTACCCTCGACGCCTCCGTTGGGCGAGGTCGGCGCCGCGAAGTCGGGAGTAGGCTCCCAGGGGAACACGTAATTTACGGTGGTTCCCACACCCAAACTCGGCTCAGAGTAGACAGTAGTCGAGTCCGGCGGATTGAAACGCGATGCGTTCGTGAAGAGGTTCGAGAACGGCTCTTCATACGCCATACTGAATCCGCTGCGCACGGCCCAGGTCCCCTTCCCAGTTGGATCCCAAGCCAGACCGATTCGAGGCGCGAAATTCTTGAAATCGGTGTTCCACATCTTCGAAACGCGACCAACAGTTGCGTTCGCAAACTCGTCGGCAACCGTACTTCCCGAGCCTAGATTGATGTTAGCCAGTAGACCGTTTGTCTCCGTCGGTCCCGGAAACAAATCCCAGCGCACGCCCAGATTGGCCGTGAGGTGCGGCCGGATTTTCCAATCGTCCTGGACGAACGCTCCATATCGATTCCATCGGAAATGGCGTGGCGTATTTGTAAAGTCTCCGAAGTTCGGACTGCCGGGAATTCGATTTACGTCCGCGGTCACGTAGTACGGAGAGTCCGCCGCGAACGCCTCGATGCTACTGAATTCGTACCAGGGGAAAGCGAGAAGTCCGTATTCGCTGTTTTCCTGAATCCGGCGGAACTCGAATCCAAACTTAAACGAGTGACGTCCGGCCAGATGAGTGAACGTATCGTTGACTCCGAAAGTGTTGAAAACGAAGTTTCGTGGGGTGTATACGTTTCCACCAATCGGTATCGTTCCGTCGTCGAAGACTAGATTTCCGAAATAGTCCGCCGGAAAACCATCAGCCTTAAGGATGGCAGCCGTCTTGGTGTCGGAGGGAATGCTGAACGCGATCTTGCTGTCGTTCCGGGAGTACGAGAATCGGAAGTCATTCAGGGTTGAAGCGGAAAATGTGTGCGTATAGCCGATTCCCAAGTCAGCAAAGAATCCTGTGAACGGAGAGGAGAAGCCGCGAGAAGCCGCCCCGCCCAGTTCCTGCGGGCCGACGTTTCCGGAAGCGAGGTTGTTGTCCCAGCGGACAAACAGCCTGTCTGAATTGGAAAAGTTGTGATCTCCACGGATGAGGTATTGGTCGGATCGATTGGGTGTCACCTGTGGGATTTCCGCCAGGCAAGTCGGCGTCGTAGCTGGGGGCGCAGTACCGAGACAGTTCGGTCCGGGGAAATCGCCGAACAGGAGCGCCGCAATGCTGGTCGGGCTCGACGAAATAACTGATTCGCGATAAGCGGGATTCTCGGTCAGGACTTCCGTCGGCGCCCCTGAAATCAGCCTCGACCCCTCATAGTTCACGAAAAAAAACGTATTGTTCTTGATGATGGGACCGCCGAGCGATGCGCCGAATTGGTTCTGCTTCAGCGGGGTCTTCTCAACGAAATCGAAGAAATTTCTGGCGTCAAGCGCAGTGTTCCGGCCGGAATAGAAAGCAGTTCCGTGCAAAGCATTCGTACCCGATTTCGTAATGATGCTGACGATGGCGCCGTTGTTGCGGCCGTACTCAGCTGAAAAGTTCAATGTCTGGACTTGGACTTCCTGGATGGCATCGAGTGAAGGGTAAATTAACGGCTGGCCGCCCAACCATTCATTGTTATTCGAATTGCCGTCGAGTATGAAATTGTTTCCGCGGGGATTAGAGCCATTCGCGATGAATCCATAAAGGAACGTCACCGACGAAGTCGGAGAAGGGACGTTTGAAATTACCGGAGCGTTGGTAGCGGTGACGCCCGGCTCGAGAGTCACAAGCTGATAGACCTGTCTCCCGTTCAACGGCAGGTCGGTGACTTCCTGTGTGGTGATCGTGCTCGCGAGACGTCCTTCCTCCGTCTGCACGAGCGGAGGCGCCTCAGTCACGGTGATGCTTTCCGAGATGCTGCCGACCTGAAGGGCGACGTCCGCACGAGTGACAACGTCTACGTTTACGACTACACCCTCGGCAACGCTGGTTTTGAATCCGGACTTCTCGACGCGAACTTCGTAACTGCCTGGAGAGAGATGTGGCGCGCGGTAGTAGCCGATGCTATCGGTCTTCTCCTCGATGGTGGCGCCAGTGCCCGTGTTCTTGATGCTGACTTTGGCGCCGGAGACCACTGCCCCGGAGGAATCCGTCACCGTTCCGACGATCGTGCCTTCGGTCAGTTGTGCGCGAGCGACAGCCGGCAGCAGGAGCATGGATCCAACCAGGAACCGCGCAAACAATTTTGCGCAATAAGTCATTTAAGCACCTCCTAGGGTGCGCGCCTTGCTCTTTTCGGATGAGCAGTAAATACTCAGTCCCTCGGACCCATCGCCAGCCTCGCTCACTCCCCACGACCGGACCGGCGCATCAATTTGTGCGTACCTTATCAAATCTACTGTAGAGTCTGTCAAGTAGATTTTGGAAGGATATACGCGGAATTCCAAACGAAAAGCCTCAATCGTGAGCCGGAAACGAACAGATCCAGTTCGAGCAGGCGCCTTTCGATAAGTATGGAATTATTCCTGCAAACTTGCCGCGTATGCTTGACGCTAGATACATTCGTGGTCACAATACCAATCGACTCACTTATGCGCGACGTCAACAATAAATCGGTCTACTACAGAATTGGCGAGGCGGCGAAGATACTTTCCATCAGTCCGTCGTCCCTCCGAAACTGGGAACGCATGGGGCTTCTCACGCCGGTTCGCAGCCAAGGACGCTACCGCCTTTATTCTTCGGAGGAACTGCGACGCCTCCGCCAAATCAAGTTCCTGCGATCCACGAAGCATGTCAATCCCGCAGGCATTGCTGCGATGATGCAGGAAAAGAACGGCGATGAAACGAAAGAACCGCAGAATGGCCGCAAGGCGAACAAAGGCGTCGCCGTGCAATTGTTGCGGCTGCGACGCCGATCCGAACTCACGCTCGTTAACGTGGGTAAAAAAACGGGTTTATCGCCCAGTTTCTTGAGCGCCCTGGAACATGGCACGGCCAATCCATCAATCGCGACACTCCAAAAACTCGCACGTCTCTATGACACCAACGTTCTTTCATTTTTTGGAAAAGCAAACGAAAGCCGTCGCCTTGTCCATCCTGGCGATCGCAAGGTGCTAAGGCCGAATCCAGGCGTTCGCATGGAACTCCTTGCGCTGGGAACGACGATGATGGAGCCTCATCTTTTTCGAATTGCTCCTGGTGCGACTAGCGGCGGCAGTTATGATCACCAGGGCGAGGAATTTATCTTTGTCCTCCAGGGCAAACTCGAGATGTGGCTGGACGAGGTTGAACGATACGTGATGGATGAGGGTGACGCATTATATTTTCAAAGCAGCCACGCACACCGATGGCAGAATCTGAGTAACAAGGAAACGTTGTTGTTGTGGATCAATACACCACCCACGTTTTGACATTCAACTAGCGAGGTTGCGACGTGTGCCGGTCGGTAGAGATTCAACGCTGTGTAGGCCGCGCAGCATTCTTCCAAAAATACGACTTCTTCTCTTATCAGCTCAACGCGAAACCTGGTTCGCCGGATGTGATCGAGATACAAGATTGCCCTAACCGGCCTATGCCAGGTGCTGAACGGTAATTTCGTGAAGGTTTATAGCTTTTATCGAAGAAGGAACTTACAGGAGTTCGGAATGCCGGGAGGAATCGCGATGGGTCGGTTGGAATGGCTAGTCGGCGTTACATTCGTAACACTTTGGTTGACGTTGGCAGGCGCCACGCTCGGTGCCACCTGCCAAGACGCCGACATGATTGTGCGCAACGGTCACATCGTGACGATGGACCCAGAACATCCGTCTGCTGGATCAATGGCGATTCGTGACGGCAAGATTCTTGCATTAGGCAGTGATCAGGAACTGGCCGGTTGTGCAAGCGCGCGCACCCGCATCGTCGACCTTCAAGGCCGGACCGTGCTGCCGGGCTTGATTGACATTCATACGCACTCGATGGAATGGGCCGAAGGAATTCTGCGAAATCAGCTCGACATCACTTATCCGAACGTCCATTCAGTTGCGGACATCGTCGCGATGTTGCGCGAACGCGCCGCGAAAACGCCCAAAGGCCAGTGGATTTCCGGCGCCGGCTGGGACGATTCGAAATTCACCGAGCACCGTTATGTCAACCGGCACGATCTCGACGCGGTTTCGCCAGATAACCCCGTCTATCTCGAGCACGTCAGCGGGCACCTCGGCGTTGCCAATAGCGCCGCGCTGGCTCTCGCCGGGATTACGCGAGACACGCCTGACCCAAATGGCGGCGTAATTGAAAAAGACCCGTCGGGCGAGCCAACCGGAATTGTGAAGGACACGGCGATGCTGCTCGTCGAAAAACTCCTTCCGCCCGATCCGCCGGACCTTCCGATGCGCGCAGCGAAATTAATTTCGGAACGGGCGTTGGCGCTGGGCCTGACATCGATCCACGACATTTATATCTCGTCCGAAGAAATTCGGGGATATCAGCAGGCATACGCGCGCGGCTGGCTGAAGCTTCGCGTGCAGATGTCGCCGCGAATCGGAAGCATCGAAGATGCGGAGCAATTGGCCAAAATGGGTGTTCATACCGGTTACGGCGACGATGTGTTGAAATTTGGCGCAGCCAAGATGTTTGCTGACGGAGGCATGGGAGCGCGCACGATTGCGATCTATCCCCCTCCGGTGGAGGGCGAGCCGAAGAACTTCGGCGTATTGCGCTGGACTCCGGCCGACATGCAGAAGGCTCACATGATTGCGGCGCGAGCCGGCTGGCAACTGGAAACTCATGCCATCGGCGATCGCGCGATCGACGAAGTACTCGATTCCTACGCGGCCGTCATGAAGGAACTCGATCTCAAGGATCCGAGATTCCGGGTCGTGCATGCGGGAATCTCGACTCCCGCGATTCAGAAGCGGCTAGCAGACCTCCATGTTTTGGTCGACGGGAATCCACCTTTCGTCTATTGGATTGGAAGTTGGTTCAAGAAATACGGGCCGGAAAGGGTTCGCTGGTCGTACCCCGCAAAATCATATATCGAGCATGGAATTATCGAAGGAGCAGGCTCGGATGTGCCGGTGACACCCATCAGCCCGTGGTGGGGGATTTGGGCCGCCGTAGTGCGCAAGGATTTGGCGACGGGCGAAGTGATCGCGCCCGAAGAGCGGCTGACAATATCGGAAGCTCTGCGCCTTTACACTTATAACGGCGCCTACGTCGGCTTTGAGGAAAATAAGAAAGGTTCGCTCGAACCCGGCAAACTCGCGGACTTCATTGTGGTGGATCGAGATGTAATGTCAGTGCCGTCCGACGAACTGAAGGACGTGCATGTGTTCGAGACATTCGTCGGCGGCCAATCGGTATCCAAGAGTCAATGACATTCACGGCCGGACGCAGGCTGATGTATTCGCGACCGTCGAAAGATCAAAAAAAAAAGGCGCGGACCGAAGTCCGCGCCCTCTTTTGGGTTTCGTCCTAGTCGCCTGGAGTGTTGGTTTGCGTGTTGTAGTACGTCCCGCCGATCAACGAGTACAGCGTGATGTAGATCGTCCCCGTCTGCGGCAATCCTGACACCTGCACCGTCTGGTTCGTCCCCTGACTCGCCGAGTACAGATCGTTCCCTCCCGGCGTCGAGCCTAGATCCAGATAGTAGTTTGTCACGCTGATTCCCGCATTCCAGTTGAACGTTCCTACTCCTCCCGTCACCGACGCGCTCGTGATCGATGCTGGCTGCGCTGCCGTGAACGTGTACCCGT
>JBAPOP010000055.1:0-27990 GCA_049279675.1 Candidatus Acidiferrales bacterium
GATTCGAGGAAGGCGCGGAGCTCGGCACGCAGCGGCTCCTCGGGCTCGGTTGGCACTTTTTCGAAATCGACGCGCGGCTCGGCTTCGTGAGTGAGGCCGCTGCCAGGTTGAACGCGCACGCGCAGCACATCCTGGCGCGTGAAATCGAGCGAGACGTATTCGTGCTCCTGGAAGAAGCGCATCTTGCGGACTTTTTCCGTGGAGACGCGGCTGGCCGTGAGATTCGCGACGGCGCCGGAGGCGAATTCGATGCGGGCGTGCGCGATGTCAATTTTGTCGGTCATCACGGGAATTCCGACGGCGCGGAGATCCACGACGGGCGAGTCGAGGAGCGCGAGGAGGATGTCGAGATCGTGAATCATGACGTCGTAGACGACGTCCACATCGAGGCTGCGCGGAGAAAAAACGCCGAGGCGATGAATCTCGAAAAAGAGTGGGCGCGTGACGATTTTTTCGGCGGCGACGATGGCGGGATTGAAGCGCTCGAGATGCCCGACCTGAAGGATGCGGGCGTTGCGCTCGGCCGCAGCGATCAATGCGTCGGCTTCTTCGAGCGATGCGGCGATTGGTTTTTCGACGAGCAAGTCGATTCCCTGTTCGAGCAGCCGGGTGCCGATGCGTGCATGCTCGATCGTCGGCACGGCGAGACTCACCGCGTCGACATTTCCGGCGAGCGCGGACATATCGGGGAGCGCTTGCGTGCCGAACTCGGCGGCGACGGCTTTCGCGCGGTCCGCGTTGATATCCACGATTCCGGCGAGCGTGACTCCCGGCATTTCGCGCCATACGCGAACGTGATTGCGGCCGAAATCGCCGACACCGACGACAGCTACGCGAATGGGCTTCTCCGTCACTTCGCGGGCCTCACTGCGGCGGTTGCCGGCGCGAATGCTTGAATCGCGATTCCGGCTTCATCGGCGGCGGCGATGAGGCGATCGCGATCGAAGAGAAGGGTCTTGCCTGCGTCGAGGGCCAGAGCGGTTGCGTTCGAGCGCTGCATGACTTCGATCGTTCGCAGGCCGACCACGGGGACATCGAAGCGCATGTCCTGCGCAGGCTTGCTCACTTTGACGACGACGAGGCGCTGACCGCCGGCAATTCGGGCGGCGCGCTCGATGGTTTCGTCGGTGCCTTCCATCGCTTCGATGGCGACGCAGGCGCGATCGCGAACGACGACGGTCTGGCCGAGATCGAGCGCGGCGATTTGCTGCGCGACGTGGCGGCCGTAAATGATATCGGCGGATTCAGATTGATCGGGAGAGCGGCGCGTCAAAATGCCTTCGGCGGGCAGGAGCGTACCGAGAAACTTCGTGGAGTCGACAAGCTCGATGCCTTCGTCATGCAGCACGCGGGCGACCGCGCCGATGAGCGAATCCGTATTTTTCACCGGCAGCGAGAGGAGCAGCTTCGCAAGCTTCCAATCCGGGCGAATCGCGCTGAATATTTTGTTGTGCTTCACTTGCCCAGCCATCACCGCGTGCTCGACGCCTTCCTGATGCAGCAATTCGATAGTGCGGCTGAGCTCGCCGAGGCTGACCCAGTGCAAGCGGCCAGCGCGCTGCGCGAGTTCGGGCGAAGCCTCTTCCTTAATGGCGATAACGGCCATGTCAATGCCGCGGCTGCGCGCGCCTTCGAGCACGAGGAACGGAAAATCACCGTTGCCTGCGATTAGGCCCCAGTTCGTCGCAACGGCCGTATCTGAATTCGCGGGCATATTCCTCTACTTGATGACTCCGTTCTTTGCGGACGCAATGAACTCCATTAGGTATTGGACGTCCGGCGAACCGGAGAGGGTTTCGCGCATCTTTTCGAGGGCTTGAGTTGTGTTCAGATTCGAGCGGAGGAAGAAACGGAAAGCCTGTTCGAGAGAATCGAGGCGCTCGCGGGTGAAGCCAGCGCGCTCGAGGCCGATGGTATTGAGGCCGTAGCAGCGCGTTTCGCGGGGCGCGACGATTTTCGCGAATGGAAGCACGTCTTGAGTGATCACAGTGTACGCGCCGACGTAGGCATGGCGGCCGATGCGGCAGAATTGCTGGACGGGCGAAAACGCGCCGACGGTGGCGTGATCGTCCACGGCGACGTGCCCGGCGAGCGTCGCGCCATTCACGAAAATCGTGTGGCTGCCGACCTGGCTATCGTGGCCGATGTGCGCGTAGGACATGATGAGATTGTGATTGCCGAGACGCGTGACGCCGCCGCCTTTCACGGTGCCGCGATTCACCGTGGAGAATTCGCGAAATGTGTTGCCGTCTCCGACTTCGAGCGAGACGCGCTGGCCTGCAAACGTCAAATCTTGCGGATCGCCGCCAATGACCGTAAATGGATACAGGCGATTATTCTTGCCGAGGCGCGACGGGCCTTCGACGACGGCGTGATGATCGAGAACGCATCCATCGCCGAGTTCGACATCATCTCCGACAACAGCGAACGCGCCGATGCGGACTCCGGCGCCGAGCCGCACGCGCGGAGAAACCACGGCATGAGGATGAATTTCGATCATCGGATGCACTTTCGCTTCTAGGACTTCACGGCAGCCGCGGGCGAAGTTTCGGCAGGCGCCGGTTCGCGGTCGCCCAGAATGCATGACAATGTGGCTTCGGCCGCGAGCTCGCCGTCGACCGTCGCCCGCCCAATCAGCTCGCAAAAATTTGTGCGCGATCTCAGAACGGTGATTTCCAGGCGCAACTGGTCGCCGGGCACGACGGGTCGCCGAAAACGCGCGTTATCAACCTTCGCGAGAAAAACCAGCTTGCTATCGCGATCCGCGACTTCCTGAAGCAGGAGAACGGCGCCCGTCTGGGCCATGGACTCGATAATCAGCACGCCCGGCATGATCGGTTGCGAAGGAAAATGGCCGAGAAAATACTCCTCGTTAATCGTGACGTTTTTCACGCCGACGATGCGCTTCTTCGGCTCCATTTCCAAGATGGCGTCCACCAATAGGAAGGGGTAGCGGTGCGGCAGAATCTTCTGGATGCCGTTGATATCGAGGATCATCGTGTCCCTCAGCGCGGACGCCGTGCCGGAATATGGCTACGCACAATCCTCTAATTCTATACGAAAGCCTCGCCGGGCGAAACGAGGCAGGGCGTCCGGCTACGGTGTCAGGGGTTGAAACCTCTGCGGCTCGCCACCCGGAGATGCCGCGCTGAAGCGCGCCTCTACAATTGCCTGAAATGTTCGAGGGGTGGCGTGCGAGTCGCGGTAGACCGCTTTGAATTCGTTGCTATCCCCTAAAATATCCGGGGGCGCCATTCGTCTACAAGGGTAGATGAAGCAAGCTTTGAGCATTACCGAAATGGCAGACGAACAGGATCAGCGGATCTCCGAAGCCGTCAAGCAGGAACAGGCTCGTCTGCGAAATTTTATCCGCAGGAGGGTGCCCGACCGGGACGACGCGGAAGACATTTTACAAGATGTGTTTTACGAACTCGTGGAGGCCTATCGGCTGATGAAGCCGATCGAACAGGTTGGAGCCTGGATGTTTCGTGTGGCGCGCAACCGGATCACCGACTTATTCCGGAAGAAAAAGCCGGAGGCGATGGAGGACCTGCGCGTATCGCATTCCGACGGGGAGTTGCTGACGTTTGAAGATTTGCTTCCGTCGCCGGACGCCGGGCCGGAGGCGGCCTACGCGCGATCCGTGCTGCTTGACGAGCTTGAGGATGCATTGGATGAACTTCCTGACGAGCAGCGCGAAGTATTCATCGCGCATGAAATCGAAGGCCGCAGCTTCAAGGAAATTGCCGCGGAGACCGGCCTCGGCGTGAACACGCTTCTTTCGCGCAAGCACTATGCGGTGATTTATTTGCGCGAGCGGCTCCAAGACATTTACCACGAATTCATTCAGGGATAAGGAGAACAAAAATGGTACGACGCTGGATCGGAGTGGCAATCAAGGCGGTACTTTTCCTGATCATCGCAATCGGAGTATTTGGGCAAGCAGTCCACTACCTGTGGAACTGGCTGATGCCGAGTCTCTTTCGACTGCCCGCAATCACGTTCTGGCAAGCCGTCGGCCTGCTGGCCTTGAGTTGGATGTTGTTCGGTGGGATGCGCGGGATGCGTGGACGCGGATGGGGGCACCGCGGACAGTGGCGCGGCCGGATGCAGGAGCGCTGGGAAAAGATGACACCTGAAGAGCGCGAGAAGTTTCGCGGACGCATGCGGGATTACTGCGGCCCGGTGGCGGCGGATGCCCAGCCCAAGGCTTGAGCGACGAAGAGAATGACCTTTTCGGCTCCGCGCGCGTCAAAACCACGTATAAATGGTTTTGATCCGGCGGCAGTAAGGGGGAGAGCCGATGGGTACATTCTGGCAGGACATGCGCTACGGCGTGCGATCGCTTCGGAAGTCGCCGGGGTTCACTCTGGTGGCTGTATTGACGCTGGCGCTTGGAATTGGCGCGAACACGGCGATCTTTACCGTGGTGAATGCGGTGCTGCTGCGGCCGCTCGCGTTCCAGGATCCATCGCGAGTGGTGATGGTGCGGGAGAAGAGTCCGTACCCGACGTTTTCTACCTCCTACGAAAATTATAAGGACTGGCGCGACCAGAGCCATTCGTTCGAATCCATGCAGGCATCCTGCCTCGCGGGCATGACGCTGACCGGGATGGGCGAGCCGGAATTGCTCACGGCGCGTTACACGACGGCCGGATTTTTTCCGCTGCTCGGCGTCACGCCAATCGCTGGCCGAAATTTTCTGGCGGAAGAGGACCGAGCTGAAGGAGCGCCCGTGGCGATCATCAGCTACGCCCTCTGGCAGCGGCGCTTCGGAGGCTCGAAGGATTGGCTCGGAAAATCGATTGAACTCAGTTCAAAGCCGTACACGCTGATCGGAGTCCTTCCGCCCAGTTTCCAATTTCTTCAGCCTGCGGATGTCTTCGTTCCGTTTGAGCCGTGGGCGAAAACTTTGCCGGACGACCGCAACTGGCATCCGGGGATTTTCGCGGTGGCGCGGCTCGCGCGAGGCGCGACCATTCAGCAGGCGGACGCGGAGATGAAAGGAATCACGGCGCGGCTCGAGAAGCAGTATCCGGAATTCAATACGGGAATCAGCGCGGACGTGGTGACGCTGCAGGAGCAGGTGGTGCAGAACGTGAGGCCGGCGCTCGTCGTGCTGCTGTGCGCGGTCGGATTTATTTTGCTGATTGCGTGCGCGAATGTGGCGAATTTACTGCTGGCGCGGGCCGCGTCGCGGACAAAGGAAATCGCTATACGAACGGCGCTGGGAGCGAGCCGCTTGCGCGTGGTTCGCCAGCTTCTTACGGAAAGCATCGTGATCGGCGTCCTGGGCGGCGGGCTCGGACTCTGGATCGCGAGCTTGTCGCTCGATCCTTTGCTGCGGCTCTCGGCGGGCGCGCTGCCGGATGTGAGCGGAATCCACATCGATCGCTGGGTGCTGGCGTTCACGGTGGCGGCGTCGTTGCTGACGGGAATTTTGTTCGGCCTGCTGCCGGCGTTGCGAACCGCCAAGCTCGATATTCGCGACACCCTGAACGAAAGCGGGCGAAGCTCCACGGGTGGAACGGCAAATCATCGCCTGCGTTCGGCTCTGGTGATTGCGGAATTTGCGATTGCGATGCTGTTACTCGTCGGTGCGGGACTTCTGCTGCGCAGCTTCGAGCGAATGCAAACCGCGGCGGCGGGATTCACCCCCGATCATCTCCTAGTCGCGGATGTTCCTCTATCGAAGAACGCTTATCCGAAGCCGGAGCAACGCTACGCGTTTTTCGATCACCTGCTGGAGAGCGCCCGCGCGATTCCCGGAGTTCGTTCGGCCGGAGCCGCGTCGTTCTTGCCGATGAGCGGGACCGGATCGCTGATTCATTTCAATATTTACGGCAGGCCGCCGAAGAGCCCGCACGAATACATTGCCGCGGGCTACCGGACAATCTCCGAGAATTATTTGGAGACGCTCGGCGTACCGCTGATGGCCGGAAGAACCGTCAAGCGCACGGATGATGAGAAAGCCGCGGCGGTCGTGGTGGTGAACACGTCGTTCGCGAAAGAATATTTCGGCAGCGAATCGCCGCTGGGAAAGCGCATGCAACTCGGGGCGACGCCGGACGAGTCGGTTCCATGGATGGAGATCGTTGGAGTGGTGGGCGACGTGCGGCGGGGCCTCGCGACAGAGCCGCAAGCGGAAATGTATTTGCCGTACAAGCAAGCCGACGCGGTGCTGCCTGTGTTTGCGCTATCAATCGTTTTGCGGACGGGAGTCGAGCCGGCGACTGAAGCTTCGGCATTGCGCGGCGGGCTCGGCGGGATCGACAAGAATCAGCCGCTCGTGAAAGTGCGCACGATGGAAGACAACATGACGGCCTCGGCGGCGCAGCCGCGATTTCGAACGTGGCTACTCGGCCTCTTCGCGCTGTTGGCGCTTTTACTTTCGACGATCGGGATTTACGGCGTGATTTCGTACTCCGTGACGCAGCGGATTCATGAAATCGGGATTCGGATTGCGTTGGGCGCGCAGCCGAAGGAAGTTTTTCGTCTGGTGACGGGCGAGGGGCTGCGGTTGGCGCTGATCGGCGTGGCCGTGGGAATCGCGGCGTCGCTTGCGCTGACGCGTGTGTTGCATAGCTTCCTTTATGAGATTAGCGCGCTCGATCCAATTACTTACGTTACGGTGGCCGTGGTGCTGGTGGCGGTCGGGCTACTCGCGTCGTTTCTGCCGGCGCGCCGGGCGACGAGCGTTGATCCGCTGGTGGCGCTGCGGCACGAATAGAGAGGCGAAATGGCGGCGTGTGGGCTCCGGTCGTTACTTGCTGTGAACAGCGAAAATTCCGGTCCGTCTTCCGACGGACCCTACGAGTGCTGTTCGCGCGAATGACTCTAGTTGGCTAAGACAGCGAAAGACTTGGTTGGCTAGCGGCGACGATTCCCCGATGTCGCACCGTGATTGCTATAGCGCCAGGATCAGGTCGGAGCGGCGAATTTCGCGCGGCATCTTTAGCAACACGTGCTGCTGGAACGTGCCGGACGAAACCCGGTCCGGCGCTACATTTCGACGCCGAGATGGCGGCGTCCGAGGGCATTTGGCTTCGATGACGTGCGCGCACTTGCCAACGCTTCGGGGAACGTAAGATAGTGCGGCATGCAGTTTTGGTTTGCGCACGGCACGGAAGTTACTTTGCGCGAGCAGCTTGTCACGCAAGTGGTGCTGGGCATTTTGTGCGGCGATCTTGCTTCTGGGCAGCGGCTTCCGAGTACGCGGGAGCTCGCGCGGCGGTTTCGACTCCATCCCAACACAGTCAGCGCGGGCTACCGCCAATTAGAGCGCGAACGCTGGGTTGAATTCCGGCGCGGAAGCGGAGTCTACATCCGCGAGAGCAAGCCGAATGCGCCGCTCTCTTCCGCGCTGGCGCTCGATCAATTGATCGCGAACCTTTTTCGTTCGGCGCGAGAGCTGGGCGCTCCGCTCGGCGCTCTGCGCTTGCGATTGCGGCAGTTTCTCGAGTTGCAGCCGCCCGATCATTTTCTATTGCTCGAGCCGGATGAAGAATTGCGGCGAATCGTCGCGGCGGAAATGCAGCAAGCCGTGAAACTGCCGGTGAAAGGCTGCAGCCTCGAGGATTGCCGGCGCGCCGGGAAATTGGATGGCGCGATACCTGTGGTGCTTCCGAGCAAAACAAAAGATGCGCGGCTAGCGCTACCGGACGGAACGGAATTCCTGACGCTGCAGGTAAGATCCGTGCCGGCTTCTCTCGCGGAGTGGCTGCCAGCGCCATCCGGCGCGCTCATTGGTATTGCGTCGCGATGGCCTGGGTTTCTGAAATTGGCTCGGACGATTCTGACTGCCGCGGGATTCGACGCAGACAGCCTGGTGTTTCGAGACGCGCGAAAGAAAAATTGGCAGCGCGGATTGAAGGACATGGCTGCGGTGGTCTGCGATACGCTCGTCGCGGGCGAGTTGGCGAAGAGCTCGCGCGCCATTCCCTTCTCTTTGCTTTCGGAATCTTCGCTCGCGGAGCTGCGGCAATACGAGGAATTCATCCGCCGACCGACCTCTCCTTCGATGTGACACTCACGAAAGTGTCATAAGGCACAGCATTCGCGTGGATGCGTACCGCTAGGATACGCGTCCATGAGATACCTACGATTCGTTTCACTGATTCTTGTGTTCCACATCGTCGCGGCGGGCGCGCAGGCACAGACGGGCGATTGGCAAGCGGTGAGAAATCTTCCGCCGGGCGCGTATCTCTCCGTGAAAACTCATTACCGCTTCACTTGCATTTTTCGCAATGCCACCGAGGACGAACTGATTTGCGGACGAGCTGGCCGATTTATCGGCGAAGGCTCGTCCGAGATAAAAATTGCGCGTGCAGACGTGCGCGAGGTGCGCTTCGATCACATGGATCACGGCAATCCGGTGATCGGGGCGCTGATCGGCGGCGGCCTTGGCGCCGTTGGCGGGGCTCGAGATGGCACGGGAGTCCGCGATCACGTCACGGGCGCGGTTCTCATCGGCGGCTTCGGAGCGGCGCTTGGTGCGGCGACAGCATGGGGAATTCCGATCTTTCACAGGAAGATTATTTACAAACGATAGACGTTGGCGATCATTTAGGAGAGCGGACAGAGGCAAAGATCGGAGCGGCGAAACTCGCGGCGTATCTTTAGCGAAACGTGCTGCCGGAAAGTGCCGGATGAAAGTCGGTCCGGCGTTACATTTCGGCGGCGTGAGGCGGGGCTAAGCTGGTAGCATACCGAGCGCTATGACGTTCTCGAAAATTCCTGAATCATCTCTGCGCGCGCTGCTCAAATTTACTCGTGGGCAGGAGCGCGCGATGCTGCGATTGCTTCGCGAGATTGTCGAGATCGAATCGCCGAGCCACGATAAGGTTGCAGTGGATCGCTGCGGCGCGCGCGTGGCGAAAGAGTGGCGCAAACGCGGCGCCGTTGTGCGAATACTGCGGAACGCGAAGCGCGGCAATATTGTGCGGGCGGAAATTTCGCCTGTGCGCGAAAAGGCTCGCGGGCAGATTCTAATTCTCGGGCACATCGATACCGTCTATCCCATCGGCACACTTGCGAAAATGCCGTTTCGCATTTCTGGCGGGCGCGCGTGGGGGCCGGGCACCTTCGACATGAAAGGCGGCTTGATGCTCGCGCTTTTTGCCGCCGATGCGCTGCGGGCGGCGCGCTTGCCGATTGCGCGAAAGCTTGTGTTTCTTTGGACCGGCGATGAAGAAATTGGAAGCGAGGCTTCGCGCCGCGCGGTTGAGTCGGAGGCGCGACGAAGCGATGCCGTGCTGGTGCTCGAGCCGTCGCTTGGCCCCGATGGCAGCGTGAAGACGCGCCGCAAAGGAACCGGCGGCCTCGACGTGATGATTCATGGACGCGCCGCGCATGCGGGAGTTAATCCCGAGGAAGGCGTCAACGCTGCGCACGAATTGGCGTTTCAGATGGCGCGGCTGATCGAGATGAATAATCCGGAGCGCGGAATCACGGTACAGGCCAATGTGATTTCGAGCGGGACGATTTCAAACGTGGTTCCCGATTTTGCGCGCGCGGAAGTGGACGTCCGGTTCACTCACGCCGCCGATGCAAAGCAGCTCGAAAAGAAACTCCTCAGCTTGCGGCCGGTGATCAAAGGCGCGCAAATCGAAACGCGCGGTGGAATCAACCGGCTGCCGCTCGAACGGACGCCCGCCGTCGTGGCGTTATTTCATCACGCGCGCGGGATCGCGCGGAAATTAGGTTTTGAATTGGGAGAAACGTCCACCGGCGGCGCGTCGGACGGAAATTTCACAGGCGCGATGGGAGTGCCGACGCTCGACGGACTTGGAGCCGTCGGAGATGGAGCGCACAGTTCGCGCGAATGCGTTCTGGTTCGCGCATTGCCGCAGCGCGCCGCGCTTATTGCCGGCTTGCTAGCGACTTTGTAAGAGCTGAAGTCGATGTGCACGACGCGGGCTTTTTGTCGGCGGTTTATTCACGGTGGGATTAAGTCAAGAACGCCGGCAAGATGCCGGCGCTACGATTGCATGCTTGGCCTCTGTATATCATTCGAAATAAAATCCGCTAAATCAGCGCAGGTATTCGTGGCGGAGATAACTTGTGGTTTGCTCGGCGAGCCCGGCGTAATTCATGCGGAGCGAATCGCGCAGGGCAATTTCCGTGGAGGGCTCGGTCGAAACGTGGTCGAGCAGCTTCTCGATATCGCCCATGCCGCCCGCGCGAATGATCGATTCGACGGCGGCGAGAGACCACGCGTACGCGTAGGTGGCTGAATCGCCGGAGAGCCCCATCCACGAGCCTTCCATTTGCGCGAAAGGCTCCGCGGCTTTTTTATCGGCGATTTCAACGAGCGCGGGAGCGGCATCGTTGCTTCGCCGGCCTTCCATCCACTGCGCGAGTCCTTCTTGCAGCCACGTGGGAGCGCGGCCGCGCGTTTTCTGGCCGACGAAGCTGTGCGTTAATTCGTGCTTAAGGACGCGGCTCAAATCGGCGGTCACAGAAGTGAGTCCTTGCACGGGTACACGAATGCGGCCGTCGTTGATGGCGCCGGCCCAACCGGGCGCGCGCGTGATATCGGCGAAGGCTTCGTTGGTGTAGAGAATCACGCCGATCCGTTCAGGCGGCGAGTAATCGAGCTGCGATTCGAGATCGCGATAGTGATCTTCGAGCGCGTGTAGAATCGCGCGCGCCAGATCGGGCGCGGCGGCCCCGGAATATTTCAATGAGAAGTGCGAGGTCTCGCCTTCGCGATAGCCGGCTTCCTCTTCACGATCGCGCACCGCTTTCGCGAGCGCGCTTGCCACTTCTTCATCGGGCCGGAGTTGCTGGGCGCGTTTCCATTCGGCGACGGCTTGATCGAGTTTATTCGCGCCGTAATAGGCCCAGCCCATGAGCTTAGCCACATCGGCGGAATCGGGCTCCACGTGGCGCGCGTGCTCGAGCGGCTCGAGCGCCGTGGTGAATTCACTTTCGCGAAGATCGATCATGGCGAGATTGAGAAGAAGCGCCACGCTATCGGGCGCGAAGGTCAAGGCTTCTCGGTAATGCGCCGCCGCTCCATCGAGATCGCCTTTGGCGAGCAGGAATTGCGCTGCGGCGTGGTGCGCAGCGGCGACTTTTGCGATCGCTGTCTCGCCTCCACCGCGCGCATCCATTTCGAGCCGGGCAAGATACGCGGCATCCACCGAGCCCGCGTGAATCGCGCCGGCTGCCGTATCGGCGTACGCGGCGCCGACATCGACGCGCGGCGCGCTGACCGGCGGCGTGGAATCAGCCAACGAGGTAGGCGCGAGATCGTTTCGCTCGATGCGGGCAACAATGGATTGCGGGATGGCGAGTTCGCCGGCGGGAGTTTCGTAGCTGACGCGGCCGTTCTCTTCGACAACATTCGACGCCACGATGCGCCGGCCATTTTTCAGGACAATCGTATCCGCCGAAGCCGCGGACACGGCAAGCAATAGAAATAAAGCGGCTGGCACTGCGCGTCGCACGTCAGAAGTCTAGCAGAGGCCCAGAATCGCGTCCCGGCGCGGCTTGCCGCCCGATGCCCTACTTGTTACAGTCGAAATGATGCGTCGTTCGTTCCGAATTGCGTTTGCGCTGGGAGTGCTATCGGCAGGCGTCTGCGCGCGACCGTTACAATCCACGAACCCGCGTTTCCAGGGTGCGCCCGCTGCAACCGATCCGAAAGCTCTCTACCAGGCGCTGAATGCGCTGCAAGTGAATGGCTCGCGCGTCTTCACCGTTCGCGAGCTGCACCTGAAGCGCAGCGCGTTCGACATCACGCTGAATGAAGGCAAGCTCGCTTTCCTGAAGCCGCTCGACAACCGCGTCACGGGCGCCGTCTTCACTGGACGAGGCAGCATTGTGGCGCTGCCTCGCGACCCGGCGGAGCGGCGATCGCTTGCTGAATTTCTAGGCGTGCCGATCCTCGATCAGCCATTCTCACGTGCGTATCTGCGCTTCACGGACGACACGGCAGTAGTTCTCGAGGACCATCTCGAAGCCGCGAAGACGGACGTTGCGGGCGATCCTGCTTTTGCTGACATCTGGAACACGGCGATTGCGAAATTGAATCCGGCGCATTCGGTACGAGTGATGTTCGACTTGCTCTCGAGCGATCCGCAACCGTACTTCGCCGTGACAGTTGGCGGCTCGCGCGTGGGGCCGTTTGACGCGCTGGTTGACCGGCGGATGGCGGAGCCGGTAATGATCGGGCAGCCTGCCGCCGGGAGCGGGACTGCGCGTTACGACATCTGGGCATCGTTCACGCCGGCCGACGTTCCGGCGGCGACCGAGACGTTGTCGCCAGTAAGCTATCGAGTGGACACGACGATTGCCGACGATCTCTCGCTGACGGGCGATGCGCATCTGGACTTCAAGGCGCGGCGCGATGGAGAGCGGATGATACGTCTCGAGCTATCGCGCGCGCTGTCGGCGGAAAGCGTGTCGATCGAAGGCGGAGCGGCCCTCACATTTTTCCAGAACGACGACTTGAGCCAGCAGGAAATCGCGTCTCGCGGAAACGATGCGCTGTACGTCGTGCTGCCCGCGGCCACCCGCTCGCAGGAAGAGATTCAACTCGAGGTGCGATATCGCGGGAGCGTGATCAGCGATACGGGCAACGGAGTTTATTTCGTCGGCGATCGCGGAAGCTGGTATCCGCATGAGAGCCATGGCGGGCAATTCGCGCGATTCGATCTCACGTTTCGCTGGCCGCGAAAGCTGACACTCGTGGCGACCGGCCACGAAGTGGATGAGCATGAGGAAGGCGGGAGGCGCATCGGGCATTGGACCACGACGGTGCCGATTTCGGTGGCCGGATTCAATCTAGGTGAATACGAAAAGGAGAGCGCGGGCACTGGCAAGCCGGCAATCGAACTTTACGCCAATCACCAACTCGATGATTGGATCGTGACGAGGTTGCGTTCCCACATGATCTCAGAATCGGCGCGGCTGGCGGAAAGCTCTGAAGGCGCGACGACGAAAGATCCATTCGGAGACGTGATGGAAGTCGGGCCCGGAGCGCCGCCAAGCCCATCGGGCGTCCTGAAACATTTGGGCGCTGTCTTCACCGATGGCATTCGATTTCTCGAGGGAATCAACGGGCCGTTCCCGTTCGATGAGCTTGACGTCGCGCCGATTCCCGGTGATTTCGGGCAGGGCTGGCCGGGACTCGTCTATCTCTCGACGCTGGCTTATGTTCCGCGCGAGTCGCAACAAGACGTGGGAATCGACCGGCGCCAACAGGAAGAAATTGCGGAACTGCTTCCCTTCCATGAAACGGCGCACCAATGGTGGGGCAATCAATCCGCCGCGGCGAGCTATCGCGATGGATGGCTTTACGAGGCGGTGGCGAATTACGAAGCGCTGATGTATGCCGACAGCAAGAAGCCCTCCGCCCACATCCTTACAAACTGGCTCAATCATTTCCGTTCACAATTGCTGACGACCGCTCCCGGCGCGGAGGAAACGGACGAAGAGACGGGCCCGCTCACGCTGGGTTACCGGCTGAATTCGTCGAAGACGCCCAGGGCCTACGAGGAAATCATCTACGGGAAAGGAACGTGGGTGATTCACATGTTGCGGGTGATGCTGCGCGAACCGAACGCGAAATCTCCCGACGCAAAATTCGTGCAGATGCTTCGATCGGCACTCGACGACCATCGCTTTCAGCCCATTACCACCAACGATCTGAAGCACGCCGCCGAAAAACACATGACGCCGGCGATGGATCTCGAAGGCAATCACCGGCTTGATTGGTTTTTCGAAGAATGGGTGCGCGACACAGGAATTCCTCATTACAGCGTAGAATTTCAGGCGCGGCCGCGCGGACAGGAATTTCTGATTACCGGGAAACTGAAGCAGGATGACGTGCCTGAATATTTCACCGAGGCTGTTCCTCTCTACGCCACCCGCACGGGATCGAAGCCGACTCTGCTTGGGACGGTGACCACAACGAGCCAGCAAACTTCGTTTCACTTCACGAGCGCGTTCAAGCCGGGGAAAATCGTAATCGATCCGCAGAATACAATTCTGTGCAAGCCGGAGTAACGATTTCATTGCGCAATCATGCCGATCCGGCGCCGGTTTTCGTAGGGCTGGCCGGCAGGCTGGATTTTGCGTGCGTGATTGGTGCTGGCAAAACCAAATTCGTGAAAGGCCGGTCCGTGTTCCCACGGACCCTACGGTTGCCACCCAGTCGATCACGCTGATCTCGCAGCGGTATTCGTGCGGCCAGTCGTGACACCAATTGCCGTGTGCGCGATCACGCTGATCCGGCTACGGCGCGCCACGGCGCAGTCGTTTGCGGAGCGAGAAACAAATCCTCTATAATCAAGGCGGACTCAAAGAATTGAGGCGAGATTACCCGCGACCTGGGTTGCTCGCGGATGGCTCATGTCTGATATTGCCGAAAAGCTCCGGAAAAAGTTGCAGGACGAGATCAAGATACTCGAGCACGAGTTCCACGACGAGCTGCCGAAAGAACTGATGAAGGCGCGCGCCCACGGCGATCTCCGTGAAAACGCCGAATATAAATACGCCAAGGAGCGCCAGTCTTTCGTCAGCGCTCGCCTTGGCCAGCTTCACCAACGCATGGCCGATCTCGCCATGCTCAATATCGAGAGCTTGCCGAAAGACCGTGCCGCCTATGGATCACTGATCCGGCTGATGGACTTGAAGAAATCGCAGGAAGTGGAGTATAAGCTGGTAACTGCGGAAGAGGCCGACGCGGCGCTCGGAATGATTTCGACGACGTCGCCAATCGGCAAGGCGCTCCTGGGAAAGAAAGTCGGCGACGAGATCACCGTAATAACGCCGGCGGGAACCAAGGAATTCGAAGTTGTGCGCCTTAAAACTATTTACGATCAGGACTAGGAATCCGGGCCGATGCTGACGCGACGCATCGCGCAGCCGTTCGAATGGCTGCTCCAACGAATCGTCGCCGGCATCGCGGCGACCGGAGTCCCGCCGAATCTCCTCACGTGGTCGAGCCTCATACTGAATCTTTGGGCGGGAATTCTGTTTGGCGCCGGGCGTTTCGCGGCGGCGGGCGGAATGATGATTCTCGCGGGATTCTTCGATATCGTCGACGGACCCGTGGCGCGAAAGCAGGGGCGAGTGACCGTCTTCGGCGGATTTCTCGATTCCATCCTCGATCGCTATTCGGATTTGATTCTTTTTCTCGGCTTGCTGATTTATTACTCGCAAGTGAACCGGTTCGCTTACGCGTGTCTTGCGGGGATCGCGATGAGCGGCGCCGTGATGGTTAGCTATGCGCGAGCGCGCGCGGAATCATTGATCGGAAAAGTGGAAGTCGGATTCTGGGAGCGGCCCGAGCGCATCGTGCTGATGATTATCGGCGGGCTGGCAAATCGGATGCCGCTGGCCCTGTGGGTCTTGGCCATCGGCCCGAATATCACCGTGATTCACCGGATTATTTATACGTGGCAGCGAACGAAGGCTGAACCTGAGGCGGATGAAGCGGCGATCGCCCAGGCGAAAGCACAGATTGAAATCGGCACCCCGCACGATGTGCGCGAAGCGCCCGCGCTCATCAGCCGCACGGCGCATCGAGGAGGATAGCGGTGCATCCGCGTCTGCTCGGGATTGTCGGCGTGATTATTTTTTTTGCCGGACTCGATCTGCTCTGGCAATCGCGGCGCGAAGCGGCATTCTGGTTTGCTTCCTATATGCACGTGTTCCGCTCGATTCTACGCGAGCAAAAATCTCCGGCCCCGCCTTTCGCTCCGGAAACTTCTCCGCCGAGATCGCACAAGACGCTTGCCATGCTTCTTGGAATGGGCTTGGCGGTCGCTGGTCCGCTGCTGATCGCGGTCAGCCTGACGCTGATCCTCTATCCGAAACTCTAGCGGACTCGACCACTCTTACTTGAAACCTTCCCTCATCGTTCACGGCGGCGCATGGAACATCCCTGATGTTGCGGTTGAAGATTGCCGCAACGGTTGCCGACGCGCGCTCGAGGCGGGATGGAAGATATTCTCGAAGGGCGGCGGGGCGCTTGATGCGGTCGAGGCTGCGATTGTGATTCTCGAGGACGATCCGACATTTGATGCAGGAATTGGCTCGCATCTGAATCGCGATGGGCGCGTCGAGCTTGACGCGATTGCGATGAACGGCGCGACGCTGAAGGCTGGAGCCGTTGCGGCTGTCGAGCGCATTCGCAATCCGATTCGCTTGGCGCGGAGCGTTCTCGAATCGAGCGAGCACATGATGCTTGTCGGCGACGGCGCGGAACAATTCGCGATCGAGCAGGGGTTCACGCTGTGCGATCCGGAGGAACTCGTTCTCGATCGCGAGCGCATGGCCTGGCGCCGCTGCCGCGAAGATCAGCACGCCGCGGAATTCCACGTGGATCACGCGATGGGGACGGTCGGCGCGGTGGCGATCGATTCGCGCGGAAATCTTTTCGCGGGAACTTCGACGGGAGGTACCTGCTGCAAGCATGCGGGGCGCGTGGGGGATTCACCGCTGATTGGATGCGGGTGCTACGCGGATGCGGAGGCGGGCGGCGTTTCGTGCACGGGACTTGGCGAAGCGATCATGCGCATCGTGATGGCGAAGACCGCGGTGGAATTTCTACGCGCGGGGAAATCGCCGCAGGCGGCGGCTGAGGCGTGCACGCGTTTGCTGCTCGAACGCGGGCATGGCACGGGCGGATTGATTCTTCTCGATAGGAATGGCGCGCCGGGTTTCGCGTTTAATACGTCGCGGATGGCGTTTGGTTATGTCGCGCCAGATGGCGTGTTTGTTGTCGCTCCATAGCTGGCATCTGTGGCGTGTATCATTTTTCTCCGACAGACATCCAACATGCTGGCATCGGCGTAATATCGTCCGCAGTGAGATCGATGAGGTGCAGATGATCCGGCGTGATTTTCTATTCGGGGCGGCGGCATTCGCGGGTATCGCGGCGGTTTCCTGGAGGCACCCGAACTGGTTCGGGCTCGGAGCGGGGCCAGGCCCTGTGTCGTCTGTTGATGACAAGAACGCGAAGCCGGGTCTCGTCACCGTCGTGCAATTCGACGATGCTGGCAAAAAGCTCGGCGTCGTGACGATTGCGAAAGTGGTGAAGACCGACGCCGAATGGCGCGCGCAGCTTACCGCGAATCAATACGACATCACGCGCCGCGCTGACACCGAGATCGCATTCACCGGCGAGGGCTACAATCGCCACGACAAAGGCATCTATCGCTGCGTCTGCTGTGCCAACGCGCTCTATAGCTCCGACACGAAATACGATTCCGGCACGGGCTGGCCGAGTTTCTGGGCGCCGATTGCGAAAGAAAATATCGTCGAGCGCGGAGACAATAGCTTGATGATGGCCCGCACGGAAGTGACGTGCACGCTATGCGACGCGCATCTCGGGCACGTATTCGACGATGGCCCGCAGCCGACCGGTTTGCGTTATTGCATGAACGCCGCCGCGATGCATTTCATTCCCGCGAAGGCGTGAGTACGAGCCGGCGCGCGGATCTTACGCGAGGGCGGCGAGGGCGGCTTCTACTGTGGCATATGTGGGGAAGAGATTCTCGACGTTGGTCATTTTCAGGAGCGCGCGGCCCTTTTCGTTCAGACCGATGAGCGCCAACTTACGGCCGCCGTTCTTGAAGTGAAGAAAGATCGAAATCAGAGAGCCTAGCCCCGCAGAGTCGATAAACGGGACCGCGGTAAAATCCAGGATTAGCACCTGCGCTGTCTCGGTCCGCAGCGATTTCTGAAAATCTGCGGTCGTGGCCATCACCAGCGGTCCATCCAAATGAAGAACGAGCGGCCCGGCAGGTGTGTCTTCGGTCCGCGTTATCGAAAGTTTGGGACTATCCATAAGGCCAGAACTATACGCAGGCGGCGGCGCGGAGTTGATTACGCCAATGTTACAGGCGCGTTAAAGCTGCGTTACTAGGGTTGGCGAGTCGTGTCAGGCGCGAGTCAACCGCTCGATCAATTCGCGATGCTGCGGGAAGAGCGCGGTCAATTGGGCGCGCGTGGCCAGCTCGAAATCTTCGAAGTCGAAGCCGGGTGCCATCGTGCAGCCGACCAGCGCGAAAGACTGGCTGTCTTTTACGCGCGCACCGAACCAGCAACCTGCTTTGACGACGCCTTGAAATGATTCGCCTGATTCGGGATCACCGCCAAGGCGAATCTCTGAAGCGCGGCCATCCGGGGCGATCACGTGAATGGCTAGCGCGCTGCCCGCATAAAAATGCCACACTTCATCGGATTGAAGCCGATGGAACGCGGAAAAATTCGAACCATCCACCAAGAAATAAATCGCCGTGGACGCGAGCCGCGAGCCGGTGAAACCCGGTGGCAGCGAACTCTGCGCAATCCATACAGGCGATGCGTACGTCGAGCGATAGTAGCCGCCCTCCGGGTGCTTCGTGAGGTTCAATCGGGAGATCCAATACGCAGCATCTCGCATCACAGCGCACTCCTCATTCGTGGGCTGCATGTATCTTGATTCGGTCAGACCCGTATTCCATTTCTGCTCGGCCCGCCTAGGGGGATAGCCCGGTTGGTTCGAAAAGTGCCATTACCACGTCTTTGAACTCTTGCCGGACGAGTTCCGGATTCTTAAAAAACATCTTCGCATCATAGGTCGTTGGGAAGTGCCCCGCATAACCGGCTGAATCCTCGACGCGGTTCGGTACCTCAACACAGCGATTGTGGCCTAGTTCCTGTTTAACGCTTCTGTTCGCAGTTGAGTTCGGATCACCGTCGAGCTCATGGAGAAGGGCAAATGGAATCTTAAACGCCGAAAGTAGTTTCATGAACTTTGGCAATTCACCCTTACTTCCCGCGCAGATTATCGAGTATCCGATTTCTTCAGGAAACTCCTTGAAAATGCCGAGCTGCCTTCCAGCCGAAATCAAGCCAATGAAGTCTTGTTCGCCCTCCACCAATACGACGCGTTGAGCGAAAAACAACTGATTCTGCTCTGTGCCAAAACTATTAAGAAACTGAAATCCCTTCCTGTCCTCTGCATCGCCGAGGACGCCTTGCCCGCATTGGAACACCTGAGTCCCGAATTCGTGGGACGGTTTCCTAACAACTGCAATTTCTTCGTACGCGGCCACGTCCAGAAAGGCAGTGTCGTGTGTGGCATAGATAACCTGATCGGTCCCCGCGAACTCTCTTAATACGGAATAGATAAGTCGCTTGCATTGAGGATGAATGTAAAGCTCAGGCTCTTCGATCCCAAGAATGATTGTCGGATGCACAATTTCCGCGGAATCCGGCGTTGAAGCTTCAGGCGATAGGAGCTGCCCGCGCTGGTTCATAATAAGTGCCCGTAGGAACGCAAACACTAGGCACCTCTGCATCCCGTGCCCTTTGCGCAGCACTTCGGTCTCTTTGCCATCATCGACCCAGACCGACACGCCACGTGAGAAAACCTCATTAATCTCCCCTACAATCACTTCCAAGCGAATCGCGAGTACCGACGGCATCATTCGGTAGAGAATATCTCGAAGTTTTTCTTCAATTGAACCTAGGACTGCAAGACGCGCCTCTTCCTTGTCCCTGACCTCTCCTGTGGCCGGGGCGTTTAGAAGGCGCGTTATTCTGCCAAGCGCTGCCGTAATTTCCCTAAATCTCGGGTCAGCGGTAAGAAGACGCTCCGACAAATCGGACATCAGCCGTCGGTAGATCGAGCTAGTGGAGCGTTTATCGGTCTCTTCTGCGTAATCGGTGATCGCGGGCAGCAGGTGAAAAGTCGGCAGAGCATCCAGTAAACTCGTCTGAAGGCCGAGAGCTTGGGTCTCCCCTAAGCTTGGCTCCGTGTATTCAACTTCCGGATGAGTCTCGAGATACTTTTTCAAACCGACGCCATACGACACCTTAGTGACCTTTCCTTTGGTGTCCTTCACATAATCCAGAAGTCCATTGTCTTCGGCGAGCTTCGCCCAATCCTTGAACGCGTCCCCTTTCTCAGCGAGGACCCCATCAAGCGTCAGCCACCAATCCTTTGGTTTTGCTTCGTACCCGTGGTACGCGGTCTCGACTTTGAACTTTTCTCGGTCTCTCTTGTCGGGTTCAATGAACAACTGCTTTTCGAGTATCAACTTATCGCCGAGAAGATACTTTCTCAGGGGTGGACGCCTCTCGTGTGGGTGCAAACTGCCAAACGTACAGACAATAACGATTCTATGACTGACGTCGTAAAAATCCTCGGTTGTGACATGGTCGGAGCCCGCCGCGAGAAATACCTGCAGCGCCGCCAGAATGTTTGACTTGCCCGCGTTGTTCTCGCCAACGAGCGCCTGCATCGATTCGACTCGAATTTCGCCGGAGTCCCTAACTGAGCGAAAATTCTTAATTCTTAGAGAGGCAAGTTTCATGTTAGCGTTCCTTCTGTCGCGCTCTCCACTGAGGGCGCTGCAATTATCGTTCCAGATATTACCTAATGTAAGTAATCTCGTGTACGCGAATCTCGCTGCGCCGTCAACGGGAACTCATTCGGTGTGTAGCCAAGTCACCCACGATAAGGCTCGATGCAGATCGGGGACTGACACTGGCGGATTTCCGGGATGGAACGATCGACGCAAGACTTTTCCAAGGATGTGCGGCGGTGTTGAACCAGTTCCTTGAGCATCCCATCCTGGTGTGCTAGCATCCCGGTTTTGCCAGGGGACGATGTGCATGATTGTTCCTCACGACTTACTGCAGCGAAGCAATTCTTTCCGGCGGCAAACACCCGAGGCAAACCATGAAAACTTATGCGACCAGTGCAATCCGTAACGTTGGCATTGTAGGCCACGGCGATACGGGGAAGACGCAGCTCGTATCGTCGTTGCTGTTCACTGCGGGGATGACGCCGCGTCTCGGCAAAGTCGCTGAAGGCTCGACGGTCACCGATTGGGACGAAGAAGAAATCGCGCGAAAGATTACGATTCACACCGGGCTGGCGTTCGCCGAATGGGCGCCGCCGGGCCAATCCGAAAAACTCAAGATCAATTTCCTCGATACGCCAGGCTACAGCACTTTTATCAACGATACGAAGGCGTCGCTCGTTGCCGCCGATGCCGCGCTGATCGTCATCGATGCCGTGGCGGGCGTGCAGGTGGTGACCGAAAAGGTCTGGGACTACGCCACCGAGTACGACATTCCGCGCGCGTTTGTCATCAATTGGATGGACCGCGAACTCGCGAGCTTCGAGCGCGCGATGCAATCGCTCGATCAGGTGTTCGGCCGCGGCGTGGTTCCCGTGCAACTGCCGATCGGCCAGGAAAAAGGTTTCAAGGGCGTGATCGATCTCGTCACAATGCAGGCGCTCACGTACTCGCCCGATGGCGACGGCAAGGCAAAGGCAGGCGAAATTCCCGCCGAGTGCGCGGAAGAAGCGAAAGCGGCGCACGAGAAGCTGGTCGAAATTGTCGCTGAGGGCGACGACGCGCTGATGCAGGAATTCTTCGACGAGGGCACGTTGCCGGTGGAAGATCTGAAAAAGGGCCTGCGCGAAGCCGTGCAGGCAAAGCGAATCTTTCCCGTACTGCTGAGTTCGGCGCTGCACAATATCGGCAGCGACGCGATCATGAACTTTATCGCGGAGATTTTGCCGGCGCCGGATGTCCGCAAGGTCGCCTCGGGCCACAAGCAGCCGGACAAGAAGGGCGATACGATCGAACGCAAGATTGCGACCAGCGAACCGGTCTCGATCTTCGTTTACAAAACGCTCGCCGATCCGTTCGCCGGACGCATCAGTTATTTCAAAGTGATGTCGGGCATTTTGAAGAACGACGTGACACTCCCGAACTACAATCGAAACTCGCAGGAGCGCTTCCAGCACATCCACGCCATGCAGGGCAAGACGGCGCTCGAAATTCCGGAACTCGATGCGGGCGATCTCGGCGCCGTGGCGAAGCTGAAGGACACGCTGACGAACGACACGCTCGGCGACAAGGCCGCGCCGATTTATTATCCGCCGGCGCGGATTCCCGAGCCTTCCATCACGTTTGCCATCGAGCCGAAGACGCGCGCGGACGAAGACCGCATCGGCGTGGCGATTCACAAAATTCTCGAAGAGGATCCCGCGCTGCGATTCAGCCGCGACCCGCAGACGAAAGAGTTTTTGCTTTCCGGTTCAGGCCAGCAGCACATCGAAGTGGTGGTCGCGAAATTGCGGAAACGCTATCACGTTGAGCTGACGCTCAAGCCGCCCAAGGTGCCCTACCGCGAGACGATTCGCGGCAAGGCTGACGCGGAAGGCAAGCACAAGAAGCAGACCGGCGGCCACGGCCAGTTCGGCGTGTGCCGGATCAAGCTCGAGCCATTGCCGCGGGGCGCCGGTGTCGAGTTTGTGGACGATGTCTTCGGAGGCGCGATACCGAAGAACTGGATTCCGTCGGTCGAGAAGGGACTGCGCGATTCTGCTGAGCGCGGATTCCTGGCCGGATTTCCGGTCGTCGATTTCCGGGCAATCCTTTACGACGGGAAATATCACGACGTGGACTCGTCGGACATGGCGTTCAAGATTGCCGGATCGCTGGCGTTCAAGGAAGGAATGAAGCAGGCGCGCCCGGCGCTGCTCGAACCGATCATGCACGTCGAAGTGTACGCGCCGGAGCAATACTCCGGCGATCTGATGGGCCATCTGAGCGGGCGTCGCGGCAGAATCAGCGGAAGTGAGACGCGCGGCGCGAGCGTCAACATCAAGGCGCAAGTGCCGCTGTCGGAGATGCTGAGCTACGCGAACGAATTGACTTCGATGACGCAGGGCCGCGGCAGCTACTCGATGGAGTTTTCGCATTACGACTTTCTGCCGGCGGAACTCGCGGAGAAAGTGATCGCCGCGCACAAGCCGCACGCCACCGAGGAAGACGAGCACGCGGCATCGGCGTAGCCGGGGCCTAGCCTGGCGTGATGGCGCGAGGGGCAATCGTAGAGCGCCCGCGGAATTTCCACCCAAAGATTACTTTGACGCGGCTTCAGTGCCAGCTTACCAAATTGGCGCTTGCGCGAGATGAGTGGCCGGTTCATTCTCGCCTCATCATGAAAAAAACCATGAAAAAATCGCCCAAGCACTGGGGAGATTCGACAACCGCGATTCACCTCGGTGAGAACAGGCACGGGATCGGTGCGGCGGTCGGAACGACGATCTCGCGCACGTCGAACTTCACCTTCGCGAACACGGCGGAAATGAAGCGCTGGGCGGAAGGCAAGAGTTCGGCCTACATCTATTCGCGCTACGGCAATCCCACGCTCACGACCGCGCAGGACAAGCTCGCGGCGCTCGAAGGAGCGGAAGCGGCGGTGATGGCCGCGTCGGGCATGGCGGCGATTTCAAGCACGCTGCTGGCGGTTCTCAGCGCGGGCGATGAATTGATCGCCACGAGGCAGGTGTACGGCGGATCGTACCGGCTGATGCGCGACACGTTGCCGCGCCTGGGGATCGTCGTGCGGCACGTCGAGGCCGATCTCGCAGGTATCGAGGAGCTTGTCACTCCGAAAACGAAGGCGGTCTATATTGAGACGCCGACGAATCCGATTCTCCGGATCGTGGACGTTGAGAAAGTGGTGGCCTTCGCGAAAAAGCACGGCTTGGTTTCGATTATAGACGGCACGTTCGCGAGCCCGGTGCTCCAGAAGCCGATTGAAATGGGGTTCGATGTGGTCGTCCACAGCGCCACGAAATACCTGGCCGGACATTCGGACGTGATCGCCGGCGCGGCGGCGGGCAGCCGGAAGTGGATTCACCACATTCGCGAAAATATCATTCATCTTGGCGGCTCGATGGATCCGGAAGCGGCGTTTCTATTGATTCGCGGCATGAAGACGCTCGAACTCCGAGTGAAGAAGCAGTGCGAGAACGCCATGATCGTGGCGAAATATCTCGAGGGGCACCGGAAGGTGAAGCGCGTGCATTACCCCGGCCTCGCGTCGCATCCCGATCACAAGCTCGCGAAAAGGCAGATGCGCGGCTTCGGGGGCATGCTGGCATTCGATCTCAAGCGCGGCCTACCCGAGGCGCGGCGGTTCTGCGACCGGGTGCGCGTGTTCCTGCTGGCGGCGAGCTTGGGCGGCGTCGAATCGCTGGTGATTCTGCCGATTTATACGTCGCATTACGGGATGTCGCTCGAGGAATTGCGCCAGGCGTCGGTCGAGCCCGGGACGGTTCGCGTGTCGGTGGGCTTAGAAGACGCGGACGACTTGATCGGAGATCTGCGGCAAGCTCTCGGCTAGTACTGCCTGTCCACATCCAAGCAATCTCCACTGCAAGGGCCATTGACCGCGGCTTATCCACAAACATACAATTTTTGTTACCCGCCTATCACGGGCCCGCCTAAGGGACCCATTCAGACGGGCGCCGGTCCCAAACTTGCCGGCTTGAATCCGAAGTTGAAGCGGCGAAGGCGAACAGGAAAGAGGGATCGTGCGGCCCGGAAGCAAATCTGCGAATCGCGGAGGAATGAAAGCCGCGTTGCTGCTGGCAGCGGCGGTGGTTCTTGCCGCCGGATGCAACGAATCCGCCAAGAATACCGTTCGGGTTCGCCCGCCTGCCCCAGTTCCGTCGCGGCCATCCGAACAGGCCGAGAATCTTCCGCTTCCCGCGAACCCGCAGTATTCGACGTATAACCTGCTCGACCGGCGCTCCCGGCTTGAAATTCTGATGGTGAAGATGCGGGCGCGCTTCGATGCGGGACAAGCGGCATTTGACGCGGGCAAGCTGGACGTTGCGCGCGAGAATTTCGACCAGGCCGTGAGCCTGGTTCTCGCGAGCGGCATTGCGGTCGATTCGGATCCGCAGTTGGCCGCTTTGTTCGATCAGATCCTGGATGCCGTGCATTCCGACGCGCTCGAAAACGCCAAGTCCGCGGCGAACGAGACTTCCGACGACACGATGTCCGAGCCCGCCCCCATCGACGAGATCGCCGACCTCGAAACGCTGCCGGCAGGCGACCCGCGCCTCGCGCAAAAGGCCGAAGCGGAATTGATGAAAGTGCCGCACGACATTCCGCTGACCGTAAACGATTCCGTCCTGCAATACCTCAGCTTCTTCCAAACGCCGCACGGCCGGCTGATCGTCGAGACGGGCCTGCGCCGAGCCGGGCGGTATCACGACATGATCCGGCGTGTTCTGAAGGAAGAAGGACTGCCGCAGGACTTGATTTATCTCGCGCAGGCTGAATCGGCGTTCCAGCCGTCGGCTGTCTCGCGCGCGGGCGCTCGCGGAATCTGGCAGTTCATGCCGTACCGCGGCGAAGAATACGATCTTTCGCGCAGCTGGTGGATCGACGAGCGCAGCGATCCGGAGAAAGCGACGCATGCGGCGGCGCACCACCTTCGGGATCTTTACGCGATGTTCGGCGACTGGTATTTGGTGATGGCCGCGTACAACTCGGGCCCGGGCAATGTGGTGAAGGCCATCGAGCGGACGGGCTACGCCGATTTCTGGGAGCTGCAGAAACGAAACGTCCTTCCCGACCAGACGAAAAATTACGTGCCAATCATTCTGGCGCTCGCGCTCGTGGCGAAAGATCCACCGCTCTACGGCGTGCAAGTCGATCCGGACAAACCGCCCGACGTGGATCTGGTGAAGCCGGGGCATCCGATCGATTTGCGGCTGGCCGCCGATGCGACCGGGACGGATCTCGATGACTTGCGGAACCTGAATCCGGAATTGCTGCGGCTGGTGACGCCGGATTTGCCGGACTTCCAGTTGCGGCTGCCGGTGGGAACGGCGGTGAAATTCCAGGCCGCCATCGCGGCAATTCCTCCGGACAAGTGGAAGAGCTGGCGGATTCACGAGGTGACGGAGGGCGAGACGCTCGCGTCCATCGCGAAGCGCTACAAGGTGACAGTTTCCTCGATCAAGGATGTGAATCATTTGGATTCGGCGGCTGACATTTCTTACGGAGAGAAGCTGACGATTCCGTCCGCGGCTCCGGCCACGCTGCAGCTCGTTCACTACCGCGTAAAGCGCGGCGACACGCTCGCGGGCATCGCCGAACAATTTTCCGTTACGGTGGCGGACATCAAGCGCTGGAACGGAATTCACGGCAACCAGGCGCCGCGCGGTTCGCGCTTGCGGATTTATGCGGGCGGCGAGCCGGCGCTCGCGCGCGCAAAAGGAAAATCGGCCGAGGCGCCCGAGGAAGGCCACGTGAAGAGCGTGGCGCAGCAGAAGAATCCGGAAACCGCGGCCCAACATCGCGTGCAGCCAGGCGAGACGCTTTTTTCGATCGCGCGCGAACATGGAACCACTGTTGCAGCCCTGCGCCAGGCCAACCCGGTGCTGAATGACCGCGAACTCGAAGCCGGGGACGTTCTCACCCTTAGCCCGGCTCGATAAGCACTCCGTAGCGAATCCCCTATCTATCAGATAATACGTGCTTTACAGGTAGCGCATGGCGCGACTCCCGCAGGGATTGTCACTTTCGCGGGAATTCTTCGACTCCGCAGCCTTGCGTCTTGACAAAACTCGGACACTCCGTTTATAAGCGCGAAGGGCCCGAAGAGCGTCCGCAAGGAAGCCCACAACGGAGGAAGTCATGTTCGACGCAAGAATGCAGGACGACGAAGGCGAGGAATTGCCCCGATATGAAGAGGAAGATGACGAGGCCGGCGGGGGCGCGGACCCTGTCGAAGAAGAGACCGAGGAAATTGTGATCGTGGAGGAAGAAGAGGCGGAAGAGACTCCGGCGAGCGAGCCTGCCGCTCCCGCCGCGCCTTCGCGTCCGAAGCCTCGTGCGGCGCACAAGCCCGCGAAGAAAGCAAAAAAGGCAAAGAAGGCAAAGAAGGCGCCGAAGAAAAAAGCGAAGGCTAAAGCGCGCCCAAAGAAGAAGGTCAAGAAGAAAAAGAGATAACTTTCGATTGAGTTTGCCGCCGGAGCGCCGCTGTCGTTCGTGCTCCGGCGGTTTTTATTTTCCAGCAGCTTTTAATTTTCCCAACGGTTTTGTTTGCCGCAGCAAGTTCAATTTTCTTGCAGTCGACGTGCTGCATATCGGAACGCGTTCGTGGTGTTCCATTTCGTTACGTTCCCGATATGAGAATGTTTCCCTTGCTGCGGCGCTTCGGGCTCGTTAGCATACGCGCCCATGGCGCTGGCAGTGGAAGAAATCCGGCGTATGCGCGGCGGCGCGCAATCGCATCTGATGCGCTGCGCGGACGATAGCTATTACGTTGTCAAATTCCAGAACAACCCGCAGGGCGTGCGGATCCTGGTGAACGAATTGCTGGGAACGAGGCTTGCGGCGAGGTTGGGACTGCCAGTGGCCGGGGCGAGCGTGGTGGAAGTGCGCCCCGAACTGATCGCGCGGACGGACGATCTGGTGATGCAGTTGGGGCGCAGCCGCGAGGTCTGCGTGGCGGGATTGCAGTTCGGCTCGCGCTATCCGGGCGATCCGGCCGGGACGGTGGTCTACGACTTTCTTCCCGACGAACAGCTGCGCGAGATCGACAATCTCGAGAGCTTCGTGGGCATGCTGGCCTTCGACAAGTGGACGTGCAACACGAACGGACGGCAGGCGGTATTCTTCCGGCCGCCGCGCGCGCCGGGCGATCGCGCGTCCGAACCGCCACGGATGCGCGCCGTCATGATCGATGAAGGCTTCTGCTTCAACGCCGCCGAATGGAATTTTCCAGACGCTCCGCTGCGAGGAATCTACACGCGGCAACGCGTCTACGAAAACGTGCGCGGGATGGAGGCTTTCGAGCCATGGATCGCGCGCATCGAAAAGATCGGCGAGGAGGCGCTCGACGAAGCGGCGAGCGAAATTCCTCCCGGCTGGTACGGCTTCGACCAGGACGCGCTCTACCGCATGCTCGAACAGCTTTACCGGCGCCGGACGCTCGTTCCCGAACTCATCCGCGCCGCGTGGAAATCTTCGCGAAATCCTTTTCCCAACTGGACGTGAACCATGCCTGAAGACAATTTGCGAACGCTCGCCTACCGGATTCTCCGCTACACGCCGAACCTCGTGCGCGACGAGTGGGTGAATGTCGGCGTGATCCTCGAAGACGACGCGGGCGCGCGGCGGCAGGCGCGGCTGATCGAGGAGCCCGCGGAAC
>JBAPOP010000056.1:0-6649 GCA_049279675.1 Candidatus Acidiferrales bacterium
AATGGCGCCCCGACGGGACGATTTAAGAACTTGTCTTTCCGATTTCGTGACGTTCCCGTCACAGCTTCGGCGCTGGATCAAGTCCACAGCCTGTTCGGGAGCAATCGGGCACATGTCCGATAACCCAACCTATCAGGCAAGTGGAATTGAATGGCTAACACTAGCGCGTTTCGCGGTACTAATATTGAGACCGGTAAACACTGTTCGCTGGGCGCATTCAGCCTGGGGCCAAGGGCCGATCGGCATGCCTTTTTTCCCACCTCAGGGAAACATCCGAAGAGGCGATACGTCTGAAGGGGATAGGAAGCCCTTCGCCTCAACGCTCAAAGGAGAAGAGAGATGAAATGTTTTTCCAGATTTGCGTTGGTATGGTTGGCTGTGGGTTTTGCATTGGCTCCCCTGCGGGCGCAGGAAGCCCCGAAGAAAGCCCCGGGGCCGGCTCCCAGCCAGTCGGAAGGCGTGCTGGAGGCGTGGAATGACATCGGACGGAAATTGATTGCCATGGCGCAGGATTTTCCGGAGGACAAGTTTTCGTACAAGCCGCAGGCGGAATCTCGGACGTTTATCGCGAACCTGGTGCATGCTTCGGCGTCCATGTACTTCTTCACGGATACCGCCGCCGGAAAGAAACCGCGGCCGTCAAGCTACGCCGACGACCCCAAGGACGTCGGCGTGAAGACCCGGGCGGAGCTTGTGGCCTTTGTGACGAAGTGCGTGGAAGACGGCGCTGCGGAGATCAAGGCCAAGGGCGACAAAGGCCTGATGGAAACGGTCGATGATGGCGGGCCGCATCTGGACCGGCTCTACGACCTAGCTTACGGCCTGATCCAGCACTCGAACGAACACTATGGCCAGTTGGTGGTCTACTACCGGATCAACGGCCTGGTGCCGCCGGAATCCAGGCCCAAGAAATAGGGAAGTTCTCCGGATCTCTGAACTCTGGCACCTGCGCGAGTGCTTGATTAACGCGGTAACCGGTCAAGTGAAATCGGTCCCGAACCACATGTCCGGTAACCCGACTACACGTCCACTTTCTGGGCAGTTCAGGTCTTGCAACTCAATATTGACGACCCAAATCGTTTACAGAGGGACCGGGAGTAAACTGAAACGCATGCGAGCAGCGAATAAGGCAAGCGTAGCCGCGAGCTTCAACAAACGAGACTTTCATGACGATGCTCTTTTATCAGTGGGAGTTCACCCCTCTCGCACGCGGAGCAACTTAACAAGAATCGATTTTCAGTTTCGGGATGATTCGACAGGTGATCGTAAGCTGCTGTCATTTCATGGCTGTGCGAACTTTCGATTCTTGATGGATTTCGATGTTTTGGCCGACCGCTGGTATTTTGGGACTTCCGGTAGTGTCGCCAGGTCAGACGATCGCAGAATGAAAAAGTTCGTGACAGCGCAGAAGTCGCATTGGCGGACTATGTATATGCCGCCGACACCCAAGGATATGCCGATTCAAGAGAAGCTTAAATCGATCCGGAGCTATGTTCTATTTCGACTTGCGTTCTTTGGAGGCACGGCAGAGATTCTAGCAAAGAATTATAGCCTTCGCGGTTAAGGGCCTATTGGACGTGCAACGGCTTAACCATCCGTGTCGGTTCAAAGTTTTCGGCAAGGGGAATTATCAGGAGTCACTTCGGTGGGAGGATTCGGTTCTCGTTCTTCGGTACACAATCTCAGTCACTCCGGCGGTGGTGAGCAGTCCGAACGCAATAATTAGCAATACTCCGAAGAAAGGGTCTGAGTGCCACCAGATCGCCTCTGCCAACCAGAGACAGCCCGGAACCGCAAAAGTTCCGACGTTGACCCATCTTGCGAGTGGCCAATCCACGAGTTCAAGTACGATCCCAGCTATCGGAAGGCTCACTTCGAAAAGAAACTCGAACCACAACTCTGGAGCCCGCAGGTCGCCGCCGTAAAATCCTGTACTGATAAGCCTGGCCAACATTAGAGAAGCGAGACAGCCGTTCGCAGCTAAAACCCACACCGCACGCAGAACTCGTTTCATTGTCCCAGTTAGAAGTACCGGAGAACTAACGTCAATAAACAAGAAGCAGGCTGTTTCTCACAACTCAATCCCCGATAAGCGCATTAATCGACAAAATGAAGTGCTACTTCAAATCTCCGGTCACCCGACTAAACAGGCACTTCAGTTCGTTTCGCCACCCGTACCTTTGGAGAATTCAAAGGAATGTGATATTCGATTCTAATGACGCTCGATAAGGACGGTAAGAATTTAAGCTATGACTTCGATGAACTTGCGATTTGGCGAACAAAGCTGCCCGAAGTAAAGTATGCGATTCTCCCACCCTCGAATAATCGCCCCAATCCGCTAGTCTTCGACGGGTTAGTGTTCGTTTCAGTATTTGCGCCTGGTGCCATTCGTGCTTTGGACCGCAATACGGGAATGCTCGTCTGGCGACGAGAACTTCACAAGTACGCAAGTGCAGCAGTTCACGTTGCGAACGGAACGCTTTTTGCACAGACTCCCACTAGCCTGCACGCATTAAAACCGGCGACGGGTCAAACGGTCTGGTCGTTCTGTCCGTACGGGGAGTCGGGCGAAACGATGTATTCTGCGCCCACGATTCACGAAAACAGCGTCTTCATCGGCGATAGATGCGGTTACCTATACTGTCTCGACTTCCAAACGGGTCGGGCCTTGTGGAAGCAGCGCACGAGCGAAGCGAAGAATTGCGACTTAAACTCGACGCCGTTGGTCACGAATGGAATGGTTGTAGTAGGTACAAACGCGAATATGGCTGCTGCTTACGACGCTAAGACTGGAAATCGGATTTGGCTTCGGGAGCTGGATGGTCCATCGCTCGTCGGACCTCTTCTTTCAAACAGCCTTTCGGCGGTTTTTGCGAATTCTGTTTATTTTTTAGTACCAGAATCCGGAGACGTTGTGCGGAAATTCGGCTGGGAGGGCGATTCGATAAACCACGCAGACTGCGTGGGCAATGATGTACTCGCCAGCATTCGCCCAGGCTCAAGCATCGACGGCGTCACCAAATTGGTTAGGTTGAGTGAACACGGTGCCCGATTCACTCAAACCTGCGAAGCTTCAGCTGCCTCTCTAATCTACGCAAATGACACCAAAATGATTTACGTTTCGCACATTAAGGGTCTGGAAGTCCGCCATTCTGATGACGGCGCGATGGCGTTTAATATTACACGTAAAGAACCCGAGGAAATTGGCGCGGTCGACGTGAAGCAGCATGTCATCTACGCGGCTACGGGTGACGGATTCGTTTACGCTCTGAAACATCCTTCGATTGACAAGCAATGACCTCAACTCCTGATAAACGCAGTAATCGGAAAAGTGAACTGCTAGTTCAAATTTCCGGTTACCCGACTAATCGCGAGTTGGGCTGCAAGTGGAACTTCAAACGCCGTGACGCGTAGCGATCAGAAAAAGTACGGCACCAGGGCGGCGGTGCGATGGGCATAGGTAGCGTACGTCTCGCCAAATTGGGAGCGCATCCATTGCTCCTCCATGCGCAGCTTGGTCAAGAATCCAAGTAACACTAGGACGAAAGCAATGAACCCACGCACCTGGGCGAGCGCAATCGCGGTGCCAAGAAACCCGGTCAGAATGCCGGTATAGATTGGGTGACGGATCAGGCGATAGGGGCCGGTGGTAATCAACTCGTGGCCCTGCTTAATGGTTATGGAGCTGCTCCAGTTGCTGGCGAGGTGCTGGCGCGCCCAGACGGCGAAGAGAAGGCCGGCGACGGTGACAGCAGCTCCAATCCAAAAGGGCCATATGCCAGTCGGCCAGACCTGGAGATAGAGCCATGGCAGTGGGATGCGCGTTGTCGAGAGGAGAACGATCGCGATCAGCAAGAGGAGGGCCCGCATGATGCGCGAGGCGGCCGGCTCGAGGCGCTGGATGCTTTTGGTCTTGACGGCTCTGATCCCCCAATAGAGAAGAAAGGCAGTCCACGTCACGGGAAAGAAAGTTTCATAGAACCAGAGCATTCAGGACCTCCGGGCTTTGCCTCTCACTCAATGATACGTATACCTCAAGTCCTGTGTGATGCAGTAATCGGAAAGTGTCTCACGATCTGACGGGCTTCTGTCTACCAAGACCGAACCGGCCAAGTCTCCGCGCTGGTACTGGCACTCTTACATCACCTGTCATTTGCGATATCAATAACAGTCTGCTAGGGTGGTCGCGGAGTTATGGCTGGAAAACTCATTTTCGGGACGGAAGCGACGGCATCCAAGGCGGCCGGAGTGCCATTTCTAACCGGGACACCAAAACAATTAGAAATCGCCGTAACCCAAAGAAAACAATCATTGGAGGTCATTTCTAACCGGGACACGAATAGGGGGTTTACAAGTCGCGAAAATAGTGATGTTTGTAGCGCCACGATCTCCGGATTCGGGCGTCCGATGGAATCCACCGGAGTCCTGGGATCGGACCTGTCGAAGACCCTGAGCCTCGAAGGGCCGGCGGTTTTGAATTTGTCCGCTCGGAGTCAAATTGCAAAGCCACGCGACATCAAACTGACGGCATCTTTCGATGCATTCGAAAACATTTGCAATTGCTTTCAAACCCGAATCTTGATTAGAATTCCGTCTGGTCCCCTCCAAGAATTCGTTCGATTCGAGGAGGCGTAATGCGAACCACCCCCCGGTTCGTGCGTTTGCTCACTGGATTTTTTGCCGGTTCTCTGCTGATCGTTCCTGCACTCTTCGCTCAGACAAATCCGCCGCCATCCGATCCGCACGAGATGGTGACGCGCCAGCCGCGCATTCTCACCAAGCCTGCCGACCGCAACGCCGCATTCGATCTGCTCGATCGCGCTCGGAAAAACTACAATCTGTTCGACGTCTCGACTCCGTCCGCACTGAAAGTCTCGTTCACAACAAATGGCACCAGCCAGAACGAAGGCGAAGGGACGATGGATGAAGAGTTTGCCGGGCCGCAACGCCGATGGATGGCGCAATTAGGCGACTCGCTCACACTGCGCATTCTCGACGGCGATCACGTTTGGGGCACGAATCCCGCCGAGCCGGTTCCGTTGCGCGTTCAAATGGTGCGCGCCGCGTTGCTCTGGCCCGTCAATCCGCGCCCTGGCGCGGCCGCGATTCGCGCCGGCGACGTGAAGCGCGACGGCAAAGAGATGAGGTGTCTGCTGCTCAGCCGGGCCGTTCCGCCAAATCCCGCGCCACGCTCCTGGTACGAAACCGAATATTGCATTGATCCAGCGACGGGCCTTTTGCAATCGTGGTCGGAAGCGCCGGGAATTTTCGCGGTCTACGATTACAATGGCGCCATTGAATTTCACGGCCGCACAATCGCGCGGCAAGTTTCGATTTTCGAAGAAGGCCGCCTCGCGGTTCAGGCTCGCGTCGAAAGCCTCGAAGACGCGAAGGATCTTGATCCAAATCTTTTCAAGCCGACGCCGGAAATGGTGGACGCCGGCGGATCGTATGGTCTGGGAACACCCGATCGCTTTCCGATACGCGTCGATCCCACCGACGCGCCGACGTCAACTTACTTCCAGCCGGTTATCGTTCACGCAATTCTGGACGCGCAGGAAGGCCGCGTGCTCGATGCGGAGGCGCTGCAAAATTCCGATCCGGATTTGAGCCGCGCGGCGATCGACTTGGTGAGAAATACTTCGTTCGAAGCTTCAGGACTTCAGCAGGAAGTTTTCATCAACGTGCAATTCCACTTGCCCGCCGCGGAGGCCGGCGGCCCGCCAATCTTCCACTCGCCCGTGCATTGGGAAATCTGGGAGCATCGGGGCAAGGTACCGCCGGCACGAAAACCAACACGATTCGGAGACTAGAAGTTTATTGAGCCTGCTGCTCAGACGCGGTCTGCACACTCGGCCGCGTCTGAGGAATTTGTGGGGCCGGTTTCGTCGCCGGGGCACTAGCCGGTGACGTAGTCGCCGGAGCAGACGAAGTAGGCGGAGTTGCCGGTGCAGCTGGCGAATTCGTATCCTGAGCCGGAGCCGCTTGGATGCTATTCGCTGGAATCATGCTGGGCGAATCGTCGTTCGCGCCGGGATCAGGATACGCGTACGAGTTCGGCGTCGAGTTGTTGTCAGTCGAATCGCCAGGACCGTAGGGAGGAGGATACGGCGCAACGTTGTTGTTCACCGGCGGATAGTAATAACCCGGCCACGGCGTATACCAATACGGCGAAGCGCCACATCCCCACCAGGGATTCCAATACCAAGGATTCCACGCCCATCCGAATCCCCAACCAAATCCCCAGCCGAATCCGAATCCGCCCCAGCCAAATCCGCAGCCAAAGCATCCGAATCCGCGTCCGGCGAAGCCATAGCCGCGGCCGGCAAAACCAAAACCGCGCGCGCCAAATCCCGCTGCTCCAAAGCGATTGCCGGCAAGCGAAACGGATGCAAATCGCGAAGCCGGAGACGCCGACGCGCCGAAGCGGCCGCCAAACGTTGTGCTGCCGAATCGCGTGCCACCGACGGCGGAAATTCCAGACGTTGTGCGCCCGAAAGTCGAGCCAATGGAATGATTGCTCGAGAAATTCGACATCGCACGCGACGACGAAATCGCTGACGATCGCGATCCAATGGAGCCGCGATTAGATGAACTCAAACTGCCGCTACCGAACGAATGAAAACTTCCAGAGCCGGCTGCGCTCGCG
>JBAPOP010000057.1:0-4947 GCA_049279675.1 Candidatus Acidiferrales bacterium
CGCTGGAACTGAGCGCCGGGCGCCGCGGCGTGAAATACGTCGCTGACCCCGACTCCACGCGCGGCGAGCTCGTCGCGCGCAGCTGCGATGTCGGAGACAACCAGGTACAAGCTCTGCGCCGAGCCCGGCGCGGCCGCCGTCATGTTCGTGCCGAATTGTACCGAGCACCCGGAGCCGGGCGGCGTGAACTGAACGATCCGAAATCCGTTATCGAAGCGAAAGTCGGCGTCGAGCCGCCAACCGAGCTTCCCGTAGAACTCTTTGGCCCGGTCAACATCCGAGACGGGGATAACAACAACCTCGAGCTTTAAGTCGACTCTCGCAACGCTCGTGTCGATGCCGCGGACTGCGTTCGTGCTCATGGCTGCCTCCTGAGTTGCGTCATTTCCTCGACTCCCGTTGATCGAGTAAAGTCGCCGATAAGCGAAGACGCTCAACACCTTTACGGCCTAAGGATGGTATCCGTCCGCCATCCATTTGGCGAACAGTTCAATGCGCGATTGAGGCCAAGGCCCTTCTCCTCTTGGCGGCGGGGGCGGCATCAGGGCGCCGCCGATTCCGCATATGCGATCGTAAATCGCGGCCGCGTTTTTCTTCACATCGTCATAGCTCGCCAGGTTAAACGCCACGCTCATGGACTTAACATCTCGGTCCGTAAAAAGCGGTCGAATGTCCGCTTGAAAGCTCGTCGGTTTCGTCATTGCGCCTCCTCGCACTGGATCAAACTCATATCGCGCTCACAATCGCGGCCATATTTACTAACGATGGAAAACGCATACAGTGTTATCAGAGATCAGCGGCGCGAAAGCGCTCTTCCAATGAACCACGCGAAGCTACGACATCACTTCCGCTGCGCTACCTCACATGCCCGCTGCTGCTTCACGCACTATGAAGCCCCGGACGAGCTCCGCGATCTGCTCCGCCGCCGTGTCCAACGCGAAGTGCCCTCCATCAACAATGTGCACTTCTGCCTTCGGGACATCGCGGCGATAGGCTTCCGGCTCCGACGGATCGAACGAGAGCTCGTACTTTCCCCAAATCACCAGCAGCCGCGGCTGCTTTTCGCGCATCCATGCCTGCCACTTCGCGTAGGCCTCCACATTGGTTCGATAGTCGTAAAAAAGATCGCTTTGAATTTCGGCTTGGGCGGGCTGGCTAAGAAATGCAAATTCATCGGTCCACAGATCCGGATCGTAGCGTTCGACGTTAGGATCGCTCCCCAGATGGCGCGTCCGTGTCGTCGCGAGCGACAGCAGATTTGTACGCAGCGCGCTTTCGTTGGCGGCGCGATCTGCCCAGAACGCTCGCCGCGTCTTCCAATTCGCACCCAAGCCCTCGTTGTGCGCCACAGCGTCCTGGACGATGAGCGCCTCGATGCGCTCCGGATGCGCCAGCGCCATGCGAAAACCGACCGGGCCGCCGTAATCCTGCATGTAAAGCGTGTAGCGCGGGAGCGCGAGCGCTTCGGCAAAATGAATCATAATCTCGGCATAGTGATCGAACGTATACGCGAATTTTTTCGGATCAGGCCAATCGCTGTGTCCGAAGCCCGGATAATCTGGCGCGACAAGATGATAGCGATCGGAAAGCCGCGCAAAAAGCGGCTCGAACATGCGCGATGACGACGGAAGTCCATGCAGCAGCAGCAACGTCGGCGCGTCTTTCGGCCCGGCCTCTCTGTAAAAGATGGAGAGCCCATCGACCTTTATCGTGCGAAAAACAGTCGCGTGTTCCATCGGACGTTCCTTTTCCATCGAACTTGAATTAAGTGTTCTTATTTCGCGGATCGTCTTTCGTATTGAGATATTCCAGTCCAAGCGGACCGATCGCCGATACTTGCGAGACGTACTCGCCGGATTTCGCCCAGTGGAAATGGGGCGTATTGCCAGGAAGAACGATCACAGCCCCGGGTGGATAGGCTTCTAGCTTACTCGCGTCGAATTGATCACCCAGTCCGATATAAAAGACTCCAGAAATCACGGTATAGACTCGATCCTCAGGGTGCTTGTGGGGCATCAGCTTCACGCCGTGCGGCACTTTGACCCTGATTGTGTAAGAGCCGGGCTCGGACGGCTGACCCACGACGACGGCCAGCCGGACTGAAGGTGGGAACGACGGGAACGGTTTCCAATCCACATCTTCGGACAAGATGGTTTTGAATACTTCCTGCCCCGGTTGATGAGGCCGGACATCGCTCTGCTGAGCACGCTTCACAGCGCTGGCTTTCTCAGACATACAATCCTCCCTCGTGCAGAAAATGCAAAAACATCACCGGAGATTTTCAATTCATGCGGGACACCAGGCCTCCCGGCGTCAGCCTTAGAGGTCGGTGGTCTGCCCGACCTCGATAATGTAACCGTCAGGATCGCGGATGTAGCAGCGAATTTCGCCGTACTTGGCAATCGGCTCCGTGAGGAACTCGGCTCCTCGACTTTTCCATAATTTGTAGCAAGCTTGAATATCTGCAACGCGGATATTCATAAAGCTACTGACCTTATCCGGGTCGGCGGGGACGTCGAGCGTTACTGTCGGCTTGTCCGGGGTGGGCCCGCCCCCGACGTTGACGATGAGCCACGAATTCGCGATCTGAATGTGCCCAGACGCACCCTTGCCGTCGCCTCTACTCAGAACGCGGCCGCCGAAAACCTTTTCATAAAAATCTGCCGACCGGTTGATGTCGGCGACGGTGATGAAATGTGTGAGGGTGAACCCGTCGCGCGGGGGCATCTCGTAGCTCTTCTGTTCGATTTGTACGCCGCTCATTGACGCTCCGAATCCAAACCGCCGAACCTAGTTTTCATCGATATTTACGCCCTTCAACTGCCGTCCCTTTCTCAATTAGCTCTTTCTGGGCGTCCCCGATCCTTATCCCGCCGAAGCCGACTTCTTCTTCGCATCGAGTGCCGGTAGAAGAAGTTTCAGAAGCGCTTCATCAGAGAATGGGTTCTGACCTGAGATCAACTCGCGATCTTGAAGGACGTAGCTCTTCCATGGAGCGAGCACACTTACGTCACCGCCCGCCGTACTCAAGGCGAAGTCCGGGTAGAAGAGAACCTTACCGCCAATCTCGAGCGGTTCCCGCTGCTGCTCTTCCGCTGTCGAAAAGATAGTCATCTTATATCCGGAATAGATCCAGCCTTGAGCCTTGGCGCGTGCTCCAGCGGCATCACCCACCGATAGCGCGGCGACCACCTCCGTCGAATTCGGAAGCGCCGCGAGAAGTGAAATCGGGCCGTGGCAGAGCGCTGCCGTAGGCTTGGATGTATTATGAAAATGTCTCAGCACGGTGCCCGCGTCGGGATCATCGAGTAGGTCCATCATCGGGCCATGGCCGCCGGGGACGAAAACTGCGTCATATTGATCCAGGCCCGATGCGATGACATCCGAGATACGAGTTGGATTTTTGAGTCCAGTCAGTGTGTCGCGGAATTTTAGATAGTCCTGAAGCTTAGCCTCGTCTCCACCGAAGAAGTCGGCTACAGCTGAATGGACATCCATCTGTGGCGTGTTGCCTTTGGGGTTGGCGAAAGTGATTTCGTAGCCCTCCTTCATCAGGGCGCGAACCGGGACCGTCAGCTCGTTGAGATAGTAGCCAGCGCCGGTATAAACCTTGCCATCTTTCAAGGGCAAGCCGTGACCGCTCGATACCAGCACTAAGACTTTTCCTTTTGTTGTCATTTTGTTCTCCTCTCTGAATTCGAATCTGTTTCCCGAGATCTTAGCTTGTACACAGCAACCCCAATCCGCGCCAAGCGCTAACCGTACTTGAGCGAGGTGCTTTGTCCGACCTCGATAATGTAACCGTCAGGGTCGCGGATGTAGCAGCGAATCTCTCCGTATTTAGGGATCGGCTCCGTGATGAACTCAGCTCCTCGACTTTTCCATAATTTATAGCAAGCTTGAATATCAGCGACGCGGAAATTCATAAAGCTGTTGATGTGATCAGGGTCGGGGACGCTAAGCGTTACTGTCGGCTTATCCGGAGTCGGGCCGCCCCCCACGTTCAAAATTATCCAGATATTCGCAAGCTGAAGGTACGGAGGCGCGTTGCCGTCACCCATGGTCAGAATGCGAGCGCCGAATACCTTTTCATAGTAGCGAGCCGATCGCTCCATGTCGGCGACGGTGAGAAAACACGCGACGCTGAACCCCTCGCTCGGCGGCATCTCATAGCTCTTCTGTTCGATTTGTACCGCGTTCATTGATGGCTCCTTTCGATACGGTGCTCCTTACAGATACGGTGTCTCGAGTCCCGCTCCCGTTCATAAAAGATCAATCGACGCCGGCTAGTTCAGCAGCGATTCCCAATCGGCTGGAACTCTCCCAGCCGGTCCAGGTACTGCTTGAGCCTCCGGATGCGAATGTGGCGGAAGCAACTCCACGCCCTTGATCATCCCCCGCTTCTCGTAATCGTAGAACCAATCCTCACCCGGCTCGAAGCTGGCAATGATCGGATGCCCCGTTTTCGCCGCATGCTTGGTCGCATGCTGGTCCGGAGAACTGTCGCAGCAACCGATGTGCCCACACTGCGCACACCGACGGAGATGAAACCACCAGCCTTTCGGTGACGCCAGGCATTCGACACACCCGTCGCCACTCGGCTTCGAAGCGGGGTTGATCCCGCGCTGGTCTTTTTTCATTTCCAATTTTCCTTCCGTGTCCTCTGTTCGCAAAATACGGTCGCCCGCGAGTCGCTGGCTTTTCGCTCGTCGCCTCACGGGATTCGTGGCGCGAAGTTCGCGCGCTTGTGACAGTCGACGCTTACGCGACCTTTAGCAGGATTCTGCCCTTGCCTCGGCCTTCCTGGCTCAGATCCTGTGCCTCGCGCACCTGCTCGAGCCGAAACACCTCACCCATCCGTGGCTTCACGTCGCCGCGTACCACCAAGCCCGCTATCTCCGATAGGTCCGCCGGGTTTCCCTTCGACACCATGTTCACGCCGCGAAT
>JBAPOP010000058.1:0-8851 GCA_049279675.1 Candidatus Acidiferrales bacterium
GCACGTCTTTCACTTGCAGACCTGCGAGATTCACACGAACGGACTGTCCGGGGACGAACACCCTATCATTTTGAATTCTGGCGAGGGATTTTGCAAATGGAAGGAAGAAAGTTCGAGTTCCAAGTCAAGATCGCAAGTTCAGGAGCGTGCATGCCGAATAAGTATGTACTTCTCAATATTGGCCGGGATACGGGCCCACTGGAGGTGCCGGAGAGGGGCTCGAACGGTTTCAGCTCTGCGAAGATTGGTATTCCAGGGCTCGATCCCACTTCGGGAATTGACCAGAGTGACCGACCCTGGGAAAAAAGGCCCAAGGATTCGAAAAGGTATTAAGCGGATGGATGGGGATTCCTAAGTCTCTTTATTGCTGCGGCATCGCGACGCAATAACGCCAAAGTTTCCAGAGTCGCAACAGGGCCTATAGGCAAGATCTGCTCGCGCGGCGACTGAGAAAAAGCAAACTGGACTGCCATAAAATGTCTACGGATGAGCGGAAATCATGTTCCTGAGGTCGATTAACAATGTGAGTTAATCATAACGACAAAAGCGCATTGACTTCATGTATCGCGCGCCTTACAGTAATGGAGCCCTGCCGGAGGTGTAGAGTGGGAGCAGTGATTCGGGCCTGTTTGATAGCAGCTCTGATTGGTACCCTGATAAGCGCGCCGGTGCAGGCATCTTCGAGCAAGCCTCTCGGGACTATTACTCAAGCTCAAGCCACTTGGATTGACCGCTCCGCCGCGGCGGTGGGTACCACGGTGTACCCTGGTGATACGCTTAAGACCGATGACAATGGCTCGATACGTATGAGAGCGGGCTTGGCCCAGCTCTATATGATGTCTGCGAGCGAAGCGCGCTTGGAAGATGCCAGCAAGGGTATCCGCGCGTCATTGTTGAAGGGTACGGCTGGCTTCTCCTCTGGCCCCTCCGATATCGTTGAATTCAATGCATTGGGTGTTGTGATCCGTTCGCTGGATGGTCAGCCGGCCCACGGCCGGGTTTCGATCGTTGGGGCAAATCAGCTGGTTGTGACAAGTTTCCACGGTCCATTCGAGGTCGCCTACGACGGCGACACGCACGCGATTGCGGACGGTTCGTCTTATCGCTTGACGCTCGCGGACCCTGATAAGCCTAGCGAGCAAGGCAACGGCACAGAGGCTGTACGGAGCCGAAAGAAAGTTTTGATGATCGTGCTTATCACCGCGGGCATAATCGCTGCGGGCTTCATCTCGTGGGCAGTCTATGATGAATTGACCGAGAGCCCATCGAAGCCGAAGCCACAGTAATCCTTTCCGATTTAATTAAACTCATGTCTCCCTTTAACGGGAGATGTGTGTCTTCGCGCGACTGTTTTGGCGCAACTGCGAACGCAAAAGGTGACGACTTGCGATTTCGCGATTTATGCGGGTGTTCGTGACCGCGCTTTTCAGTTTGGCTATTGAACTTTTAGAGTGAAAGATGCGGACTTGGAATTGCCGTTGCCGTCGTCAGCGGTGAGCGTGTAAGTGGTGTCTTTCGTTGGCGAAATTTCGAAGCAGCGATTGTAAGAGGGCCACACTGAATCTACTGGCGGGTCGAGGCGAACGTTTTTGGTGTTCGAGACGCCGTAACAGAGTTGCGCGGATTCGCCGCGATGAATTATCCCCGGTGAAGCGTAGAAGCTGAGGATGTCGAAGTGGTCGCCACCGAGAGTATCAACGGTTTTTTGAGCATCCTCGCGATCCTTTGCGGCCTTTTCTTGCGCAGCTTTGTATTCCAGGTCGCGATTTTGTTGCCAGCGCGCCCACAGTACCCAACCGGAAATTAGCGCGGCGATCAGGAGCACGATCGAGCCGTAGCGCCAGATCTTTCGCGCGGTCGTGTCCGGTTCAGGATTAACGTCGCCAATCAACTTGGCCTCTCATCGTAGTTGGCTCTGACTGCCTTCCGAGTTTAATCCTAGCATCCGATGCGGCCGCGCAGCAGGTTATGAGTCGTTTGCACGCCGTGTATCCGCTCACTCTATTTAGATGCAATTTTTGGAACTCGGCGCCCCATACGCATGCGATGCCAATAGCCAAATATTTAGACGCCGGAAATTATTTGTCTGACTCAATTCGGGCGCTTGGCTTCACGGCGTCACTGCGATAACCTTCCTGCCGCTGCGACGATTGATCATTGAAATTTGATGCTCGACCGCGATGCCAGGGGGCTTGATGCGACGAATTGCCATTCTTACAGTCTTAGGTCTTTGCTGCCTTTTGATTCCTGCGGCTGCTGATGAAGAACCGCTCCAGGGTTTCACGCGGGACACTTCGGCGGTCGAGCGCCAGTGGGAGGTAAAATTCCGCGCGATTCCGAGTCCGGAGAATCAGCGCGATTATATGCAGCGATTGTCAGCGCGTCCGCACAACGTCGGCACCGCGTACGACAAAGAAAACGCCGAATGGATTCTCGCGCAATATAAGCAGTGGGGCTGGGATGCGCACATCGAAACTTTTGACGTGCTCTATCCGACGCCGAAGGAGCGCGTGCTCGAAATGGTCGCGCCCACGAAGTTCGCTGCAAAATTGCAGGAGCCTCCAGTAGCGGGCGATCCGACGTCGAGCCAGAAGAGCGAGCAGTTGCCTTCCTACAACGCATATTCAATCGATGGAGACGTCACGGCTCCGCTCGTCTACGTGAATTATGGCGTGCCGGCCGATTACGACGAACTCGACCGGCTCGGAGTATCCGTGAAGGGATCCATCGTCATCGTGCGGTATGGCGGCTCCTGGCGCGGCGTGAAGCCGAAGGTTGCGGCCGAGCACGGCGCAGTTGGATGTCTTATTTACTCCGATCCGCGTGATGACGGTTATTTTGCGGACGACGTGTTTCCGAAAGGGCCGATGCGTCCGCCCGACGGCGTCCAGCGCGGCAGCGTGATGGATTTTCCATCGACACAGCCGGGCGATCCGCTGACTCCGGGAGTTGGCGCAACTCCGGATGCGAAGCGCATTCCCATCAAGGACAATCCCGCGCTCACGAAGATTCCGACGCTTCCGATTTCCTATGGGGACGCGCAACCGTTGCTCGCGGCACTCGAAGGCCCGATGGCACCGGCGGAATGGCGCGGCTCTCTTCCGATTCCGTATCACGTCGGCCCAGGCGCGGCGCGAGTGCACCTCAAGGTCGCGTTTCATTGGGATACGAAGACTCTTTACGATGTCATTGCGAAAATTCCCGGTGCCGAACAACCTGACGAGTGGGTGATTCGAGGCAATCACCATGATGCGTGGGTGAATGGCGCCGAAGATCCTCTGTCGGGCCAAGTTGCGGAAATGGAAGAAGGCCGCGCATTCGGCGAGTTGCTCAAGCAGGGGTGGAAGCCGAAGCGGACGATCATTTATTGCGCGTGGGATGGGGAGGAGCCGGGGCTGCTCGGTTCTACCGAATGGGCCGAAGCTCATGACGCGGAATTGAAGCAACACGCGGTGGCGTACTTGAATACTGATGGCAACGGCCGGGGCTATTTGTCGGCGGAGGGCTCGCACACTCTCGAGCATTTCATGAATGGCGTTGCGCGCGATATTGTCGATCCGGAGAAGAATATTTCGGTGCGCGAGCGGTTGTACCTGCACAACATTTCCGAGGTGCATAGCGACCACGCTGGCGAAGATCGCAAAGAGATTCGTGACCGCGCGGACATTCGTATGGGCGCGATTGGTTCGGGCAGCGACTACACCGCGTTCGTAGACCATCTGGGGATCGCATCGATCAATCTGGGCTACGGCGGCGAAGATCGCGGAGGCATCTATCACTCGGCTTACGATGATTTTTATTGGTTTACACATTTTTCCGATTCTAATTTTGTTTACGGACGGGCGCTTTCGCAGACTACGGGGACTGCGGTGATGCGTCTTGCGGATGCTGATTTGCTGCCATTCGAATTCACCGATTTCGCCGATACGATCCATTTGTATCTGAAGGAGCTCAAGAAACTGGCGGACGAGGAGAGAGAGAAGGCGATCGAGCGCGATAAAGAGCTGGACGAAGGCTTGTTCAGCGCGACCAGCGATCCGCGGCGTCCCACAGTTGCGCCGCCCCGCGAGGACGTGCCTCCGCACCTCAATTTCGCGCCGCTAGACAATGCTGCCGACGCGCTTACGCTGGCCGCGCAGCATTATCACGACGCGCTAGGCAAGGCTTGGGCTGCCGGCAGCATTTCCGCGGCGACTCTTGATGACTTGAATCACAAATTGATGGAAAGCGAGCGGCGCCTCACGACGCAAGAGGGACTTCCGCATCGCGGCTGGTACAAACACATGATCTATGCGCCCGGCGTTTATTCGGGATACGGCGCGAAGACAATTCCCGGCGTGCGCGAAGGAATTGAGCTGAAGCATTGGGACGAAGCCAACGCTGAGATTGGGAGAGTTTCGGCGGTACTCGGCAATGAAACGACGCTGATCAACGAGGCAACGAAGGCTCTGGAGGCCGGCAGCCACTAGGGGTTGGTTCGAAACGGCGGAGGGCGACTAGAAAACCAACGACGGTAGGGGAGTTGACCGTTGGCAAGCGTTGGTGTGCTCTTTCGAATCTGTCCGCGTGCGGAATTTAAAAAACGCCCAATGTTCACAAGCGTTCTGAAACACCCCGAATTCCGCGGGGCTACTATCCATCTCAAAAACGCCTCAGCAAGATCAAACAGCGGCCTAACACGTTCGCGGCACATTCCTGTGTTGATGCCGTGAAGCAGTCCGCGCACCAGCGGCAACCTGACCCGGCCAGCTGAGAAACAGGATTGCCACCAGGCCAGCCCCGTCCATCATCCCGATCATTTTTTCCCTCATGGGCGCACTCATCGCGAGGTAGCCTTTCGGCGTCGCCGCTCGCTCTCCCTCATGATTTCGGTTATATCCGCCGCTGGACGTATCTCGATTGTTCCACACTGCAACTTCACTCCCGGACTTTGGGAAATGAGCTGGATTGCGTGATTCAGATCGCGCGCTTCCAGCACCTGAATTCCACCCAATTGCTCCTTCGTTTCCGCGTACGGACCGTCTGTCACTGCAACCTTTCCGTCCTTCCAACCGACGGTCACCGCCGTGTTGGCGGGCTGAAGCGGTTCCTCAGCGAGCAAATGTCCGTGCATCCGCAGTTCGTCGTTGTAGATAAAGCATTCGTCCAGCACGGTGTTGCGCTCGCTCTCAGACATGCTTTCGAACTTGCCGGGCTCGAGATAGCCCAAACAGATGTATTTCATTGGGTCCTCCGTCAGAGACCATGTAACACATCGATCGATGCAGTTGCTTGTCGCTAGTAAATTCAGACTTCGCGGGCTAGCCGGCGGCAAATGCTCGCCGAAGTGCAACCATCCACGATTCCGTGAACCGCTTCGAAATTGCGGCGTCGGGGGCTAGCACATCGAAGCCGTGATACGCGCCTGGAATTACATGGAGTTCCGTCGGAACTCCGGCATTGATCAGGCGGCGGGCGTATTCCACATCTTCATCCACAAACATATCGAGGGCGCCAACGCCGATGAATGCGGGAGGAAGTCCGGCGAGATTTTCGACGCGCGCAGGAACCGCGCCCGCCGGAACCGTTGGCGAGCCGGCCGGGACGCCGAGGAGAGAAGTCCAGGCGAAACGATTCGAGCCCGCGCTCCAAACGAACTGTCCGATATACGGCGGAACTTGGCGAGTGCTGCCGGTTCGATCATCGAGGCTCGGATAAATCAGCAACTGAAATAGGATGGGAATTTCGCGGCGATCGCGCGCAGCAATGGCGAGTTGCGCAGAATGGCCGCCGCCGGCGCTTTCTCCGCCGATGGCGATGCGTTTGCGATCCACGCCGAGCTCGTCGGAATTTTTGTAGAGCCAGCGCAGCGCGGTGTAATTATCTTCGAGCGATCCCGGGAAATGAGTTTCCGGGGCGAGGCGATAGTCGACCGAAACGACCACGCATCCGCAATTCTGTGCCACTGCTTGCAGAAACGGATTGAATTGTCCGGCGACGCCGGAGACGTACCCGCCGCCATGCATGTGCAGAAATGCAGGACGCCCTTTCGTGCCCGGAGCCGCATCGACAATCACGAGGCGCAAGTCCGGCGCGCCCAATGGACCCGGTATGTGCCGTTCAAACGGCTGCGGCGCCGGCGGAGGCAGCGGAGGCTCCGGCGGCCATTTGCGTGCGACAACGAGAGTTTCGCTGGTGAAGCTCTGAGTGGGGAATGGGAATTTCTTGACTGCGTCAAGCAACTCGGGATCGACCATGGCATAGGGGTCCGCCCCCGCTGCAGGCGGAGGCGCCTGCTGGGCGATGGCGGAGCGCAGCAATTCAGGCGCAATGCCGATCCCAATTCCCGCAGTCAAACCGCCGCGAACAAAATCACGCCTCGTGAGCTCATTCATCGTTGACTCCCGTTTCCGAAATTGAAGTTTCTTGCCTGTGACTCAAGGAGCCGTAGCTTCTCCGGCGCTGACGGCGGAGTAGCCCATCATTTTTTCGTCGGCATCGCAAGGAACTCGCGCACTTCGACGGGCGCCCGGCAGGCGACGACAGCCTTGCGTCCCCACGCGAGAGCCTCGTCCAGGTTAGCGGCGTCCAGAATCCAAAAACCGCCTATGTGCTCCTTCGTCTCCAGGTACGGCCCGTCGGTGACGCGCACCTTGCCATCAGACTGCGCCCGGAGGGACTTCGCGCTGCTGGCTGCAGAGAGGCCGCCGGCGAAAATCCTGGCACCGGCAGCCATCATCTCTTCGTTGAGCACGTGGATATCGCGCATCATCGCTTCGCCTTCCAGGGACCCGTCGTAACCGTCGGGGTGGTGAATAGCAACCAAATATCGCGGCATGATTCCTCCTTTTCCAGTAACAGTCTTCGGGCCGGGCAGTTGCCCTGCCTTCACTACGTAGTCGAACGGGCGAACTGGAATTCGACAAATCGTCCCCAAATTTTTACTTGACGTCGCTCGAGTCGTCGCGAAATCGAAAAAGCGCGGAGAGTTTCTTTACTGCTGGTCCGGCTTATTGCCGAACTTGCAGGCCTGCTCTTCCTCGAGCTCCGAGAGCCTGTCCTGCACGGCGGGAGTAAAGTCGCTTACATCGAAGAGGCGGCGGACTTCGACGATCATTTCGTCATCCTTTCTGGGGATGCGCGAGGCCCATTTGATCGCTTCTTCGCGCGACTTCACATCAAGTATGTAGAAGCCGCCGACCACTTCCTTCGCTTCGGTAAACGGGCCATCGGTAACTTTCAATTTTCCGTTTTTTAAGGTGATGCGCGCGCTCATCGTCGCGGGCGGGGTTAGACCGTCGAGCGATTGCAGCACGCCGGCTGCCGCCATTTCCTCGTGGAACTTCCTTGTGTCCTCTATGTCTGTGAGGTCGGGTACCCAACCGGCCTTTGCAGTCGGGTAGTTTTCCGGATACATGATAATCATGTAACGCATCGTTTTCTCCTTGAGTGTTGAGCGGATCCTATAGCAGGGCCGCTACTTTTATATAGGAGCTTCGACCGCGCCGGGCACGGAATGTTGTGAGTGCTCTGTTGCGCGGTGCCGCTCCACTTACTTGTCGAACAGGGTGCGTTGAATCGACACGCGATTTGCGGATTTTTCTCGTAGCGTATCGCCCGGGAAACCCATTCTGGCGGGCCGGTTGCCCGGCCTACACCATATAGTCGAACGCCCGCACCGGATTTCGACAACTCGTCCAAGAAATTTTGCTTCTTCTGCGCTCTAAAACTATGCTTTGCGCCTGGCCATCTTACTATTCGGTAGGGGGTTAGTTTCCGATTACGCGACTATACGTCCATCGCCAACCGATGCCTTATACTTCCCGCGATGACGCTCTACGAGATGCCCTCCCAAAGCCCCTATCAGCGACCCTTTCGCATCTTCGCTTGGGTTGCAATAATTCTGCTTCTCATAATTCTATGTGTCTCTATCTGGACACCAGAGGGACTAAGCGATCAAACAAGAAAAGTACTCGCGTGGATCGCGAGTGCAATTGTTCTCTCCGGAGTAGTGGCTGGATACTGGTTCGCGTTTAAGCTAAGCCTCTGGAAGCTTAAACGAGGGTATAGAGTTGAAGTGTCGGATGGAAAGGTAATGCAAAGGCGCTCCGGCTCACCGACTGTCGAAATCCCCTTGGACCAAGTCGCGTCACTTGAGCTGAGCCGCGGCGGGTGGCTCATCGTTAAAGGTCGAGGACCCAAACGGCGCGTCGCGATTCCTTCGGAGATTGTTGGTTTCGAGGATTTGAAACGGGAACTTTCCGGAAATCGGTCAGTTTTACCACTCAAAATCAAGCGATCCCCTTGGCTTTTTCTGCCATCGGCATCTTTTGTTATCGCTTGCATTTTTCTATTTGTCGCCCACAGTCGTGCGGTCGTGTTAGCTGCGGGCGGCGCGGCGCTGCTACTGGAGGGACTCGGAATTGTTTCCTTGCGATGGGCGTTGCGTTCGGATCGGAGAGCGAACCTTATCACGCTGATATCTGTCGTGACCTTCCTGATGATGCTCTGGATTGTGTATGAGCGTGTAGTATCACGCTTGTGAGCTTCCAGAGGAATTTGCTCGAACGGTCTGGAACTGCCTCAAAGTCAGATAAACGGAAACTGACCCACTATCCAATATCCGGAGCGGCTTCTGACGAGTCTTTTTTATTTCAACTGCCGAATCCGCTCTTGCAGGAATTGCCGCTCGGGCTCCTGTTGGGTCAGGGTCAGAGCTTTCTCATAAGACGATCGTGCCTCAGCCGTCCTGCCGAGCCTGCGGCACATATCTGCACGGGCCGAATGCGCGAGGTAATAATTTGCCAGTTCGCCAAGTTCCAACACCGCGTCGATCTGCGCCAGACCGGCCTCAGGGCCATCCCGCATGGCA
>JBAPOP010000059.1:0-74139 GCA_049279675.1 Candidatus Acidiferrales bacterium
GAGAGGGCGCTTTCAGTTGCATCGACAAATTCCAGGTGTTCGTTTCTGATGAGATTCTGCCCCGCCAAATTCACGGAAATTCCTTTAGTGATTTGCCACGAAAGCCCGGTGTCCAGCCGCGTGTAGGAAGGAATATTGAAAACGCTGAGGCGATCCACGAAGTATGCGGACGTATCCCACGCCAATCCGTGAGGCAAATCGAGGTGGGATCGGAGTTGGGCTTGGTGATGCGGGGCGCCGCCCTCCAAGGTGAGCGCCGATTGGGGGTCTTGGCTCGAGGGGCTTACGTGCATGTGGATGCGCTCGAAGCTGTATCCGGGACTCAAAGTCCATCGGCTGGTAAGTTTCCAGTTTGCTGTGATCTCAGCTCCGTGAGTCTCGCCGTGCATTAAATTTTCGAGCGTCATTGGCAAAAAAAGATGAGGGGGAGGCGGTGTGTTTTCAAAAACAGGTGTTGCTGGCTCCGTCGTTTGTAGGCCCGCGTACGTGTTGTAATACGCGGTGAAATCAACTGTGAGGCGACGAAGAACAGTCGTTCGATAACCTGCCTCGTATGCAAGAAGAGGCTCGCTCTTGTAGTGAGGATTGCCCTCAATGCCAACGAGGACCGGAGTACCGTTGGGCTCGTTGAATCCTGCGAAGTTGAGACGAAGGGCTGTGTCAATCGAGGTAGGCGTTCGCCCCGCACGAGAAATCGCGGTCCAGAGCATGTGGTGGCCGTTCAAGTTCCACGCCGCTCGGGCGCTCGGCCACAGCCCAAATCCCGTGTAGTAATCGTGCTCGAGTTTGGCACCCACGGTCATGTAAAGGCGGTCCGGAACCAACGCGATTTCATCCTGGATGAACGAACTGAACACTTGGGTATTTAGATCAGCAGGATTCAAGGAAACCGAGAGATTGCCGTCGGTATGAGAGGACGAATAGCGATAACCTAATCCCCAGACAAAATCTTGCCACTCACCCCACGCGAAATGGTGATGGAAATCTGCACTAAACGTTCGTCTCACTTCCCGGAGCACATCGTCGCGATCGTAAACATCGAGAGAAACCGCGAGAGTCGAATCCGACCGGTTGGAATAGACATGACTCCAAATGGACTGCAGATACCCGGCCGCCAAATCTATTTGCGGATCGAAATCTTGAAGGCCTGGCGATGTGACAGATGGAAGAAAGACGCTAGGGTTTCCTTCTCGACCGGAGTAGATGTCCCCTTGAACCGTGAGAGTATCGTGTGGTGATAAGTTGCTGTCCGCTCGAAAACCGCCTCGCAGGACATGCCAGCCGTCTCCTCCGTTCTGACCGTTGGGAGCATCGAGATGATCCTCATTGAAATATTTGGCGTATACGCGGTAGTCAACACCCTTACTCACGGTCGCTCCGTATTGTGTTGTTCCAAATGCCTGATCGATATTCCCGCCTCCGGCGACGATCATGGGTCCCTTCGTCTCGGAGGCTTTTTTCTGGATAATGTTGATCACACCGTTGACGGCATTGGCTCCCCAAACTGATCCGCCCGGTCCGCGAATCACTTCGATCCGTTCAATGTCTTCAAGAGGAAGATCCAACACGTCCCAGAAGACGCCGCCAAATGTCGGCGTGTAAACGTTTCGGCCGTCAACTAACACCAGCAGTTCGCCGCTGAATCGTCCGTTAAATCCACGCGCGCTGATCGCCCACGTGTTCGCATTGATCTGCGCCACATCCAACCCCGGCACCATACGTAGGAGATCGGGAATGTTTGTGGCGTTCGAGCGGCGGATGTCCTCGGCCGTAATTGCGAAGATCGCCGAAGCCGTGCGAGATAGCTTCTGCTCTTTCTTTGAGACCGATGTCACCTCGATGTTCATCAAATCTTCGAGGCTCTTGTTGCTAAGGTCTTGAGGTATCTCCTGCGGCCACGCCGGAATCGCCATCAGCGCAACAACCGCTAAACAAAGCAGGCCGGAGCTCATCGCGTTAGAAATTCCGGATTTTGGTGAATTGGACGCGGTACGGCGTGCGTCGCGGACCAAACTCAATCGAACTTTCATACTGTTCTCCGTCAACGTTGCAATCGAATGCTGTTTTCGTTATGTCGGGACACAGAAAACACAAGTGTCCGAGCTATTGCGAGAAAAGCCGCATTAGCGCACTTGACTAAACTTTCGTCGGAAGGGGACTAGTGTGAGATAACCAAAGCCACAGCGCTAAAGCACCCAAGGCTGTGATTCGAGAGGGGAACCGCCGTTACGCCGGCAAGAGTGCCAATCTGAATTCTGCTGCATCCCGCGAGCGACGACCCTGGGAAAACTCGCTGGATGCCCTAACAGTTATAGAGGGAGAGGCCTTCGGTCTGAATGGCCCAAGGCGACAGCAAATCGCTGGCCACATGCTTCTATCTGAGACGCTCGATAAATCTGGCGAGTGTGTGTAGCGCCGAACCGAAGTTCGTCCGGCACACGGAGGGCCGCACGCGGGGAAAATGTAGCCGTGGCAACGCTCTCCTTGACAGTCGATGAGAGGGTTGCTATCGTCTCTCTCCTAGACAACCGAGGAGAGTGAGTGGCGAAACAGATTGATCTGCTGCAAGGCACGCTGGATATGCTGATACTCAAGGCCGTTTCTCTCGGTCCGTTGCATGGCTACGGGATTCTTCTCCGCATTCAGCAGATATCTAAAGGTCGGCTGGAAATTCAACAAGGCTCCCTTTATCCGGCTCTTTACCGCCTGGAACATCAGGGCTGGATCACAAGCGAATGGGGCGAGTCTGAGAACAAGCGCAAAGCCAAGTATTACCGTCTCACAGCTGCTGGTAGGCGCAGATTCCAAGCCGAGACTGAGAAGTGGAATCGTATGACTGACGTCATCGCAGGAATCTTGGGCGCCAAGCCTGAAGAAGTATGAATCTCCGGAGCTGGTTGCCGGCCGGTAGAGTGCCACGATTCGTTCCGCTCGCCAACGATCACAGAGAGGTTCCTTTCTTAAAGCATGATAACGACGCCGGAAATCCAGCAAGGACGAGATTCGACTCGCCAGCATAATCCAAAGTCCGCTAAGACATCCTCGCGTGACAGATTTATTCGTGAATTGCGTTTGGCTTATTTTGAGCTGCAGCGTAATTTAGATCTCCAATGAGATTTGGATACGCGTCCGGTGGAAGTTGGATCTTATTGTTTCTCGGGCTTTCCATTTTCCAGCTCTGTTCCGGCTCCGCGCTTAAGGCGCAGGGCGGTCCGCCATATTACACGAACGATCCAGGAACGCCGGGCAATCGGAATTGGGAAATCAATCTGGGATACATGCCGTTTTTGTACAACGGCCAGTCAATTACTCATGTCCCGGACGTCGACATTAACTATGGCGTGGGTGATCGAATTCAACTGACTTTTGAAAATGCCTGGCTGCGAGTGAGGACTGACGCAGACGCCGCGAAGTATGGCCTCGGCCAAGATCAACTCGGCGTGAAATGGCGTTTCTACGACAGCGACCAGAAAGGCCTCGGAATTTCTGTCTTTCCGCAGTTATCAATCAACAATCCGAATCATTCGATCCAACGAGGCATCACGCCGCCCGGCGCCAGCCTCATCATTCCCGTTGAGTTCACAAAGAAATTAGGGCCGATCGATATTAATTGGGAAGTTGGCTACGATGCGGTTCATCGGGGGCCAGACGGCTGGATTGCTGGTTTTGTCGTTGGTCACGATGTGACGAAGAAGTTGGAGTTCGACGCTGAGTTCTATGGTTTCGGAACGTTTGGTAATTCGAATAACCAACAAACTCTGGGCGCGGGAGCCCGCTATAAATTGCATCCGCCGTTCATTCTCTTGCTGATGGCTGGTCGCAGCGTGGCGCCCGCGCGCAACGGCCAACCCTACTTCGTCGGTTATTTCGGGATGCAGTTCTTGCTACCACCGAAGCCGTTCGAATAGCCGCGAGGACCTAGAGAGACTCGCAGAACCGGCGAGCGCCACGCCTCACGACTTCCGTCGCGATTACCGAAAGTCACCACCGATCACCACGAGCTATAAGGAGTGTTTTCAAACGGGGAAACTGCGCCGGAGCGGGAGTGAACGTCGCAGATGCCGCCTCCAGCAAGCTGCTCGGGAGTGAGAATCGTGTCGCAAGTGTCCGTCGACCAATCCTTCTCGTGGGTTATCGGGTCGTACGGTACCTCTCGCAGGTAACCCGAGCCGGAGCCGCCAGTGCCTTGCGTTAAATCATCGAGGCCCTGCGGAGGCTGCTTCTTGTCGAGCGTGTACTGATCGATCGCCTGTCGCATGACGAAAAGGTCTTGATGCAGCGCCGTTTCCTTGGCACGGATTACCGACTGCGTGTACCGCCCGGCTGCGATCGTCATAAGGATCATGATGATCGTGATGACGATCATTAGCTCGATGATCGTAAATCCGCGTTCTGCTCGATTGAATCGTCGCGCTGCGTTAATTGGGCGATGCATGTTCATTTCTCCGGCTACCAGTCGGAATACTTTGTCCCGTCGAGCGCCGTGCCGGTCGATTGCGTGAAGACGTCAAACACGTCTTGGCCTCCCCAGCTATTTGAATCTGAGTCGTCCTGGACAGAACGCATTCCCCATTCAGTCTTGCCCGTCATAGGATCGACCGGGATTCTGCGCAGAAACCGGACGTGCCTGTCGGGTGCGCCAGCGAGCTGGACGCCTTTTACGAGGGTGTCGAGATCCGGCGGATAGCCTTCCGTTCCGATCTTAATTTGAATTTGATTTTTGTCAGCAAGGTCCTTGTATCGATCAATTGCGTCGCGCATTTCCCGCAGGTCGTAGCGAAGCTCAGCTTCCTGCTTGCGAACCATCACGAACCGAGTGACCGGCAGCGCGGCGGTAGAAAGCACGATGAGGATCGCGCACGTAATGACGAGTTCAATGAGCGTCATCCCCGTGGCGGAGTCGCGGCGCATGATGACCCTTGTGGCAGGTCGGAACTCGCGCAACTTGCGTGATTCGGCGTGCACAGTTACTGCACCTGAATGACAGCTTGCGTGGAAACCGTAGCTAGCACGTGCTGCTGAGAATCTTTCGCGTTTACCTGCACGATTTGCAATGGCGAAGATCCAGGTCCGATGGCTTTCACGACGAAGCCAAGCAATGTTCCGTTTCCGTTCACACCCAGCGTATTCGGCTGGCGGGTAGCGGAAACGATTGCTTGTCCGTGTTCTTGATCGATTCGCTGCACGATCGCTACGCCTTGTGCGCCTGGGGCCGTCTGGGTCCCGCCCGAGAGGAACCCGCCATCGCGGACCTCCTCGATTGAAAGCACCGCGGGGTTGTACTGAACCATCAGCGGAATCGAGAAGAGATCCTGAGAGCCGCTAATTGTCAGTCCAACCGTTGTCGTATCGCCTGATTTGAGCGAGACGGTGGATGGTTCAAATTTGAGCTGGGCGGTGGCCGCTTGTGCCGCTGGTTGTCCAGGCGCTGCGCCCGGCGCCAGGGCTGGGCCAGGAGCGCCTGGCCCATTAAATGATTTAGGATCCGGAGAAACCGATTCGAGCGCCCTGCGCGACACGCGGATGTTCGTGTCTGTGCCGGCGGCGATGCTCTTCAGATCTTCGGGATTGATCGACGGCATCCGGATAATATGCGGAGTGATCAAAATCATCACGTCGTCGGTCGTTACTTCGTTGTGGTTGTCTGCAAAGAAATATTTCAGGAACGGAATCTTCGCGAGGCCGGGCCAGCCATTCAATTCCTTCGTTTCGTTCCGCTGAATCAGGCCGCCGAGGACATTCACTTCCCCGTCTTTTAGACGGACTTCGTGCTCGATTTTTCGCTGGCCGATCACCGGCTGCTGAATTCCGCCGATGTTCTCTTCGCCGATGACGTTTGAAACATCCACGCTCAATTTCAAGCTGACCTCGCCATCGGGGTGAACACGAGGGGTCACGTCGATATTCACGCCGACATCAAGATATGTGAATTGAGTGTTGACCAGCGGATTGATGATTCCGGTCGAAGCCGTGGCGCCAACGCCGACGCCCGCCTGGAAGCTGCCGGTGGCAATTGGCACGCGCTCGCCGATGCGTAGCTTGGCCTGCTCGCCGTCCGTGATGCGAACCTCAGGGTTCTGAATTGTGCGCGTCGCCGTGTCCGTCAGGATCATGTTTGCCTGAGCGCCCGGTAGCGTAATGCTGAAGTCCGCGAAGCCGAGGTGCTTGAGCGCGTTAAGAGTCGCCGCGGTCCCGCTAGTCGAAGTCGACGTGGTCGAGGTCGTTGTACTTGACGTTCCCGTGGTGGACGTCGAACTGCTGGGTTGGAATTGAGTTCTCGGCGAGAACTGCACGACTGCGCTCTGTCCTGGCAGGATGCCGAGATCGCGCAGGCGATCAAGTTGTGCCTCGACGACCTGCACCTGCAGCAGGACCTCGGGCTTTGCCTTATCGATGTTGTGGATGATCTTGCTGGCCAGCATCACCTTGTCCGGAGTATCGCGAATCACGATGGCGTTTTGGGCGTTGATTTGCTGGACGCGCTGCATCTGGAGCAACTGGCGAAGCCCGGTGACGATTTCCGTGATGTCTTGCGGCGTAAGCGTGTTCTTCAAGTAGAACGTCTTCACAACTTCGTCTTCCACGTCCTTGCGCTTTTGCGGCTGGTCGGGCGCGACGAAGATAATATTGCTCGTGACAGGCTTCCAGAACGATTTGCTCTCGAGTGCCGTGGCGTCAAGCGCCTCTTCGAGAGTCACGTTTGGCAAGTCCGCAGAGATCCGACGCGAAGAGAAGTCGGGGTCGAAGATTACAGAAAGTCCCGCCAGTTTTCCGATAGTGTCGTACACCATTTTTGCGTCCGTGTTCGACATCTTGATATTGATCGGATCGCGCGAGAGCGGCTTCAGTGCAGGAGGGCCGCTCAGAACTTCGGCTTCCTCGGGAGGTGCCGGAGTCTTCGGAGCCTCTGCCGCGTTGTTTGCCGCGAGCAACGCCATCGTCTTCTCGGTCTCTTGTTCGGCGGTGGCGTTTGACGGGTCGATCGTCCGCGCTTTCTGGAATTCCGCGAGTGCCGCGTTCAGGTCGCCCTTGGCAAGAGCCTTCTGGCCCTGCTCGACGTGGAACTGTCCATCAATGAACTTCACGTGAACAAGATTCACTTTATATTCGATATTTTCGGGGTCGGCGCGAAGTGCGCGCTCGTAATGAACGAAGGCCGAATCGTAATCCTGAACGGCTTCTGCTTGTTTGCCGGCGTGGAAGTCAGTATTACTGGCGCCCTTGGGACACCCTGAGAAAAGCACTGAGACGCATCCCAGTGCGGATACGTAGAGGATACGTCGCAACGAGGACCTCCGCGGGCGCATTATCAGCAAGGCGACTCCGAGTCTAACATTCACTCTATGATGCAGCAAGAATGCATACTGTTGCCGGTGTGCGCGAATTGTAACCAACGAATTAACGTCTAATATCGCGGCCGAATGAGGTCAGATAGGCAAAAAACGGCCCCCGATCCGTCTTTTGGTCATTTGCCGAAACCGTGACGGAAACCCCGCGACCTACTCCAGCTTGCCCGACCTCGCCCGCGACGGCTATGATGAACGCTTGTGAAAACAGCAGGCAAGAAAGACTCCGACGGCGTAAAGATCGTCGCGCAAAACCGAGCCGCCTCATACAATTACATCCTCCTCGACAAAGTTGAGGCAGGTATCGTTCTGGTTGGTACCGAAGTCAAGACACTGCGGGAGGGGAAGGCCAGTCTGCGCGAGGCGTATGCAGAAGTCCGCAAGGGCGAGTTGTGGCTGGTCAACTGCCACATTCCCGAATACCGCCCCGGCGGGCCGTGGAATCACGATCCCATGCGGGCTCGTAAGCTGCTCCTTCACCGCCGCGAGATGGAGAAGCTGGCGGGAAGGGTTCAGCAGAAAGGCCTCACCCTGGTGCCGCTGAAGATATATTTCCGCGGCAGCCGAGCCAAATGCGAATTGTCTTTGGCACAGGGGAAGAAGTTTCACGACCGCCGTCAGGCGGAGCGAGATCAGGAAGCCAAAAGAGAAGCCCGCGATGCAATCGCTCGCTATCGCCGGCGCTGAAAGGGAGCCATGCAGATTCAAATCGAGTCACAGCCGTTCGCGGCCATTTCTACCGAAGCGCTTGTCACATACGTTTTCGACAAGGACGAGCGAATCGAAGGAACGGTCGCGCTTCTTGACCAGGCCACGCAATCCAAGCTTGCCCCGCTGGCGAAGTCCGGCGAGCTAACAGGCAAGCCCTTCGAGATGGTGCTGCTCCATTATCCGCAAGGTCTCGCGGCGCAAAGGTTGTTGCTTGTCGGAGCGGGGAAGCCGGACAAGTTCTCTCCCGCCGACCTTCGCCGGCTCGCAGGCGCCGCTTTGCGTTATCTGAAAGCGCGCGGCGTGAAGAATTTCACGATTCTCGCGCGTGAAGGCAATGGCGGCGCTCCAGCCCTTCAGACCGTCGTCGAAGGTCTGCTCATCGCCGACTTTGAATCGGACACCTACCGAAGCAAGAAAGACAACGGCAAAGTCATCGAATCCGTGAAGCTGGCGGGTTTCGAGGGAGCGGCAAGCGGCCTCGCGAGCGCATACGAGCGCGGCAAACTTCTTGGCGAATCCCAAAATTTCGCGCGGTCTTTGATCAACGAGCCATCCAACAAACTCACTCCGCGCATACTCGCCGATCGCGCGGCCGCGATGGCCAAAGAGTCCGGACTTGCAGTCGAAATTCTTGATGAGGACAAGATTGCCGAACTGAAAATGGGTGCGTTGATTGGCGTCGCGCAGGGGAGCGTCGAGCCACCGCGCGTCATCGTCATCACATACACGCCTGCAAACCTGCGCGTTGATGCTCCTGTGCTCGGCCTTGTCGGCAAAGCAGTGACGTTCGACACTGGCGGCATCTCCATCAAGCCCGCGGACGGCATGGAGAAAATGAAATACGACATGGGCGGCGGCGCAACCATGCTCGGCGTGATGCGTGCCATCGCGCAATTGAAGCCATCTGTGAAAGTCATTTGCGTTGTTCCGGCCACCGAGAACATGCCGGGCGGGCGCGCACAAAAGCCCGGCGACGTTCAAGTCGCCATGTCGGGCAAAACGATCGAAATCATTAATACCGACGCCGAAGGGCGCCTAATTCTGGCGGACGGTATCGCGTACGCTAAGAAACTCGGCGCCACCCATCTGATTGATGCCGCAACTCTCACCGGCGCAATCGTCGTCGCCCTCGCTGGCGTTCACGTCGGCGCGTTCGGCACGCCACGCGAGTATCTCGACCGCTTCTTGAAGAGCACCGAGGCCGCCGGCGAAAAGATGTGGCCGATGCCGATCGATGACGATTACCAAGAAATGATCAAGAGTTCGATCGCCGATATCCGCAACACTGGGAGCGGAAAAGGCGGCGGCGCGATAACCGCGGCTTGGTTTATCAAGGAATTCGCCGAGGACACGCCGTGGATTCATCTCGACATCGCGGGAACAGCGTGGCTCGATGAAAACAAGCCGTGGTCCGCAAAGGGCCCGACCGGTATCGCGGTGCGCTCAATCATCGATTTCGCGATGAAAATGTCCTGAGCGTGCACGCGATGCAAGTTCACATAGTGGATGGGGCAAAAGCCGCGGCGTTACATCTCGTCGGGCGCTTCGATTCCGAGCAATCGTAGTCCCGCGACGAGCTGTTTTTCGACGAGCCGCGTGACGAGCAGCAGGAATGCCTTCTTCTGCGGGTCTTCTTCCGTCAGGATACGGTGCTTGTGGTAGAAGACGTTGAACGATTGCGCCAATTGAAACGCCCACTTTGCGAGGAACGCTGGTTCCTCAGTGTTGATAACCGTCTCGATCGCCGCGCTGAGCGAGCCAGCGCGCAGCACAACATCCCAAATGTCTGTCTCGGCAAGAAACCGCAGGGGATCGCCGGCTTCTTCCGCGAGGCGCATCGTGTCGCGTTCCGCGCCGCCGCCGACCGCTGAAGCTTCGGCCTCTTTTTTCCAGATGCTGCGTGCGCGGACGATTGCATAGAGGCAATAGGGTCCGGTCTCGCCTTCAAAACTGAGTGCGTCTTGAAAATCGAACGCGATGATCGTCGTACGCGTGTACTTGAGCAGGAAGTAGCGCAGAGCACCTACGGCAATTCTCCGAGCGTTTGACTCGCGCTCGACCTCCGGCGTCTCAGGATGGCGCTCGTCGACTTCGGCGCGCGTCGCGGCAATCAGCTTATCGAGCAGATCGTCTGCCTTGACGCCTTGACCTTTCCGTCCGCTGATATCGACGTACGGCCGCTTGGCGTCTTCCGGCGCGATTTCATATCCAAGTTCGGTCGCGCAGCGGGGTGTCAGGGCCACAACGTCGTACGCGAGGTGCGCGAGATGCTCGGCTTGTTCCTCATAGCCCGCGGCGCGAAGGCCCTGAACCACAACACGCTGCGGATACGCCTGGCGCGAATCAATCACGTTATAAACCGCCGACGCATGGCCGAAGTGCGGGGCGTTCGCTCCGTCCGCGCTGGCCGTGATCCACGCTTCGTGGCCGTCGGGATGGCGATAGAAGGGGCGGTAGTGAAAATCGCGGCCGAGCAGGCCAAATTTCCAAAGGTGATACGCAATATCTTTGCCGACGTACGTTACCGTCCCATTCGAGCGAACGATCACTTTGGCTTCATCGTCCGGATCGGCGGCCACGGCGTCGTCGCCGCCCGCTTTGATCTTGGCGTCCGCTGAATTTTCGCTTTCGATCGTTCGCATCACCCAGCATCCGCCGTTTTTGCCGCTGTTCACCAAATGGATTGCGCCGCGTTCCTTCAGCATCGCGAATGCGGCATCCCAGAATTTCAGGTGAAGGATTTCACTTTCTCGCGGCAGGACGTCGTAATCAATTCCGAGGCGGTCCATCGTTTCGAGATGCCGGCGTACGATTGCCGTCGAGATGAGCTCGCCCATTTCGGCTTCGAGGCTATTGCCTTCCTCGATTTTCTTCAGCGTGTCCGCGCGCAGCTTCAGGCGTTCTTTATCTTCTTCTAAAAATACGGTCACGCGCGCGTATAAGTCCCAGCAGTAGTAATCGAATTTCGGAGCCGTCGCAACTTTGCGCACATCGTCTAGCGATTTCTTTTCAAGCTGTAAAAAGCCGAGAACAACGTCGGCAACTTGCACGCCTGTGTTGTCGATGTAGTTCTGCACTTCCACGCGCCGGCCCGCATGCCGCAGGATTCGTGAAAACGTGTCGCCGAGGACGGCGTTGCGAAGGTGTCCGATGTGCGCTGCCTTATTCGGATTTATCGCAGTGTGCTCGACGACTGTCTTCGGAGCGTCGCTCGCGGCGACTCGCGCTTCCTCGCCGGCGCTTTTGTTCAACTCCGCAAGGTATGCCGCCCGGTCGAGGTACGCGTTGAGATATCCGCCGCCGGCAACTTCTAGCCGCGCGACGCCCTCAATCGGCCCAATACTGACGGCGATTTCCTGCGCCAACATGCGTGGTGCCTTCTTGAGTGTCTTGGCGAGTTCAAAGCAGACGGGCGAAGCGACTTCGCCCATTTCAAGCCGCGGCGGCTGCTCGGTCAGCACCGCAACCTCAGTCTTATATTTCTTCAGAATGTTCGCGCGCAGGGCTTTGCGAATGCGCTTTACAATCGGCTGGTACACGAGTCTCCGCGAGTCAATGGAATCAAGCGATTATAGGGAATCGCTTAACACGCGTCAAAGTAGCTTTCCTCCCGCGTTTGACACTCTGCTTCGCGCAGACTAGTATCGTTTTTTCATAAAATTACTCCGTTTTCTATACGCGGCGCCTAATCGATGAAAATCGCCTATTTCGACTGTTTCTCTGGGATTAGCGGCGACATGACCCTCGGCGCTTTGGTGGACGCGGGCGTTGACTTGCCAGCACTCGAGGCCGAGCTGCGGCACCTTCAGTTACCCAACTGGAAAATATCGGCTGAAAAGGTAAAACGGGGCGCGCTATTTGCCACAAAGGTCATCGTCGAAACATCGGAGCATCATCATCACCGAGGTTTGACCGAAATTCTGCGGTTAATCGAGCAGGCAGACTTCGCTCCCCGCATCACCGATCGAGCGACGCGAATTTTTCGCCGGCTCGGCGAGGCTGAAGCGAAAGTCCACCAGGTCGACCTAGAAAAGGTGCATTTCCACGAAGTCGGCGCGGTGGACGCCATCATAGATATCGTCGGCACCGCGATCGGTTTGGAATTGCTAGGTATAGATGAATTTGCCTGCTCATCGCTCGACGTCGGAGCGGGGAATGTAAAAACAGCTCACGGGATTTTGCCCGTTCCCGCGCCCGCGACCGCCGAATTGCTGCGCGGCGCTCCCACGTACTCGAGCGGGATCGCAAAGGAGCTCGTGACACCCACGGGCGCGGCCATTGCGACGACGCTAGCCACTCGTTTCGGAGAAATGCCTGCGATCAATCTGCAATCGATTGGCTACGGCGCAGGGTCGGCGGACCTCGCAGAACGGCCCAATGTGTTGCGCCTCCTCGTCGGAGACGCCGTCGGCATGGAGAAGGGTGAGCGCTGGGACGCACCGGTCAGCGTCATCGAAGCGAATCTAGATGACATGAATCCCCAGCTGTACGGATACTTGGTCGAACAGGCATTTGCGGCCGGTGCGCTCGACGTATTTTCGACTTCGGTGCAAATGAAAAAGAATCGTCCCGGCATTCTCGTGACTCTGATGTGCGAGTCCGCATCCGTAAACAAGCTGATAGATCTCATTTTTCGCGAAACAACGACGATCGGCGTGCGCACTCACGAAGTCCGTCGCCGCACTTTAGAGAGGGAATTCGTGCCCGTCGAAACTCCGTTCGGCGAAGTGCGTATGAAAGTCTCGCGGATGAATGGCACAATGCTGAACGCCACTCCGGAATACGAAGATTGCCGGCGCATCGCAGCGCAAAAGGGAATTCCGTTGAAACAGGTGATCGCGCTCGCCAATTTTCACTATCAGACTCTGCGTGAGGCCCGGAAATAGTTCATGGACAAGCCGAAATTCTACCTGACCACTCCGATTTATTACGTCAACGCGCGCCCGCACCTCGGCCACACATATACGACAATCGTTGCGGACACGATCGCGCGCTACAAGCGCATGCGCGGCTTCGATGTCGTCCTGCTTACCGGCACGGATGAACACGGGCAGAAAATCGAGCGCGCCGCGAAGGCTGCTGGCTTAAAAGAGCAGGAATTCGTCGATCGCATTGCCGAAGAGTATCGCCAACTCTGGAAGGAGCTCGACCTCAGCATTGACCGGTTCGTCCGCACCACCGAGCCGCGGCAAGAGCGCGCCGTACATCGGCTGCTGCTTCAGGCCAAAGACAAGGGCTATATCTACAAGGGCTTCTACGAAGGGCAGTACTGCGTTTTCGATGAGATGTACGTGGACGAGCCGCTTCCCGGCGGGCTTTGTCCCGAGTGCAAGCGCCCAACGGAACGCATCCGCGAAGAGAATTATTATTTCAAGCTGTCCGAATTTCAGGAACGCCTGTTGCAACTTTATGAATCCCAGCCGGACTTCATTCAGCCAGAGACGCGACGCAATGAAGTGATGGCGTTCGTCCGCGGCGGCCTGCGAGATCTTTCCGTCAGCCGGACTTCGATCAAGTGGGGAATTCCGTGGCCCGGCGATGAAAAGCATGTCATCTACGTGTGGTATGACGCGCTGACGACCTACATGACTGGCGTTGGCTACGGCGATGACGAACTCCAATGGGAGAAATACTGGCCAGCGGATCTTCATTTGATCGGCAAAGAAATCCTACGGTTTCATGCTGTTTATTGGCCTGCTTTCCTGATGGCCGCAGAGGAGCCGTTGCCGAAGCGTATTTACGCGCACGGCTGGTGGCTATTTGCCGACGAGAAAATGTCGAAATCGCGCGGGAACATGCAGTATCCGCAGCCGATCGCTCGAACTCTGGGTATAGACGCGCTGCGATATTTTGTGCTTCGAGAAATGGTGTTCGGCCAGGATGGAAATTTCAGCCGCGATTCGCTTCTCACGCGCTACAACGCCGACCTCGCGAATGGGCTCGGCAATCTCGCGAGCCGCATTCTCGCGATGATTCACCAATACTTTGAAGGACGAGTGCCTCCATCTCTCGCCGAGAAAGCGGGGTCGCCGCGCTCCGTCGCGTTGGCGAAGAAGTCCGCTGCCGTCCAGAAGGAAGCCATCGCCCACTACGAGGCTTTTCAGTTTTCACTGGCTCTCGAGAGCATCTGGGGACTCGTCGCAGCTACGGACCAGTTTCTTACAGAATCGCGGCCGTGGGTTTTGGCGAAGGATGAATCCAAGAAAGAGGAACTGAGTGACATACTCAACGCCGCAGCCCAAACTTTGCGTCACATTGCCGCGCTCGCGTTTCCCGTTATGCCCCACGCGTGCGAAAAAATCTGGGCCGCACTCGGGCACACAGCGACGCTCGAATCCGTACGGATCGACGAACTGGAGTGGGGCATGCTGCCATCCGGGTCGCGTATCGGCGAACCGGAAGCAATTTTCCCGCGTGTAGACAAAAAAGAAATGTCAGAGAGGATCGAAGCCATGGAAGAAGAAATTCGTAATCCAGGAAGTTCTGCACCATCTGCGTCAGCACCGACGCCCGCTGCCGCGCCAGCCCCGGCCGCAGCTGCGCCCGCGCCAGCTACAGATGCCAAGATCGCTATCGAGGATTTTGCCAAAGTCCAAATGCGCGTCGGCGTCGTGAAAACTGCCGAGCGAATTCAAGGTGCAGACAAAATTCTGAAACTCACGGTAGACATCGGCGACGAGATTCGCCAGATCGTCGCAGGGCTCGCCGTTTCCTATCAACCGGAAGACCTCGTCGGCAAGAAAGTCGTTGTCGTGGTGAACCTCGCCCCGCGCAAGCTTCGTGGCGTGGAATCGAACGGCATGATTGTCGCGGCCTCAGTGGGCCCTGAAGGCAAACCCGTGCTTTGCACATTTGCCGAGGATGTCCCCGCTGGCGCAAAGCTGAAATAGTTGGTCGCGCGGCTCGCGAGACGTTCGTCCGTCGCGGTAATTCTAGGGATATTGTTTGGAAATAATTGACTCGCACGCGCATCTTGAATCCGAGCAATTCGACGGTGACCGCGAAGCCGTCCTGCAGCGTGCGCGCGATTCGGGGCTCACGACGATTCTCGCCATCGGCGGCGCGGATGGCCCCGACCATTTGGCTTCCGCGATTCCTTTCGCCGAATCTCACGATTGGATTTACGCGACCGCCGGGATCCATCCTCACGAAGCCAAGCTCGCGACTGACTCGCATTTTCATAAGCTCGAATAGTTCATGCGGCATCCCCGCGTGATCGCATGCGGAGAAATTGGCCTCGATTATTATTACGACCATTCTCCGCGCGACGTGCAGCAAGACGTCTTTCGCCGTCAATTGGCAATCGCCCATGCCGCAAAGCTTCCAATCGTGATTCACTGCCGCGATGCGTGGCCGGTCTGCATCGACATTCTCAAGTCGGATTGGAGCAGCAACGGTCTCGGCGGAATATTTCATTGCTTCACGGGTAACCTGGACGAAGCGCAACGCGGAATCGAAATGGGTTTCCTTGTTTCGTTTGCCGCCAATATTACGTACCCGAAAATGCAGCCGTTGCGCGGCGTAGCCCGCGAATTGCCTATCGATTCCATCCTGACGGAAACGGATTCGCCATTTTTGCCGCCGCAGCCGCTGCGCGGAAAGCGCAACGAGCCCGCCAATGTCGTCGAAGTGGCACGAACACTCGCGACTGTGAGAAACTTAAATCCAGAAGAAGTGGCAGCCGCAACGGCACAGAATTTTCGGCGCTTTTTTCGCTTGGGAGAAAATTGATGTCGGCCGCACAGCCGTGGAGGACACCCATCTCGGCGCGAATCACGCGAGAGATTTTCGATCTCGTTGGCGACGATTTGGCCGCAGTGGAGCGCGAAATCGCGGCGCAAAGCAGTTCTTCGATCCAACCTGTCGCCGAAATCTCAAGTTATCTCCGCGAAGGCGGCGGCAAGCGCCTTCGTCCCGCACTGTTGCTTCTCGCGGCGGGCGCGGCGGGCTATCGCGGCCCCGGCGCGGTGCGTCTTGGGGCTATCGTCGAATTAATTCACAGCGCCACGCTAATCCACGATGATGTGATCGACGGAGCGAACACGCGCCGCGGCCGTCCGAGCGCGAACGCGCGCTGGGGAAATCACATGAGCGTCCTCGCGGGCGATTGGCTTTACATGCAGTCGTTCGAGATGGCTCTCGCCGAGCGCAGCTTCGAAATTCTCGACATCCTGATTGATCTGACGCAGAACATGGTCGAGGGCGAGTTGCTGCAACTTTCTCACCTCGGCCGAATCGATGTAACGGAAGCTGAAGCGGCGGATCTTGCCTATCGAAAAACCGCGTGCCTGTTTAGCGGCTGTTCGCGGCTCGGCGCGGTCCTTGGCCGTCTCGACAAATCAGCGGAAGAATCGCTCGCTGACTACGGCCGCTATGCCGGACTGGCATTTCAGCTCGTGGACGATCTCCTAGATTTCACAGCGTCATCGGAGCAGCTCGGCAAGCCTGTGCTCAGCGATCTGAAGGAAGGCAAAGTCACATTACCGCTCATTTATGCAATGCAGAGCGGCGCCGGAGGCGGCTCGGTCGATGGTCACGCCGCGGCGTATCGGATGGTCGCGACAGTACTCGAAGAGAAAGGATTCCGCAGCGTGCGGCCTGACGACATCACGAGGTTGGTGCACGAGTCGGGCGCCATCGCTCGCGCCCGCGAACTCGCACGCGATTATGTTCGCCGTGCGAAGGCGAGCCTCGATGGCTGGCCGGATTCTCAATATCGGCGCGCGCTGCTCGCCGTACCCGATTTTATCCTCGAACGAGAGAGCTGACTAAGTAGGCTAGAGATACCTAGTTTGGCCCGCCGGAAGCCTGTCCCACCACTTTGACATGCTCGAGGTAGCTTCCGTCTGGACCCACGATCAAGTCCGCGCTGATCTTGTCCTTCGGCTTTAGCGTGGCGAGCGCAGCAGCGTCGCGGATCTCGTAATCCATCGTCATCGGCATCATGAAACCCGGTATTTCTTCGGCATCAATACTCGCCGATTTGGCATCCGCATTCACTGAGACTACCGTGCCGTTGAGGGTGTACTTCTTAGCGTTCGGATTCTGTGCGTTTTGCCCGCCAGGATTCTTGCATCCCGCAAGCGCGAAAATCGCAATCGCGCCGAGAAAGCAAATCGCTGAACAACGCCATGATCGCGAACCACTCATTCTGATAATCACACTTCCTCCCGTTCCATTTCCATGGGCACGCTTAATTCTGCCACCGCTCAATAGTGAAATCTGTAGCGAAATTCGGCGTAGATCTCGCGCGGATCATTGAAGTGGAAGCCGCCAAACGTTAGGCTGTTATCCAACTCCACGCGACGGTTGGCCACGTTTAGCGCGGTCACCGAGACACTGTATTTCTCGCCGAAGCTTTTTCCGAGCGAAATGTCAAACGTCGTATGCGGCGGCAGATAGTCCCCTGGATATTGCGTGTCCGGAATTCCGTTCGTGAACCCCGAGCCGTAGTACACATTCGTCGAAGCGTAGGAATGCCAGGGAAGAGTGGCGTTGAATCCCACGTTCAACGTATTTCTCTGATCGTGGTCCACAGGCGACAATCCAGGTGGTATTAAGAGCGGGCAATCCGAGTTATTGGGAGGGCAGATCAAGCCTCCGGTGATGGGCGAGGTCGCCTGCGCGATCTGATTCGCATAGGCAAGGTGAAACTGTCCGCGATGCCAGAGGCGAGGGGACCGCAGCGTCAGTTCCCAACCTTGAATCAAAGCGGCGGCCCACGTAATCGGCCAGAAGAGATTGGATTCCCCTATATTGTTATGATCGAGCCAATTCTTCGCTGACGTCTGAAATGTATCGGCGTCAAGAGCCCAGCCGCGAACGGGAATCGTGACGCCAATCTGGTATTCATCATCTCGCTCCCCGTGCAATGGAGCGAAAGCAAAATTCTGGCTGCTGGCTAAACCCATCAGCGCTCCGGTGGCCGTTACGAGCGGCGGAGCCTGGTAGAAGTGGCCGTAGAAGCCGCGAAAGACCCAGTTCAGGTGCGGAATTCTCACCGCCGCGCCAACGCGAGGGTCCGTCGCATTTTCCACGACATCCGCGGTGAAGTGAGATTGGCGAAGGCCGGCGATTATGGTCAACCACGAGGTCACTTTGAACTTATCGTCGATGAATACACTCGCAAGCCCTCCCGTCACGCCTGCCGAAGACGCCGGAAAGTTTGCACTACCGTCCGTGAATTGGTTATCGAAGTAGTTGGATTGGTGCTGAGCGAATCCGTACACTCCGACGTGAATATCGTTTTTCCAAACGTTTTCATCTAGAGCAGCCTGCAAACCTTCATAATTGGCAGCCTGATTCATTGTTGAGATGACGGGATAATCGTTGGCACCGCCTTGATAGTCGGCGGTGTTGTAGTGATAAAACGGAGAAACGGTAAGCAGCGAATTTGGATTGAACGTATGAACCCACGAGAAGGCCGCGTATCCATCGCGCTCATGCTCGCCATCGCGTAGGCCCCAACTGGGTGACGCTCCCCCTTCCACCAACTGCTGGTTTCCGATCGAATCGGGATCGGGGTCGTAGGGGATCTGGTAATAATCCTCGCGCAAGGACGTGACCAGGCGAAATTGGTTTTTTGAATCGGGATTGAAAATGAACGAAGCAAATCCCCCGTAGCCGCTCTCCTCATCGTGAAAAACTTCACCGATCGGCGTCTGCAGTTCGTAGTTGCTGCGATTGCCGTTCAGGCTCGCGTAATAGGCGAAGCGCTCCGTGTGCCCGCCAAAATTGATCTGATCGTTTGTTCCGTACCAATTGCCAAAACTGGTGACGAGTTCCGCCTCGTTGTCCCGCTCGAATCCGGTTCGAGGGACGATATTGAAGATTCCGTACGTACGGTCTCCATAGTCCGCATCGTAGCTGCCTCGTTGAACTTCGAGATAGTCAATGTCTTTCGGATCGATCACGGGCCCCAAATTGGCGGCGATATTTGTGTTGGGTATGGGGACGCCGTCAATCAGCCAGTCAACCTGATGGCCTCCGCGCATATGCAACATGTCGTGGGTCACGTAGGCAGCCGGTGTGTAATCCGTGATCATTTCGAGGGCGTTGGTGCGGTCGGCGCCAGGAGTTTCCTGAATGTCCTGGCGGTTCATTAGCGAAGTGGGAGTGGACGAATCCACGTTGGCCACTTCCGCCTGACCGACGACAATAGTTGTTTGATTCACGGTCGCGATTGCCAGTTGGAAATGGAGAATAGGCGTCGAACTTGAGGCGACCGTGACGGTCTGCTCCGAAACCTGGAATTTGGATTGGGTGACCGTAATTTTGTAATCGCCGACCGGCACCGCGTTAAATAGGAACTCTCCGTTATCATCCGATTGCGTCGTTTGAGACCAATCCGACGTGAGAGCTTGCAGTTTCACCGATGCACCGGCCACGGGCCGATGCTGCTGATCGTGCACAATTCCTTGTATTTTTCCAAAAATGGTGGCGTAAGCCGCCGTTCCCAACAAGATCCCGCATAAAACCACGACCGGCAAATATATTCTGCGCATAAAATATCCTCCGAGGATGAATTTAGAACCGCGCGGGTTTTGCGGTTTAACTTTTCGGAGGTTCGAAGGGAGGTGGAATGCTATTCGAGAATTCCGCGGGAATTTCGAAAGCGATCGAGCGACGCACAAACTGAGGCACTTCGATGCTACTCGTAATTGCGAGCACCGTTTGCGGCAACGGAATAGCGAATCCATAATCGAGTACGTGGTTCGGTGCCGGCGCTGAACAGCAATTCCGAGATTCGCTTGAATTCCGATGGTGGCAATTTAGGTTGGCACCGGATGCCGCATGCGTGTGTTGCGCCGAAATCGGGCAGCAGTACTTAGCGCATGAATCCACGCACGCTTCGCCGCGCGCAATCAATGCAATTGGCGTTGCGAGAATCGCGATTAGCGCCACGATGGCTTGTATTCGCCGCATCACTCGCTGAGACTAGCACATCGCAAAAGAGGCTCGCTAGCGCGATTTGCGTTGACGCCATAAATCACGGTACGCTGCGATTTCGATGCTGCCCGTCAAGCTTATCTACCACGACCGGTACGATCTGAATCTCGGCGCACACGTCTTTCCTTCGCAGAAATACCGCCTCGTCCATGACGCGCTTCTCGCGGAGGGCTTTGCCGATGCTTCCGATTTCCTCGCGCCCGATCCGGCGACGGACGAGGAGGTCTTGCTCGTCCATTCGCGGGAATACGTCCGCAAACTGAAAACCGGAATGCTGACTTACACAGAGAAATTGCGGATGGAGATTCCATACTCGCTCGAGCTGATCGAGGCGTGCTGGCTCGCGGCTGGCGGCTCGATCCTGGCGGGGCGGTGTGCGCTCAAGGACGGCTGGGCGGCCAATATCGGCGGCGGCTTTCACCACGCTTATCCGGATCACGGCGAGGGCTTTTGCGTCCTACATGATGTCGCGATCGCGATCCGCCGGTTGCAGTTCGATCGAGCGATCGAAACCGCCATGGTCATTGACACCGATGTCCATCAAGGAAATGGAACGGCGGCCATCTTCGGCGGCGACCCAACCGTGTTCACTATTTCGATTCATCAGGAGAACAATTACCCGTACCCAAAGCCGCCCTCGAACGTGGATATCAATCTCGAGGATGGCGTGGAAGACGATGACTACGTCGCGATTCTCGAGAAAAATCTCAGTCAAGCATTCGAGGAATTTCAGCCGAACCTGATTTTTTACATCGGCGGGGCAGACCCGTACCGCGAAGATCAACTCGGCGGCTTGGCCCTGAGTCTCGATGGGCTTAAGCGCCGCGACGAACTGGTGTTTGACTATGCTCGACGCCTGAAAATCCCGCTCGCAATCACGCTCGCGGGTGGCTACGCGCGCCGCGTAGCGGACACCGTTCGGATTCACGTAGGGACAATTCTAGCCGCCCGGGATGCGGCGCTGCTCAAGGCCGCGAAGGCATAAATCCCGGCGCGCTGACAATCTCGCGAAGTTCGCGGTTTGAGTAGCCTGACCTAGCGTGGGTGATGGAGCGTATTTTCGACTGCGGTCGTGAGGCGCTCTTCAAATTCTTCCGACTGGTAGCCGTTTGCTCGGTACGCGATCCTTCCGCCGCGGTCGAGGACTATCACGGTCGGCAGCGCTGTCACCCTCAGCAGGTCGTCCAAGCCATCGGCGAAAATTTCTGGCATAGCCCATTTCTGTGCTTCAACGAAGGGCTTGACGAGCGTTTCATCTTCGTCCACGTTCACCGCGAAGAAAACGACGTCCGTTCGTTCCGCATACGCTCCAGCGACTCGCGAAAACAGCGGCTCCAGCTCGCGGCATGGACCGCACCACGTAGCCCAAAAGCTTAGGACGACAACTTTTCCTCGAAGCGATGCCAGGGGAGCAGTCGTGCCGTCGATTTCCCGTACCGTAAATGCGAACGGATCCTTTAGGTCTTTGTTCTTATCCTTCGGGCGCGGCGTTTGCGGAGCGGCTTGCACGCGATCGAATGCAATGAGTATGGCTTCTCCAAGTCCGGCGTCCGTGCCTCGAATTTCCCGCCAAACATTGCTCAGGTTTTGCCGAATGATTTTGCGATCCACGGCGCCGCCGGGCCCGTTTTCCGGCAGAACGAAAGCAGTGAGATAGTGATCGGCGGCGACGCGGAGATTGTCTTGTAGTTCGGCAATCGCTCCCAGGTGCTGCTCCGCAACTGCGTTTGGACGTATGCGATCGCTTGATTCGAAGTCCTTGATCGCCAGGTCGTAGTTCTTTTGCTTCTCGTCGATTTTGCCGCGAAGATCGTAGAGCGAGACGCGAAGTTCATCCTGCTGCGCGCGCCAGTCGCCCTGCGACATGCGTGCAGATTTCTCATCCGGCCGAGTTTTCTCGACGCGGTCGAGAACTCGGCTCAGATATCCGGAAGCGCGGGTCAGGCTGTGATCGTCGCCCCGGCGCTCAAGGAGGTTCACCGCGACTAGCATCATGTCCGAGTCGTCGGGATGCAACGCAACCAGGTGCTCCGCATTTTCCAAGGCGCACGCGTTGTCGTTCAATTGCTCGCAGCTCTCCACCAGAGCGCGATAAACTGCGGCGTTCCGCGGTCCATCCGGAAACCTGACAAGATATGCCTCGAGATTGTGAACCAATGCGGCTCGGTCGTTTTGGGCCTCCGCTACAGCGCGCTTCAGAGCCAGATCTGGATCGTCGTTTTTTCGCGCAGGGGTTGGTGAATCTGGAATATTCGATTGCGACTTACGAGTTGAGGAGTTGGGAGCTGCGGCTGGCTGGTCTTGAGCGCTGCAAGCGAGCGCGAGAAGCAGACAGGGAACGATAGCCAGACGCGATGTCCGCACGCTAGCTCCCGATCTTGGCCGACTTTGTGGAAAGAGCCTCATTTAGCGACCCTTGCCTATATCCCGCTGGGTCAATTTCGACGTGTTTGAAACCGGCGCACGTCACTCCGTCGATGATGGTCCGCGCGATCTGCGTATCGAGCGCGCGCGGAAGTTCCGCTCGATCGATCTCGATTCGCGCCAAATTCCCGTGGGCGCGCACGCGAAACTGCCGGAATCCGAGATCGCGGAGAGCTTGTTCACCGCGCTCGATTTGGCGCAGCAATTCAGGAGTCACCGGGGTGCCATAGGGAACTCGCGAAGAAAGACAAGCCGACGCGGGCCGGTCCCAGGTTTCGAGTCCGGCGGCCTCGGATAGATGGCGAATCTCCGCCTTTGTGAGTCCGACGTCCAGCAGCGGAGCAAGGATCTTGTGATCGCGTGCCGCGCGATGTCCGGGACGAAAGTCGCGCGTGTCGTCCGCATTAACGCCATACGCGATCGTCGCGAATCCATTGCGCATGGCAAGCTCTTCCATGCGCGCGAAAAGTTCATCCTTGCAGTGATAGCAGCGATCGGCGTTGTTCGCGATGTATAGCGGATTATCAGCCTCGTACGTCGCGAGCCATTCGTGGCGGATTCCGTGATTGCGCACAAAGGATTCCGCGACACTTTGGTCGTGCTGCGAGTAGCTTGGCGAGAGCGCCGTCACTGCCAGCGCATGATCGCCCAAAACGCGCGCGCCCGCCCACGCAAGATACGCTGAATCCGCGCCGCCGGAAAAAGCGATGAGAAGGGAAGTGACCCGGCCGAGAGCTTCGAACATTCGCTGTTCTTTAAGCGAAGCGCGTGCCGGATCGAGCGCAACGGGCTGCGTTGTGAGCGCGATTTCATTCATATTTGGCAATTCCGATACTCGATACCAAGTTCAAGGCTGGGTGGCAAGATCAACTCAAGTATAACGCTCTCTCGCCTCCGCTACTCAAAGTCCATAAGGACATCGACTTTTCCGGTTTTCGGGTCCTTCTGCAAGAAATGACCGATCTTCGCATAGGTGAACGGAAGCGTGCCGAACGCTGCGCGCGCGCCGCTATTGATAAAGTCGTCGAGAAAGTTCTGATCGAACACAGAGCCGGGTGCAATTGTCCAAGCGGCGCGGATTCGGCGTTCGCCATCCAACGACAAACCTGAAAGCACTAACTCCCCCATATGGTATTGCGGGCCTTCGACAATTGAAACCTTGCAGCTGGCGCGCAAATTCGCGGCGTCGAATTCCAAAGTTGGCCGAACTTCCGCATCAAGATAGCCGCGGTGCCCATATTCGTCCGATACGCGAACCCACGCCGCATCTAGCTTGACTCCGTCCGCGGGCTCGCCGTCCTTGAGTCCCACGATTGCATTCAGTTCCGCAGCCGGAATCGCTGTGTTACCGCTCCATGTGACGCCCGCCCATTTGTAAACCGGCCCCGGCTCAACCGGTACGATCACAGTGACGCTTCTCCGCAGTGGTTGGTTCGGATCCCCAGTAAATCGTGCCGAGGGCTCGCCGATTTTTACGCGCAGGTGTGCGCTCGATTCGTAAAGTGGCCGCACCTGCTCGAAGTCAAACGTATCGATCAGATAGCGCGAAAAAGGGTGCCCGACGAGTTGGCTCAAGCTTTGGTGAACGGCGCGGTTTTCATCTGCTAGCGGATCCGTAAAAAAGACGGCTTCGACCGGGAGTTCGGAGCCATCCAGTTGAAATTCCTGCACCAGGCCATCTCCATCCGGTGCCCGCAAGACGCGGTGAGTAACGGTTCCAGCAATCTGATGCGACTCGATCATTTTGCCGAGCGCTTCAGCCACGTCGTCAACGGCCGTGCCATTTGCAGGTACGCGGCCATCGTATAGCGGAGCGGTTTGACGAAGCGCTTGCGATATCTCTTCGTTGGTGAACCACGGGAAGTTGTCGAAGTAAGCGGGAATCACGGTGCCGTCGGCGACAGCAAACTCTGCAGTGACGCCGTCACGGTCAGTCTGATAGCGATATTTAACATCCGCGAATTCGCCAGATTGAATCAGGCGATCGGCAGCGGCCTGGAGATCATCCCGATGGACGGTCTGACCCTTGTGGAGACCAGTGGCGGCAATAATTAAATCCGGCTTGAATCTTTGCGAACCTGCCACTGTGACGTTGGCAAGAGGCCCGGAGATTTCAGTTCCTGGAATTTCCTGAGAGCGGAGAATCGACTGCGTCGCGAACGCTGCGAAAATACACGACAGGGCCGCGAAAGTTGGAAGCAGGCGCACAGCGACATTCTAGGCGAAATGAGGCGATAACGAAAATCGCGGCGGCGTCTTGGCGGTGACCACGGACGAGAAGCGCTACTCGACTGTGACCGACTTTGCCAGATTGCGCGGCTGATCGACGTCGCATCCGCGCCGGACTGCAATGTGATACGCGAGCAGTTGCAGCGGCACGATCTCGAGTATCGGCGAAAATATTTCAGGCGCCGTGCCGATCTCGATGACATGCTGCGAAGATTCGCGCGCGACGCGGTCGCCTTCGGTCACTATCGATATGACGATTCCATCCCTCGCGCGAACTTCCTGAAGATTCGACACGGTTTTCTCGTAGCGCTGCACCGAAGCGGGATCCGAATCGTCGCGCGTGGCGATGACGACGACCGGCAAATTTTCGTCGATCAGCGCGTTTGGCCCGTGTTTCATCTCTCCGGCCGGGTAACCTTCCGCGTGAATGTATGAGATTTCCTTGAGCTTCAGTGCGCCTTCGAGCGCAATCGGATAGTGAATGCCGCGGCCGAGGTACAAAAAATCGGTAGTGCGGAAGAACTGATGGGCGAGCTCTCTGCACTGCGAGTCGTGGCGGAGAATCGCTTCCATTTTCTGCGGGATGTTCGTGAGTTCCTGCATCAATTTGCGCGCGTCATCCGGTTTTAGCTTGCCGCGCACTTGTCCGAGATAAATGGCGAGCACGGCGAGCGCGGTGAGCTGGGCCGTGAAGGCCTTCGTCGAAGCAACGCCGATTTCGGGCCCTGCGTGCGTGTAGATCGTGCCATTCGCTTCGCGGGTGAGCATCGAGCCAACGACATTGCAAATGCCGAGCGATTTCGCGCCGTCGGACTTCGCTTCACGCTGCGCGGCAAGCGTATCCGCCGTCTCGCCGGACTGGCTGATCGCGACAACTAGCGTCCGGGCGTCTACGATCGGGTCGCGATACCTGAATTCGCTGCCGTAATCTACCTCGACTGGAATTCGCGCCAGCTTTTCGATCATGAACTTTCCCGCGAGCCCGGCATGCCAGCTCGTTCCGCACGCGACGATCTTGATGTTCGTAAACTCGCGGAATTCATTCTCCGAAATATCGATGGAGTCGAGGAAGGCTTTGCCGGTGTCGAGCGAAATGCGTCCAATGAAAGTGTCGCGGACAGCGCGGGGCTGCTCGAAAATTTCCTTCTGCATGAAATGCCTGAAGCCGCCTTTTTCCGCGAGAATCGGATCCCACGAAATGTGCTGCGGCGGCCGCTCGACAGTTTTACCGTCTGCATCCATCACGCGCACTCCCGATGGCGTGATCACGGCGATATCTCCATCCGCAAGGAAAAAAATCTCGCGCGTGTGGTGGAGGAGTGCGGGGATGTCGCTTGCGATGAAGTATTCGTTGTCGCCGAGGCCGACAACCGACGGCGGACCGAGCCTTGCGGCGACGATCTTGTTCGGGTCGCGCGTCGAAATCACTGACAGCGCGTATACACCCGTCAGCCGCTTAATCGTGTGCCGGACCGCTTCTTCGAGAGGCTTGTCCTTGGAATATTTCTCGACAAGATGAGCGATAACTTCGGTGTCCGTCTCAGTGACGAACTTGTGGCCTTCTCGAACCAGTTCGCTCTTCAGTTCGAGGTAGTTCTCGATGATGCCGTTGTGCACCACCACGATTTCGCCGGTGCAATCGCGATGCGGATGGGCATTTTCTTCCGTCGGGCGGCCATGCGTCGCCCAGCGGGTGTGGCCAATCCCATATATGCCTTCGATGGGTGATTCGCGGAGCACTTCTTCGAGGTTGTTCAGCTTCCCGGAAGCGCGGCGAATTTCGAGCTTTCCGTTCTTCGTGACAACCGCAATTCCCGCGGAATCGTAGCCACGGTATTCAAGGCGATGGAGTCCGTCGAGAATGAGGGGAACGACTTTTTTAGGGCCGATATAGCCGACGATTCCGCACACAGCGCGCAACTCCCATTGAATTCTCTCGGTTTATCGCTCCGAGCGTTCAGTCAATTCAGACTAGCATACTTTTTGCGGCGGCAAATTCGCGGGAGAAATGCGGATTCCTGGCAAACACCGAGGCGCGTGCGCTTATTCGATGATTTCGAACCGGAATTCTTCGATCACTGGATTCGTAAGGACCTCGCGAGAGATGCGCTCAACGTGCTGCCGAGCTTCGTCTTTCGTGATTCCCTCGAGCTGAAGAACGAAGAATTTTCCTTGACGCACGTCATGCACCTCCGCATGGCCAAGCGACTGAAGCGCATGTTGTATCGTCTGGCCCTGAGGGTCGAAGACCGTCTGCTTCAACATCACCCAAACATGTGCTTTCATCGGCCTCTCACAGTAGGTCCAGTTTTCTAGCGCCGGCGCGGAATTGCTCGAGTAACGGCCGTTTCTCTTCGGGCGGCAGAAAGGAGCTCGAAAAACTCGCCTCGGCGAGCCGCACAATTTGCGATTGCGAAAGCCCGAGTGATGCGGCGTGCGAGTATTCGGTCACTAGATCCGTGCCGAACATCGCGGGATCGTCCGTCGAAAGCACCACGATGATGCCTCTCTCCACAAAGTGCCGCAGGGGATGGTCGGACAATTCGGCTTTTGGTTTGCCGATCTGCTTGGCAAGCGCGCCCGTGCGCAAATTGCTTGTCAGGCAAATTTCCAGTGGAATGCGAAGCGTAGCCAGCCGTTCCGCGAGCGCGGGATCGCGCATAGCCGCGATGCCATGTCCGATTCGCTCAACTCCGAGCAGATCCACGGATTCGCGCACGATCTCGGGCCCGCCGATTTCGCCCGCGTGGATTAGCAAATGCAGTCCTTGGCTTCGTGCGAATTCGTATACAGCCCGAAAATTTCCGGTGGGAACCGAAAGTTCATCACCGCCGATTCCGAATGCCAAGACGCCGCGCTTCTGAAACTTCGCCGCCAACACTGCGACCTTCATCGCCGCATCCGCGCCGAATTGCCTGGTGGCGTCGAAGACCCACATCATGCGCAGGCCATTCTCGCGATATCGGTCAGCGACTTCGGCGAGTGCGGTGAAATTCGCCTCGACATTCTGGCTGTATCGCAGCATTACGCCGATAGACAATGTGACCTCGGCATAAATTACATTTTGCCGAACGAGTTCATCCGCGAGGCGATGAGCGATCAGCGAGTAGTCTTCGGGAGTTTTCAGATAGCCGGTGGCCCATTTGAAAGCGTCGAGAAAGCCCGCAAAGTCGGAGTATTCGTAACGCGCCGCCGCGCTTTCCGGCGAAATCACCACGCCACGCCGCTCGCCGAGCAGGCTCACCGTTTCAGGGCTGATAGAGCCCTCGAGATGCAGGTGAAGCTCCGCCTTCGGCAATTGTGAGATTTTTGTTGCCAGATCTTGCACGTCTTCCATTCCTCGTTCAGCGTGAGGGAAGCTGGGGTTTCCCGGCGTTAACCCAGGCCGTCAACCAGTAAGATGCAACATCTGTGGACGCATCAGAAATTTGCCGCACAAGTACGGCGCCGGCCTGGCTATAGAATCGGTCGTAATACTCGTCCGTGTAATCTGATAAATGAGCGCGGGATCTCTGGTCGGCAAGAAGCACGTTTTCCAGCCAGGAATGGGCGCTCAGGCACATCTCAAAGGCGTGGTCAGTCGGATCCTGCACGTAGGCAGGCTGGTTCGGATGTATATAAAAGAATTGCGAGTACCTATCGATTAGGCTCGAACCGAAGCGCGCCTCTGCGCCGGTCTGCCCCGAAAGATGTCCGTCAAAGTTCGTCGTCGTCGCGAAGGGGTCGTGAGCTTCGGCGACGTAAAACGCGAGCTGCGCGGCGGCCGCGCGCGCATCTTCCCAATTGCGCGCCCGGAACGCGTCTGTGAGCTTCTGGCTATATAGTCCAACGCTCCAGGGAAGCAGCCCGTTCGTGTCGAGGGTCCGTTTGCTGTACTTATAGGCCGCAACCCGATAATCGCGAGGCAAATCCGCATACGGAAAAATGCCAAACTTTTCGAAGCGAATAAAGCGATTGTGCGACACCGCCGGATTTTTCTGTGCTGCATCGATCGGATCGAGGACGTGCTGAATCAGAAATTGGCGATTGCCTTCGAAGTAATAGCGAACTTCATCCGGAAGAATGTCCACCGCCTTCGTCACGATGAGGCGCTCCGCGTTTCCACCCCAGCTGAATGCCGCCGGCGGGATACACAGAAGGCTCACAAGCGCCGTGATTACGGCGGCGCGAAAAACAGACCTCATCTCTTCGGCTCCTGCGGTGGTCCCGGCGTCGGCGCAAACTCGCTATGATGCCGGCTGTAACTAAAATAGATTACCAGACCAATGGCTAACCAGACGAAGAAGCGGATCCAAGTCTCAATCTCCAATCCCATCATAAGCAGAAAACAAAAGGCAATGCTCAAAATCGGCACGACAGGGCCGCCCGGCGCACGGAAGCCGCGACGTCGATTCGGATCGCGATAGCGCAGTATCAAGACGCCCACCGACACGAGTACAAACGCGAAGAGCGTGCCGATGTTTGAGAGGTTCGCCAGCGTGCCGATATCGAAGAGTCCAGCCGGAATTCCCACGACAAATCCCGCAATCCACGTCGCGATATCCGGAGTGCGAAACCTCGGATGCACGTGCCCGAAGATTTTCGGCAGCAAGCCGTCTCGCGACATCGCGAACCAGACGCGCGCCTGACCAAGTTGAAACACGAGCAGGGAAGAAATCATCCCCATCATCGCGCCGAATAGAACCGCAAGCCGCGTCCAATGCAGTCCAACCGAACCCGTTTGATCGCCGATTTTCTTGAGTGCGTTCACCACCGGCGCGGCATCGTCTAGCACGGATTGCCAGGGCACCAGTCCCGTCAGCACGACAGCGACAGCAATATAAAGTATGGTGCAAATGAATAACGTCAGCAGGATTCCAATCGGCAGGTCGCGCTGCGGATTCTTCGCTTCCTCCGCCGCCGTCGAAACCGAGTCGAAGCCGATGTAAGTGAAAAAGATAATGGATCCGCCCGTAAGAATGCCCGGCCAGCCGTTGGGAACAAACGGGTGATAGTTTGACGGGTGAATGAACTCAGCGCCCGCGATGATAAAGGCGATGATTGCCGCGATCTTAAGCAGCACCATGATGTTGTTTGCTTCAGCGGACTCGCGAATTCCGCGCACCAACACGACAGTTAGCAACATCACGACTAGAAATGCAGGGAAGTCGAATCCGAAATGCCAGCCCGGTAAATAAAGGTCTTTCCCCGCGAAATCCTGAAGCCCGGCCGGGAGGTAAGCTGGTGAAATCCATCGTAAAGGCGGATGCCAACCGAACCAGTCGAGCAGATTCACCATGTGTTGCGCGAATCCAACGCTCACCGCCATGTTGCTCACGGCGTACTCGAGAATCAGATCCCAGCCGATGATCCACGCGATCAGTTCACCCATCGTCGCGTATGTATAGGTGTATGCGCTTCCAGCGATGGGAATCATCGAGGCGAGTTCGGCGTAGCAAAGTGCCGTGAAGCCGCAGACAATCGCGACGAGAACGAGCGAAAGGGCGAGTGCCGGTCCGGCGCCGGGTCGCCCGGTAGTTGCAGTGTGATGAATCAGGAAATCGAGCAGCGGCGCATTCAGAATCGAACTCGTATCGAACTTCTGGCCGGCGATCGCGGTCCCAATCACGGTAAAAATCCCTGAACCGATCACAGCCCCGACTCCTAGGGCGGTCAAGCTCAGCCAGCCGAGGGTCTTTTTGAGCTGTCTGTCGGGATGTTCGGAATCGGAGATGAGCCGGTCAATGCTCTTTTTTTGAAAGAGCTGCTGCTTCACTCGCCACCTTCCCTCGTTTCCGGGGATGAAAGACCAGGAAATGTAACCTGATAGGGCCGTCTTCGCAATGGAATTGCTGGCGGGGAAGCGTCGCGCCTACGCGAGTTGAAGATTCGCGTAGCGCTCTTTTAACTTTTTCGTGCCGTGATCGACAAAACTCACGGTCAACATTCGGTCGTCGTCTTCCTCTTCGACCGAGATAATTGTGCCCATGCCGAAGACCGAATGCCTTACGCGCGTCCCGATCAGCGGGTGCGATTTTGATCGCCCAGATCCCGCAGCGCGACCTCCGATGGAGCGTCCACCATAAGCTGTCTTAGGCCGTGACTGGTAGTAATCGGGATCCGGCTCGTACCTGCGCGTTTCGCCTGCTTCCGCGAGCGACCCAGCGAGCGTCTCGATCAACTCGCCCGGAATCTCGCGAAGGAACCGCGACGGCGCGGACGAACGCAGCCGCTCCTCGCCATAGTTACGTCGAAAGAGCGCGCGCGACAACGTCAGCGATTTTTTCGCGCGCGTCATCCCAACGTAGCATAGCCGCCGCTCTTCCTCGACATCATCGTTGCTGCCAATCGAGCGACTGTGTGGTAGCAAGCCTTCCTCGAGGCCGGCGAGGTAAACACTTTCGAATTCCAGTCCCTTCGCGCTGTGCAGAGTCATCAGCGTGACGTTCACGTCTTCCTGGTAATCGTCTGCGGCGCTCACCAACGCCGCCTGATCGAGAACGTCCTGCAACGTTTGCCCGGCCTCCGTCGCCTCCGCCATCGCGTTGACAAGTTCGGTCAGATTTTCCATTCGCGACGTGTGCTCGAGCTTGTCCTGCTGCTCGACCCATGCGAGATAGCCCGTGCGCTCAAGCACCTGCCTCAGCATTTCGGCGGGCTCGCTATCGCGGACCTCGGCCTGCATCGTTTCGATCAGGTAGCGAAACCCTCGCAGCGCGGCACCGCTTCGAGTCACCCCGGGTTGCGCGATAGTCTGAATCGCGTCCCAGATGCTTGCGCCTTGCGTCTTCGACGCGTTCTGAAGAGTCTCAACTGTTGTCTTTCCGATTCCGCGCGGCGGCGTGTTCAGCACGCGGAGCAGCGCGACGTCGTCCTCAGGGTGAAAAAGCAGCCGCACGTACGCTAGCGCGTCTCGCACTTCCGCGCGTTCGTAAAAGCTGAATCCACCAACTACGCGATAGCGGGTTCCAACGCGGCGCAGCGACTCTTCGAGTGCGCGTGACTGAGCTGTGGTGCGATAGAGAACCGCGACATGCGCATCGGGCTCATTTCGCACGAACGATGAGATTTCTCCCGTGATGAATTCCGCCTCGGCCAAAGCGTCTTGCGCTTCGAAAAAGCGCACATTCTGCCCGCCGCTCTGCACCGCCTCGAGTGTCTTTCCAAGTCGCGAAGCGTTGTGCGAAACAACGCCCGCGGCAGCATCAAGAATCGTTTGCGTTGAACGATAGTTCTTTTCGAGGCGAATGACTTGCGTTCCGGGAAAATCTTCGATGAACCGCTTCATGTTCCCGGCGCGCGCTCCGCGCCAGCCGTAGATTGATTGATCTTCGTCTCCGACAACGCAGATATTCTTGTCGCCGCCCGCGAGGAGCCGCACCAACTCCTCCTGTGCCGCATTGGTATCCTGAAATTCATCCACCTGAATGTAGCGGAGCCGTTTGTTCCATTCGGCTCGCGCGTCCGGATGCTCCCGAAGTACGCGTGTCGCGAAGAGAAGCAGATCGTCGAAATCAACGGCGCCGGCGCGGCGCAGGATGCGCTCGTACGTCTCAAATACCGAAGCGGCAGCGCGAGAAGCGGCGTCGTAAGCCTCCCCGGCCATTTGTCCCGGAGTGACGCCATGATTTTTCGCGCGGCTAACGCGCTCCCGAAAGCTTCGAGGAGTGTATTCGCGGTCGTCCAATTGCAATTCCGCGAGCGCGAGCTTGACGGCGCGAATCTGCGCGTCATCGTCGTAAATTGTGTAATCGCGGGGAAGCCCGATTCGTGTGGCTTCGCGCCTCAAGAGCCGGGCGGAGAACGAATGAAACGTGGAAATCAAAATTTCCGAAGCATCGAGGCCTCGTGCACGCAGCAGATCGGTGATGCGCTGCTTCATCTGCTCGGCAGCTTTGTTCGTGAATGTGACGCAGAGAATTGATCGTGGATCGACGCCCATCTCGACGAGATGCGCGGCGCGATACGTAATCACGCGCGTCTTGCCCGTTCCCGCGCCGGCAAGCACCAGCACGGGGCCTTCGGTCGCTAAGACTGCGGCGCGTTGCTTCTCATTCAATTGTTCGAGTTCGGGCATGTATGACTTTGGATTTCTGTGAGACGCACTCTGATTGTGGCCAATTGATTCTAGCGGAGCAAGACGACTTCGGCAAATTGACGCATATTCCCGCGCAAAACCGTTGGTGCAAAATCGGTTTAGTGCTGAATCGTGGAGGCCAGCGGAATCTCAAAGAACATCAATGGCTTGTTGCCCTCAACGATTTTCACATCGGGGATATAGAGGATCGCATCCGGTACTAGCGCAAAATCATGGTCGACGTCGAAGAAGAGATACCCGTGAATCGTAGCCAACGGCGGGATCACGTCCGCGTCGAACGCAAACGGACGCAGTTCGTCGGTAAGTTTATCCACTTTCTTGTCGTGCGTCGGTGTGTTGACTGTCGGCAATCGTCGTTTGGTTGTGACATCCGGCGACCCCGCCGGATAAATAATCAAGCGTGCGACCTGTCTCGGACTGAGTGACTCGACTTTGTCGTGCGCTTCTCCCGCTCCGCCAATCTCAAGCCGGATCGAATTCATTGTGAGGCGCATCGCCTTCGGGGTTTCGTTGTGGAACGACACGTCCAGCGCGAGAATTCCGCCCTTGTACGGGTTTTGCTTGCCGAAAATCTGCTCGGCTTTGGCTGCGTCAATGCATGGTTCGGCCGTTACCGTCAGCCCTTCGTGATGATCGTGCGCGGGAACTGTCGCGGTCGGTGCTGGAGGCGCGGGGGGAGTTTGTCCCTGCTGTGTTGATTGTGCGCGGCTACCTGCCGCCAGAATGAGCAGTCCGAGAATCAGGCTCGCCTGTCGCATTGGTCGGACGTTAAGATGCACTGAGGCCGGAGCAAGTTGTGAGGTACACCGGCGACTCCGCAGCTATAATACCGGGTTTGTTCTGTGCGTGTTGAAGGTGTTGTACATCAGCTTGTTTATCAGCTTATCAAGCGGCGACGACTGTGTACTTTCTCTATAGCGTGCTGACGGCCACGGGGATGCTCCTCTTGTCTCCTTACTTTGCTGTGAAAGGCTTCCGGACAGCGAAGTATTGGCACAATCTGCGCGAGCGCTTCGGCATTTTGCCTGGGGAAGTCGTCGCGCGGGCTTCGCAGGCACAGGGCTCGATTTGGATCCACGCCGTTTCCGTAGGAGAGGTACTCGCTGCGATTCCATTCGGAAGAGAGCTGAAGCGGAGATACCCGGAGCGAAGCATCTTCGTTTCGACGACCACGGACACGGGACAGCGTCTCGCGCGAGAACGCTTCGATTTCGCCGATGGCGTTTTCTATTTTCCTCTCGATTTTCGTGGAGCCGTTCGCCGGGCATTCCGTGCGATTCATCCGGCGCTTGTCGTTATCGTCGAGACGGAGATATGGCCAAATTTTCTTCGTGAAGCGCGGGACCGCAATGTTCCCGTGGTCTTCATCAACGCGCGGATTTCGGAACGGTCGTTCCGGCGCTCGAAGGTATGGCGCCACGTTGGCGGTGGATTTTTTGAGGAGGTGCTTGGCGACGCGACGCTTTTCCTCGCGCAGAGCGAGGCAGACGCCAATCGCCTCGACGAAATGGGCGCACCGCCGGATCGCGTCGTCGTCACGGGCAACCTGAAATACGATGGTGATCCTCCGGCCGTCGGCGCGTTCGTCACGTGGCTTGCCGGGCAGACGCAGGCGCAGGAACGTTGGCCGGTCGTCGTTGCAGGCAGCGTCGTCGCGGACGAAGAAGAGGCCGTCCTTGCCGCCTACGATGTCGTCCAGCGCCAATGGCGCCGCGCGCTGCTGGTGCTCGCGCCGCGAAAGCCGGATCGATTCGACGTTGCGGCGAAAATTGTCGCCGATCGCGGCTGGAAAGCGGAGCGGCGCAGCGCACTCGATCTCACTCGCCCGCTGGATGAAAATGCCGACGTGCTCATCCTCGATTCCATCGGTGAATTGGGAGGAATGTATTCCATCGCCGATGCCGTTTTTGTGGGGGGCTCGCTTGTTCAGGCGGGCGGCCACAATATTCTCGAACCAGCTTGGTTCGAGCGCGCTCCGGTATTCGGGCCTTCGATGGAAAACTTTCGCGATATGGCGCAGCTCTTTTCCAGCGAAGGGGCGGGCGTTCAAGTTCGCAGCGGCGAGCAACTTGGTAAGACCTGGGTCCAACTCATCCGCGACACTGCGGTGCGCGATCATATGGGGAAAAAGGCGAAAGAACTCGCCGAGAAGAATCGCGGCGCCACCACTCGCTCGCTCGAACATATCGCAGCAATTCTTCGGCCGGATCGGGGCCCTGCGTGACGTCATACCGCACGCTTTTGCGGCCGCTCTCCGTGCCATACGAGGTATTCGCGCGACTTCGTGCGTGGAGCTATCGAAAGGGAATTGTGCAAACGCGGCGCCTTCCGGGCGCCGTGATTAGCGTTGGCAACCTGACCGTTGGCGGCACCGGAAAGACGCCATTCGTCATTTGGCTCACGCAAAATTTATTGGATCGAGGGAAACACGTCGCGGTTCTTACGCGCGGTTATCGGGGCCAATTTCGCGGAATTCTGCGCGGTCATTGGGCCGATCAAGCAAAGCAGTCGCCCGCAATTTACGCCAGCCTCGGTGACGAGACTCGCATTTTGGTGAGCGAGCTCGCAAAACATTCAAACGCCGAATCCAACTTTGCTATCGGCGTCGGTCCCAATCGCTTTGGCAGGGGATCCGAACTGGCGCAGGTCGGCTTCGACTGGTTCGTCCTCGATGACGGATTCCAACATCTTCAACTCGCGCGCGACGTCAACATTCTCTTGATCGACGCGACAAACCCGTTCGGCGGAGGCTATCTTTTGCCAGCGGGCAATCTCCGCGAGCCGCGGTCCGCTCTCGAGCGCGCTGATATCGTCGTGATCACTCGACGTGAGCACGCTCCTGCGGTAGAAACAATCGTGCGTCGTCACTCCTCCGCTCCGATTTTTTACTCCACTATAAAACTTCGAAGCCTTACGACGGCCGTCGCACAGCAGCAAGGCGATCCACGCGTCGATCCGCCTCGAAGCGCACTATTTGCGTTCAGCGCCATCGGCAATCCCACCGCATTCTTTGACAATATGCGCGAATGGGGCCTTCCTGTTGTTGGGCACGCTGCGTTTCCCGATCACCACAAGTTTTCGCGCGCCGATATCGAGGGCATTGAAATTCAGGCGCGCACTGCCAGCGCAGACGCTCTGGTATGCACAAAAAAAGACGTGATGAACCTCGGCGGCGTTGGGACCGGCGGACTTCCAATTTGGGTCTGCAACGTATCGCTCGAGATGAAGGATTACGAAGACTTCTGGCGCGCTGCAGGCGAGATTCTGCGGTGCAAACGCCCGGAGTTCGCGCTTTGAAAATTCTCGTTCGCGCGACGAACTGGGTGGGCGATGCGATCATGGCCATCCCCACACTGCGGGCAATCCGCACGCGCGAACCGCACGCCGAAATTACCATTCTCGCGCGCCGCTGGGTTTCATCTCTGTACGAAGGCCAGGGCCTCGCGGACCAGTTGCTTGTCTTAGAAGATCTCGCGGACGCGTCAGCGACCATTCGAGCACAGCATTACAACGTCGCAATTCTCCTTCAAAACGCATTTCACGCCGCGTGGTTGGCGTGGCGTGCCGGAATTCCTGAACGCATCGGCTACTCCCGCGACGGGCGCAGCGCACTTCTCACCCGCGCGATATCAGTGCCAGCGGCTGGAGAAATTCCAGCCCACGAAACTTATTACTATCTCGAATTGTTGCGCCGCAGCGGCTGGCTGAACCAGTTGCCGGAGGTTGGTGAGATCCGACTCACGATTTCACCCGAGAGCCGCGCACGAGCGGAGAATAAGATTATCTGCGCTGGCGCCCGTCCTGCCTCACGCCGTATCGCGATTGCGCCTGGCGCAGCCTACGGGTCGGCGAAATGCTGGCCTCCCGAGCGATTCGCTGAGCTTGCCGACGGCTTGATTGCTAGCTTCGACGCCGATGTGATACTTTTCGGCGCGCCATCCGAACGCGATATCGCCGCGAGAATCACATCGGGAATGCGGCATCGTGCCGTGAACCTTACAGGCGAAACACCCATTGAAGATCTGCCGGCGCATTTTGCGGCCTGCGACGTTTTCGTCGGCAACGATTCGGGTGCAATGCACGTGGCCGCGGCTGCCGGAGTACCGGTCGTCGCCATCTTCGGGTCGACCGATCCCGATGGGACCGCGCCGGTAACTTCGCGGCGCACGCTGGTGCGCGTAGCGCCGTCATGCAGCCCGTGCTTTTTGCGCCAGTGCCCGGTAGACCATCGCTGCATGACTCGCATCGAAGTAGGCTTGGTCGACGAGGCAGCCCGGAGATGGCTCGAGCAGCGAGGCGGGGCATAGAAGAGTGAGCGGCTCGAAATCCAATCCTCAAGCGAGGCACCGCGCTGTCTTTCTCGATCGCGACGGGACAATCGCGGAGGAAGTCGGCTACGCGAATCACATCAGCCGCTTCGTTGTGTATCCGTTTGCGGCGACGGCGATCCGGCGGTTGAACGAAGCTGGTTTGCCGGTCATCGTTGTCACGAACCAATCAGGCGTCGCCCGGGGGTTTTTCCCGGAATCATTGATTGAGAAAATGCACGAAAAAATGGTCGAAGAACTTGCGGCGGGTGGCGCGCGCGTCGACGGGATGTACTACTGCCCGCACATTCGCGATGACGGATGTTCGTGCCGGAAGCCGCTTCCCGGTATGCTGGAGCAGGCCGCGCGCGAGCATAATCTCGAAATACCCGGCTCGGTGCTCGTGAGCGACCGTTACAACGATATTCAAATGGGATACGAGAATGGCTGCCGGACTGTCCTCGTGTTGACGGGCTATGGCCGAGGCGATTACGAATGGAATCGCGCGAAATGGCCACGGCAACCGGATCACGTAGTCGAAAATCTCGCGGACGCCGTTGAGATTATTTTGAAGGAGAAGCGTTGACTGCTGCGCGAAGAAAGCGGAAGCAGCCGCCCTCAAGCGTTGGATCGAGTCCAGATTTGACTCGCTTGCTCGATCTGATTGCTGCGTTTCCCAAGCAGACGATTGCGTTGGTTGGCGACCTTGTCCTCGATCAATTCGTCTCCGGCGAAATCTCCCGCGTTTCGCGCGAGGCTCCGGTTCTGATTTTGCGCCACCGTCGCACCCGCGCGCTCCCGGGTGGCGGCGCAAACGCGCTCAATAATCTCGCCGACCTCGGCGCTCGCGTTCTCCCTGTCGGCGCAGTTGGCAACGATCGGTCAGGACTTGCGCTTCTCGATTACTTCCGCAGGAAGAAAATTGATGTTTCCGGAATCGAGAAAGTGCGTGGCTGGACCACTCCAACGAAAACACGTTTTCTCGCCGGTTGGACTCACACCACCGAGCAACAGGTTCTGCGCGTAGATGATGAGCCGCCGGAATCGATTCCCATGGATGTGCAGAAGAAAATTGCGAAGAAGGTGCGCGAACGGTCCAGCCATGCGCGAGCGGTATTGGCGTCCGATTATGGTTTCGGGTCCGCGACGCCGTCAATCGTCGAGAACATCCGCGACGGCAGGCCCACGACGCTCGACTCGCGCCACTCACTGCTTGCCTTCAGCCAATCCGGCGTCACGGCTGCGACGCCGAACGAGTCCGAGCTCGAGGCGCTCTTCCAGCGGCGTATCGGGAACGACTCCTCCGTACTCGAAGAACTTGGTCGCCGCGCTCTCGGTGAACTGCGATTGCAGGCGCTCCTCGTCACACGCGGAAAAGACGGCATGGCGCTCTTCGAGCAGGGCCAACCCACGCGATCAATTTCGATCTTTGGCTCCGAAGAGGCTGCGGACGTGACCGGTGCCGGTGACACCGTCATCGCCGTCTTCACATTGGCCTTGGCCGCTGGTGCGACGTTTCTTGAGGCGGCCCATCTCGCGAACTACGCCGGCGGAATTGTCGTGATGAAGCGCGACACCGCAACCGTAACGTGCGCTGAACTCGAAAATGCCGTGCGTTCTTCCGCGATCTCTACGCGCTGAAAACCTATCCAATGGACACATCAAAGAAAATCCTCGGCCGCGACGGACTCAAGCGCGCGCTTGAACCGCATCGCAAGGCCGGCGAGAAGATTGTGCTCGCGAATGGATGTTTCGATCTTTTGCACGCCGGACATATCCGCTACCTTACCGGTGCTCGAGCGGAAGGCGACATTCTCGTCGTAGCGATAAATTCTGACTCGAGCACGCAACAGCTGAAAGGTCCCGGACGGCCAATCCTTCCGGAGAGAGGGCGAGCCGCACTCGTTGCCGCGCTCGCTTGCGTGGACTTCGTCGTCATCTTCGCAGAACCGACTGTTGAATCGCTGCTGAACGAACTTCGTCCAAACGTTCACGCCAAGGGGACCGATTACACTCCTGAAACAGTTCCTGAGCGAGACATGTCGGCTCGGCTCGGAATCCGCGTTGCCATCGTAGGTGATGCAAAGAAACACTCGACGCGTGATCTCCTCGCAAGTATCCGCAAGCGCGCCGATGGCTGAGTCGCCGCGATTCCTTATCGTGCGCCTCGGCTCTCTCGGCGACATTGTTCACACGCTTCCGGCCTCCGCGGCGCTCCGCGATTCGTTCCCGTACGCGCGGCTCGACTGGGTGGTCGAATCGCGCTGGACGCCAATTCTGGATGGCAATCCCGACCTGAATCATGTGATTCCTCTCGACCGTTCATCCACCGCGGGCGTGCTGCACACCGTGGAAGGTCTTCGCAACGCGCACTACACTTGCGCCCTCGAATTTCAGTCGCTCTACAAGTCCGCGCTTCTCGCCCGCGCTGCCGGACCCAAAGAAGTACTCGGCTTCGATTGGAATTACGCGCGCGAAGCCCCGGCCTCGCTTTTGTATTCGCGGCGCATTCATCCTTCGGGTGCGCACAAAGTCGATCACAATCTCGCCCTCGCGGAGGCTGCGGGCGCGGAGGCCGTCGCGCCGCGATTTAATTTACCGAAATCTGACGAAGCGGACGAATGGGTAAGCGAGCAGCTTAGGCAGCACAGCCTGACGGATTTCTATGTCATCAGCCCCGGCGGCGGCTGGCGATCAAAATGTTGGCCTTCCGAGAGATTTGGCCAGCTTCACCGGGAATTGGCGAAGCGCTACGGATGGCGCGGTGTTGTCAGCTTCGGTCCGGGCGAGGACACGATTGCAAACGAAGTGATCGAAGCCGCCGGCGATCCTGCGCCAATCTCGTTCGCGATGGACCTTCCACAATTAATAGCTCTGCTTCGTTGCGCGAAATGCGTCATCGCGGCAGACACAGGCCCGCTTCATCTAGCCGCCGCGCTCGGCACGCCCGTCGTTGGCCTTTACGGCCCCACCGATCCAGCGCGCAACGGCCCATACGGCACTCGGAATGTGGTCGTCCGGAATGCGCTGCTCGAGGAAACAACTTACAAGCGTGGCGCATCGCATTCTCCCGCGATGCTACGCATTGAAGTCGCGGATGTCGTGACCGCCGTTGGCCAGCTCGTGGAGAATTCTTAATGCCTGGGCCCTGGGTTACCCGTTGGCGCGTTCGTGCCGGTTATCCGCTCTCGATTTTGTATATCGCATTGGCGGCGCCAACTATCGCGTTTATCGCGGTCGGCGCCGCGGTGGCCGCCGTTGGAGTTTTCGTTCGCGCCGCCGCCGCCGGACATTTGCGCAAGCTTGAAACCCTCACGACTTCGGGCCCATATGCCTGGACGCGGAATCCTCTCTATCTCGGAAGTTCGCTGTTGGCTATGGGATTCGCGGTAGCCGGCGGATCGCTTTGGAGCGCGCTCGTGATCGTCGTGTACTTCCTTATATTTTATCCCGCCGTCATGAAAAAAGAGGAAGGCGAACTTCACACGCGCTATGGCAACGCATTTGACGAATACGCCACCCGCGTGCCCCTATTTTGGCCGCGCCCGCCTAGCCATTCCGACTCAGATGGATCTCGACAGAGCGACTCACGCTTTTCTTGGGATCAATACCGACGAAATCGCGAGTATCAAGCCGCGATTGGAGTTCTCGGCGCACTTGTCCTCGTGTGGCTGAGAATGATCGTGCGACAGCGCACGGGATGGTAGGGATTAAACGATCCGTCGAGATTCGCGGGGCTACTGCAAGCGGTAGATTTCGTGCATCACGCGCTGAAATTTTGGCCGATAGATCAGATCGAACGCGCGTTCCTTGCCGGGAAACATATCGAGTGCGAGTTTGCGGGTCGCGGCAGCCATTTGGGACGCTTCTTCGGGCGACAGGCTGCCGGAAGCAATCGTGTCGAGCGCCAAATAAACCAGTATTCGCAGACGGCGCATCCGCCTGCTTTCGTCGTCGATTTCTTCTTGTGTTGGTTTTTGTGTCTGGGTCGATTCCATCGTTGGCCTGGGACCGGATCGAAATTATTATGAACTGTTGAATTCGAGGCGACAATAGTACGGAGGGTCAGGTTTCCATAATGCAACCAGATAAAAATGAACGCTGCGTCGTCATTCACACGGCTGGATCGATGGCAGAAGCGATGGTGATTCGCTCGCTTCTCCAAAGCGCGGGTATTCGCTCACCCGGCTCCGTCTCCACCGATCCATTTCCGCTTCGTGAATCGCCGGAAGGCACGCACGGCGAAGAAATCGTTGTCCTGGAGTCCGACGCCGAGACAGCGAAGGATGTCATCGCAACTTACCTTCGCGCCGGATCCAGCGGTTCCGCCTCTGACGACACGGCGAAGTAACCGTTCCAAGTCATCGTGCCGATGCGGCTGCATCGCGACGCGGCCTGCCCGAATCTTGCCTCAATTATTCCGCTGGATGCGTGTCGCGATAAGTGGTGACGAGCAGAGTCCTCGCATTTGAAATCGTTGTAACGGCGCCGTCGCGATCCGTTCGCAGCACTCGCACGCCGTCCCTCTGATAGCGCTCGAGAACCGCCGGGTGCGGCTGTCCGAATGTGTTTCCTTCGCCGACGGAAATAACCGCGATTCGCGGCGCCACCGCGGCCAGAAATGCATCCGTTGACGATGTCTTGCTCCCATGATGCGGCACTTTGAGAATGTCCGCGGAGAGCGAATCACCGTCGGCTAGAATTTCGTTTTCCGCTTTCTGTTCGATGTCGCCCGCGAGCAGAAACCGCGATGCGCCGGCTTCGACACGCAGCACCAGTGAATTATTATTTGGATTCGACGCCAACTCACTCGTCTCGCTCGGCCAAATTACCTCTCCGTGCGCGGTTCCGAAATCGAAAGCATTGCCGCGATGCTCGTGAACCACCGGCACTCCCGCGGCTCGGGCCTGGGCGATGAGTTCCCCGTAAGCGCGCGTGTCAACGTCCGATCCGACCCAGAGTTGGCCGACGTGAAAATCGTTCAGAACTGCCCGAAGGCCGTCGAGATGATCGTGATGCGCGTGCGTCAACGCGACGACGTCGATTCGTTTCAGTCCGCGCGACCAAAGATAGGGCGCAACCACTTCCTCTCCAATATCGATGGCGGCGCGATATTGTCCGGAGAACTCGCTGCCGGCTTCGCCTCCGCCGTCGATCAGCATCGTCCGTCCGTCCGGAAACGCCGCGAAGATCGAATCGCCTTGGCCGACGTCGAGGACGGTCACTTCCATCGCGCCCGTCGCGACTTGAGGACTAAATGGATGCGTCGCGGCTGCGAGCGTAATCGTGGCGAACACTAGCGCAACGGCCAACTCGCACACACACACAACGCGCGTGCGTTTCTGTAATCGCATCGCAACGCTTCGCTTCGAGCGCGAGCGTCCCGGCTTGCTCGTGCGCACGAGCGCGCATAGCGCCACTAAACCGGCCAGCCACGCAATCATCAGCCATTCCGGCGGCGCAGGAACTCGATATGACGCGCGTGGCAGCGCGGCGAACCAGTGCACCGATGCGAGCAGCAATTTGCATAGGACTAGGAGCGCCATCGCCAGCGCATCCGCGAGTCGCTTCCATACGAAGCTCGCGCCGAGCATCAGATACCCCAGCGGCACGATCAGGCCAGTCAGAAAAACCGCAGGCACATTGCTCAGCGGTCCCGCCAGCGTCACGCGATGGAAATCGAGCGCGAGCATCGCCATCATCCCGGTTTGCAACGCGAACGAGAGAAGGACGAGTTCCCAGATTCGCAATCCCGCGCGAATCGGAGCGGCGAGCAATTCGTCCGAGCGCCGCGAGAATGGCGCAGGCACGCGCTGCGCCAGCCAATGGGAAGCCGCGCGCAAGTCCAAACGAAACTGCGCGATCTTCGGCGCGTGCGACGCGTCTCGCGTGACGTCGCCCAAATGTGCGAGCCCTGCGAGGTAAGGTTCTCCTGTCCGCTCGATCCACGGAAGTGCGAGTCCTGCGATTACTCCCGCAGCGAGAAATGACAATTGGAAACTCGAGTCGATCAATTCCGACGGCCGCCAAAGAAGCAGTAGGAGTGCGACTAGCGCCACGGAATTCAATAACTCCACACGGCGGAAAAAAGGCCGCGCGGCCAAATAAAACGCGGCCATCAGCGCTGCGCGCAGTATCGGCGGCCGGTCTTGCACGATTCCAACGTACGCAACGAGTGCGACGAACGTCACGAGCGCTGTAAGCCACCCGGGCGACCGCAATTTCCGCCCTAGCCAAAGCAAAAATACGCACAACGCTCCCACGTGCAAACCCGCGACCACAAGAACGTGATACGCGCCCGTTGTTTGAAACTCGGTGGATACTTCGGAAGTTACGAACATCCTGTCGCCCAATAGCATCGCGCGCAGGATCGCCGCTTCTTCGGGTGCAGAGGCGAATGCGGCGTCCAGGCGAGCGAGGAGTGCGCCACGCGCGCGTGCGAGCCAATAGGGGATCCCTAGACGTGGCGTAGATAATTTTTGCAGCAGGTCGGTGGTTCGCAGCGTGCCTGTCAGATCGATTCCTTCGCGCGCCAGTTGGGCTCGCATATCAATGGCACCCGGATCCATGAAATTGCGGGGAGCGTGCGCATGGACGAGCGCTTCCACTCGATCCCCCGCGCGAACATCCGGCAGCGTCTCGTCGTGCCGCGGATTGAAGTAGTAGTTGGCGCGCAATCCGCCCGTTACCGCAACGGCGCGCCCGGCCGCGTCCACGCTTTCAAGATCCATTTCGTATCGCACGCCCCACGGCAATCGAAGTGGATCCTCGCGCAAGCGCCCGCGCCAGCGAAGGGGCTCGCTCATGTCCAGGCGGTTTTCGGAAACCATACGTGCAATTCGATTCGCGGGCACGATCAAATGTTCGAGTGAGGCGGCAGCTCCGCCCAGAGCTGACCAGGCGATAAGCGCTGCGATAAATGAGGTCCATATTGTCTTCGAAAAACGCAGTAGCAAAGCGGCAAGAAGAATTAGGAAAGCAGCGGAAACGAGCCAGATCGTCGGCGCGAGCGGTCGCGCGAGGCGAAGCAGAATGCCGCCAGCGAACGCCGCGACAATCCACACCGCCGGAACTCTCATTATTTTTTCACTAGCTTCACCATGCTTTCAATATGGAATGTCTGAGGAAATAGATCGAAGATGTGAACTACGGAGACCGCATATCCCTGCGCGACGAAAACCTCCAAATCGCGTGCCAGCGTTGACGGCTCGCACGAAACGTAAACGATCGTCGCGGGTCCGAGTTTGCGCAGCGCCGCTGTCCCCTCGGAACCGAGGCCGGCGCGCGGAGGATCGAGCACGACGCAGTTCGGCTTTTGCCTTACGCCGCGCAGAAAATCGACGGCGTCGGTTTCGCGGATCTCCAGCTTGCCTGTCGCGCGGTTAGCGGGCACCCCGAAGTTCGCCTTGAAATCGTGCGCCGCTACAGGATTTGATTCCGCCCCGATCACTCGCCGAAATTGCCGCGAAAGTGGAAGCGAGAAAAGGCCGACCCCGGCGTAAATATCGTAAGCCAGCTCGCCGCTCCCTGCCGCTTCGGCCACCGCCTGCGCCAGTTCGCCCACGAGAATTCGATTCACTTGGAAGAACGATAGGTGACTGACGCGGTATTGAAACTCGCCGACGGAATAAGTGAGAGAGCCGGGTCCCTTCAAATCCATGCGTTGTTGGCTGACATCCTGGAAGAGAACGCTCGAGAGCGTCGGGATTGTCTCCCGCAATAGTTGCTGAGTTTCAGCCGGCGCTTTCGGGAACTTTCCGTACGAGAGCGTAAGCAGCACAGATTCGTCGCGCTCATCCGCGAACGCCTCTACTTCTCGCAGTGACGCAGGAAGGCCGCCCGACGCGAGCAACTCTCGCACAGCTTCGAATGTCGCCAAGAGCCGCGGTGAGAGGATCGGGCAAGTCTCGATGGGAACAATCGACGTGGAATTAGCCTGAAAATATCCGATTTGTGGTGCGTCATCGAGCCCGGTCTCCCGGACTTTCCATTGCGCCCGGTTCCGGTATCCCCATGGTGGCGACGCGTGAGCCACGATCGGCCCGGTCCAATCAATCTTCCCAATCCGTCGCAGCGTTTCTCGCAGGATTTGCTCTTTATAACGGAGCTGCGCTTCGTACGGAATGTGCTGGTAGTGGCAGCCGCCGCAAGTAATGAAGTGCGGGCAGTCGGCTGCGATCCTCTCCGGCGAAGGCGTGAGCACGCTTTCCAGGCGCCCGCGAACAAACTTCTTCTTTTTCTCGGTTGGAACAACTACGACGGTCTCATCCGGCAGTACGAACGGCACAAAAACCGTCGCGCCCTCGTGATGCGCGAGGCCGTCTCCCCCGTAAATCAGTTTTTCGATTTTTACATCCATGGTTGTCCGATGTGGATTAGGTCAGATAAAAAAGACTCAGCCGCGGCGCGCCAAGACTTTCAAACAGGCGTTTCTGCGTGTACTGGCGTTCAAGTTGCGCTAGCTGTTCCGCGGACATCTTTCGACGATAGGGCGCGAGTTGGCGGTCCATTTCCCGCCGGATGTTCAGCAGCAGTTCTTCGCTGGCTCCTGATTGCAGAGACGGCAGAAGTCTTTCTTCGAGCACCGTCAATCGCCGCTCAAAATCTTCGAGGTCGAGTGCAGCGGGCGAATCGAGCTCTCGAGCGATTTCATCGAGGCGCTTCGCTGTCTCGTCCAGTTTCGCAGACAACGGATGGTCGACGCCATGCGCATTTCGCGCGGCTCGAAGTTTCTCGGCGTTTCGTTTGAGGTAGCCGCGAAGCTCGTCGCGCGAGAATGGTTCAGCCGTCTGCCGCACGGTTCTCGATGCGTTCTGCGATGGTCCGGCGCCCGCCGCCGCTTCCTGTGCCTCCGTGGCCGCCTCTAGAACTGCATCCACACAATACGCGAGGCTTTTCAGCGAGCGGCCGCCCGCGGCGCGCCGCGACTTGCCATAACTTTCAAACGCGCGGTCGATTCCTTTTAGTACGGCGGAAAGAGGAATGCCAGACTTCTGCCACGTCTCAACGATGGCCCAATCGAGCGGCGAAACGAGAATGTGCGCGCCGCGCTTCCGCCAAAAATATTCCTCAATTTCAGTGAAATAGTTGAAGTAGTTGAAGGATTCCATTCGCGATGGCTGGCCGCTACGGTTCAGCGACCTGACTTTGGCGGAACTACCGCAACGTGAGGCACGGCCTGGCGTTCCTTGACGCTTCGAACGCTGCCGCCGGAATTGCGCTCCCAGATGATTCGCAGGCCGTCGAGCGTCAGAAATTCATCAATGGTTTCGATATGTCGCGAGCCTTTGCCGATCAGCGCTGCCTGTCCGCCCGTCGCGACCACTCTCGTCTTTTCGCCAAGCACCTTCTTCATCCGTTCCAGAATTCCGTCCACCATGTCCACGTAACCGTAGTAAAGGCCCGATTGCATGGACGCCACAGTGTTCGTACCGATGATCTTCCCTGGATCTTTGATCTCAACGCGAAAGAGCCGCGCCGCTCGAGCGAAAAGCGCGTCCGCCGAAATGCCAATTCCCGGCGCAAGCACGCCGCCGAGATACTCGCCGCGTTCGGAAACGGCGTCGAAATTGAGCGCCGTGCCAAAATCCACCGAAATGCACGGGCCGCCATATTTTTCATAAGCGGCCACAGCGTTGACGATCCGATCCGCGCCGACTTCGAGTGGGTTGTCGTAGTGGATCGGCATCCCAGTCTTCACGCCCGGCTCGACAAAAAGCGCTTTGAGATGAAAGTACCGCTCGGACATCCCGGCGAGCGTCGAATTAAGGGGAGGTACGACCGAACTGATGATGACGCCGTCAATCTCCTTCGGATCGAGCGACGCAAGCGTAAAAAGATCGCGCGCCAGAATTCCGTACTCGTCGATCGTCTGTTCGCGCGAGGTCGTAAGACGCCAATTCGCCACCAGTTCGCTGCCGCGATACACGCCGAGAACAGTGTTCGTGTTACCGACGTCCATCGTCAGCAGCATTACGCCTCCGTCACATCGCCGGAAATCACCGGCACGATCCGGCCGTCGTCTCGCGCCACGCGAAGAATTCCGCTCGGTTCGAGACCCTTCGTTGTGCCCACAAACGAGTCAGTCGCCGTCGTGATCCGCACGCGCTTGCCCTGATAGTAGCTCGAAACTTCCGAGAATCGCCGGATGATCGGCGCTGATCCATCGGACAACAGAAGATTGTAGTAGCGGTCGAGATTACGCAGCAACCGCACGAGGATATCGAGGCGGGAATGAATGTGGCCGCTTTCGATGCGCAGCGAAGTCGCGACTGATGCAATATCGGCAGGCATGCGCGTTTGATTTACGTTGATGCCGATTCCGATCACCGCGTAATGAACGCGATCCGGTTCAGCCTGCATCTCCGTCAATATGCCGCAGAATTTTCTACCGCCGAGAAGAAGATCGTTCGGCCAGCGAACATCGGGAGTTGCATCGAGCTCTTCCGATGTTGCGTCGCGCGCGGCGAGTCCGGCGACAAGCGTTAGAAGCGAAGCTTGCCCCGGCGATATTGCCGGTCGCAGCAGCACCGAGCAGTAAATTCCAGCGGATTTTTCGGACGACCACGAACGTCCCGCTCGTCCGCGCCCCGCAGTTTGTTCTTCTGCGATCACCACGGCGCCGTGAGGTTCGCCCGCGTCGCCGAGCTTCATGGCGATGTCGTTCGTCGATTCTACTTTGAAGAAATGGTAGTTGTGCTTCCAGAACGGCGTGTTCAGTAATTGTCGGCTTATCAGTTTCGGCGCAAGTATGTCCGGAATACGATTGATGTGATAGCCCGTGCGAGGATGCCCGCTCACATCAACGCCCAGCGCGCGTAACTTCTGCACCCAGCGCCATACGGTCCCGCGCGAAACTCCGATCTCGCTCGCAATCTTCGCGCCGCTGATGACAATCGTGGTGTTCTCAGAGAGAAGAGTCAGCAGCGCGTCGATGCGCCGGTCGGTTAGGCCGCGAATCACTCTAAGGCGTTTGGGTTCCATGCGAGCGTGCAAGGTTACTTGACCCGCGCTCCCGCAGCAAGCATGAGAGCTGGTGCAGCCCGCCACTCGGCACTTGTAGCGCCGGGCTTCAGAGTCTGTGTGAGAACTCGGGTTGACGCGTCCCTTATACTGCGCGAGAGAGGAGACGCGATGGCGAAATTTTTGGATTACAACCCGGATCAGGTGTATTTGCTGCCGCCGACCGTGCGCGACGTGTTGAAGCCGGACCACCTGTGCTTTTTCATCCGCCGGGTGGTTACGAAACTGAACCTCGAAGCTTTCCGGAACGAGTACGGCGAGGAAGGCGGACCGGCGTACGCGCCGGAGATGTTGGTTTCGGTTTGGCTGTACGCCTATGCGCTCAGCGTGACGAGTTCGCGGCGGCTGGAACAGCGGATTCGAGAGGATCTGGCGTTCCGCTATTTGGCGGCGGGAGCAGCGCCGGATCACTGGACGCTGAACGAGTTTCGCCGACGGCACGGGAAGGGGCTGAACGATCTGTTCACGCAGGTGGTGGAACTGGCGCGGAAAGCAAAAATGGGCAAGCTGGGCCATGTGGCGATTGATTCGACGCGCATCGCAGCGAACGCTTCGCGGAATCGAATCGACACCGAGCAGGTGTTGCGGAACGCGCGGGCGCGCATCCGGCGAGACATTCGCCGCTGGCAGAGACAGTGCGATACAGAAGATCCCAACGAAGGAGCAGGGGTCGCCGTCGGTGACGAAGTGATGGCGCGGCTGGAGAAGCAGCTGGCCGAGATTCCCGCGCGGCTCGACCGGCTGCACAAAGCGGGGCTCAAGAAGATTTCGCGAACCGATCCGGACAGCCGCTTTCTGCGCGAACGGGGCGGATTCACGCTGGGATACACGGCCACGTTGGCGGTGAGCGAGGATCACATGATTTTGGCGCAGCGCGTGACGCAGGAGACCAATGACAACCAAGCGCTGCTGCCCATGGTGGAAGCGGTGCGCCGGCAGTGCCGCGGAACACCGCGACGAGTGAGTGCCGACAGCGGCTTTTTCTCCGTCGATACGTTAAAAGCGCTGGAGCAGGAGGGCATCGACGCCTACGTTCCGGATTCGAATCTGGCGCGCTGGTTGAATCGCGGGGGACGGCTGCGGCAGGGAGCGAGCGATCCGGCGCATCGCCGGATGCGAAGAAAACTGCGCGACCCGGCCGGGCGGCTGATTTATCAGCGGCGGAAAGCGATCGTCGAACCGGTGATCGGAGTGCTGAAGGAGCAGCGAGGGATGCGGCGATTCGCACGACGCGGATTGCGGCAAGCGGCGGTGGAGTTGGCGCTGGCGGCCACGGCCTACAATCTGACGCACCTCTGGCGCGCCCGCTAGCGGCCGCCGCGGTGCGAAACGAAAGCCGGAGGGGAAATCCATTCGCTGCCTCGCCCCAAAAATCGCGGGCCACAGAGTCCTCACACAGACTCTAAAGCCCGGCACGGCCGCTCAAACGCGATTGTAATTCTGGAGCTTGCCCGCTATTGGAGTTGCGCGAGCCGCTCGCCGACCTTTTTTTGCTCGGCCTCGCGTTCGGCGAGAGTGTTCTCGAGATTTCGGATGATTTCCGCTGGCGCTTTAATTCGGAAACTATTGTCGGCGAGGCGCGCGCGCTTTGAGTCGATGTCTTTTGCCAGACGATCGGCATCCTTCTTGAGCTTGTTGATCTCTGTCTGCTTGTCGACACCTTCTCCGTAAGCGATGCGAAGATCGAATTGAGCAGTTGAGCGCATCAAACCGCCCTTCGAATCAAGCCGCCCCGTCGAAAGATTCAACGCCGAGAGACTCGCGAGCCGCAAAATGGAATCGAGATTTTGCCGAACGAGCCGGACGAATGCGCTATCGGCGCTCGACAAATCCGCCGCAATCTTCTTCTTCGGGTCGATCTTCAACTCCGCGCGGACGTTCCGTGCAGCACTAATGATTTCCTGCAGTTCCGCCATTTGGCGTTCCGCGTTATCGTTGAGCCACGCAGGTTTCGCCCTAGGAAAAGCCTGCAACGAAATCGAGCGCTCGCCCTTAGCCTGCGGCAGCCGGTGCCAAAGGTCTTCCGTGATAAACGGCATAATCGGATGCAGAAGTCGCAGCGCGGCATCGAGCGCGGCGAATAGATTCTTCCACGCGGCGATTGCCGCTTCACGATCTTCGCTCAGCAACTGCGGTTTAATCCATTCGATGTACCAATCGCAAAAATCGCCCCAGAAAAAGTGATAGACCGTCTGCGCCGCTTCGTGGAAACGAAATTCGTCGAACGCCGCGTTCATCTCTTCGGCGACGCGCGCAATGCGCGAAAAAATCCATTGGTCCGCGAGCGCACACGCACCACCGGCAGCCGGCGCATACGGCGCCTTCTCTCGAATTTCAGGCGTCGCGAGTTCTTTGATGGTCGTGCCAGTCGCCTCGAATTTCTCGAGATTGACGAAGAGAAATCGCGCGGCATTCCATATCTTGTTGGCAAAGGCGCGCGCCGCCAGGATGCGGTCCTCGCTCATGATGATGTCGGTTCCGGGCGCGGCCATGCTCGAAAGCATGTAGCGCATCGCGTCGGTCCCGTACTGCTTCGTCATTTCGAGCGGATCGACGCCCGTCCCCTTGGTCTTCGACATCTTCTCGCCGCCGGAGAGCCGAACGAGCGAGTGCAGATACAGCCGCCGGAAGGGAATTCGCTGCCCGACGTTCGCGGCACTCGTCAGATGCAGCCCCATCATGATCATCCGCGCATCCCAAAAAAATAGGATGTCGTATCCGCTGATCAGAACACTTGTTGGATAATAAGTTCGCAGATCATCGGTGTCGTCCGGCCAGCCGAGCGTCGAGAATGGCCACAGCGCGGAGCTGAACCACGTGTCCAGAACGTCCGAATCCTGGGTGAGTTTCGATCCGCCGCATTTGGGGCACTTCGTCGGGACACTCGCAGCGCGAGCGTGGCCCTCGACGATCTCCACTTTTGAATCGCGCGCCGAAACCATCTCCTTGCAATCCGCGCAGTGCCAGATGGGAATCCGATGTCCCCACCAGAGCTGCCGCGAAATACACCAATCGCGGATGTTGTCGAGCCAATTCAGAAGAATCGTTCGCTGATTGTCAGGAACCACTTCGATCGCCGCGTCGCGGACCACTTTCTCCGCTTCCGCCGCGAGCGGCTTCATCTTGCAGAACCATTGCGTTGAAATCCGCGGCTCGACAATGGCCTTGCAGCGATCGCAGGTGCCGACGGCGTGCGCGTGCTCGGTGATTCGCTCGATGAGCGAGAGCTTCTCAAGATCCTCAAGCACTCGAGCGCGCGCGGCGAATCTCTCGAGTCCAGCATACTTTCCGCCGGCCTCGTTGATGTGCGCGTCGTTCGTCAGGATGTCGATCTCGGGCAGGTTGTGCCGCTTACCGATTTCAAAGTCGTTCGGATCGTGTGCGGGCGTAATCTTCACGACGCCCGTGCCGAACTCGCGGTCGACATAGGAATCCGCGATGATCGGGATTTCGCGATCCATCAGCGGCAGCATCACCTTCTTTCCGATGAATTGCTGATACCGTTCGTCGCCCGGATGCACCGCTACGGCCGTATCGCCGAGCATCGTCTCCGGCCTCGTGGTAGCGACCACAAGGAACCTGTTCGATCCAACAATCGCATATCGAATTGACCAAATCTGCCCGACGCGCTCGTTGTGGACCACCTCGAGTTCGCTGATCGCCGTCTGGCACCGCGGGCACCAATTCACCATGTATCGCCCGCGATAGATCAGGCCCTCGTTGTAGAGGCGCAAAAATGCTTCGAGCACCGCGCGATAAAGCGCCGGCTCAAGCGTGAATCGCTCGCGCGTCCAATCGCATGACGCGCCCAAGCGGATCATCTGTTGCTTGATAATGCCGCCGCTCTCCGCCTTCCATTTCCACACGCGCCGTTCGAATTCTTCGCGGCCGAGGTCCTGCCGCTTGATGCCTTCTTTGGCGAGCATCCGCTCGACAACGAACTGTGTTGCAATCCCGGCGTGATCCATCCCAGGCAGCCAAAGCGTGCGATCGCCGAGCATCCGCCGCCAGCGCACGACAATATCAATCTGCGTGTGCTCGAGCATGTGCCCGATGTGAATCGAGCCTGTTACGTTCGGAGGAGGCAGAACGATCGAAAATTTCGGCCCGTCGTGAGAGTTTTCAGCGCGATATAGATTCTCGTCGATCCAGGCTTTGGCCCAGCGCTCTTCGATTTCCTGCGGCTCGTAAGCCTTTGGTATTTCTCGCGTCATCTCGTCTGACGGCCTTTCACCTTGAAATTTCCTGATGTTTTGGGTGACGCCGGAGCTAGAACCCGCGCACCAACGCGCCGGAATCGTGCGATTAAGGAATCACTATAAGCGGCAGGGTACCAACTCGTCAAATCGGAGCGAAAACGGTCCCGGCAAGATTCCTCTTGACACTTATAGATATCGGCGGATATATATATTGGCATGAGCGACGCCAATCTTCAGCGGTTTCTTCCACTTAAGACTCAATGGTTTCACATCATGGTGTCGCTTGCCGCCGGAGAGCAGCACGGTTACGGCATCATGCAAGACGTCCTGGCTCGCACTGCCGGGAAGGTCCGGTTGTGGCCGGCGACGCTCTATGGATCGATCAAGCGGCTAATCGAAGCTGATTTGATTGAGGAGTCCTACGAACGACCCGCGCCGGAATTGGACGACGCGCGCCGCCGGTATTATCGGCTGACCGCACTCGGCAGGCGCGTTCTGGACGCAGAAGCTGAGCGCTTGCAGGAATTAGTCCGCGCGATCCAAATGAAGCAACCCTCTTCGAAGCAAAACCGAGTGAAGCAAGACGATATGGTGACGGAATGAATATCGCATGGCGCATCTACCGGCGGTTGGCGGACGCGTTTCCGCACGAATTCAAATTGGCTTATGGCACCGAGGTGACGCAACTCGGGCAGGACGTCGTGGAAGACATTGCCAAGAAGCATGGCGTCGCAGGGCTGATTCGATTAATCGCTGACATCGGCATTCGCGTGCCGCTCGAATATTTGAGCGAGATGCGCGGGGATATGCGCTATGCATTGCGTGCGCTGATCAAGTCGCCCGGATTTGCGCTTGTCGCGATTATTTCGATGGGGCTCGGAATTGGGCTGACGACGAACGTGTACAGCTCGAAGTGGGCGATCCTATATCGCAATCTGCCGGCTGCGGCGAATGCCCCAAATTTGGTGATGCCGGATAAGCCGGTCTCGTACTACTACGTCGAGCAGTTTCGCGAGCAGAAGAGTCTATTCGCCGGAGTCGCCGCATTTCAGAGCGGCATCCCGTTCAATGTCACTTTCCAAGGTGGCATCAATTCGATGCCCGAGCGCGTGTATGGGCAGCTTGTATCGCCCGATTATTTTTCCGTTCTGGGCGTGCAACCACAACGCGGCAGATTGCTGAGCGCCGCACTTGACCGCGCCGGAGATGCGCCCGCGGTAGTGATCACCGATCGTTTCTGGCGCAATCGCCTCAATTCTTCTCCCGAGGCCGTCGGTCAAATTCTCCGCTTGAACGGGCAAATCGCGACCATCGTGGGAATCACCCCAAAGGATTTCAATGGCGCGCTGGCTGTTTTTGCGTCTGAGTTGTTCGTCCCGATCACAGCCTCGGCCTCTCTAGCTCCGGAGCTCGCGAACGATGTTTTGCATCAACGCAACGCGAGAGAGTTCATGGCGATGATGTGTCTGGCGCCGGGCGTCACGATTGACTCCGCGGAAGCGGCTCTCGACACAATCACACGCAATCTTGACGAGCAGGATGCGTCGTCTCCGGCGCGGAATGACAAAGGCAGACGCGTAACTCTACTTCCGGCCGGCACCAGAGTACCTATCCCCCGGCAATTACGGCCCGTATTGTTCGGATTCTTCTTCGCGCTGATGGCGCTGGTGATGACCCTCGCGTGCACCAATCTTGCAAATATGCTGATCGCGCGCGGCGCAAATCGCCGAAAGGAGTTGGCAATTCGCCTGGCGGTCGGTGCCAGCCGATTTCGATTAATGCGGCAGATGATGGCCGAAGGCGTTTTGCTCTCAATGCTTGGCGGAGTGGCAGGATTTGCGCTCGCGTATGGCCTGTCAATATTGAATTCCCGTGTCGTTCCGCCCACTGGGGTTCCTCTCGAAAACGATTTCAGTCTGGATTGGCGCGCAGCCGTTTTCGCGTTCGGCCTTGCGTTCATCTGCGGCATCGGATTCAGCTTGGCGCCTGCGCTGCAAGCGACGAAGACTGATGTGACCCCGGCACTCAAAGAGGGCTCGACTATACAATTGCCGGGATACCGGCGCTTTGGCTTGCGCAACTTGCTGATAGTTTCTCAAGTTGCGGGATCGCTCATGCTGCTGCTGATGACGGGATTTTTGGTCATAGGAATTAGCAAGCTAAGCAGCGTACAAACCAAATTTAATCCAAACACCATGTATCTTCTGTCGATTGATCCGGTGCGCGATGGTTACTCGCCGGAAAGAGCTCGAGCATTTTTCGAGAAACTACCCGATCGTCTCAAGATTGCTGGCCCGGTTGGCAGCATCGCTCTTGCGGCTCAAGCTCCCTTCGAACTCAAAGACGAAGATGACGCCATCCAATTGACCGTCGACGATTCGGGCGCAACATCGCGAGTGCAGCAATCGGTAATCGAGGAAACCGTCGGCTCGGGCTACTTTGCCACGCTCAGCGAACCGATGTTGGCTGGCAGGGAATTCGAGGGACGTGATCAGCGCATCCCGACCGCGATTCAGGCAGATGCACCGAAGAATGCTTCTTTGCCCGTTGTGACGCGCGCCATCACACCAGCTGTCCTGCCGGCCGTAATGAACGAAACCGCCGCGCAGAAACTTTTCGGAATCGAGAATGCGGTCGGGAAGCGCGTCCGAGACAGTAACCAGTCTTATGAAGTGATCGGCGTGGTTCGCGATTTGAAGACAGGATTCGGGACAATGCAATCCGTGATGTATCTGCCGCTGACGTCGCGCGATTTTGCGCGGCCGCCAGCCGGCGGTATCACCATTCTCGCGCGGTCCGATGCAGGAAACGATGCGCTAACCGCGGTTCGAAACGAGATCGCATCGATCGACCCCAATCTGACCATCTTCAATGTGCGAACGTTCAGCGAATACCTCGATAGCAGCCGGTCCGCTATTCGGCTCGCCGCCCAGACATACGGCGGAATTGGTGTGTTCGGCTTGGTGTTGGCCGCAGTAGGACTCGCGGGCGTCACGGCCTACGCGGTTGCTCAAAGGCGCAAGGAGATCGCCATCCGTACGGCCCTCGGCGCAACTAAGGCTCAGGTACTGCGGCTGGTTCTGCGTGAAGGCGGGGCGCTGGTAGGTGTCGGAACGGTTCTAGGATTTTTGGGGGCGATGGCACTGGCAAAAATACTTTCAGCGCTGACCAATATTTTCGTGCAGGCCCTCAGCGTAGGCACAAGCAACGCACGATTGTTAATTGGCGCCCCGCTTCTCCTGGCGGCAGTCGCGATGCTTGCGTGCTACATCCCCGCCCGCCGCTCCGCCCAAATCGATCCGCTGCAAGCTCTCCGCGAGGAATAGCTTCTCGTCTCGCCGGCCTGCCTCCGAGTCTCGAAGGGCGTCCGGCCGGCTCTTCACCTTAAATTCAGGCCTGACTCGCAGCGCGCGTTAAAGTTTCGCGGTTTTCGACAGTGCGGCTTTATTTTTTATCGGCGTCAGGTTTATGCAGCAGATCTTCTACCATCGGGCGAACTAGATTCTTCGACAGAAGTTCTTGCAATTGCGGACCCAGCTTTTCCAGAACTCTCGCAACAAGTTCGTCCACGCTTGGTGAAGCCGGCGCAGGCGCAACCGAAGCGACAGTTTCAATGGGATCCGCACTGGAGGCCGCAGGCTCGGGGACGGCCTCGACAGGCAGCATCTGGGAATCAGGCTGGGCGGAGACTGATGAGAACTCCGGCGAAGCAGCATGCTCGGCAATTGGCTGGGCAGGCAATGGCGCAACCTCGACATGAGGTGCGGCGGCAATTGGCGTCGGCTCCGGCGGCTCCGTTGGCGCCGCCACGGCCTCGACGGCGGGCGCGTCAAATGAAGCTACCGCGGACGCGGCGACGGGAGCGCTGACAAGTGGAATGCTCCCGATCTCGCGAGCCGCGATTTCAGTTGATTCCAAAATCGCCACCGGCGACGCAAGTGGCTCCGGCTCTTCCGTTTCCTCGACGCGAGCGACTGATTCAAATTCAGCAGCCGACGTCGCGGACGTTTCGATCGACGGCGACGCTTCAACCCTCGAGGCCCCAAAAGCCGACGGCTCGACCGGAGCAGCCTCGCTCACTTGCGACGGAGTTTCTACGGCGACACTCTCGGGCGGAAACTGAATCGCTTCGAGCGTTGACTGCGCCGCGGATTCGGCTGAAGCCGGCGCAAACGCGAAAGATTCGGGTTCAGGAACTTCGACGGCCAGAATCGGCGGCGGCACAACGCCGCGCCAGGAAAATTCCGGCGCCGCGCCGGGAGCCACAGGCTCGACCACCGGCGCGGCATGAACTTCCGCCTGCGCGTTCTCTACAGCAACGGACGGCGCCGTTTCCACTGTTCCCAATTCCACAGGCGCCACGTCGGCGCTCTCGCTCAATTTCCAATCGCGCGGATTTGCAAACGCCGGTTCGATCAGATCTGTAAATCCCTTGGTCGATTGGAACGATTCTTCAAGCGGCTTTTCCCACGTCGGTGGCGGGGCGGCTTGTTCAACATTCTCAGCGTGGTTCTGATCGGCTGAGGCCTGCTCAACCGGAGCTTGCTCAACTGGAGTCTGATCGACTTCGGCTTGCGCCGGTTCGGCGAACGCGCCCTCAAAGGCACGCATGAACGATGCGGACGAAGGCAGTTCGGGACTAGGCTCTTCGGTCAACACAGGGCTATCCGGCGCATTGCCGGCAGCGAGGGACTCAGTTTCATTACTGCTCTCTGACGCACTCTGTGCCGCCGGTTCGTCAAAGAGAGCCGCGGAAAAGCTTGGAACTTCGGACGAATTCACTTGATCGCGGCGGCGCCAATCAACGCTCGTTTCCGAGAACCCGGCGTCTTCCTCAGCAGCAGACTCGATGGTCCCAGTGGAAGCTGCAGCCGCGGGCGTGACCGCGAATTTCGCCGAGTGCCCGGATCCTGCAGGAGCGTCATCATCGTCGAGCGAGCGGCGTCCCGTGCCGAACGCGTACGCTTCTTCTTCCGGCGTCGGCTCGAGAAATGGCGAAAGCATCGGCGGGGGTGGAGGGGGAGGCGGTTTCGGAATTTCGAGCGCGGGAGCTTCCGCCTTAGGCTCAGGCTTTGGCGCCTTCGCCATCACCGAAGTCACCATGGCGATCAACGGATCCGGAGGAACGAATGGTTTTTTGAGAATTCCATCAGCGCCGACGCGCCGCGCTTCCGCTTCATCCAGCGGATCGAATGCCCCAACCAAAAGAATCACGGGCACTTTCGCGAAGCGGGGATCCTTCTTGACGAACTCGCAAACTTCGTAACCGTTGCGCACCGGCATAAACACGTCGGCAAGAACGACGTCCGGATTGATGTCAGGAATCCGGCGGACAGCGGCTTCGCCGTTGCCGACTGCTATCACTTCGATTCCATGATCCTGAAACGCCAACGCAACCATCTTCTGGATGTTGCTGTTGTCGTCAGCGACGAGAATTCGGGGCACCGAGACTCCGCTCTTTGATGTGTCGAATTGCGACACACCTACGCCGTTCAGTAAACCCCATTCGTAACATTCCACAGGAAGGGAGTCAACGAGGATGGATGGAGCGGGTGCCGCACCAATCAGTAGTACGTTGCGAGCGCTACCAGGGAACGATCTTCTTAAGTCCTTTTTTCTTCTTTTTGCTGGTTGATTCCGTGCTGGGATCCGCGTTGGCGGCGCTTCCGGCCGTTGGTTCCGCAGCCGTGCCCGTGGTTGTGCTTTCGCTACTCGTCCCCGCCGGTTTAGCCGCGGGTGCTGTGCTCTCCGTAGCAGTTGCGGCGGGAGCCACAGTTGGCGGCGTAGCCTCTGGGTTCCCCGTCGCAGGAGCCGGTTCGGCGGTCGGAGCCGGAGTGGTGTCGGTATTCATCGGCGCGGGCAGCGCCGAGCCCTCAGGCGCAGGCGCGACAGTATCTGCCGGTGGCGTATCTGTCGGCGTGCCCGAACTCGCCGGAACTGACGTATCTGATCCTGCTGGCACCGTTTCGACCGCGACGGAATTCCCCGAAGCGCCGCCACCGCCGCCGGATGCAATGACTCCCGGAGCCGCCGACCCTGGCTTCAAGATATCAACGGCCGACGTCGCCTCGGCGGGTGGTTGCAAATTCGGCTGACCGCTGTGTGCGGCCATCGAGACATCCGGGCCGGAGTGAATCACTTCCATCGTTCGGTGAATCATTCCTGGGCGCTGCGCGGTGTATTTGCGCTCTTCGACAGCTCGCGCCAGCGCGGCAGGATCTGCCTGAGGCACAGGCACTCCCGCCGAAGTCAGTTTGCCTTTTGCGTCATCCGCGAGTTTCGAACTCGGATACTCGCGGACGATCCGAGCATAGAGTTTGTCCGCGACCTCGCGGCGTTCGGATTTATCGTAAATGTTCCCGGCCATCCAAAGTGCCTTGTCACTCTGAGTGTACAGCGGGTAGCGATCGATGATTTCGTTCAGGCGCGCCAGCGCGGCGCGATACGAGCGAGGTCCCTTGACGTAATAAAATTGCGCCACTCGAAAATCGCCGTCGGCGAGAACTTCCTGCACTTCCCGCAAGTGCTGCTCGGCTTTAGGAACGAGCGGGCTGTTCGGATATTTCAGAAGAAACGTCTGAAACTCATCTTCGGCGTATTGCGCCTGTGAATTATCGCGATCCGCCTTTTCCATCATGCGAAAGTGCGCCATGCCGACTTGCATCTGGGCATACGCGGACTCGTCAAGAAACGGAAAGAATGTAATGAAATCCTTGTACGTCTCGATGGATTGCGTCAGGTTTCCGGTACCGCCTTCTTTGTAAAAGGAATCGCCGATGGCAAGCTTCGCTTTGGCGAGGTATTCGCTATCCGGATACGTATTGATCAGCGTCTGCAAGCTCAAGCGCGCTTCGGTGTATTTTCCGCGCTTGAAGTCCGCCATCGACCGGTCGTAGAGAATCCGATCCGGTTCAGCCGCGCCTTCGGTCTGAGCGGCAGCTGCGGGCTTCTTTTTCTTTTTCGCGTCTTTGGTATTGTCAGCGGAGAAAGCGGCGCCGGCGAGCAGAACGAAGCCAAGTGCGCCGGCGATTGAAAATCGAAGTTTCTTGATGATCGTTTCCATCACACCTTCTGTGTCAAGGCATCGTGTGCCAGATTGCGCATCTGTAGAAAGCTCGCAGCCGGGTCAGGCGTATGAAAAATTGACGTTCCCGCGACGAGCGTTTCCGCCCCCGCCCGCACCAACTCGGCGACATTCTCGAGCCCTACGCCACCATCCACTTCAATACGAAACGCGTAATTGTAACGCGAGCGCAGTTCCTTAAGCTCGCGAATCTTCCCGAACGCGCCGGGGATGAAGGATTGGCCCCCAAAGCCAGGATTCACGGACATCACCAAAACACTATCGACTCGATCGAGGACTTCACTGAGCGTCGCCACCGGCGTGGCTGGATTAATTACAACGCCTGCTTCAACGTTTAGATCGCGAATCTGGGTCAGGACGCGGTCGAGGTGCACAGTCGCTTCCTGATGAATCAAAATGCGATCCGCTCCCGCTTTCGCGAAAGCCTCGACGTACTCCCCCGGACGTTCGATCATGAGATGCGCTTCCAGGGGCAAAGAGGTTGCCTTGCGAAGTGAGGCTAGGACAGGAACTCCCATCGTGATGTTCGGGACGAAGTGACCGTCCATTACGTCAAAGTGCAGGACCGGCGCGCCCGCCTGCTCTACCTTTCGCACCTCAGAGGCGAGGTTCGCCAAGTCCGCCGCAAGGAGAGAGGGCGCGATCTCGATAGGAAGTCTCTGCATAACCGCAGCAAATTTTAGCACAGCGATGTGCGAGGCTGGTGTGTTTTGAATTCGCCGCACTGTGGGGGAAGGGAATCCATACGGACTGCGGGCCCTGCCAGCTATTCGGAGACTTGAAGTTCGATTTGAGCGCCAGCTTCCACTCGCGATCCTGATGTCGGTGCCTGCACGGCGATAACGCCCGGCGCGACGTTCGTGAAAGGCGCGACGTCCAACTTCCCAAGCTTTAGTCCGGACGTCGCGATCCGCGCTTCAGCTTCGCCAAGCGGCAGCCCCTGAAGATCCGGCATCACGTAGGCCTCGGGCCGCGCGCCGAGTGATACGAGCAAATCCACGTGCGAGCTTTGCGCGTTTTTCGATCCAGCGGGTGGTTCCTGCATGAGAGCTGTATCCGGCGGCGAGTCGCCGAAGTAGCCGTTCGACACTTCGCCCAACTGCAGTCCGCTGCGTAGCAGTTCGATTCGGTCGGCCCTAATACTCTTCATCGCCAGATTCGGGATGGTCGCTTCCTGCGGTCCCAGGCTCAGCACTACGTGCGCCCACTGCCCGACTTTCACGCGCATTCCCGCCGGCGGACTCTGCCGCACGACGGCGTCGACGGGCTGTGGACTGTAAATGCGGTCTTCCACCTTCATCCCGAGGCCCCGAGCCCGCAGCGCGACCTGCGCGTCTCCTAGTTTCTTGCCAGAGACATCGGGCATGACCACTTCGCGGCCTTGCACCGCGAGTCGCATGGCCGTAATCGCGCTCAGAAACGCCGCCGACGCCAGCACAAATAGCATCAGCGCCAGCCGCCCGATCCACTGAATTCGCTCCGCAATGCTCATCGAGAATCTTATTGTGTGCGTGTCCGCGCGGAGGGGCAAGCACAAGCTCAACTTCTAAGGCGTCGCAGGCACCTTAATCATGCGAGTCGAAAAATGCCACGCGCACCGGAAGCGATCTCGTAATCGTTGCTCGTTCGAATCACAATAGAGTTGCGTCAGGGAATATTTAAAATTCCGCGCCGGGATCGCCCATCCAGCACGCGTAGGGTCCGTCGGAAGACGGACCGGCCTCTCACGATTTTTCCTTTCGTTCCGTTATACGCCCTAAGCTCGGCCTGCCAGCCCCACGAAAACCAGACTGGAATCGCCTCGCTAGCTTATGGGCGCTTCTCGATCGCTACCGCGAAAAATCCATCTGTTTGCTGTTCGGGTGGAAACGTGCGAAACACACCCGTCGCGTCAACCAGAGAAGATGCGCTCGCGCCCGCGACGAGATGCGGCGCGATAGCTGCTTCCATGTCGGGACGCGCGACCCTCCGAAATCCGTTCACCTTGCCAAGCGCCAACTGAATCACGCGCTCGTTCTCCTCAAATTCGAGCGAGCAAGTCGAGTAAACAAGCCGCCCGCGATCTTCCAGTTGCGCGAGCGCGGATCCGAGCATTGCGACTTGGCGCTTTTGAAATTCCGCGAGATCTGCGGGCGCCAATCGCCACCGGATCTCAGGATTCCGCGCAAGCGTGCCGGTTCCCGAACACGGCGCGTCCACCAGGATGCGCTTGAACTTTTTCAGGAATGGAAGAGGCACGGTTGCATCTACTCCCGCAACGTGGATAGCCTTCAACTTCAAGCGTTCGAATTGAGCGCGCATGGCGCGAAGCCGGTGCGCATACACGTCTGTGGCCACTACGAATGCGCCGCTGGCAGCAGCTCGCGCAAGCGTCATAGTTTTTCCACCGGGCGCGGCGCACAGATCGAGCACCGAGTCGCCCGCCTCGACATTCAGCAATCGCGGAACGATTTGCGAAGCCTCGTCCTGCACGGAAATGCGTCCTTTGCGAAATAGGCCGGAACTCGAAATGTTGCCGCCGGTAGCGCGGAATGCGTCGCGAAGCCAATGGCCATTCGAAATTCGAATGCCCTCGCTTTCAAGCGTCTTCGTTTCCGCTCCGCGCTCCTCGGGGAAAAGAAATGCACCCGCTGTTTCGGGCGCGCGGTTATTCTCTTCCAGCAATGCGATCGTCCGCCATTCGCCGAATTCTTTGAGCCATCGTTCGATGAGCCATTCCGGATGCGAGTAGAGAATCTCCAGATGTTCGGCTTGCGGTAGATGGCCGGGGACTAGCGTCGCCACCGAAATTTGCGAATTATCGGCCGCTCGCCGCAAAATCGCGTTGACGAACGTCGTCGCGGAACGCTTCCGGGCTCGTTTGACGAGTTCGACCGATTCGTTCACCGCAGCGCGAGCGGGAATCCGATTGAGGAAGCGGAGCTGAAAAATGCCCATTCGAAGTGCGATCGCGACCTCTACGTCGAGCGCGCCGCCGCGTTTCCGGCTATACGTGTCGATCAGAAAATCCAGAAGCCGCTTTTGACGCAAAACGCCCATCGTGAGTACGGTCGCAAGGGCTGCGTCTTCGGATTTAATCTTTCCGGCGAGTTCCGCGTGAAGCAGGTCGCTTGCGTACGAGTCTTGTGATTCAACCCTGGAGAGAATGTCGAACGCGATTTGTCGGGCTTTACTGACGGGCATGGTTTGGTTTTCGTCTCGCTCCGGACGCGGATTGAAATCTGGCCCGATCGCTTAATCTAATCGCCGAATTTCTCGCCGGGTTTGAGACGTGCGCCGTTCACAAAATCGCGCGCAGCAATCCGTTTCCGGCCTTCGATCTGCACAGCCTCAATCTGCAAGAAAGTTCCCTCGCCACATTCGACGAGCGCATGAGTTCCTGATGATAAGAGCGTGCCAGGAGCCTGCCGGGTTTGCTCGCGCTCGGCCGGACGTCCCCAAAGCTGGCAGAGTTGTCCGCGAAATTGTGTGTATGCGCCGGGCCACGGCTCAAGCCCGCGAATTCGGTTGTAGATTGCCTGCGCGCTCAAATTCCAATCAACGCGCCCGTCTCCTTTCTTCAGCGGTCGCGCGTGCGTCGCAAGCGCCTCGTCCTGCGGCTGCGGCTGAATCTCGCCGCGATCGAGCTTTCGCAGGGTGCTCACGATCAAATCGCCGCCCGCTTCCGCGAGCCGCTTCGAAAGCTGCGGCGCCGTCTCGTCCGTCCCGATATCGATCTCCGTTTTTTCGAGCGTCGGCCCCGTATCGAGGCCTGGGTCGATACGCATCGTCGTTACGCCCGTTCGCGTCTCGCCGTTGACGATCGCCCACTGAATCGGCGCCGCCCCGCGATAGCGGGGAAGCAACGAAGCATGGACGTTGATCCATCCGAGGCGCGGAATATCGAGCAGCAAAGCTGGAATGATCTGGCCGTACGCGATGATGACAATCGCGTCCGGCGCGACATTCGTGATGAAGTCTCTCGCCGATACCGACCGAATCTTCTCCGGCTGAAACACGTGAAGGCCCGCGCCGATCGCGAAATCCTTTACGGGCGGCGCCGTCATCTCCTGTCCGCGGCCGCGCGGACGATCTGGCTGCGTGATCACGGCCTCAATAGAAATATCTGGCGCGGCGATGAGGGAGTCGAGAGACGGCAATGCAAATTCAGGCGTGCCGCAAAAAAGAATGCGGAGCGCCACGGACGCCTTACCAATCCCCGGCTTTTTTCAGTTTCCGGATCTTGCGCTTGATGAGGTCGCGCTTCAGCATGCTGACGTGCTGGATAAAAAGGTTCCCGCCGAGGTGGTCGATTTCGTGGCAAAAAGCGCGCGCCAGAAGCCCCTCGCTGCGCATCTCGAATTCCTTGCCGGTCGCATCCTGCGCCTTCACGGTCACATACAGCGGCCGCACCACGTAGGCGCGGAATCCGGGCAGCGAAAGGCATCCTTCTTCTTCGCGCTGCTCGCCTTCCACGTAAATAATGGTCGGGTTCGCGCAGACGATCTTCGCTTCGGTATTCTTTCCGTTCGAGACGTCAATTACGGAAAGCCGCAGGCTGACGCCGATTTGCGGCGCAGCCAGCCCAACGCCATTCGCCGCGTACATCGACTCGAACATGTCGGCGATGAGCGCTTGAAGTTTCTCGTCGAAGTTTTCCACGGGCTTGGCAGGAGTCTCGAGCACCGCGTTACCGTACTTCACGATCGGATGAATCATCTTTTGAGTTTCCGTTGAACTGAGATTGAGCTGAGAATCGTTTTTCTGTTAGAACTCGTCCAATTGCTTTTCGTACCCGGCGTAATTCCGGCGCGTCTCTTCGAGCGAATCTCCGCCAAACTTTTCGAGAAATGCCCCTGCAAGCACGGCCGCCACCATGGCCTCTCCCGCCACTCCGCCTGCAGGCACCACGCAAACGTCCGAGCGCTCGTACGCGGCCTTCAGCGGCTCCTTGCTTACGAGATCGGCGCTCATGAGCGGACGCCGCAACGTCGAAATCGGCTTCAGATATCCTCGTACCACCACGTCTTCACCATTCGTGATTCCGCCTTCGAGCCCGCCAGCGCGATTGGCGCTGCGATGAAATCGCTTATGCACGCTGTCGTACTCAATTTCGTCCTGCACTTCGGAGCCGGGGCTCCCGGCCGCCGCGACGCCCGCGCCGATCTCAACGGCTTTCACGGCTTGAATCGCCATCACCGCCTGCGCCAGCCGCCCATCGAGCTTCTCATCCCATTGCGCGTGCGAGCCAAGCCCTGGCGGCACGCCGTGGGCCACTACTTCGAACACGCCGCCGACGGAATCTCCCGCGCGCAACGCGTGATCGACTTCGGCTTTCATCCTGTCCTCAGTCGCCGGATCAACACATCGCAGCGCCGATTCAAGATTCGCACACACCGCCGCGATCTCCTCCCACGAAGCAGCGCGTTCCAAGCGAATCCGGCCAACCCCAATCGAATGGCTCAAAATCTCAATGCCGAATTCGCGCAAGAGCAGCTTCGCAAAGGCGCAGGCCGCCACACGCGCCGCCGTCTCGCGCGCTGACGCCCGCTCCAAGATATATCTCGCATCATGGAAATTGAATTTGAGCGCACCGGCCAAGTCCGCGTGTCCAGGCCTTGGCGACGTTAGCGCCTTCTTGCTGTCGTCCGCTCCCTCCGAGTCTTCGACCGGAAGCGCCTTCTGCCAATTCGGCCAGTCGCGATTTTCAATCCGCACAGCGATCGGCGCGCCAATCGTCTTCCCGTGACGCACGCCCGCCAGAATATCGGCACGATCTTTTTCGATGCGCTGCCTGCCGCCGCGCCCAAATCCGAGTTGCCGCCGGTGCAACTCGCGATCAATAAATTCGATATCCACGGGCACGCCAGCAGGCAGCCCTGAAATCCAGGCGATCAGCGCCTGGCCGTGCGATTCTCCCGCGGTAAGAAATCGGAGCATTGTCAGTGAGCGCCCGCGCACAGGCGCGAACGTTGCATTCTACCGGACGCATACCTCGCGGTAAAGCCGCGCCGCGAGCAGCGCCGAATTACACGGCATTTCACGTCATATTTGGGTTGGCAACGATTCGGTTTTCAGCACGTATAACTGTTGTGCTAAGCGTTTCTCGGTTTGGCTGGCTCCTGATAAAGGCCGATCACATTTCCTGCCGGATCGCGGAATCTCGCCGTAATCTCCGGAGCGTCCCCGCCAATCGGCTGCGCGATCTCGCCGCCGCTCGCGATGATCGCCGCAAGCGTCTCCGCCACGCTGTCAACCATTACATAAACGAGTAGTCCCGGCATCGCAGCAGGCGGACGCCCAAGCACCCAGGTGCCGCTGACTTGTCCCGTCGTGTCATCAAACGCCGTAGCCCCGTCGCCCCGCTGCCTGATGCCCCAGCCGAACACCCGTCTGTAAAACTCAGCCGAGCGCGCAATATCCATCGCCGGAATTTGGAGATAGCATATTTTGCCGTTCGCAAGTGTCGGTGGCATCGATATTCCTCGAAATCAACGGGCATCCTATCGCGCGCCCAATTGCCGCGCATCAATTCTTTGTGTGAGCCGCTCAAGCGAGACAGCTTGACGCCCCGCGCCGCGAACGCTACGCTCTTTCCGGCCGGCACTACGCACTGTGACCAATGACGCTTGACGCGAGCGAAACTCAGGGCTTTTTCGGCGTTGTGTCGGATTCCCTCAAACGCCAAGTCCTTGCTTTCCAGGACTACACGCTTCTTGTCGTCCGCGCGATTGCCAATATCTTCACGCCTCCGTGGTATTGGACCGACACGATGAGCCAAATGGACGCGATCGGCGTCGGCTCGTTGCCCATCGTAGTCACCGCCGGCTTCTTCATCGGCGTCGTCCTCTTGTTGCAGACCGCCGCGCAATTCCAACGCTTCGGCGAAACCGCGCTCACCGGCGACATCGTTTCGCTCGCCCTGGTTCGCGAACTCGGCCCAACAATCACCGCGCTTCTCGTCGCCGGCCGTAACGCCTCCGGAATCGCATCCGAGTTAGGCTCGATGGTCGTTACCGAGCAAGTAGACGCTATGCGCGCACTTGGCACCGATCCATCCCGCAAGCTCGTCACGCCGCGCGTCGTTGCCACCATTCTCATGCTTCCGCTGCTCACGGCCATTGCCGACCTGGTCGGTCTCATCGGAGGCTTCCTCGTCTCCGCCTTGCAACTTCGCCTCGCGCCCGCCGAGTTCTGGCATCGCGCCATTAACGTCCTCGCGTTCGGCGATCTGATGCAAGGAGGGATGAAGCCGCTCATCTTCGGCTTGATTATCTCAAGTGTCGGCTGTTACTTCGGCTTGGCGGTCCGTGGCGGCACTCAAGGCGTCGGCCGCGCAACGACCACCGCGGTCGTGGTCTCGTCAGTTGCCATCATCGTCGCCGACTCGTTTCTCTCCAAAATCTTCCTCTACATGTTCTGATCCTGGCCTCGACGGCCCCGCCGCCATTCCGTCCAACCAGTTTTGCGCCTTTCCGACTTATAATTCACCGCATGGGCGGACGCCGTTCGTCGACAATCCTGAGCCAGGTGCCGTTTTGTTCTCCGATGCGCCCGGAGCGCGCATGACTGATGCGCCTGCCAGGGAGCCCCTTGTTGTTTTCCGCGACGTTCACCTCGGCTTCGACGAGGGCGAAGTTCTCCGCGGAATTTCCTTCGAGATCGCGGCCGGAGAAACTAAAGTTCTGCTCGGTGAAAGCGGATCTGGGAAGACGTGCATCCTCAAGCTTGCTGCCGGCCTCGTCCGCGCCGATTCCGGCGAAATCGTCGTGATGGGACAGAATATCGAAGCAATGACCGAGACCCAGCTTCTCGAGTTCAGGCGCCAGATCGGATTTGTCTTTCAGGAAGGCGCTCTTTTCGATTCGCTCAGCGTCGAGGACAATGTTGCCTTCCGGCTTCACGAAGAGAATGTGAACGAAACTGAAATCGAGCAGCGCGTACGCGAAGCTCTGAGATTCGTTGAAATGGAGCAAGCCATCGACAAGTTTCCGGACGAGCTCTCCGGCGGAATGCGACGCCGCGTTTCGATCGCCCGCGCGCTCGTAAATAAGCCGTCCATCGTTTTCTACGATTCGCCGACGGCTGGCCTCGACCCCGTCACGTCGCAAACGATCATCACTCTCATCATGCGTCTGCGCGACACACTCGGCGTAACCTCAACCGTCGCCACGCATCGCATCCAGGACGCGTTCGGCCTCGCGAATTTTCGCTTCGACGCGAAAACAAACAAAGTCGTCCCGCTCTCGAAAAACGGCGCCGGCAGCGCACACCCGACGAATGTCATCGTCCTGCGCAACGGCGAGATTTACTTTCAGGATGCGGCAGACACACTATTGAAATCCAACGATGAATATTTAAAGCAATTTCTCGCATCGGCAGAATGAACCGGCAGAAAAAGCTTGGGAGCTCAGGAGGATTACGATGGCGCAACGCAAGCAGCTAACGTGGACCGAATTGCGAGTGGGGGTGTTCGTTCTCGTCGGCCTGTTCATCATGGCTGCCGCAATTTTCTACGTCACCGGCGGCGGCACATTCGGGCCGAAATACCGGCTGACAGCGTATTTGCCCGAAGTGGAGGGCTTGAAAGTCGGCGCGCCCGTCGCACTAAGCGGCTTCGAGATCGGAACCGTCGAGACCATACGCTTGAATCCCAAGCCCGTCGATCCTCGCCATAACATCGAGGTTGTAATGCGGATCGACAAGCGCTACCAGGACAGCATCCGCTCCGATTCCATCGCGAGCCTCGTCACGCAGGGTCTCTTGGGAGATCGCTACGTCAACGTTACGCGCGGAATCACCGGTCAGCCCCTGGCGTCCGGCGCGGTCGTACAGACGTCGGAAGAGAAAGCCATGCAGCAGATCGTCGAGCGCGGCGTCGAACTCGAAGAAAATCTCGGCGCGCTCACCGATCAAGTGAATTCGATCGTCGTCGATCTGAAACAAGGGCACGGCACCCTCGGCAAGCTGCTCAACGATCCCGAGCTTTACAATCACGTAAACGCGACGGTTGGCAGAATGGATTCCATGATTGCCAACGTGCAAGCGGGGCAGGGCACTCTCGGCAAGCTAGTTGCTTCAGATGAGTTGTACACCAAGGTAAACACGACGATGGGCCACGCGCAGGATATTCTAGGTGCCGTCCGCGAGCAAAAAGGCACGCTCGGGAAAATTGTCTACGACCCGGAGGTCTATCAGAGCGCCAAGGATTTTCTTGCGAACGGAAACTCTGTGATCGCCGATGTCAAAGCCGGGAAGGGAACCCTCGGCAAGCTGGCTACCGACGATACGCTCTTCGCGAATCTGCGTGACGCCTCCGCGAATGTTCGCGACGCCTCGGCCAAGCTCAATTCCTCGCAGGGCACGACCGGAAAATTGTTCACCGATCCAAAGCTCTACGACAATTTGACCGGCGTGACCGGAGACATGCGCGATCTGATCTCGGATTTCCGGCAGAATCCGAAGAAGTTCCTGCACGTCAAAATTTCGATCTTTTAACTTAAACCTCGGGAACCGTGATTCGGTTGCTTGGCCGCCAAAGAATCGCTCGTGGCCAGCAAACATCTTTCGAATTCGGCGCATCTGTGCACAATACTTGAGGCGGCATGCTGCCTTCTGACGAGTCTGGGGAGATACGGGAAATGACGATGGGGAACACGCGCGCGAGCGACCGCGTCGCAAGGTTCGTTGTTGTTGGGACGCTTTTCGCGGCGTCGGTGGCCGGAATTCTCGCGCGGCCAATGACGGGCACGCCGTCGCCGCTTTCCGGCGTCGTGATCGCGCATCCCGCCGGGAATGCTGCCGTGGCCCGTACGCAGACCGCAGCCCTTGCAAAAGTGTACGGCGATTTGCCCCTTCGATTCGAGGCCAATCTTGGCCAGACCGATTCCCGCGTTAAATTCGTTTCTCGTGGCGCTGATTCCGCTCTGTTCTTGACGGCGACGGATGCCGTCCTGACGCTCGATGAACCCTCTGAGCATGGTGATGTAGCTCAAAATTCTCTTCACGCCATGCAGCCGGTAAATCGTAATCGCACTGCGTTGCGCATGTCCCTCGAAGGCGCGGACACCTCTGCTGAAGTGCGCGGCCTCGCATCGCTACCGGGAAAGAGCAACTATTTCGTCGGCAACGATCCCCGGAGCTGGCGCACAAATGTGCCCGTCTATTCGAAAGTGAAATATCGCAGTGTTTATCCGGGCGTGGATCTCGTTTATTACGGAAGTAATCGGGCGCTCGAATACGATTTTGTCGTCGCGCCTCGCGCGGATCCCGCTCGCATTCGCCTGAAGCTCGACGGTGCGGATGGCACTTCGATCGCTACGAATGGCGATCTCGTGATGACGACGTCCGCCGGAGAAGTGCGCCTGGCTCGCCCTCATGTCTTCCAGCGAGAGGGCCACACCCAGAAACCTGTGGACGGCGGCTATTTTCTCGCTAGCGCCGGCGAAGTTGGCCTTCGCCTCGGCCCCTACGATCGGAATCGCGAACTCATCATTGATCCCGTCCTTCAATATTCGACATTCCTCGGTGGCACCAACTCCGACGCCGCTTTCGCCATCGCTGTAGATCCGAGCGGCAACGCGTTCATCACGGGCGAAACCAGCTCCACAGACTTTCCGACGTCAACCGGCGCGCTTCAAACATCTCTGCGCGGGCAGATGAACGTCTTTATTACGAAGCTGAACGCTTCTGGCTCGGCTGTCGTCTATTCCACGTATCTCGGCGGATCGGCGGGACTCGGTGATCGCGGCCTTGGCATCGCGTTTGATTCGAGCGGCAACGCGTTTGTCACCGGACAAACGCAAGATTCGGATTTTCCAACCGTGAACGCAGTGCAAGCGACGCTGAAGAGCCCGGCCGGAAACGCGTTTGTTTCCGAGGTGAATTCCTCGGGTTCGGCGCTCATGTTTTCGACGTACCTCGGCGGCAGCGGGTCCGGCGGCGACTTCGGCAAAGGCATCGCGGTGGATTCCACGGACTCGGTGGTTGTATCCGGTCAGACTTCTTCGAGCGATTTCCCAGTGATGAATCCGCTTCAAGCAACGATGAAGAATTCCACGTTCACTGGTTTCGTAACAAAGTTTACTTCCGGTGGCACGCCGCTCGTTTATTCAACGTATCTCGGCGGATCTGGCATTGGAGATTCCGCCCAAGCCCTCACGTTGGATAGCTCCGGGAACGCATACATCGCCGGCCAAACTGCCTCGATTGACTTTCCCACAACGACGGGCGCATATCAGACGGCCCTAAGAGGCACCGGCTTCAACGCATTCTTCACCGAGATCAATCCCGCCGGTACAGCTTTCCTTTATTCGACGTTTCTCGGCGGCTCGACGGCGAATGGCGGCGCCGCCATGGGCATCGCGATTGATACGAGCGACAACGCTTATTTGACGGGAATAACGACGGCACACGATTTCCCAATCACGCCAGGAGCCGCGCAGAGCGCCATAACGGGCACGGGAGGTCATGCGTTTATTTCGAAAATCAATCCTGCGGGACACGGCGCGGCAGATCTCGTTTACTCCACCTACCTCGGCGGCAGCAATAATGCCGTCATCGCCGATCGCGGTGCCTCGATTGCCGTGGACGCGACCGGGAATGCGAATGTTACTGGGCTCACCCTCTCCACCGATTTTCCCGTCACGCCCGGCGCGTTTCAGTCCACGCTGAAGAGTTCCGGCGGAAACGCATTCGTGACCCGGCTAAACTCAGCCGGCACGATTTTTCTCTATTCAACTTATCTCGGGGGTAGCAGTGCTCTGGGCGATGTCGGCAACGGCATCTCCCTTGATTCCACTGGCGCCGCGTACGTCGTGGGGCAAACCTTCTCCTCAGATTTTCCGACGACACCGGGTGTCCTCCGCCCGAATTTCACCGCCGCGACCGGCCTCAGCAATGGATTCGTTTCCAAGCTCGGCGCGAATGCCGTCGTATCCGTCGTGCCTAGTTCGATCGATTTCAGCAATGTATTGCTGAACAAGTCCGGCCCAGCGCAGATCGTAACTTTCACGAATAATTCCTCCGCTCCTTTGACGCTCTCACCGGCTCCGGCACTTACCGGCGCCAACGCGTCCGAATTCCAAATCTCTTCAGCGTGCGGAACAGCGGCCGCAACGATCACGTTGCAGCCGAACTCGGATTGCACCGTCACCGTGAATTTCACTCCCGTGACGCTCGGCGCCGCAGTCGCCACGCTCACATTCTTCGACAACGATCCCAGCAGCCCGCAAGTCCTCCCGTTGACCGGCAACGGCTATCTCGATTTCACCATTTCCGCCACTTCTCCTCCGGCGCTCAGTGATGGCAATTCGAGCACGTTCACCGTCACCGTCACGCCCATTGATAATTCCACGCAGACGGTCGGAATATCTTGCCTCGGAGCACCGGCAGGCACCACGTGCGTGCTGGCGCCAAACTCGCTCACTCTTGACGGCACGGACGCGGCTTCTTCCATCGGAACTGTAACGGTCGCATCTTCCATTAAGAGCGGAGACGTATACGGTCGTCCATCGGGCAAATTCGGCGGGAAGGGAACGCTGATCCTTCTGGCTTTCGCGACGATCGCCGGTCTCGCGATGACGCAACGCCGTTCGTTGCGCCTCGGCTTCGGTGTTGCTGCTCTCGCGTGTCTCGTGTTGGCCGGTTGCAGCAGCCCTCCGGGAACTCCATCCGGCACCTACAACCTGCAAATCACGGGCACAGCCACTCCCGGCGGTCAAACGCACTTCGTAGTCATCGTCCTCACCGTCGATTAGTACACAACTGTGAAAGAGTGAAGCGTCGTCATTCCGAGGAGGACCCGACAAGGGTCCGACGAGGACTCCCTTTCGCCTTTCGTAAGGCGCGTCTTCAGACGCGCCGCTTATGTGCCATTGTGGCGGATGTCGCTCTAATTGCTCTTCAGGGGGTCGGAGCTTCAGCTCCGACATAAAAAAATCGACAGAGCCGCGGCTTCAGCCGCTGAGGACACTCCTCAAATTGCCGCACACGAATTCGGGCAATCCACTCCTTCGCCGAAGACTCCGCTTTTCCGTTCGGCGGGAGCCCCGCATCGAGCCGGTCACGCGTACTGCCTTTCGGTGGGAGCCCCCGCATTTATGCGGGGGAAGGAGCGCTTTAGCGCTCCGGAAAGAGTCATGCCTACGTTCATGCGCTTTAGCGCCGGCCCTCGAAAAATCCTGAGCTAGATCCCATTTCAAGCGCGAGCGCTTTTCCACCGGATTAAGGTCCGGTTCAACCTGACATCCCTGCCGCGAAGCTACTCCATTCCCGAAAACTCAATCGCAAGTTCCCGTAGCCGCCGCAAATCCAGCTTGCCCGTACCCAAATGCGGCAACTCCTCCACATGAAAAAACTGATTCGCCCGCGGCATCCACAAATTCGGCAAATCCGCCTGCGGAAACTTTTCGAGCACCGCTTTCAAGTCGTCGTCACCAAGCGTGTGCAGCACCACCAGCCGCTCGCCCTTCTTTCCATCCGGCACGCCCGTCACCACGAACGACATCTCCGTCAGCCCAGCAATTTCATGCAGCTTCTCCTCGACCTTGATATGCGGCACCATCTCTCCACCAATCTTGCTGAACCGGCTCAACCGGTCCGTAATCCTAAGGAATCCATCTTCATCGAGCGTCGCAATGTCGCCTGTCGTGTACCATCCGTCGTGCAGCACTTCAGCCGTCTTCTCCGGCTTGCCGAGATATCCCTTCATCACATTCGGCCCGCGCACAAGCAGCAGCCCCGCCGTATCGAGACGCAGCTGCGCGCGCGTCTCTGGATCAACGATGCGAACCGTAATCCCCGGCAGCGGATGCCCAATCCGCCCGCGCTTCGCGCCCACCTGCCGAAATCCCGGCGCGCGATAATCCTTCGTATTCACCGCAACCACCGGCGAGCACTCCGTGCACCCATACCCTTCCAGCGGCCTGACGCCGAATCGATCTTCGAACGCCAGCGATACGCGCTCCGGCAATTTCTCCGCGCCGACGAGAACGAATTGCAAGCTCCCGAAATCCTCTGGCGCAATCTTGCGTAAGTAGTGCTGCAAAAACGTCGGCGTTGACACGAGAAACGTCACGCGGTACTCGCGTACCAGCGTGCCCACAGGGCCAACATCGATCGGGCTCGGATGGTACGCCACGCCCACGCCCAGCACCGCCGGCAGCCATATCGTCACCGTGAACCCGAACGAATGAAAGAATGGCAACACGCCGAGCAGCGTGTCGTGGCGATTCAGCATAAACGTCTGATCCATCTGCGCGATGTTCGACGCAATATTGAAATGCGTCAGCATCACGCCCTTCGGATCGCCCGTGCTCCCGCTCGAAAAAATAATCGTGGCGAGATCGTCGAGTTTCGCCGGCCGCCTGCCGCTAAGAATTCGCTCGATCAAGAATGGCGGCAGCGCCCACAAAAAAAGTGCAGCGAGCCGCTCACCCAACCCAGGCTTCGCCGCAGCATCCTCGATCAGAATCGTTCTGCCTGGCGGCTTCACTGGCAAACGGTCGAGCAGCAACTGCGTCGTAACCACCGTCTCGAGCTTGCACTGCTCGCCGCACGAAGCCAGCGTCTCGTTCGACGCCGTGTAATTAAGATTCACCGGAATCTTGCCGCACAGCACCGCCGCGAAATTCACATACGCGCCCGGAACCGACGGCGGCAGCAAAATTCCCACCATTTCCTGGCCCGCCCACAATTTCTTCAATCGCCGCGCCAAAAATATCGAGCTCAGCAGGACGGCGCCCCATTTCACGCGCGGCCGTCGCATATCCGCCATCGCAAATCGCAGCGGATGCCGGTGCGCGGTGCGCAC
>JBAPOP010000060.1:0-60202 GCA_049279675.1 Candidatus Acidiferrales bacterium
TTAAGCTAGCTTTGACAGCGGCGCGGTCGTCTCGTTAGACTGAGAGCCGCAATGGGCTCCTTCCGAAGTTACGGCAACCGGCTCAACTGGCGCGGTGCCATCCCACCGGCAATCAAGACGCTAATCATCGCTTGCGCCGTGATTTTCCTCGCTCAGACTTTGCTCGGTATGTTTGCTGGGGCGGGCGCGGTGAAGTGGGTGTGGGATACATTCGGGCTACAGCCGTTCGCGGTCACGCACTTATTCTTTATCTGGCAGCCGTTTACCTACCTATTCCTGCACGGCGGGATTTGGCATGTGCTGCTGAACATGCTGTTCCTTTGGATGTTCGGCGCGGATCTGGAGCGCGCGTGGGGAACGCGGCGGTTCTATGCGTACTATTTCACCTGCGGAGTCGGCGCGGGGATCGTGAACGTGATCGTGAAGACGATTCTCGATCCGCACGGGCACGGAACGTCAATGATTCCGACGATTGGTGCGTCGGGCGCAATCTACGGAGTGCTGCTCGCGGCAGCGATCGTTTTCCCCGACCGGCAAGTGTGGATTATTCCGTTCCCGATTACGCTGCCGATGAAGATTTACGCGCTGATTATGGGCGCGCTAGAATTTTACTTCGGGCTGACATCGGGAAGCGGCGACAGCGTCAGCCACGTCTGCCATCTTGGCGGAATGTTCGTCGGGTATGTGTATCTTCGCCGCAGCTCTTTCTTCTACGATTTCCGCAACAAATATTCGGACTGGCAGCGCCGAAGGTTGCGCCGCAAGTTTGAAGTTTACGAACGCGAGCATCACGACAAACCGCCCTCAAATCCCGACAGCTGGGTCAATTAGGCTGGGAATTCATAGTGGGATGAGCTTGCGATAACGCGGCTAATCAGGAATTAGCCGCCAAGTGCGGGTCGTGTGTTCGCGTCGTCAAATTCCTCCGCGGTCTGCGCCTGAACTGGCCAGTAGCGAAAGAGCACAAAAGCTATTGCCGCCAAGAGCAGGTCGATCACAATACCCATCCCGAAGAATGTCGGGCCGAATGGCGACAGACCTAGAATATTGAACAGTCCGTGGCTGAGAGCTGCTGGAAGCACCGATCCGGTCCGAATAGTCAGCCATCCGAAAACGAAGCTCAGTACGAGCGATTCGATCAACCGAAGGCAAAGTCTGACAACGACCACTCGAGCGGTATGGGCACCGGTCATATCCGCACTCAAGTGCCCTGCGGCAAATACGATGCCGACAAGAAATATTCCTCGAAATAGGCCATATCTGCGAATAAACAGTGGCTGAAGCAGGCCCCGAAATATGACCTCCTCGGCGAGCGCAACTGGCACCAGCGCAAACAGCCCAATGCTTGGCAGACGAAAGTACAGCGCACAGACAGGAGACTTGATGCCACCGGACAGGCGAGCGGCCGAACTGAGCGCGAGGAAATGCGTAACAGAAATTAGAGCACTCACCCCAACGGGAAAGGCAACTGCTAGAGTGATGCCCACGAGCGATGGCCAGCACAGGGAGCTACGAATTGCGTTCCAAGCCTCCTTTCCGATTACGTGGAGCGCTATTGCGATGATAACTGAATCTAGAATAAAGTTTGCTGATGAGACGTCGGCGACCCCAATGCCGTCGAAATTGGGAAAGTGAGAGAAAACAAAGACATCCGGGAACAACTTCGCAACGTGAGGAAGCCACACCCAGCAGATTAGCGGTATCAGCGCCAAGAATATCCACAGAAATGTTTCGATCCGCTTCCACGTAGTGGAATCGTCCAAACTGGAGACGCTCGATGGAGGCAGCTCAAGAGGAAGTGAGGTGGGGCCGAGGGCAAGCTGCACCACGAATGCAGCGACAAGCAAGAATCCAATTAGAGCAAAGTAAAACCCTTGGCCGAGTTGCGAAAACGTTGGGAACGACGCGATGTTGCGCAAGGTGAAGTTACTAATCTTGAATGCGGAGCTATCTCCCGCTGACACCACAGCAAAACAACAATAGATCAGAGTGAATTCCGCCATCACCGCCGGCAAACATACCCAACACAAAACGCGACGGACGGGATGACCGCCAGGTCGAAAACAGATGAAGAACCCCATTGTCGCGGCGAAATGATTAGCGTACAAGGCGAACACCACGAGCACCCGAGGGTCAAAAGGCGTAGTGATCCGCGCGGCGCCATTGATCCAGGGGCCCCAGGGCAAGTGAGGAGCGATAAAGAGAGAGACAACGCCGAGCAGGAAGACCATCTGGTTCAGGTCGGCGGGTAAAACGGAACGAAGGAATTGAGATACACGCCTCACTGCACATCCACGCCGCGCACGGGATCTCTCGCGATTCCGGGTAGCCTACCAACATAAGAAACCTTCGCGTTAAGAATTAAAGGCGACATTACATAGAGAGTCTACCGCAATCGATCGAGAGGCCATTCCGTCCGTCAGCCCGGGATACTTCCTGATAAACGCATTACTCGGAAACTGACCACTAGCAGAATTTCCCGGGGATTTGCGGTCAGCCGCCGACGCGGTGAAGGCGCATCATGTTGGTGGTGCCCTTCGCGCCGAAGGGCGTGCCGGCGATGATTCCGACGATGTCGCCGTGATGCACGAGTTTTTCCTCGAGGAGCCGCTTTTCGGCAAAGACGGCCAGCTGATCGATGTTCCTGACTTCGCCAATCGTGAATGGGCTCACACCCCAGAACAGGCTGATGCGGCGGCGCGTTTCGGGCTTCGGCGAAAACGCGATGATGGGCGGACTCGGGCGATATTTTGAAACGAGGCGCGCGGAATAGCCGGTCTCGGTGAATACCGCGATGACCTTCATGTTCAAATCTTCCGCGGCGTGGCAAATGGCTTCGGCGATTGTTTCGTTGATGTGCAGCGTGACGGAATGCAGCGGGCGCAGCGGCTCGGTGACGCTCGATTCCGCTTCGCGAATGATGCGATCCATCATCTCGACCGATTCGATCGGGTAGCGGCCGACGGCCGTTTCACCCGAGAGCATCAGGGCATCGCTGCCATCGAAGATGGCATTGGCGACGTCGGAGGCTTCGGCGCGCGTGGGGCGCGGATTCTGCGTCATCGAATCGAGCATTTGCGTGGCGGTGATGACGGGAACGAGAGAATTGCGCGCATGCGAGATGATTTGCTTTTGAACGACGGGAACTTTTTCCGGGTTCATCTCGACGCCCAGATCTCCGCGCGCCACCATGACGCCGTCCGCCGCGTGGAGAATCTCATCGAGATTGTCGATCGCCTCGGGCTTTTCGAGCTTGGCGATGAGCGGCGTGTCTTTGCCGGCGCGGGCGATGGCGGCCTTGGCGGCGTGAACGTCGCGGGCGGAGCGCACGAAGCTGAGCGCGATGTAATTCACATTGAGGCCCAGCGCGACGCGGAGATCTTTGCGGTCTTTCGGAGTGAGCGAGGGAATGTCGAGTTTCACGCCGGGGAGATTGATGCCCTGGTGCTCGCCGAGATCGCCGCCGTTTTCAACGCGGCAGATTACTTCGCGCGAATGCTTCGATACGACGCGCAACTCGATTTCGCCATCGCTCAATAGAATGCGATCGCCCTTCTTGACGGCTTCCGGCAATTGCTGAAACGTGGTGCTGACGCCGTCGGCGGTGCCGGCGATATTGTTCGTCGTAATTGTGAATCGCTGGCCGGGGCGAAGGCTCACGGCGAGCCCGCCTTGAAGAGTTCCTGTGCGGATTTTCGGGCCTTGGAGATCGGCGAGAATGGCGATTGGCTTCTCGTGTATCCGCGAGGCGCGGCGAACGCCCCCGACGCGCTGCACGTGCTCCTCGAGGCTGCCGTGCGAAAAATTTATGCGCGCGACGTCCATCCCAGCTCCCACGAGGCGTTCGATCATCTTGGAAGCGGTGGTGGCCGGGCCGAGAGTGCAAACGATTTTGGCTCTACGATTTGTGTGCAAGATTTAATTTCCTCGTTTGTGGACACTTAATGTTAGCCGAAGCGGCTGAAGTTGGCGAGTGAAGCGAGCGCCTGGGCGAATTGGAACGGGAATCGTAAGAAAGAATCGCGCCCCGTGGAGAACTTCAGTTACTAGTGAATCCAATTTGATTATTGCGAGACGGCGAATCCAGTTACGACGTGATACAGGAACGCGGTGCCCTTGCGGAAAGATTCGACGGGGACGCGTTCGTCGTCGGCGTGCATTTTCTGCAAGTCCGAATCGGTGAGCGGGAAGGGCACAAGTCCGTAAGCCTGCACGCTGCGCAGGCGCAGCGGAGTCGAATCGGTGAACCACGTGGACATCATCGGCACTGATGGCGCGCCGGGAAAATCCGTTTCAGCGGTTTTCACGATTGTCCTGTAGAGATCGGATTCAAGCGTTGAGCTTGGTGCGGCTTCGCTACCGTCCGGCTGAACTTCGAACCGGATTTGCGGGTCGTTGACGATATCTTTCAGCTTTGCGAGCAAGGGCTCGAGAGGATTTCCGGGCAGCAAGCGAATATTCAGCGACGCTTTGGCGACCGGCGGGATGACGTTGACGCGAATACCAGCCTGCAACATCGTCGGCGAAACAGTGTCGCGCAGCATCGCATTCCAGAATGGATTCTGCGAAATGATCCGCGCCGCGTGTTCCTCCCGGTCGGAGCTTTCAATCGCGCGCATCCATTTGCCAGTTTCCTCATCCTCGACTTTTGCAAGCCCTTCGAAATAAGCGTGAGTGATCGTGTTGAGCTGCACGGGAGCCTGATACGCGCCGATTTTTTCGATGGCCGCCGCGAGATGGACTACCGGATTATCGGGCCGGGGAATTGACGCGTGGCCGGAAGTGCCCGTCGCGATGACGTCCACGTTTGCCGGAACTTTTTCGCTTGCCTGGATGCCGACGTACAGCACTTTGCCATTTTGCACGAGAACGTTGCCGCCTTCGTTCAGCGCAAAGCCGCAGGCGATTTTGTCCCAGTGTTTCTCGACGGCAAATTTCATTCCGAATGCGCTGCCCGCTTCCTCGTCGCCTTCGGCTAGCAAGATGACGTCGCGATTCAGACGCGCGCCAGTGCGCTTGAGCGCGATGAATGCGGCGAGGTTCGCGGCGAGCATGCCTTTATCGTCGATCGCGCCGCGGCCGTAGAGGTACCCATCCTTGATAACGCCGCCGAAGGGATCAACCGTCCATTTGCTTTTGTCGACGCCGACGACATCGAGGTGCGCCATGAGAAGAAGCGCTTTCGAAGGATCTGGGAACGTCCCGGCGGAGAGGCGCGCAACGAGGATTCCTCGCCCGGGCGTGCTCTCAAAAATTTCAGAGGGGATGCCTTCTTTTTGAAGCAGGGCAGCGACGTATTTCGCAGCGACGATTTCGTTTCCGGGGGGATTGCTTGTGTTGATGCGGATCAAATCCTGAAGCCATACGAGAGCTTCGTCAGAAATTTTGTTGATGTCGGTCTGTGGCGAAGCAACGAGGGCCTGGGATTGCGATTGAGCTTGCGACGGAACTTGAGCATTTGCGCGAGGGGCGCCGGCCAAACCAGCGAACAGACACAGACCGAGTACGAGCAATCGAATTCGAAACATCCCCACCCCCCAAAAGAAAAACTTGCGGAGCCGACTTTCGGCTACGATTTCATACTAGCATCGGGCCGATGACACTCAACAGCGGCGGCAAGCGGCGTGCTCAGCCCGCCAATTGACCATCCCTGTGCGATTCTGGCAGCATCAAAGCTCGAAGAGGATTCCATGAAAAGCAATTTGTGGGTTCGCGCGGCCGTTCCGGCCATTCTTACATTCGCGCTGGCGATTCCGCCGCGAGGCTGGACGGCATTCGCACAGCAGGATAACGGTCCGATCAAGCCGCCGCAGCCAACCACTCCGCCGCCGCAAGCGCCGGCGCAGCCCACGCAGGAACAGAAGCAACCCGGCCAGCAGAAGCAGCCGGATTATTCGATCGCCGTGGAATCGAATCTTGTGCGGTTGGAAGCGGTTGCCACCGATCAGGACGGAAACATACTCACAGGATTGAACCGAACGAATTACCGGATCATCGATGACGGCGCGCCGCAGCAAATCACTTATTTTTCGCCGAGCGACGCGCCGATCACGATCGTCGTCCTGATGGAATTCAGCCGCATCTCTTACTTTTTCGCGAGGGATGCGAAGGTTTGGGGCTACGAATTTCTGAGCCACCTGAACAGCAAGGACTGGGTCGCGCTGATCACGTACGATTTAAAGACAACGGTGCAAGTGGACTTCACGCAGAACCGAGAAGAAGTTCAGCAGTCGATCGCGAGCCTGTTCTTTCCCGACTTCAGCGAAGCGAACACGTTCGACGCGACCATCGAAACGATTGACCGAATGCAAGACGTGAAAGGGAAGAAGGCGATTCTGCTGCTGGCGTCCGGCTACGATACGTTCAGCAAACACACGCTCGATCAAACACTCAAGCGCTTGAAGAATACCGACGTGACGATTTATGCGGTGGGCGTGGCGGAGGCCGCAATGGTGCGGTCCGTCCGAGACGGCGGAATCGCCTACGTTCAGGCGAAAAATCAGCTGACTACATTTTCGAGAATGACGGGCGGCTATGCGTGGTTCCCGCGCTTCGACGGCGAATTGCCGAGCATATTTGATAGCGTGACGGCATATCTTCGAAATCAGGTGACGCTCGGATTTACGCCCACGAATCCGGCGCGCGACGGCAAGTATCACAAGCTGAAAGTCGAGGCCGTGGACAACAACGGAGATCCGCTGACTGTTCCGAACGCCAAAGGCAAACCGCGGAAAGTGATCGTCTATTGCCGTGAAGGCTATACGGCGCCCACGGGAACGGTGGGGGATTGATTCAGTAGCCTCGTTTCAAATCGACGAGGTTTCGCAGTTCGCGTCCTTCAAACCAGCGCTCGAGATTATCAATCAAGAGATCCTTTTGCCGATCCCAGAGGTGTTCGCTCGCGCCTGCGAGATGGGGCGTGATGAATAAATTTGGGCAATTCCACAGCGGGCTTTCGGGCGGCAGAGGCTCGATTTCGGCGACGTCCAGCGCCGCTCCCGCAATAATTCGCTGCTTCAAAGCTTCGATCAGCGCCGCCTCGTCCACGAGCGAGCCGCGTGAAACGTTGACGAGGTAGCCGCTTCGTTTCATGGCTGCGAAGCGGCCGGCGTTCATCAAGTGATGCGTCTCCGGCGTCTCGGGCGCGGCAAGCACGACGAAATCCGATTCTGCGAGAGCGGCCTCGATGTTCGCTGCAGGGTAGATCTTGTCGACGAGCGATTCGTCGCCGCGGCCTGAGAGAGTGACCGCGCGCGTTTTCATTCCGATGGCGCGCCCGAGTCGCGCAACTTCCTTGCCGACAGCGCCAAGTCCGATCAAAAGCAGGACGGAGCCGCGAAGTTCCAGCAGATGAGGCGTGGCATCCCAGATTTCCTGCTGCGCCCATTTGGATTCGTGCTGATAGCGAACGGAATCGGGGAACCGCCGCGCGAGCGAGAGCACCAATCCGAGAACGTGTTCCGCGATGGATATGCTGTGGACGCCGCTCGCGTTCGTGACGATGATTCCGCTCTCGCGCAATTCGGGATACAGGAGCTGTGCGATTCCCGCGGCGGTGGAGTGAATCCATGCCAAGCGCTTTGCACAGGCGAGTTGCTTCGGACGAATTGAATAACCGACGAAGATGTCCGTATCAGGAAGTTCCGCGTCGAGGCCGCTGTAATCGGGCAAGTGCACGACGCGCATTTGAGGGAAGCGGCGCTTCACGGCAAGATTGAATTCCTGCGGCGGTTGCCAAAGTTTGAAGGGAACGCCGACGCAGATAACGAGTTTTGTGTTTTCGGGCTTCGTGCGGCTCATTTTTTCGGGATTCGCCGCGCTCGTCTTTTCAGTATTCGTCGTGCTCATTGTTTCGCGAGGATTCTCAGATCGCGGCCCGTCATTTCGACAGGCTCTTTCACGTCGAGGACGCCCAGCATGGTCGGAGCGACATCGCGGAGCGAGCCGTTGACGGTGAGGCCGGCGATGCCGTCTTCGGTGGCGAGGATGAACGGAACCGGATTCGTCGTGTGATAGGTGTGCGGTCCGCCGGTGACCGGATCGATCATGGTTTCGGCGTTGCCGTGGTCGGCAGTGATGATCCAGGCGCCGCCGCGAGGGCGCAGGGACTGATAAATCCGGCCGAGGCATTCGTCCACGGCTTCAACCGCTTTGATTGCCGCGTCTAGTTTTCCCGAGTGGCCCACCATGTCCGCATTCGCGAAGTTCATGATGATGGCGTCGAAATCGCCCTTCTCGATTGCTTTAATGACGGTATCAGCGACTCCCGCCGCGGACATTTCCGGTTTGAGATCGTAAGTGGGAACTTTCGGCGACGGGACCAAAGCACGCTCTTCGCCGGGGAACGGCTTCTCGATGCCGCCATTAAAAAAATAAGTCACGTGCGCGTATTTTTCTGTTTCGGCGACGCGCAAATTTCGAAAGTTTAACTCGCCGAAAACCTGCGCGAGAATTTGCTCCAGTTTTTCCGGCCTTTGGACGTAGCGCAGCCAGGGCCATGTTTTTTCATACTGCGTCATCGCGACGTAGCAGAGATTTGTCGGGCGATCGGGATCGGCGAACTCGTGGAAGCCGGGCTCGGCAATGGCGCGAGTCATTTGGCGCGCGCGATCGGCGCGGAAATTGAAGAAGATTACAGCGTCGTCATCGCGGATCACGGCGCGCGGAATGGGCGGGCGTCCCGGAGCCGCGGCTTCGACGATGGGAACCGGAATCGCGAATTCGTCGGTGACGCCTTTTTCGTAGCTCGCGCGCATGGCGGCGATGGGGTCAGTGAACGAAGCTTCGGCCTTGCCATGAACGACGGCGCGATACGCTTTCTCGACGCGCTCCCAACGATTGTCGCGATCCATCGCGTAGTAGCGGCCGCTGACCGAAGCGATTCGCCCGACGCGATATTCGCGCATTTGCTTTTCAAGCTGCTGCAGAAAGCCGAGGCCGCTTTCGGGCGGCGTGTCGCGGCCGTCCATGAAGCAATGAACGAAGACGCGCTCGACATGGCTCTCGCGCGCCATTCGCAGAAGCGCGAAGAGATGATTCATGTGCGAGTGGACGCCGCCATCGCTGACGAGGCCGAGGAGATGGAGCTGATGCTCGCGGCCGCGCTTCATGGCTTCGAGAAGCAGCGGCTGCCGGAAGAATTCGCCGCTCGCGATCATGGCGTCAATGCGCGTGATGTCCATCTGAACGATCCGGCCGGCGCCCATATTGAGATGGCCGACTTCGCTATTTCCCATCTGGCCTTCGGGCAGGCCGACGAACGGGCCAGAGGTATGGATGAGCGTGTTTGGAAATGTTTTGAGAAGGGCGTCGTAATTCGGTTTGCGAGCGAGCGCGATCGCGTTGCCTTTGGTCCGCGCGGAATATCCCCAACCATCGAGGACGGTGAGAACGAGAGGTTTCGGACGCTTTGCCATGGCTGGTTAGGATACACGGATTTTGGCGGCGGATTGAAGGGGATGAGCGTGAGGCGCGGCGCTAGGAGCGACTGCTAGATTTTGTCGCTGCGAATGCGAGCGCGAGGAGAGTTTTTTGTTCGAGTTCGTGGGCGCCGGCAGAGCCGGTGGCTGGGCTAGCGCTCGCCGAACGCTTCACGGAAAGCAACGGGCGGCTGCCCGCGATGCGCTCGAGGCGCGGCAAGAGGAACGCGAGAGCGCCCATATTGGCCGGTTCTTCCTGCACCCAAACAATTTCGCGCGCCGATGCGTGGCGTTCGAATTCGGCCGTCAGTTCCGTTTCGGGGAATGGATACAGCTGCTCGAGAAAGACAATCGCCGTTGTGGTGTCCTTCAAGCGCTTGCGCTCAGCTTCGAGCTCGTGGCCGATTTTGCCGGTGCAGACGAGAATGCGCGTTGCGTTCTCAGCGGTTTTGTCCCGAATGACCGGCAAAAAATTCCTGTCCGACAATTCGGCGAGCGAAGAAGACGCAACCGGATTGCGCAGCATGCTTTTTGGCGTGAAGACGATGAGCGGCTTGCGCCACGGCCGAAGCGCCTGGCGCCGGAGCAAATGAAAATATTGGGCGGCGTTCGAAGGCTGGCAGATTTGAATGTTGTCGCGCGCGGCCAATTGCAGATACCGCTCGATGCGCGCGCTCGAATGCTCGGGGCCCTGGCCTTCGTAACCATGCGGCAAGAGCAGGACGACGCCGGAGAGTAAGTTCCACTTGTCTTCGCCCGCGGCGATAAACTGATCGATGATGATCTGCGCGCCGTTCGCAAAATCGCCGAATTGCGCCTCCCATAGTACGAGCGTCTCGGGATAATCGCGGCTATAGCCATATTCGAAACCAAGAATCCCTGCTTCAGATAGCGCTGAGTTGTAGACCTCGAACCTGGCTTGATCGGGACTTAAGTTCGCGAGCGGGATGTAAATTTCCTCGTTTTCGGTGTCAATCAAAGCGGCGTGGCGCTGATTGAAAGTGCCGCGACGAGAATCCTGACCGCTTAATCGCACGGGCGTTCCCCGGCGCAGCAGCGAACCGAATGCGAGAGCTTCGGCCATGCCGAAATCGAGCGGACGCTTGCCTTTTCCCATTTCAGCGCGCTGTTCGAGAAGTTTTTTCACTTTCGGATGGATGTGGAAGCCGGGCGGATAGCTCGACACGCCTTCGGAAATCGCAGCGAGTTCACTTGCTGGGACGCCGGTCTCAACTTCGAGAGTCGCGCTGTAGCGGCCGCCGCGATACGCGCTCCAATAGGGCGGCAACTGGCGCATCGGCGGATTCTTTTCGAGTTCTTCCGCGGATTTCTGCGCGGCATCGAGTTCGTTGCGCACGGCTTCGACGCTTGGCGTGGGGTCCACACCGATCTTCTCCGCGTAAATCTGATACAGCGGCGAATGCGACTGAATTTTGCGATAGCGGCGCGGCTGCGTGATGGTCGGATCGTCCACTTCGCTGTGGCCGTGGCGTCGATAGCCGATCAGGTCAACGACGACGGGGCTGTCGAATGCATAGCGATAATCGATGGCGATGCGGCCGACGCGAACGACTGCGTCCGGATCTTCCGCGTTCACATGAAAAATCGGAATCGGGATGCGCTTCGCCAAGTCGGAAGAGAATCGCGACGAATGCGATTCGCCCGGAACGGTGGTGAATCCGATGAGATTGTTGACGATGACGTGAATCGAGCCGCCGACGGTGAAGCCTTCGAGAAACGCATAATTCAGCGTCTCGGCCCAAATGCCCTGGCCGGCAAACGCGGCATCGCCGTGGAGAAGAATCGGAATCACGCGCTGCTTTCCTTCGGTGCCGATTCGCACTTGTTTTGCGCGCGCGCGGCCCATCGCGACCGGATCAACCGCTTCGAGATGGCTCGGATTCGATACGAGGTGCATCGAAAGACTGCGGCCGCCCCGCGTGACGAATTCTCCAGTGGCGCCGAGGTGATATTTCACATCGCCGCTGCCGAGCACGCTGCGCGGGTCCACGTCCTCGAACCGCGCGAAAACTGCCGCGGCCGGACGGCCCACCGTGTGGACCATCACGTTCAGGCGCCCGCGGTGGCTCATCGCGATGACGCCTTGCTCGGCGCCGAGATTTGCGGCGGCATCGAGCATCTCGTCGAGGAGCGGAATCAGCGAGGCATTGCCCTCGAGCGAATAGCGTTTTGTGCCGAGATAGCGAGTCTGAAGAACTTGTTCGAAAATTTCCGCTCGAACAAGGCGTTCGAGAATTCTCGGTCGATCGGGCGCTGGCGCTTCGGACTCCATGCGCTGCGCGATCCAATTGCGCCGCTCGCGATCGGCAATGTGCATGAATTCAGCACCGATGCTGCCGCAGTAGATTGCGCGGGCGTCGGATGAATCTTTTCCGTCAACGTCGAGCTCCGCTATCGCGACGGGCTGAAGGTCTCCGAGCGGATCGAGATCTGCTTGCAGAAATCCCCAGCGGCGATATGCGTCGAAGATTGCTTCGCGCTTTCCCGACGCCGATGCCGCTTCCACTAACGCCTGTCCACGAGCCATTCCGTCTCCCTCGAAGCCATCGTCCATTATAAGGCAATTGGAAAATGGAAAAGGGAAGAGGGAAGAGGGAAAAGGGAAAAGCTCGGAATCGGCGCGTCGAGTCGTACGGAGATCGACCGAGCTTAGAAACGAATCAGCGGGCGCCTTCGCGAAATCGCTGGAGTGCTTCGAGGATCTGTTGGCCGTAGAGCTCCGTCTTGCGCGCGCCGAAGCCCGAGACTTGCCGGATTTCGGAAAGTGATGACGGGTGCTTCTTGCAGAGGTCATCGAGAGAAGTATCGTGCATGACGATGAAGGCAGGAATGTCCTGGCTTCGCGCCGTCGCTCGGCGCCATTCGCGAAGATAAGCGCGAAGTTCGGCGAAGCCGGGGGCCTCGACTTGCGGCATTGGAATTAGCGGCGGAGCTTGTGAAGGCCGCTCGGGTTCCTTTGCCGGCTCGATTCGCTTTGCAGGTTTGTTTTTCGCCGCAAGCACAGTCCAATCGGGATCGTATCCGCAGACATCGCATGCGCCGCACGATGTCCATTTCGTGTTTTCGCCGAAGTGGCGGCAGATTTGGAAATGGCGGCAGAGGCCGCATTCAACGAAGTCTCGAATCGTGTGATACCGCTGCCAGGCGCGTTCTTTTTCGGCGCTGTCTTCGATGGCGCCGATGAAGTACGCGTGAAGACCCGCATCGCGCGGGCGCCAGAGCAATAGACAATCCGCCGGTCGGCCGTCGCGTCCGCCGCGGCCTGCTTCCTGGTAATACTGCTCGATGGACTTCGGCAGCGAGAGATGAATCACAGCGCGAACATCGGGCTTGTTGATTCCCAGGCCAAAGGCGACCGTTCCGACGATCACGCGCGCCTCGCCCGACATCCAGAGTTCTTGATTTTGCCTTCGCGTGGAGGCGTCCATCCTGCCGTGATAGCCGGTCGCTGCGATTCCGTTTTCCTCGAGCTTCGCAATCGTCGCGGCAACACCGGCAATCGTTGGAGAGTAAACGATGATGGCTCCTTCGGGGTGCGCGCGAATCGCGGCGACGAGAAGCGGAAACTGCGTCTTGCTGTCGCATTTCTTGACGATGTATTTCAGATTGGGGCGATGGAAGCTGGCGATGTATTTGTCCGGATCGCGGAGTTGGAGCTGCTCGATGATGTCGTGGCGCACTTGTTGTGTGGCGCTGGCGGTGAATGCCGCGATCGGCCGATCGGGAAATTGAGCGCGCAGGTTGCTGAGCTGGCGATACTCCGGGCGAAACTCGTGGCCCCATTCGGAGATGCAATGCGCTTCGTCGATCACGAAAAAAGAAACGGGCACGCCGCGCAGCCATTCAATTGTGTCCTGGCGCGCCAGCCTCTCCGGCGAAAGGTAGAGCATGCGGTATTGTCCCTCGCCGGCTTTGCGCATGATCGATTCCGTCTCACGCGGAGCGAGTGAACTATTCAACACGGCCGCTTCGATTCCGATCTGCGCGAGCTGCGCGGTCTGATCCTGCATGAGAGCGATCAGAGGAGAAATTACGATGGCGGTTCTGTCGGACGCCAGCGACGCGGGAAGTTGATAGCACAACGATTTTCCGCCTCCAGTGGCCATGACGACGCAAGTGTCGCGGCCCGCGAGGAGGCTCCGAACAATCCGCTCTTGCAGGGGACGGAACGAGTCGTATCCCCAATAGCGCTGGAGCGGTTCGAGAAGATCGGGTTCAGAAGTCATTCGATGAACTATAGGGAGCGGCGCGACTAGCGTCCATCCGGAAGAATACCGATTCGGCCGCGCGCGAAATTCACCCTTCGAGTGTACTTTAATCGTGCCATGCGCCAAGAAGCCGCCGCACGATGACGAACTGGCCGATGTGATACGCGTTGTGATCGATGAGAAGGAGCGCTTCGCGAAGAATCGTCTGGCCTGTGCCATGCGGGATTTTGGCGAATAGATCCCTCTTCGGATCGAGCACGAGCTTCTGCATTTCGTTCAATTCGTGTTCGAATGCGTGCACGCTTTTTTCCCACTCGCGATCGTTCGGGGGCGCGTCAGTAGCGGGCCAATAGCCAGAAGGCCAATCCGGCGAGGCGTGTTTCGCATCGCGGCTGAATTCGAGGATGTCCCACTGAGCGATGCGCAAGTGCTCGAGTAGCTGCCACAGCGAGTACGGCGCGCCCGAGGGCTTCACGCCCCGGATTTCCGCAGGGACGCCGGCGAGAGCGGGTTTCAAGGAGACGTGCGCGTTGCTTTTCTCGATGAGCGCGGCGAGTTCTTGCCGGAGCGCGCGATCGGTGTTCACGCTGGCTTTCGATACCTTTGCAGACTTTTTTGCTTTGGTCTTTCTCTTCTTCTTGGAGCGCGCCATCGGCCACCTCTTAAGGTAGGTTCAAGTTCATGAAATCAAATTCAGCGACCATCCTTGCCAGTCGTGCCGCCAGGGACGATAATTCGTGCGGAAATTACCACCCGAGGTCACTCTATGCGAACACAACCGCTGTCCCGCCGTCAATTCGCCGTAGGTCTCGGAGCGGCGATCGCCACGGTTGCGCGGCCGTCATTCGCGCGGGCGTCGTTTGCGCCGCTGATTCTGCAACGCCCGGCGCGCCCCGAAGGGGCCATTCGCTTGGATGCGAACGAGAATCCGTATGGGCCGTCGCCGAAAGCGATTGCTGCGATCACAGGTTCCGAAACGATTGCAATGCGCTATCCGGACGACGCTTACGCAAGCATTCGAGGTGAAATCGCGCAGTTGCACAAAGTGGCCCCAGAGCAAGTGATTCTCGGCTGCGGTTCGAGCGAAATTCTGCGAATTGCCGACATGGCCACGCTCACGGCTGACGGCAACGTTGTAGCAGCGGAGCCAACGTTTGAAGCGGTGCTTCGTTACGCACGCGCGACGCGCGCGAAGCCGATCAAGGTGCCGTTGACTTCCGATTTCCGGCACGACTTGCCGCAAATGGCGGCGCAATGCACTTCGCGCACGGGCCTCGTCTATTTGTGCAATCCGAATAATCCAACCGGAACAATTGTGACGCGGGACGAAATGAGCCGTTTTTTTGGCGATGTTCCGAAGTCGACGATGATCCTCGTGGATGAAGCCTACTTTCATTTTGCCGACCATCCCCGCTACGCGAGCGCGACGGAATGGCTCGACAAAATCCCAAACTTGGTTGTCGCGCGAACTTTTTCGAAGGTTTACGGACTTGCGGGAATGCGGTTGGGTTACGCCGTCGGATCGAAGGACACGATCGACGCGATGGCGGCACATCTTCTCGCCGACAGTTGCAACGCGGCGGTGCTTGCCGCCGGCCGCGCCAGCTTGGCGGACCAGGATCGCGTCGCCGAATGCCGCGCGCGAATTCTGTCAACTCGGTCGAGAGTAACCGCGCAACTGAAGTCCAAAGGATTCCACGTCCTCGAATCGCAAGCGAACTTTTTCATGGTGGATACGGGAAGCGACGTACGGCCCACCATCGACGAATTCCGGCGCCGTGGAATTCTCGTGGGCCGAAGATTTCCGTCCATGGCTAATTGGCTGCGCGTGACGATCGGCACGGACGACGAAATGCACGCGTTCTCGTCCGCGTTCGATCAAATTCTTTGCAGCAACAAGCCTTGCGTCAGTCCGAGTTGAGCCGAATCGATTCAGCGGAAGGAAAGTACAAATTCGAGGCTCAGCGCGAGTGGACCGGGGTGTAGCGTGACTCCAGCCACGACTCGCGCGACGAGCCGTGGCCGTGTCGAGATTCCGAAGTTAGTTAGGCAGAAGCGCCGGTTGAAGCGCCCATGGTTCGCCGCTGCTGGAAACATTCGCGGCAATACACAGGACGCCCCTGAGTTGGCTTAAATGGGACCGTGGTTTCTTTCCCACATTGCGAACAGACGGTCTTGGTTTCTACGCGCTGAACTCCGTTACCCGTAGGCACCGATCCGCCCTGCGCCCGCGCCGACTTACAGGATTTGCACCGCTTGGGCTCGTTCTTGAATCCCTTGTCGGCGAAAAACATCTGCTCGCCGGCAGTGAACACGAACTCCGCCCCGCAGTCCGCACACTTCAGGACCTTATCGTGGTATTCCATGGGCCGCTCCGTGGCCTGGCCGGGAGAGGACAGGAGGTACGAAGGCAATGACAGCCGGTACAAGGTGACCCCGCCCTGGGTCACTCGCTTTGGTCCGGCTGCCACTTGACCGCCCTAAAGGGCGATCGACTGTATCGTTTAGTCCTGCTCTCGCCGCTGCTTCTTTCGGAGGCGTTTACGCGAGAGAGCTTCCTTGGCGCGACGCCGTTCTCCGGGCTTCATAAAGTAACTATGCTTCTTTATTTCCTTGATGATGTCTTCAGACTGGACTTTTCTCTTGAAGCGCCGGAGGGCGTTCTCCAAAGATTCGCCCTCTTGAATTACAACTTCAGCCACGCGTAGTCACCCCCATCCCCAGAATGTTCTAAATTGTAATGGTTAAGCTTCTAGTGTACCTGTTTTTAGCCAAACCCACAATTTGAGGTGGTTCTATCCTCCGCTGGGGGGGATGTCAAGCGATAATTCATTAGAGAGGCACCTTCACAACGCTTATTCATTTATTGGTTACTGGATATCGAGAATCTAACTAGCTGCGAAAAGAACGGGTCGAGTGGGATTTTTTAACGGCTATTGGCAGCCAAGAAGTTGCTGCTAGAATGTGGCTCCCGAGCGAAGTAAAACTCCGGGGTCGGGTGGCTTATGTCAGCGATGCGCAATGCGCTTGGGGTTCTGCTCGCGGGGGGCCAGGGCGAGCGTCTTTGGCCGTTGACGCGCGATCGCGCGAAGCCGGCGGTGCCATTCGGCGGCGTCTACCGGATCATCGACATAACGCTTTCCAATTGCCTCAACAGCGACCTGCGCCGCGTCTTCGTTCTCACGCAATACAAAGCCTTGAGCCTGAATCGCCACGTTCGCCGTGGCTGGTCCGTGCTGATGGGGCATGGAGACTTCATCGAAGTTCTGCCGCCGCAAATGCGCGTCTCGACGCACTGGTATCAGGGCACTGCCGACGCCGTTTATCAAAACATTTATTCGATCGGAAGCGAGCCTTCGAGCTATGTGTTCATTCTGTCCGGCGATCACATTTACAAAATGAATTATCAGAAGATGCTCGAGCAGCATGTGGCTTCGGCTGCGGACGTCACCGTCGCGACGCTCGAAGTGGACGCGACCGAAGCAGCGCGGCAGTTTGGCGTGATCGAAACGGACCAGAATTGGCGGATCATGGGATTCGAAGAGAAACCCGTCAACCCGAAGCCTTCGCGCTTTCACGCGGATAAAGTGAACGCTTCGATGGGCGTGTACATCTTCAATACGCAACTCCTTCTTCCGATTCTGATCGCGGACGCGGAAGATCCTACATCCGCGCACGATTTTGGGAAGAACATCATCCCGAGGATCATCGACAAGCATCGCGTGTTTGCGTACAACTTTCAGGACGAGAATAAAAAGGAAACGTCCTACTGGCGCGACGTGGGAACGCTTGATGCCTACTACGAAGCGAACATAGACCTCGTCGCGGTTTCGCCGGTATTCAACCTCTACGACAAAAGCTGGCCGCTGCACACGTGGCAGCAGCAATATCCTCCGGCGAAATTCGTGTTCGCGGACCCGGAGAGGACCGGAGAGGCGTTGGATTCAATCGTTGCGGGAGGATCGATCGTCTCCGGAGGGCGCGTGAAAGGCTCGGTGCTCGGGTACGACGTGCGCGTCAATAGCTATTGCGACGTCGAGGACTCGATCATTTTCAATCACGTAAGTATCGGCCGCCGCTCGCGCGTCCGCCGCGCCATTATAGATCGGCATGTGCAACTCGCTGAGGGAACGGTGATCGGATACGATCGCGAAGCAGACAAGGCGCGATATCAGGTCACTGAGAGCGGCGTTGTGATCGTTGTGCGCCAGGAATCCATGCTCGAAGAACCCGAATAGAGTCGCCGCACGCCAGCCGAACGAGCATCGCCGGCGCCTGCTGATTGCGGGCGCTGCGTTTACCAATGGAACCCAAGGAGCAATTGATGTCGACCAAGATTCAAGCTGTGCACGGCCGCGAGATTCTTGATTCGCGCGGAAATCCGACGGTGGAGGCGGATGTTGTTCTCGAGAGCGGCGTGCGCGGGCGCGCGGCTGTTCCTTCCGGCGCATCTACGGGCGAGCATGAAGCTCTCGAACTTCGCGACGGCGACAAATCGCGATATCTGGGCAAGGGAGCGAGGAAAGCGGTCGCGAACATCAATACTGCGATTGCCGGAACTGTTGTGGGGCTGGAGGCGAGCGATCAGAAGGCGCTCGACCGCCGCATGCTGGATCTCGATGGCACGCCGAATAAGGGCAAGCTCGGCGCCAATGCGATTCTTGCGGTTTCGATGGCTGCGGCAAGGGCTGCCGCGAGCGCGAAGGGCCTGCCGCTTTACAAATATCTCGCGCAATATTCGAGCGACAATTCCGCGAACACTCTTCCCGTTCCTATGATGAATATTTTGAACGGCGGGGCGCACGCGGACAATTCCGTGGACGTTCAGGAATTCATGGTGATGCCGGTCGGCGCGTCAAGTTTTGACGAGGCGCTGCGGTGGGGCGTTGAAGTTTTTCACAATCTCAAGGCTGTTCTCAAGAAGAACGGCTACTCGACTTCGGTCGGCGATGAAGGTGGTTTCGCGCCGAATCTAAAGTCCAACGAGGAGGCGCTTGAACGCGTTCTCGAAGCCATCAACGCCGCGGGATACAAGCCCGGCGAGCAAGTGGCGATCGCGATCGATCCCGCAGCGAGCGAGTTCTACGATCGCGCGAGCGGAAAATATATTTTCAAGAAGTCGGACAAGTCGGCGCGCAGCTCGGAAGAGATGGTCGAGTTCTGGGCGAATTGGGCGCGGCAGTATCCAATCGTGTCGATTGAGGATGGTCTTGCCGAGGACGATTGGGACGGATGGAAAGTGATGACTCGCGAGCTGGGCGGGAAATATCAGATTGTCGGCGACGATATTTTCGTCACGAATCCCGAAATCTTCGCGCGCGGTATCCGCGAGAAAATCGGCAACGCGATTTTGATCAAGCTGAATCAGATTGGCAGCGTCACGGAGACGATTGAGGCGATCGAGATGGCGCGCGGGGCGGGGTATGCGTCGATCGTTTCGCACCGGTCGGGTGAAACCGAGGATACGTTTATCGCCGATCTTGCCGTGGGGCTTGGCACGGGGCAGATTAAGACGGGATCGGCATCGCGGACGGATCGGATTGCTAAATACAATCAGCTGCTGCGCATCGAGGAAGAGCTAGGTTCCGCGGCGCGATTTCCGGGACATTCGGCGCTGCTCTAATCGCAGATCCTGACGGTTGAATGTTGCACGGATCCCTGAGGCCGCTGTGTCGGGGACCTTCCGTAATTATTGCAACTCGTTCTTGTAAACGACTCCGCCCTTCATCACGAAGCCGACGTGATCTAGGACCGTAATGTCTTTTAGCGGGTCGCCGCTCACGGCAATGATGTCCGCATATTTCCCAGGCTCGATCGATCCGATTCGATCGCTCGCGTTCAAGAGTTCCGCAGCGCCAGTTGTGGCCGTGCGGATTGCTTGCATGGGCGTCATGCCGTACTCGACGTAGTAATGGAATTCCAGCGTCTCGTTCAGATCGGTCCACGCAAACCCGCCAACGTCCGTGCCGAAGACAATCTTGACGTGATTCTTAAGCGCGCGCTCGAACGCCTCACGCTCCGTGTTCACCATCTTGCTCCAATTTCCTCCGCGCCCCGGCGCGACCGCGGCGCCAACCATAATCGTCGGCACCCAATAGACACCTTTGCGCGCGATATCTTCCGCTTCGGATTCCGTCATGCCGTCGCCGTGTTCTACGGAATCGACTCCCGCGCGCATCGCCGCCGCAATTCCGTCTGAACTGATGCAGTGCGCGGCGACGCGATGGCCCAGGCGGTGAGTTTCGTCGACGATTGCATGCGCTTCGTCATCCGTGAAATTGACGATGCCGTGCAGGACGCCGTCGTCGCCATAGTGATAGCCATGATCGGAATAATATTTGATCCAGTCGGCGCCGTGAGACAACTGCTCGCGCACCGCGAGCCGCGCTCCTTCTACGCCGTCCACCGGCTGTACGCCGTGCGGCATGTCGAGCTCCCACGCGTAGCCGAGCAGCGGATACATCCCCGTGGGCGCCATCGCGCGCGTGGAAACGAAGAGCCGCGGCCCAGGAATCACGCCGTCGTTGATTGCTTTTTTCACGTCCACATCGGCGTACATCGCGCCTTCGGTTTCGAGATCGCGCAGCGCCGTGAAGCCGTGGTCGAGCGCGATCTTGACATTGCGCGAGGCAAGCAACGCGCGATAAGGAATCGATTGCTTCAAGATTTGGACGGCGTAGTCCTCTTCCGTGACATCGCCTTGCAGGAGAATGTGTGTGTGGGCGTCGATCAGGCCCGGAAGCACAGTTGCATTCGAAAGATCGACGACGTCTACGCCGGATGGGGGAGCGCCGCCGGGAGTGACGCTCACGATTTTTCCGTCTTCGACGAGGATGAGCGCATTGCTAATCGGATTGTCACTCTTGCCGTCAATCAGTTTGCCCGCGCGTATCGCGACGCGCTTCGGCGGAGGCGCGGCACTCGACTGCGCGAGGATCGGAGCGACCGGAACTGCGGCAAGCGCGAGAAGCGTCGCCAGCAAAAGAATCATAAGATTTCGCATCGAAATTCCTCCACTCCAAAAGATTTTAGCGATCGCCGGAATCTTTGTGCTTGATTCATGCGGCTTCAGCGACGCCGGCGAAGACAAAATTAAGCGCAATGTCACAGAAAACCGTGCCGGGCTGAAGCCCGCCGCTACAATTGCTGAAAGCAGCACTATGCATTACTTGGCGCATGTTGCGGCTGGCTCAAAGGCCGGCAGCGTTTTTTTTCGCGATTCGCTTGGTCTATGTATGTTTCAGCGTCAGCGGCCTTGCGAGTTTGCGGCTGCGCGCGACGCTTCTTCAATCCATTCGTCAATCCGCCCAAGCGCCTGGCGGAGAGCATGCGTTTCGCCGCCGTATCCGATCCGGAAATATCCGTCCAGACCGAGCTGAATTCCGGATTGAATCAGGACGCTCTTGCGCGTGCGCAATTCTTCGGCTATTTCCGCGGATTTCCAGGGGCGATTGTAGCCGTACCAGACGATTGCGCCGGCGCGCGGTGGGACGTGAGTGAGGAGGCCGGCATGCTTCGCGGCCCACTCGCGCATGATCGGATACTGGCGGCGGACGATGCCGCGCGTGCGTTCCAGAATGCGCGCGTTGTTCGCGGGCTCGAGCGCGGTGGACGCGAGTTTCTCGGTCAACATCGTCGGAGCCATGCTCGCATAATCGTGATAGCTCCAGAGCTTGTCCATCATCGAAGACGGACCCACGATCCAGCCGGTGCGCAGGCCCGGCAAGCCGTACGCCTTCGAAAGCCCGCCGGTGCAGAAGAGCCGGTCGTATCCACCCCAAAGACTCGGCGTGGTGTCGCCGTCGAGTTCCGCGCCGCGATACACCTCGTCGGAAAGAATGTACGCGCCGACCTTCGCGGCGGCGTCGCAAATCGCTTTGCGGGCGTCGGCGCTGAGCGTTGCGCCTGTCGGATTATTTGGATTACAAATGGCGATGATGCGTGTCTTGTTCGTGACAAGCTGCGAAAGTTCGGCGAGGTCGGGCGCCCAGCCTAGATTTTCGTGCAACCAGAATGGCCTTACAGTCGCGCCGAAGCCTTTGGCTAGGCCGTGTACCTGCATGTAATTCGGCATCATGAAGACGATTTCATCGCCGGGCTCTGTGAGGAGCCACGTCACGAGAAAATTTGCTTCGGCGCAACCTGCTGTCAGCAGGACATTCTCGGCGCGCGCGCCCGGATAGAGCGCGGCAATTTTCGTGCGCAGATCCTCACTGCCGTTTGTCTGCGGATAGCCGAGCTTTTGATTCAAAAGTTTCTCGATGTCAGACGACTCGCCGAGAAGCTCGCGTAGCGTCATCGGTTCCACGCCGCTCTCGCTGACATTCAGCTCGACGCGGTTCTCCCACACGCTCTGCCAGCGTTCCATTTCAAACGGTGCAATCTGCATTCGGGTCTCCTCGAAAATCATTCGCGCGCAATCGTAAGAGCGCGATTAAACCGCAATGCGCCGCAAATCGAAAGTGAATTTCTCGATGCGAACATTTCCGGCGAATGCCAGATGCAAGAAAACGACGTTGCCTGGCGCGAACTCCCGCGAGAGAATGGCGCGCGGAGGAATCATGAATCGGCCCGCTTTGATATTCGCCCTTGCGATGGCAAGGCTCTGCATTTGGATTACTCACGCAGGCGCGCAGAATTCCGGAATCGCGATGCGATTCGCGGTGTCAGGCGATTCGCGCGACTGCGGCGACGTCGTGATGCCCGCGATTGCCATAAAGGCGTTAGCACAGCAGCCCGCTTTTTACTGGCATCTTGGCGACTTTCGCAAGATTTACGATTTCGATGAAGACATGCAACACGAGCCGGAACATCTCGCGAAGCCGCTAACCATCGTGGACTACGAGACTCTTGCGTGGGGCGATTTCATCGAGAACCAAACCGTCCCGTTCGGCTCGCTTCCCATGTTCCTCGGCATTGGCAATCACGAAACGATTCCGCCGAAGACGCGCCCGGAATTAATCGCTCAATTCGCCGATTGGTTCGATGCGCCCGTGCTTCGCGAGCAGCGGCTTCGCGATGATCCTCTCGACCATCTGCTCCGTGCGTATTACCACTGGGTCGAGAATGGAGTGGATTTCATCAATCTCGACAATGCGACGCCCGACGAATTTGACAAGGCGCAACTGGGCTGGTTTGAAAAGGTGATCGCGCGCGACGAAACGAATCCGGAGATTCATTCCATCGTTGTCGGCATGCATGAGGCGCTGCCGGACAGTATTTCCGCAGGCCATAGCATGAACGAATCATCCGCAGGGACGGATAGCGGACGGCGCGTCTACACGGACCTGCTTCGCGTGCAAAACGAATCGCATAAGTATGTGTACGTGCTGGCGAGCCATTCCCACTACTACATGGCGAACATTTTTAATACCCCTTACTGGAAGGCGCATGGCGGGGTATTGCCCGGATGGATCGTCGGGACGGCCGGCGCCGTGCGATATGCGCTGCCGGAGAAATCTTCGGACGCTAGCGCGGCAATGACGAGAGTTTACGGCTATCTGCTCGGCAGTGTGTCGGCAGACGGCGAAATTAAATTCGAATTTGAAAGAATAAACGAGCCGGATATTCCGGTAACGGTGGTGAGCCGGTTCACTCCAGAGTTCGTTCACTGGTGCTTCGCGGAGAACTCCAGCGCGCACTGAGTGCAGAAAAGAACACTCGGATATTCTGGCAAACTTGATATAATTTGAGCATGGCGAGAGGTTGGGAAAGCAAGGCGGTCGGCGATCAAATCGACGCCGCGGCGGTCGAGAAGTCACCCAGCGAGTCCAGAACACTTTCACCGGCACAGGCCACAATACTGCGAGAGAAGAAAATCCTGGAGCTCTCACGTGCGCGAGTTACGTCGGATCTCGAGAGCAGCCAGGATCCTCGCTACCGTAGCCTGCTAATGCGCGCGCTCGAAGATCTCGACGCGAAGCTGGCGGGATTAGCGCAAGCGGGCTAGCGGTTCCGTTGAATACCGGCCACGCGGCAATCTAACGCACCACTCCGTCCAGACGTGCTTCCAAAGCTGACCGGCATTGGCGCGGGTGTATCCTGACTGGACGTTTGAGCCAGCATTCGTCAAGCTAGCCCTAGCCCATGTTTGAGAAATGTTCTGGTTCGATCTTGTATATCACTCGAACTTCGCCCGGCTGCCGGAACGGATACTTGTCCTTGCCGAGATATTTCTTCGCCATCTTGTCGATGTGCTCGTCCGCGCCCTTTTCGGTGATCTCGGCGACCTTGCCGCGGACTTCAAGATAGCGGTAGGGATTTGCGGGATCCTGAATGGCGAGCGCGACGCGGCCGTCGCGGCGAAGATTCTTATCCTTCTGCCGGCCCTTGGCGGAATTCACGATCACGTAGTGGCCGTCGAAATCTACCCAGACCGGCGTAACTTGGGGCTTCCCATCGGGCATCAGCGTGCTCAGATTGGCGAACGCCGGCTTATCGAACAAATCGCGGTGCGTTGCGGGAACTTCTGCGGACATTTCATCCTCCTTGCGGGTGTGAAGATTACTTTTCCAAGGCTGCTACTTTATCACGGGGCCGCAACGATGTAGATGCGCCTCGATGCGCCGAGGTCGCAATTGCCGGACGCAAATGGGTGCATGATATTCTGAATCGTGATGATGCGATTCTTCGCCGCTGGCATGACGATCTCAGCATTGCTGGCGTGCGCCGGAGCCGGGTCGTTCGGCGGCGGGCGAGCGCCTCTGCAATCCGCGAGCGGCGCTCCTACTTTTTACCGCGACGTATTGCCGATTCTCCAAAAGCATTGCCAGGCTTGCCATCGCGCCGGCGGAATTGCGCCGATTCCCTTCGAAACCTACGAGCGCGTCGAGCAGAAAGCCGGCGCCATCGCCGATGCAGTCACGAGCGGCAAGATGCCGCCGTGGTTCGCGGACCGGGGCGTGGGCAAATTCGCCGACGATCCCTCGCTCTCGGATCCGGAAATTTCGACGCTCACTTCCTGGGCAGATGCCAACGCTCCGGCAGGCGATCCTCGCGATGCTCCTCCGCCGCGCGCATGGGCCGGCTCTTGGAATATTCCCGAACCGGACGACGTCGTGAAGATGCCAATCCCGGTCACGATTCCGGCGCAAGGCGAAATCGAGTATACGTACGAGATTATTCCGACAGGTTTCAAGGCCGACAAATGGGTGCAGATGTCGCAGGTTCGGCCATCCAGCCCGCAATACGTTCATCACGCGGTTGTCTATATCCGGCCGCCCGATTCGAAATGGCTGAAGGGCGCGCCGGTTGGCGTGCCTTTCACCGCTTCAACGCTGAGTGATGACAAGGACAAGCATGACGCGCACTGGACCGATAGCGACGTCCTCCTTGTTTACGCGCCGGGAAGTTCGCCGGATTCTTGGCCTGCGACGATGGCGAAATTTGTTCCGGCGGGCTCCGATCTCGTTTTTCAGATTCACTACACTACGGACGGGCGTGCCGGAAGCGACCAGAGCAGCATCGGCTTGATTTTTGCGAAGACGCCGCCGGCCCAGCGCGTCCTAACGCTCCAACTAACGAACGACTCCTTCGAGATTCCTCCTGGCGCCGATGATTATCGCGTCGAAGTTCACGGCTCGCTGCCGAACGACGCGACGCTGCTGAGTTTCTTCCCGCACATGCACCTGCGCGGCAAGCGATTCGAGTACAACATCGTGCACAAGGATGGAAGCCTCGAAACACTTCTGCGCGTCAATTATCATTTTCACTGGCAGTTGAGCTATCGGCTGGCTGAGCCGCGCCCGTTGAAGGCCGGGACCGTGCTGCAGGCCGTGGCGTGGTACGACAATTCAGCGAAGAACGAGCACAATCCCGATCCGAAGAAAACTGTTCGATGGGGCGATCAGACGACAGATGAAATGATGGTGGGATTTTTCGACGTCGCCGTAGCGGCAAATCTCAATAAGTGGCATTTCTTCGTTCGGTCCCCAGCCGCGAAGTAATCGCCTCTTAGACTTTGCGTCTACCAGAACTCGGTCTCGATCCGGTTTCGAGTTCAGGGCGGCTAGCCTCCGGAAGTATGCGAAGACCAAGCCACGAAGATCAGAAAGCCCAACAGCAGGAGACCGATCACTAGTAGGGGTATCTTCTGACGGCGTATCGCTCGCTTCTGGAGTCCAATGGACTCGTGCTGGTTCTTGAGCGCTTCCCCATATTTCTCAACGTGCAGCTTCTGTAAGTCTCTAATTTCTTCCAAAAGCTTGATCAGCCGTTCTTCAGCCATAGCTCTCCTGCAAACGGCATAAACGTAATACCGGCGAGTTCATGATGCCAGTAAATTCCGCGCGGTCTACATCGCGCCCGAGATGCCCGCAGCCATGCGCATTGTCACCCTAACAGCGGTGTTCAATCTGGCGAAGCTATACCACGAAACTTTAAGGGCAACGCAAGTCTTGTGATACGCGAGTATCGGAGCCGCGAGCGCTCATTCTCCGCAAAAATGAATTAGGCCATTGTCCAGAATTCCGCGTCTGGCTGAAAAAACTTGACGCCGATGCGCAGGCGTCCCTGAAATCGCTTGCTGACGTGAACTACGCGGCATTCACGCTCGGCTTGATTTTCGGTGTTGGTAAGGCAAAGCCGCTGGCCGAGGAAGACTTCCTCCGCGAGCGACACCAGGCAACCGCCATCATTTAGATCCAGCGTGAATGCTTCTTCGTGGAACGGCTGCTTGAACACGTTGGCGCCGTAGACGAAAAGCGGAACATTCAGCTCGACGCGTTTGCTATGGCGCCGATCGCCGCGGTGAGTTTCCAGTTCTCGTTCCTCTGTGCGCTCGATGGCGCGAGCGCGATGCTGCTCGGCTGCTTTCAGCGCGTCCCATATCCGGCTCACTCTGACCCCCAGGGCTGGCCGGCCCATTTCAACGCTCAAAGTATTGATGCAAATGGCACTGCGAGGAGCTCAGAGTTGCGAGGCTTTACCGGAAGAGTAAACGGAGGCTTTCCGCGGGGAATGAGTGTCGAAATAGGTCAGATGAAATGGACACGGAAGGTCAATTTCCTAATTTGGTCAGTACCACGAACCGCGACGCACAGTCCTAATCGAGCGATCTGAGTCCGCAAGACACGCAGTGCCTTCAATTTGCCGGTGTCGCACTCATGATCCAAGTTCCTCGATTGCTGGCGCGGAACGTGCTCTCAACGAATATCGCGCTCCACCTAACTCGCCGCTGCGCCTCTCACCTCGTTGTCTCCTCAAGGTGGCGCCTCTTAAGGAGAGAAAATGATGAAGAATCAGAAGGGCTTCTCGCTTATCGAACTTCTAATCGTCGTAGCGATCATCTTGATCATCGCGGCGATCGCAATTCCGAACTTGCTTCGCGCGCGCATCTCGGCAAATGAGTCCTCAGCTGTGGGTTCCTGCCGGACGATGAACACCGCCGCCGTGACGTATAACTCGAGTTACGGGAATGGCTTTCCCGGCGGTCTCGCTCCGATGGGGACTGCAGCCGCTGGCGACACGACCGCGTCGTGCGGCGAAGCATTGCTAATCGACAACCAACTGACGACAGGCGTTAAGAGCGGGTACAGCTTCACGTATGCCGATGGGCCCGGCGACACGCCGAACACTGCACCGTCGGGAGGATGCATTGGTTGGAACACGTACACGATTACTGCTCAGCCGACTACGCCTGGCATAACCGGTCAGCGCTACTTTTATACCGACGGGTCGGGCGTGATTCGCTACAACGCGACCGGCGCGGCGTCAGCGACGTCTGCGCCGCTGCAATAGAGCAGCTCACTCGACGCAAACGGCTTCGGCGCGGAGATTTGGCGAGATGGGACCTCTGCGCTGAGGCTGGATGCGGGAGACTTTCCAAAGCAGTTGGAACTGGCGCCCGAAGCGGCAGCTTCGCCGTTTTTAGACAGACAGCGCACGGAAAAGTCCGCAGTGACGCGGGCGCGTCCTCAGACACTCAACCTAACTCACTGAAAGCAGTTGGTGGGCCCGCCAGGATTTGAACCTGGGACCAACGGATTATGAGTCCGCTGCTCTAACCGCTGAGCTACGGGCCCACATCTCTTATAGCATTCCTCGCCGGAAAAATTTAGTGAACATCTCTTGTGGCGCTACCCGCGCGTTTGCCGCCGCGAGAAATGTCGCATCGAACGATCTCGCCAACGGTCTCGGGCCTCACGGATGTCACCGCGTGAATTTGCAGAGATGGCCGGGTACGCGAGGGCTGCGGGTTTCTGTTTATTTCTCAGGGAGCGAAAGCGTCGAGCTCGGCACGGGAGGGAGCTGCGGGTTGAGCGCCGCGACGAGTAACTGAAAGAGCCGCGGCGCGATTGGCGGAGCGGCATGCGGCAACCATATCGGCGCCTTCGCCGAGCGCGACGGCTAGCGCCGCGTTGAAGACGTCTCCGGCTGCCGTGGTATCCACGGCTTTCACCGAAGGCGCGGGCAGCGCGTGCTCGGCCTCGCCATCGCGAAGCGCGCAGCCTTGATCGCCCAATTTGACGATCACGGTGCGCGGGCCGAGTTGCTGAAGTTTTTTCGCGATGTCGAACGCCTGCGCGACGTTCATCCGGCCGGGCGGCAATCCCGCGAGGATCGCGGCTTCCGATTCGTTCGGCGTCAACACATCCACGAGGCGCACCAGTTCGGCGGGCAACGCTTTCGATGGTGCGGGCGCGGGATCGAGAATCACTCGCACTCCCGCCGCGCGAGCCGCCGCTGCTGCCGCCTGCACGGTCGCAAGCGGCGTCTCGAGTTGAAGCAGGAGTGCGGACGCCCCAGTGAACCGCTGCTTTGAGGCCTCGATATCGGCGGGAGTGAGGCGCTCATTCGCGCCGGGCACGACAACGATGGAATTCTGGCCGCTATCGCCAACGAAAATAAGAGCGATGCCGCTCGAAACGCCGGAAATCGCCTTGACACCAGCAGTGTCGCAGCCGGCGTTCTCAAGATTTGCCCGCATTTGCTTGGCAAAATCGTCGTTGCCAACTCTTCCGATCATCTCCACGTGCGCGCCCAGCCGCGCCGCGGCGTAAGCCTGATTCGCGCCCTTCCCGCCGCACGCGGAGAGAAATGTGTGGCCGGTGATCGTTTCACCCGCGACAGGAATTCTCGAGGCGCATGCCACCAGATCCGTATTCAAGCTTCCGACGACGATGATCTTCGCGCTCATGCAATTCTCCCGCGCTTCCATTCTCGCTGCCGACGATTCCGCATCGCTTTCGCGCAATCACTCACAGAGAACGATATCAGCTGTGGCCGCCACCGGTGAGTTCGCGCACGATTGCGCCGACGAACGCCTTGGCGTCGCCAAACAGCATCAGCGTGTTGTCGAGGTAATACAGCGGATTATCAATGCCGGCGAATCCGGGACTCATGCCGCGCTTGATCACCATCACTGTGCGCGCTTTGTCGACTTCGAGGATCGGCATGCCGAAAATTGGACTCGAGGCGTCGGTGCGCGCCGCGGGATTCGTGACATCATTTGCGCCGATGACGAGCGCGACATCCGTCTGCGGAAAATCGGAATTGACGTCATCCATGTCGAGGAGCTTGTCGTACGGAATATCCGCTTCCGCGAGGAGGACATTCATGTGTCCGGGCATGCGCCCCGCTACCGGGTGAATTCCGAATTTGACGTCCACTCCGCGCTTCGATAGAGCATCGTAAAGTTCGCGCACTTTGTGCTGAGCTTGCGCCACCGCCATTCCGTAACCCGGAACGATCACCACTTTATTTGCAGCTGCCAGAATCGCGGCGGCTTCTTCGGCCGTGGCGCTATGCACCGGCCGCGTTTCCTGCGCGGTTGCCGTGGACGATTGTTCCTGGCCGAACGCCCCGAACAATACGTTCGAGAACGAGCGATTCATCGCTTTCGACATGTTAATCGACAAGATGAGACCGGAAGCGCCATCGAGCGCACCCGCGACGATTAGCAACTTGCTATCGAGAACGAATCCCATCGCGGCGGCAGAAAGACCCGCATAGGAGTTCAATAGCGAAATCACCGTCGGCATATCTGCGCCGCCGATGGGAATGATCATAAGCACGCCGAAGAGAAGCGGCACGGCGACGATGACCGGGAAGAGCGCCTTGTTTTCCGGATGAGCGACGAGATAACCCGCGACGATGACCGCCGCCGCGAGCACGGAAAGATTGACGATGTTGGCGCCCTTGTACGTAATCGGGCGCTGCGGAAGAATTTCCTGCAATTTGCCCGCGGCCATCAAGCTGCCGGTGAACGTGAGCGAACCGAGAATCACTTCCAAGGCGAGAACGCCCATCATCAGCCGCGGCACATTTGGTGTGCGCAGGTAAAACTCCGCGGTGCCGACGAGCGTGACGCAGCAAGCACCGAACGCATGGCTCAACGCAGTCCGCTGCGGCACGGCCGTCATCGCTACTTCGCCCAGAGGAACGCCGATAATCGAGCCGATCACCAGCGCGATGGCGATCCATTTGTATTCCACGATTCCGTGATGGAGCAGCGTTCCCACCACGGCGAGGAGCATGCCGACTTCGGCGGCGAAAACGCCGTGGCGCGCGGTGCTCGGCGTACTCATCCACTTCAGCGACAGGATGAAGAGTACCGTCGCCACGAGATACGTGATTTCGATGATGTGATCTGTCGCGGTGACCGAGATCATGGTTTCTGCGGACGGCTCGCTTTGAACATCTTCAACATGCGGTCAGTGATAATGAATCCGCCGACGACGTTGCTCGTCGCGGCGACGATGGCGATCGTCCCGAGAATCGTGGAGAGCGTGGATTTATGCTCGCCGGCCAGAATGATCGCGCCGACGACGGCAATAGCGTCCAGGGCGTTGGTCAGCGACATTAGTGGAGTGTGAAGCAAGGGCGAGACTCGGCGAATGACTTCGAAACCGATGAACGCCGCGAGCATGAAAACGTAAAGGCTCGTAATCAAATCCGACTGGATCAACTAGCCTCCTTGGTCACGGCGGTCAGCGCCGGCAGCGAAAAGTACTCGCGCACGCGCGGATTCACAATTTCGCCTGCGCGCGTGACGAGCGTGCTCGAGACGATGTCATCGCTCGAATCGAACCGGAATTTTCCGTCCTTGACGAGATGCAGCAGGAATGCCGTGATGTTTCGCGCGTACATCTGGCTCGCGTGGTAGGGAACTGTGGTCGCGAGATTGATGCGGCCAATTATCGTAACGCCGTACTCGACGACGTTTTCGCCGGTGCGCGTCAGCTCGCAATTTCCGCCCCGCTCGGCTGCCAAGTCAACGATCACGGAGCCCGGCGCCATTCCCTTCACCATTTCGCGAGTTACGAGCACGGGCGATGTCTTGCCCGGCACGACGGCGGCGGTAATCACGGCGTCGCTTTCCGCGACAACGCGTCCAAGCAATTCGCGCTGCCGCTGATAGAAGGATTCGTCTTGCGCCCGAGCGTAGCCCCCGGCGTCCTCGGCGTCTTTTGCTTCGATGGGCAATTCGACGAAGCGCCCTCCGAGGCTTAGCACCTGTTCCTTCGCCGCGGGCCGCAGATCGTACGCGGAAGCCACAGCGCCTAGCCGCCGCGCGGTGGCGATCGCCTGAAGGCCGGCCACTCCCGCGCCAATAATCAGAAAACGTGCCGGCGTGATCGTTCCGGCAGCAGTGGTTAGCATGGGGACGATTCTGGGCATCGTTCCCGCCGCGACGAGCACCGCTTTATATCCGCAGATCGTGCCCATGGAGGAAAGCGCGTCCATGCTTTGAGCGCGTGTGGTGCGGGGCACCAGTTCGACCGAGAACGAAGTTGCTCCCGTCGCGGCAATCTCCTGAACTGTGTTGAGGGTGCCCAGCGGCCGCAGAAATCCGATCAAGACTTGCCCGCGTCGAAGGAGCGGCAGATCAGCGGCGCCCGTCTTGTCGTTAGATCCATAACACAGCACTTGCAGAATCACATCGGCGGCGCGGAAAACTTCGGCTCGATCGGCGGCAAGTTTCGCGCCTTTAGCGGTGTACTCGGAATCCGGATAGCCAGCTTCGATTCCGGCGCCCGCTTCAATCAATACTTCCAGTCCTGCTTTCGCGAGATTGGGAACGACGGACGGTACCAACGCAACGCGTCGTTCACCTGGGAAGCTTTCGCGAGGGACTCCGACAATCATCTACCGTTACTCCTGATTCGGTCAGCGAGATTGCAGCCGTACAGGATAGACTATCGGCCAGCTTCATCCAAACTGCATTACCGGACGACACGACTCCCAACGGGCATCGGGATTCTCGCTATCGTCTCTTGGAATTAGCGCGCCCTAGTAATTCGTTACCGTGGGGCATAGAATGCAGGCAACTGTGCAATTGCCAATTCCATTCATCAGAGTTTCTGCCAGGGGGTAGTCATGCGGACAGCCGCCATCGCAATATTCGCATTCATTTGTTTCGCTCCGATGGTTTCATCTCAGGATCAACCGAAGGACGCCAACACCCAGCAAGCCACGCCCGCGCCAGCAGCCGCGCCTGCGCCGGCAGACTCCAAAATTCCCGCTGAAGATGCGAAACGCGTGAATCCGGTAAAGCCGGTTGCGAGTTCGATTGCAGATGGAAAGCACCTCTACGAATCTCAATGCCTGATGTGCCATGGCAAAGATGGCGACGGCAAAGGCGATCTCGCCGTTGATATGAAATTAAATCTTCGCGACTTCCGCGACGCGGCGACTTTCAAGGATTCCACCGACGGCGAACTCTTCTACATCATTTCGAAGGGCAAGGGCGACATGCCAGGCGCCGCTGACCGGCTCAGCCCCACGCAGTGCTGGAATTTGATCAATTACGTGCGGTCGCTATCTTCAAAGACGCCGCCTGCAAAGCCCAAAGACGACAAGCCCAAGGGCTAAATCGCGGCAATGAATTCAAAGCCGGTAGGCACCCGCTTCCCGGTCTGTCTCGCGCGGCACCCAGTTTGCATTTCCCGCACGCAATTGAACGCGCCACCTTGTGGCCCCTTTGATTCTTGCTATAGTCGAATAGATATTTCATCGCAGCGATTTTTTTTTGACATCACAACTGGAGCACACGTCGGATGGCGACAGAACGCACACCTGAATTTTTTGCCGGCAAGAACATCCGCATCGGAATTATCGGATGCGGATACGTTGGACTTCCCCTGGCGTTACGCTTTGCCGATACCGGCCATCGCGTCACGGGCTTTGATACGGATCCCGTGAAGGTGGAAAATCTCAATGCCGGCCGCTCTTATATCCAGCACATTCCGGCCGCGAAGATTGCCGAGCACGTGAAGGGCGGCCGCCTCGATGCGACGACCGATTTCACCCAAATCCGCAATATGGATGCGGTGCTGATTTGCGTGCCGACGCCGCTGGACGAAAGACGCGAGCCCGATCTCAGCTACGTCGAGCAAACCGCGCTTTCGATTTCGCCTAATCTTCAGCGGAACCAGCTGATCGTGCTTGAAAGCACGACGTATCCCGGAACGACCGAGGAACTCGTGCTGCCGATTCTCGAGCGCAGCGGAATGAAATGTCCCATCACGCGCGGACCGGAATCGGAAAACGTAGCAACCGATTTCTTTCTCGCGTTTTCACCCGAGCGCGAAGATCCCGGCAACAAACAATTCGGCCTAGCGCAAATTCCGAAGGTTGTCGGCGGCACGAATCCGCCGAGCCAACGAGCCGCGGCTGCGCTCTACGCGCAAGTCGTTTCGCGAGTCGTGCTCGTGAGCTCCACCCGCGCGGCCGAAATGGTGAAGCTGCTTGAAAATATTTTCCGCTGCGTGAATATCGCCTTGGTCAACGAACTGAAATTGCTAGGCCAGCGCATGGATATCGACATGTGGGAAGTCATCGACAGCGCGGCGACGAAACCGTTCGGGTTCATGCCGTTTTATCCCGGGCCGGGCCTGGGCGGGCATTGCATCCCGGTGGATCCTTATTACCTGTCTTGGAAGGCGAGGGAATTCGATTTTGCTACGCGGTTTATCGAACTCGCCGGCGAAATCAATACATCGATGCCGTACCATGTCGTCGATTCCGTTGCGGCGGCGTTGAACGACAAGCAGAAGAGCCTGAAGGGCTCGAAAATACTGCTGCTCGGAGTGGCGTACAAGAAAGACGTCGACGATTTGCGCGAATCGCCTTCGCTCAAGCTGCTCGAGCTTCTCACGGCGCGCGGGGCCAAGCTCGACTACAACGATCCGTATTTCCCGGCGCTCCACAAGATGCGGCACTACGATTTTTCGGCGATGCGATCCGTCGACCTCACGCCGGCGGCGCTTGGCTCCTACGATTGCGTCCTGATCGCGACCGATCACACGGCATACGACTACGATATGATCGTTTCGGCCTCAAAGATTGTCGTTGATACTCGCAACGCGACGCGGCGTGTGACAAAACAGCGCGAAAAGATCGTGATGTGCTGATGCACGGTCGAATGGCAACGTACCGCGCCCTTCCGAGATGAGCGGCCAAATCGAAGAAATTCGAACCCAGCTCCGCGAGAGCGCGGCCGTCCGCGAAAGATTCAGCCAGGAACTCCTCGAAAATATCTCGCGATTTGCCGAAGTGGCGTCGGTAGCCATTTCGCGCGGGAAGAAAATTGTGTACTTCGGAAACGGGGGCAGCGCGGCCGACGCTCAACATCTGGCTGCCGAACTCGTCGTCCGGCTCAGGGCCAATCGAAAGGCCCTCGCGGGGCTCGCGCTCACCACGAACACTTCGATACTCACCGCAGCGGGCAACGATTTTGGGATCGAATCCATTTTTTCCCGGCAGATCGAATCGATTGTGGCGAGCGGCGACGTGCTCGTCGCGCTATCCACAAGCGGCAATAGCCCGAACATGATTCGTGGTGTCGAGGCGGGCCGCGGGCGCGGCGCATTTGTAGTAGCGATGACCGGCGAAACTGGCGGCGAGCTTCGCGACAACGTGGACTTGCTCCTCAACATTCCCTCGCGTGACCCCCAACGTATTCAAGAGGCTCACATTACCGTCGGACACATTGTTTGCTCCCTGATCGAAAAGGCCTGCTGCCCCGAAATGGGCGACGAGAAATAGACACAACCGAGACTCCTGACCGTTAGGACAGGTTGTCCGCGTTTTAGTGTGCTTTCGGCCTGTTTACTGAAAGGCAGAAATCCTGCGAAGTGGTTGGCCCGTGCGCCGAGATTCACGGTATGTTTGTTTCGATATGGCGCAGCAACTCCCTACTGGAAGTTTGATGACAGAACAAGGCCGCCGCCGCAGCGCGCGCGTCCTTCTGAGCGTTCCTGTATTTGTTAAAGGCGTCTTGCCGGATGGCAATACATTTGAAGAAGAGGCTCGGACGCTGGTCGTAAACGCTCACGGCGCACTCCTATCGCTCAGCATTGCGCTGCCTACTGGCCAGCAATTCACGCTGACTCACAAGCTGACGCGCAGATCGCTTGAGTGCAAGACGGTATTTGTAGGCAAGCCGCAGGCCGGGAAGGCGCAAGTAGGAATCGAGTTTTTGAACGCGACGCCCATGTTTTGGCAGATTGATTTCCCACCGGAAGATTGGATCGTCCCCACAACGTAAGTTCTCGCTAAGGCTTTGCGGTAGCGTCAAAAGACGACAATTCCATTCGAAATGTGCCGAGCGGTAGTTCGGCTTGAATCGCGACAGGCATGCGCGCGCCATCGCGCTGCAGCCAGATAGCGATCTTGGTGTGATCGAGTTCTTTGCCGGACGCGAAGACGTGAATTCCAATCCGCGTCGCATCGCAGGTTATTCCAGGCACCGAAATCTTTTCGTCGAGCGCGTCGCGCGTCGCGTGGATGTCGTAGAGATTTTTCCCGTCGAACACCGGCACGCGCAATTCCGGATAGCGCTCCCAGTCGAACGCACGAATGGATTCGAGGAAATCGAGAGGATCTCGCGTCGCAGGCGGGACGATCACCGACGCAACCGACCCGCGCGGCACGCTTCCTTGCGGTGTCAGCTCCATGATGTTTTTGTCTTTGCGGCCGAGTTCATCGAGATACATCTCGAATTGGTGGCCCGTGAATGTGGCGGCGTCGGTGTAGGAATCGAATTCGTCATCAATCGTGAAAAGCGCTCGCAAGGGCTGCTCGGAATTGCCCGTGGCGCGGAAATGCCACGCGTCCCAACCGTATAAGGTTCGCCGCTCGACGACGCTCAGGCGAACTGTCGCTGCCGTCAAGAAAGTGGCCCATGATAGGCAGTATTCCAGTTGCTCACCAGCGCGGAACGGTACGGCGGCAGCTTTCGGCTCGTCCTTCGCGGGAGCGGTCTTGTGCTTTTGGTTCTGAGTGGAATTCGTTGCCGAGACTGTCGGGACCGCCGATCGCCCCGGCGGGACGACCGACATGACAAGCAGCGTGACGACTAGCAGGATGTATGGAACGCGAGTCACTCGATTTTCCATTGTTCGGCAAAGACCAAGCAAGTCAGCTTTTGAGGCATTAGCGGCCGCTTTGCTGCGACGCCTCGTTTACTTGGATGCGCCGCCGTTCAAGAGTTTTGGCAGCTCCGCGAGATTATCGAGCAATAGGTCCGGGGCGCATTGCGGCAAGCGGTCGCTTCCGAGCCCGTAAGTTACGCCGCAAGCCCACGTGCCCGCGTTGCGCGCGGTTTGCACGTCCACTTCCGAATCACCCACAACCATGGCATCGCGCGGCGACGCGGAAAAATGTTCCAGTAACGTCGCGACGCCTACCGGGTCCGGCTTTTTCTTCTCGAAGCTATTGCCGCCGTAGACGTATTGGAAGTAACGCGATACTCCGAGCCCATCCAGTATCTCGCGGCTGAATCGCACCGGCTTATTCGTGAGCACCGCGAGCGATCGGCCTTCGAGATTCTGAAGGCACTCGAGGACGCCGGGGTATAGCACAGTGTTATCCAGCATGTGCTGGCGGTAATACGAGAGAAAATAGGCAAGCGACGCGTCCACCTCGGCATCGGTCGCTCCATCGCCAAGAGCACGGCGGACGAGAACGGGAGCTCCGTTTCCAACGAGAGCGGAGATGTTCTCATGGACGATTTCGGCGCGGCCCGCATTCACGAGCATCGCATTCACGCTGAGTGCCAGATCAAGCTTCGAGTCAATCAGCGTGCCGTCCAGATCGAAAATCACGACGCGCACGCCGGCAATCGTTTTATTGTTTTCACTCACGGTTCCGCTGCCCATGTGATTTTCATCTGCAATTCTAGCAGGACGGCGCATAAACTGGCGGTGCCATTCCGGGCGTGATTCTGCCAGTTTGGACGCTTCGAAGTCCGCTGCTACAATTCTCTTTTTTCAATTGCTGATGGCGCTGTCCGAGGGTGGCGTGGCCGAGATACTTCCATTTCGAGCGTATCGTTACAATTCCGCAAGTGTGTCGCCCGCGGACGTCACCACCCAGCCATACGACAAGATCACCCCGGCGATGCAGGAACGCTATTACGCCGCGAGCCCGTTCAATCTGATCCCGATAGAGAAGGGGCGCGCGCTGCCGGACGATTCGCAGGAGAGCAACGTCTACACGCGCGCAGCGGCGAAGCTCAACGAATGGATCTCTGCGGGAATTTTGGTGAGGGATCCGTCGCCCGCCGTCTACGCGTACTCTCAGGAATACGCCATTCCCGGAACGGACATGCGGCGCGTGCGTCGCGGATTCATTGCGCTCGGCCGCGTCGAAGACTACGCCGCAGGAATCGTATTTCCCCATGAGCGCACGCTAGCCGCGCCGAAAGCCGATCGCCTGGAACTTCTGCGCCACACTCACGCGCAGACGGGCTTGCTTTTTATGCTCTACGACGATCCTTCGAAGCAGATTGACTCGATGCTCGAAATGATCAGCCGGACTCCCGCAGCCGTCGAGCTGAAAGATGAGTACGGCGTAATTCATCAGCTATGGACCATCTCCGACGCGGGATCGATTCGCCGAATCACGGGCACGATGGCCGCGCAAAAACTGATCATTGCTGACGGCCATCACCGCTACGAGACCGCGCTCGCCTTTCGCGACGAATGCAGAGCACGCGCCGGCGAAGCGACATCCGATGCGCCCTACGAATTCGCCATGATGGCGCTCTTCAACACGCATTCCAGCGGCCTAACGATTCTGCCGACACACCGTCTCGTCCGAAATGTCGCGAATTTCGATTTCGCGAAATTCCGCGCGCAGGCGTCGCGGTATTTCGATTGGTACGGATATCCTTTCGCAACGCGGGAGGAGCGCGCCGGCGCGTACGAGGAGTTTCTGCGAGACCTCGAGAAGCAGCGCGTGCGCCATGGGATCGGCGTGTATGGCGGCGGTGGAGCATTCTATTTATTCGTGTTGAAAAGGAACACCGATCTCGCGCAACTTCTTCCAAATGTTTCCGCGGCGCAACGCGAGCTGGATGTGGTGCTATTGCATCGCCTGTTAATTGAAAAGTGCCTCGGGATTACCGCGGAAGCCGTTACAGCCGAACGACACATTTCGTACGAGCGTGACATGAACGCGGCCTTTGCCGGAGTGGACGCCGGCGAAGCCCAACTGGCTTTTCTTTTGAATTCCGTACGCGTGCGGCAAGTGGCGGAGATTGCGCTTGGCGGTGACGTGCTTCCGCAAAAATCCACCGACTTCTACCCAAAGCTTCTCAGTGGCCTGGTGATTTACCGGATCGAAGACAGCAAATAAGCTCGAGCCTCCACGCAGCAAATTTCCTAAGCGCAAAACGGCGCATTCGTGCGTGAGTCGGAAGGAAACGCGAGGCGCGACGTCTCTCGATCGCCGCGCCCGCAAGGAGTGAATCGTCTACGAGAAGCTTTGAATCGCAGCCGTATCGCTGTCGTAAACGTCGAAGACCGTCATCAGCTTGGTGACTTGCAGCACTTCCTTGAATTTCGCTCCCAGGTTCGCGAGCTTGAGCGTTGCGCCCTGAGATTTTGCGCTATGGAAAGTCGCCACGAGCGTGCCAAGACCGGCGCTGTCAATGTATGTGACGTTCGCCAGATTCAGCACGATCTTTTTCTTTCCGGCGGCGAGCAATGCCTTCACACGTTCACGGAACGCATTGCTTTCCTCGCCCAGCACGATCCGTCCGTCTATATCCAGCACGCTGACCCCGTTCACATCGCGTTCCGTTATTCGCAGTGCCACGTTGTTGCCTCCTGGCAAACGCCTAGCGTTTCTGAAATCTCCGGCTTAGTGGACCGGTGAAGCTGCCCGAGGCTTCGCGTTCGAGGGCGCCTTCAGTAGAAGTCCGAGCACGACATGTAGTAACCACATGACGCGCAGATGAGCTTGCAACTTCGTTGCGTCAGTTTTGCCGAGCACCGAGGGCAGAATGTTGACGCATCTTCCGCTCGAGCTTCGGCGGCGGATACCTTCTCCGCCCGTTCTGGCGCCGAAATTGGCAATACACGATCCAAATAGACCCATTCTTACGGCGCGATGGTTATAACATATTCGATTCAAGCGGGAAAGCAACCCTGTCGTTTGTCATGCGCCGGACGGGCGGGATGACCGGAACCTCTAGTACCCCAGTTGAATAGACGCCGTTATCTGTGGATTTGTGCCCCAAGAAAATGTGTTGCCAACCCTTGACTGGAGTAGAATCGCTGTGCAACCGTCCCGGTCCAGTTCACGTCTTTACATACAGAGGCGGCACGCCATGGGAAAGTTACTTGGGTTCGGTCTAATCACGGTTCTCACGTTTGGTTTTTCATCCACTGCGCAAGCTCAGCGTAGCGGAACAGTTGGCGGCGGTGCGCATGCTTCCGCGCCTGCGAGGTTTTCGAGTGCGCCTCGTTCCGGACACCTTTTCACAAGCGTGAGACTGACCTCGAGAACCTCGTCCACAAGAAACTCGACCGCGAGATACGTAATTTACAGGCCGAACACTTCCTCGATTTCGCGGAACGATCTCCCGGCTCTCGGCGGCCTCGGATTTGATTGCCAGAATCTTGGCTGCTCGGCTGGTTCCAATCTCGGCGTCGAGGCACTGATCAATCCTTCGACGGAGGCTAGTCTGGCGCTTGCCGCGCGCTTCCATCGGCTCGGCAATTTGACGGGCGCATATCTCCTCACGGGTTACGGTGGCGGCTATCCAGTCGCTTACGATGAACCTCAAGCGGACAATCAAGATGAAGAACCGGCGCCACAACAGCCGCAGATTATTGTGATTCAGCAGCCAACCGCGGCCCCGAAGCCTGAGGCCGAAACGGCCGCCGCAGTGGAACCGCCGTTGCCCGATGTCGGCGATTTCACCTTGATCCTCAAGAACGGAAACCAAATCTCCGCCGTTGCGTTCACGCGGCGCGACGATCAACTCGTGTACATCACCCGCGAAGGAAGCCGCCACACCGTGAAGGTCGCGGATGTTGACGCGGCGGCCACGACCAAGCTGAACGAAGATCGCGGCACACCTTTGAAACTTTCGATCTAGCTGGCGACAATCGCGTCGCCCTTCGCTCGCTATTTTTTCGTTCGCTATACTTCCTCGATGAAAGCTCGTCCGCATTTCTCTACTGACATTACTTGCGGCCGAATGCGAATATGACTGCCTCCGATGCGAAGAAAGCTCGTACTCATCCTGGCGCTGGGGCACCTGTGCACTGATTTGAACCAGGGTGCTTTGCCGGCTCTTCTGCCATATTTCATCGCACTCCATCATTTTTCGTACGCAGCCGCGGCCGGGCTTGTCTTTGCACCGAACTTGGTATCCTCCGTTTTTCAACCGTTGTTTGGCTGGCTTGCGGATCGATTTCCGGTTTCGTGGTTCGTTCCCGTCGGAATCATCGCAGCGGGAATCGGTATTGAAGCCACGTCCTTGATGCCGAGCTACAAATTGATGATGGCCGCGTGCGCTCTGAGCGGTCTCGGGCTTGCGTCATTTCATCCGGAAAGCGCGCGGCTGGTGAGTTACGTTTCCGCGGAGAAAAAAGCGACGGCGATGAGCCTCTTTACCGTCGGCGGAAATGCCGGCTTTGCGGTCGGGCCGATTTTGACGGTGTTATGCATCACGTGGGTCGGACTGCGCGGAATGTATCTTCTGCTCCTGCCTGGCTTGGTCGTCGTGGCGATCTACTATCTGAACCGTCGCGAATTCCGAAGGGCCGACCCTGCGGACAAACAGGGCGCTCCGAATTCGAAGCGGGTGCAGGAAAAAGACGCCTGGGTGCCGTTCCTTTATTTAACTGGCGCCTCAGTTTGCCGCTCTATTGTCTTCTTTGGAATGAATACATTCCTGGCGCTCTATTGGATCGACCATCTCCATCAAACGAAGGAAGCCGGCAACACGGTTCTCAGCCTGTTCATCTTTGTTGGTGCGGCGGGATCGGTAGCGGGAGGAACGCTGGCGGACCGTTTCGGCCGCTTCCGCGTCGTTCTGATCTCGTTGGTGATGGCGCCGTTTCTGCTTCTCGCGTTCCTGCAAATTCACCAGCCAGTATTCGCGATGTTTGTACTCGCGCCGCTGGCGGTCGCACTATTCGCATCGTTCTCCGTGATGATCGTGCTTGGTCAGCAATTTCTGCCGAATCATCGAGGGGTAGCGTCTGGAATTATGCTCGGAGCTGCTGGAAGCATCGGTGGTGTCGCGACGCCGATTTTTGGGCGCATCGCAGACCGTCACGGAATGCATGCGGCGCTCGCTGCGCTGGAAGTCGCCGCGTGTCTCGCTATTGTAACGGCCGTGGCGGCGCATCGGTACGCGCGTATGCACGAGCGGCGATTATTGGCCATCGCTTGATGTGGTCGGCCGGAACTTGAAGCGCAGGGCAAATGACTTGAGGCGTGCAACGCCGCATTTCCCGCGCATCACCTCGGCGTCTTATATGCTCCCGGGTGAGGTACGCGGGCGATGGATTGGACTCTTGACTTAATACGGCTTCGCTACAGCACATCCGTGAGCTTCACGTCGATTCGTAGAGTTGCGTCGCCGCGTTTGACGGTCAGGTGGACTATCGTTCCCACAGGTTGTAGAAAGGCGGGCTCATCGGGATCGTCGCCCGGAGGGGCCGGATTTTTGTCTCCGATGCCGGTGATGATGTCCCCGACCTTGAGGCCCGCGGCTTCGCCAGGACATCCAGGGAGCACGGTCATGATTTTTTGGCCCTGGTCGATTGGGTTAATTACGATGCCGGCGCGGTTGAAGATTCCCGGCTTGCCCCAGGCGTCATTTTTTTCGAGATAGAGCTCGCCGCGCATGAGATCGATCGTTACGTTGAACTGCTGCAGAATGCTCCGGCCGATATTGCCCGCGTTTTCGCCCGGCGCAGGATCTCCGGTGTAGAGGTCGGCGATGACATTGTCGACCTCTGTGTCCCCAAGTTGCAGGGTCTTCACACGAGCGTAGTACGCCTCTGGCGTTGGTCCGCCGTAGCCTTCGCCTGAGTATCCGCGATAATGAGCGCCGAGCTGCTCGATCAAATTATTTGCCTTCACGAAGCCGGGCTCGAGCCAGAAGGCGACTTGATTACCGGTGTCGAGCGTAAAGAGTCCGCTTGCTGCGCCGATGCTTGCTTTCACTTCGATCGCTTGTCCATCAATTACGAGCGGCAGTTTGACTCCATGGCCGGAGTACGAGAATTTTGGCGCATCGTAGAAGGTGAGCTGCGCGTGTTGATAGTCGATATTGACCGCCAACCTTCGCATGACTTCGTAGCCGACGGCTCCGATTGGATCGTCCTTGCCACCCCACGGCTGTTGGATGACGTAAAAGGTTTGATCGTGCAGGACGAGGCCGCCGATTTGGAGAGTGTCGACGTGCGCGGTTTGGGCATCGACTGGGCCGCCGACCGTGCCGAACTTCCGGGTATCGCCATCGAGACGCAATCCCATCTTCTTTGCGAACTCGGCGCTGAGTAAATTGACAGAGCCTGTATCGAACAGCACCCGGTAGGGGCCTTTGCCATTCACGTTGGCGTGAACGATGACTCCGCCCTCAGTCGGCACCGTGACCGCGCCTGATGCGGGCAACTCATAATCCTGGCGGAAAGGAATCGCGAAGTTTGCTGCATCGACCTGCTTTAAGAGAGTTCGGCGGTCCAGAGTGACAGTATGTTCCTCGCCAGGGTTGCCGCTGCGTTCGATGAACGGCAGCAACACCCCATCGACTCGGCGATAGTCGCTGAACGCTTTGATGGCATCGATGGTATCCCCGGCGTGTTTCTGGTAGACGATGCGCTCGATCAAGTGCGAGCTACGGTTAATCCATAAGGTGAAGCCGCGGCCGCGTGGCACCTGGATTTCTAATCGGTCGTAGGTTTTTCCGCCATCGTTGGCGGCATCGAGAGCCGTGATCGTTGCGCCGCCAAAGTCTGCGCGCAAGTATCCATGGCTGGTGATATAGAGTTCGTCGATGTCCCAGGGATCGTTGGCCGGGAGCAGCCGGATATCGCCGGCGTCGTCCTTCTTCCAGCTGCCGTTTGCATTTATGCCGATCGCTTGATTTACGCCTCTGTCTGGAACCTCGACACGGAGTACGCGCGCACCCGTCTTGAGATTCTCGAAGTAATGGAATGATCCGGCCTGGCCTTGAATTTCTTGAAAGGCGATCGTGCCCACGGAATCGCACTCGGAGAATTTATCCCATGCCGCTCCGCCGGTTGCTTGGCGAACACTCGCCAGAATCTCGGCGGCAGAAGGCACAGCCGTCTGCGCTCGGGCAGCATCAATGGTGCCCGCCAGCATGCACAGTGAAAGGAGAATCCCAAGACGCCTCAAGTTCAGGCCTCGCGTCCGCCAAACGGAATTATAACGAAAGGATTGTCCGGCTTACATTTGAAACCTTCGCGACCGGCGAACTGATGTTCGTTTAGCGGATGTCCGATTGGTTGAGCGCGCAGATTGCGAGCTAGCGTATCAATCGGCTTGAGAGCGGAGTACTGCTCGACCATGTCGACGGTTCGCGGGTAGGGGCCTCACCACCGCGTCTCCGCGCCCACTCCGAAATATTCCCTTGCCACATTGATCCAGCGTTTCGCAGCGGCAGTTTTGCATCATCTTTTTCAAGAGCTGCCGCACTGACTTTATTCCGTCCATCAAACTGTCGAGCTCCGCGAGCTTTTGTTGGGACAGTTTCCGCCAGCGCGCTGAAGCCCGAGTGGCATTGCCGAAGCCGAAGAATAACTGCCGGATATCCTCCAAGGTAAAACCGAGTTGTCGCGCCCGTTGAATGATTGCAAGCCGATAGAGCATTGATAGGTCGTAACGTCTCTGCCCAGTCACTCGCAGGGCCGGAGGAAGCAGCCCGATTTGCTCGTAGTAGCGAATTGCGGACGGTCGAAGTCCAACCTGGCGTGCTACTTCAGAAATAGACAACTGAGACATGGCCGCATTCTAGAGCACTGCCTTTGTGACGGCGACATCGAAAATCGCGCGCGACGCCGGTGCCGAAAAGCCCAATCCCAAGCAATCTGCTGTCAATCTCGCCGGATCATCCTCGCCGAAGTCTCGCGACGTGCGCGGAAACCCATTTCAGCCTTGGAAATAATGCTTGACTTAAAGTTAACTTGAAGTCGTAGCGTTTTAGGGAGGTCCAGCAACACAAGAAATGGTGTCATTCCCAGGAGGGATGAAAATGAAATCGTTACACTGGTTTTTGGCACTTCCGCTTTTGCTGCTCAGCAGCGGCGCAGCGCGCGCGCAAAATAGCAAGGCGGCGCCGATTCACGCGGTCAGCCAGGCGCTCGACTTCTGGATCACCAACACCGAACGATTGGTCGTTTCCGCCGCAGACGCCATGCCGGTGGAGAAGTATTCCTTTGCGCCAACTGCTGGCGAGTTTACTGGTGTTCGGACCTTCGCTCAGCAGATCAAGCACTTGGCCGCCAACAATTACCGCATGGCTGCGTACATCCTGAACCAAGCCCCCACACCCGACCAGGAGGCCGAGACCGGGCCCGAGACAGTCCAATCCAAGGCGCAGATCATGGAGTATGTCAAAGGCTCGTTCGCAGCACTGCATCGGGCCATGACGGCCATCAACGAGACGAACATGCTGGAGCCGATGACCGCCTCCGCAAGCCTCCGGCAGACGACCCGTCTTCAGCTCGCCATAGACGTGGTGGCTCACTCCAGCAATCACTACGGGCAGATGGTGGAATATCTGCGTATGAACGGTATCGTGCCGCCTGCCAGCCGACGATGAATCGCGAGTCCGATGACGTCCCGGTCGCTTGCCATTTGCCGGACGCAGAATTGCGCGAACGCGAAGCAACGCTCTTCGCCCAGTTTATGTCCGGTGTGATCGCAATGGAGGAGCTCCTAGACGGCTATGTTTTCCGCATCCCCGGGGACAAAAAGTGGATAGCAGTTGCGGCGGCGCTGATTGTCGCAGAGCGCGAGTGCTGCCCATTTTTGACGTTTACATTGGCTTTCCCGCCGAACATGGGGCCAGCGGACGTGCGTGTGACTGGCCCTGCTGGGACCAAGGAGTTCCTGACAACGGTCCTAAGCAAACCGGAACGGTGTGGCTAATATTCCCGACGAATGGCCGGCCAGGCGAAAGCAATCTGCTTGACCGTCAGGCGAACCCGCCGGCTCGTAGTTGGCTGAAGAATTTGAGGCGGAGTTCTAATCGGCCTTGCGAACAGGCTCGGGCATATAGAGCCCGGTTTCGGGGAGTCCTGCGCGTTCGAACTGCACTGTGGAATGCGCGATATGGAATTCGTGCGCGAGTTTTTCCTGAATCTGTGCGAGCACTTTCTCGCAGTCTTCCAAGTGCATGTCCGGGACGCGGATGTGGCACGAGAGCGCGTTCAAATCGGTCCCCAGCGTCCAAATGTGGATGTCGTGAACTTCCTGCACGCCTTCGACTTTGAGAACCGCCTTGGCCACATCTTCGAGACGTATCTCGCGCGGCAATCCTTCGAGAAGGATGTGGCTGGTCTCGCGGAGGATTCCCCATCCGGACCAGAGGACCATCGCGCCGATGATTACGCCGATCAATGGATCGATCCACGTCACTCCCATCAAGCGAATCGCGATGGCGCCAGCGATGATACCGACGTTCGAGAGCGCGTCTCCGAAGGAATGAACGAGGATGCTTCTCAAGTTCAGGTCGCGCCGGCCCGAAACGAGCGCGAGCGTGATGCCGCCGTTCACGGCGAGCGCGATAAGCGCGACCCAAAGCATCACGCCTGCATTCACTTCCACGGGATGTCGCAGCCGCGCGATAGCTTCGTACAGAATCACCACGGCGACCGCGCTCAGGAAAAATGCGTTCGTGAAGGCTGCGAGAATTCCGGCGCGGTGATAACCGTAGGTATGCTCGCGGGTCGGGGGCTTCTCCGCCCAGCGCATGGCGAGCCACGAAATAAAGATCGCGGGAACGTCGGTAAGATTGTGGACCGCATCGCTGACGAGCGCGATTGAATGGCCCAAGTAGCCCGCGGTGAATTCCACGGCGACGAGCGCAAGCGTGACCACCACCGCCGCGCCCAGGACACCGGCCATCCGCCGCGAATGCAGCGCTCCCTGTAAGTGAGCGTGCGAGTGCGCGTGGCCATCGTGTCCACCGCCGTGAGCGTGCGCGTGCATGTCTCCGATTTTAACCACATCTGCACCCCCCATGCACACGCTTCTCGTCGCCGGAAGTCTTTCCCTCGCAATCGTCAATCATGAATCAATGACCTCCCACCGAAATGCGGTCACCAACGCCCGAACCCTCCGAATTGTTCAAATTGCGCACTCCACGAACCGATGCGGATTGACTTCACTCGCGGCGACCGCCTAACATGCTTTTGAGATTGGAAATGAGCGCTTCTCTGGGAACGGGTCGCCGCGCTCAGAATTCCGGTCTCTTCCAGCGATGTCTCAGACAGAAACGAAGGTTGTCTTTTGGGGCGTGCGAGGCTCGACGCCAACGCCTCATCCTAGCTCGTGGCGCTATGGCGGAAACACGCCGTGCGTCGAAGTGAAGACTTCTCCGGACACGCGCTTCATTCTGGATTGCGGCACTGGATTGCGATTGCTCGGCAACCGATGGGAAGAAAAGTCCACCGAGCATGGAATTGACGCGCATATCCTGGTGACCCACTATCACTGGGATCACATCCAGGGCATCCCTTTCTTCCATCCCTTTTACCCGCCGCAGAACCGCTTTCACTTTTACAGTTTTCAATCGAAATATCTCGGGCCTGAAAGCCTGCGCAAGGTTCTCGAAGCGCAGCTGGCGAGCCCTTATTTCCCGGTGAATGTAAACATGATGAGCGCCGCGCGCGAATTCCGCGAGATCACCGGCGGCGATCAATTCGAGGTCAATGGGACGCGCATCACCGCGCGATGGCTGAATCATCCGCAGGGATGCCTCGGCTACCGGTTGGACACGCCCGGGGGCTCGATCGTCTACGCGCCAGACAACGAACCCGGTGTTCCTGAGTTCGATGAAAATCTAAGGCAGCTTGCCGCCGGCGCGGATGTCCTGATCTGCGACGCGCAGTTTTCGCCGGAGCAACTGGCAACTTCTCGCAAGGGCTGGGGGCATTCGAGTTGGCTCGAATGCGTGAAGCTGGCGCGCCAAGCGAAGGCGCAAAATCTCTTCTTGTTCCACCACGATCCCGATTCGTCGGACAAGACTGTGGATGGTTATCTCTTCGCCGCGCGGCAGGAATTCAAACCAACCTGGGCGGCGATGGAGGGAATGACGATTACACTGAGCGAGAAGGGCGTGGACGTCGCGCTAAAGGATTCGCGCGTCGGCCAGCGCCGCCGATTGCGTTTTTCGGCGACCATCTCCGGAGTCACCGACGACGGCAAGTCATTCGAAGAAAAAGCCACCGTGCGCGACATGAGCCTCCACGGCGCGTATCTTGCGCTGACAAACCGCCCAGCGCTCCAGTCGGATGTACGCGTCATAATCGAAGCTTCCGCGGCCGACAATCATCCGAGCTTACTGTCGCTGCGGGGCACGGTCGTCTACACGGAGCCAGCTACGGAAAAGTATAAGACCGGAGTTGGCGTTCTCTTCGTCGAAGACGAAGACCGGACACGCGACTAAATCGCCCATCCCAATTTAGTTTCTTCCCGCACCGCGAGACAATTTGGACGCAGTTCTCGCATATCTTGCCAGTTGACCCGCGCTCAACCTTTCGAGAAACTATCACTTCGACTTGGCCGCAAATTGATAGCTTAGGCGTCCGCCAGTCAACGAATTCCTGATAGACTCAGCCGCGCAATTCTTCGGCTCATAAGCGAGGTACAAAACAATGCGGGACGAACCCATCGGAGAACTCAATCCGCCAAATAGAGTGCTGCTAACCCCGGGACCTTCGTGTGTTGACCCGCGCGTTTATCGCGCCATGGCCACGCCGATCATCGGCCATCTCGATCCGTGGTTCATGGACATGATGTCCGAGGTGCAGATTCTCTTGCGGCGGGTGTTCCGCACAGATAACCGCGTAACTTTTCCGCTCTCGGCGTCGGGCTCCGGCGGAATCGAAGCCGCGGTCATGAATCCCCTGGAAGCGGGCGATGAATGCCTGATTTGCGTAAACGGCGTGTTCTCGGAACGCATGGCGATTATTGCCAGCAGGCTGCCTGCTACGGTCACACGTGTCGAGGCCCCTTACGGACGCACCGTGGACCCGGATGACGTTCGCCGCGCTGGCAAGGGAAAGAAAATCAAGCTCATCGGCCTGGCGCATGGCGAAACTTCGACGTCCGTTCTTCAGAAGATTGAGGAATACCGAAAGGTCGCGGACGAACTCGGCGCCCTCCTGGTCGTCGACACGGTCGCGACGCTGGCAGGCGTCCCGCTGGACGTGGACCGGCAGAAAATTGATATCTGCTTCAGCGGCACGCAGAAAGCCATCAGCGCGCCTCCTGGAATGTCGCCGATGACGGTCAACACGCGCTCCGAAGAAATCATTCGCGGACGGAAGACGAAAACGCAAGGCTGGTATTTTGATCTCGAGACCGTGATGAATTACTGGGGCAAAGAGCGCCTCTATCACCACACGCCACCGATATCTCTGATCTACGGACTGCGAGAGGCGCTGCGCTGCGTGCTCGAAGAAGGGCTCGAAGCGCGTTGGGAACGCCACGCGCAAAATCAGCAGGCACTCATCGCCGGTATCGAGGCTATGGGCCTCGAATTGTTTGTCAAGAATCCGGCCGATCGCTTGCCGACCGTTACCGCGCTTCACATCCCCGAAGGCGTGGACGATCACAAAGTGCGCAATCAACTGCTCGATGAATTTAATATCGAGATCGCCGGCGGGCTTGGCCCCGTCAAGGGCAAGATATGGCGCGTTGGCCTAATGGGCTATTCGAGCCAGCGCAACAACGTGCTCTTGTTCCTTGCGGCGTTCGAAAAGGTTCTGCTCGATCAGGGGCATCGCGTGCCTTCAGGCGCGGGCGTTGCCGCCGCAATTCAGAACTACTGTCAGGCGCAGCCGGTTCCCGCGGGCGCTGCAAAGTAGCCGCGCCGGAATTAAATCGTGGCGACAGCAGATACCAAGCAATCCAAAATTATCGCCAACGCCGGTGCGATGAGCGATTTCATCGGCGCGTTTGACGTTCCGTCGAAGGTCACTGATTTCGTCTATCGCTGCCGCTTTTCGCATTGCTGGAATGGAATCGCAACGCGCCACAGCGACACGATGGATTGCAAATTCTTCGTGGATGGGAAGGGCGTGGTGTTGGGACTCGCGCACACCGCTTTCGTGAAGTTCCGCGAAGCATCTGGCCGCAATCTCACGGATCGCGAAGCGAGCTACATCGGGGCGGAATACCTCCGCGAGCGCTTGGAGCAAGAGGACGAACACTCGCGCTACGACGTCTCGACAGTTGACGTTACCCGCATCATTACCCGGCTTGGCATGAGTTGATTCGGGTTCGGCTGCGCTGGCTCACGCGTCGGAAAGCGACTCGTCAAAGCCCGGTGCGTCGTTCTTGAGTTCGCCTGCCTCGAGGATTTCGCCGCAATCCAGGCATTCGACATACTGGGAGTCTTGGTCTCGAGCGATCACCTGCGTGCGCAGGTGTTTGCACGTGGAATGTTCAGCCACGCCATTCATCCTTATTAACCGAAATTCTAGCACTTTCGCGGCCCGGCGTCGCGTAGTTGACAAAATCTGAGAATGTATCTAATTGTCCCAAGGGTCTGCTCCTAGAGGAGTCTGCTGTTTTGACTACGGAATCGAAAGCCGAGCAACGACTGGGCGCCGTTCTTTTCTACGGATTCGTCGTCGCGCTCGCCTATCTCGTTTTCCGGGTCATCTATCCGTTTCTCGCGCCGCTGGTTTGGGCCGGCGTCCTGGTGGTTGTGTTTTTCTCCTGGCATCAAAGGATCGAGAAGCCCTGGGGAAAGACGCGCGCCGCAGCGGCGAGCACCGCGATTGTGACGTTAATGCTCGTCGTGCCGATGATTCTTGTTTCCGGCGCGTTCGTCCGGCAGGGACTCGAAATGGCGCACACGATCCAGCGCGCCCTTGCGAATGGCCAGTTCGATTGGGCGAATAAAACGTGGCAAACGCTACAGGACAGGTTCGCGGCCGAGTCTTCGAGCGACTTGAATACCGTCGTTCGCGACCACGCGGAAGAATTCGCACGGTACCTCGCCACGGAACTCGGCGTAGTGCTGCAACACGTCGTGCGCTTCGCTTTCGACCTGGTGGTGATGATCCTCGCGATGTTTTATTTGTTCCGCGATGGCGCAGATGTGATGGTTCGCATCCGCAACGTGCTTCCGTTCGAAACGGAGCATCGCGAGCGGATGATCGCCGAAGCTCACGATCTGATCTTCGCGAGTGTGCTTTCGAGCTTGGCCACGGCGGCGATGCATGCCCTCGTTGGTGGCGTCATCTTCGCCGCAGTGGGCATTCATGCGCCGCTGTTTTGGGGCGTGATGATGGGCTTGTGCTCGATCCTGCCGGTTGTCGGCTCGTCACTGGTCTGGGTTCCAGCCGCGATATCGCTCTTTGCGCGCGGGTACACGACTCGCGGCATCATTCTCGTTGTCGTCTGCGCGGGAGTCATTGCGGTAGTCGAAAACATACTGCGCCCGTGGCTGATCAGCGGCCGCGCGCATCTCAGCGGTCTCGTCATTTTCATCAGCGTTCTCGGCGGTATCAGCGTGTTCGGAATCCTCGGCGTAATCCTCGGCCCCATAATTGTCGCCACAGCTGCCAGCGTTCTCGATATCTACACCCACCCAGAACCGAAACGGCACGCAACGCCCTGAACACCTTAGCCACCGAATCGGGGGCGTGCTAGAGTACGACCCTCGGAACGCGCCGTGAGCGAGAAAAAATCATCCATTCCATCCGGCCTGCCGCCGGAAAAGCTGCGCTGGCAATGCGACGTGGCGAGTGTGCCCTTTGCAACCACGGCGGCCGCGCCGCTCGTTAGCGGCGAAATGGGGCAGGAGCGAGCGCTCCGCGCCCTGCAAATGGGCGTGGAATTGACGGCGCAGGGCTATAACGTCTTCATCTGCGGGCTATCCGGGACGAGCCGCGGCGGCATGGTCACGCGGATGGTGGAAGAACTCAACCCGGCTCGCGAGCTGGCGCCGGATCGCTGCTACGTCAATAGCTTCAAGAATGCCGACCGGCCTCGCCTGCTCACACTTCCGCGCGGCCAGGCAAACGCATTCAAGAAAGAAATGGAGTCCGGCATCGAATTCCTCCGTCGCCGGATACCGCAGGTATTCGAGGGCGAGCCTTTCCAGCGTCAAAAAGCGCGCATCGTCGAGCGCTTCACCGTTCGGGAAAAAGAATTGATGGACGATTTCACGCGCCGCATCGCGCGCGATCAATTTGCGCTTGGACGCATGCAAGTGGGCGCAGTCGCTCTCCCGGAAATCTTTCCGGTTCTCGAAGGCCAGATGGTCCCCATCGAGGAAATTCCGAAGCTCGTGCAGGACGGAAAACTCGAAACTGTGGCCGCGGAAGATATTGAGCGCAAATACGATCAGTTCCGGCAGGAGTTCACGGTCGTCTACCGAAAGACGCTCTCGCTTTCGCGCGAACTGGCGAGTGAGATGAGCTATCTCGAGCAGGAAGCGGCCTCCGTGCTGGTGGACGGCGTGATCGAGGAGTTGAAGGAAAAATACCCGGACGAGCAAATGGCGGAGTATCTCGAGGAAGTGCGCCATCACGTTCTGGATAATCTCGAGCCCTTCAAGGAGCGCGAAGGCGAGGACGAACAGCCGCCATCAGAAGGTGGAGGCGGGCCGCGCATTGAGCGGCAGGAGCGCGATCCCTTCCGCGTATACGGCGTGAACGTGATTCTCGCGCATTCCGAGCACGATACTTGCCCTGTGATTTTTGAGACCGTGCCGACGTATGCGAACCTCTTCGGAACGGTTCACCGCAGTTACGACAGCCGCGCCGGTTGGAATTCGGATTTCATGGATCTTCGCGGCGGCTCGCTCCTTCGCGCCGACGGCGGTTTCCTCATCATGTACGCGATCGACACGCTCACCGAGCCTGGCGTCTGGCGAACTTTGAAGCGCACGCTCAATCACGGAAAACTCGAGATTCAGCCGGTGGATCTCTTTTTCCCCTTTTCTTCGGCTGCTTTGAAGCCCGAGCCGATCGACGTGCACGCGAAGATCATTCTCATCGGCGACCGGGAAATGTACGAGCTTCTTTACAATTACGAAGAAGACTTCCGGAAAATCTTCAAGATCCGCGTCGAGTTCGATGAAGAGATGCGCTGGAATGCCGAGGTGATCCAGCACCTCAGCGGGCGGCTTCGCAAATTGTCCGAAGATGAAGATCTCTATCCATTCGACCGCACTGCAATCGCGGCATTGATCGAACACGGTGTGCGTTGCGCCGGACGCCGCGGAAAAATCACGGCTCGATTCTTCGAAATTGCCGATGTCGCTCGCGAAGCGAGCTACGTGGCGCGCCACGAGAACGGCTGCGAAGCCGTCACCGGCGAACACGTCCGGAAAGCGCTCGACGCAAAGATTGAGCGCCACAATCTAACCGAAACCAAGATTCGCGAGATGATCGAGCAGCACCAGATTTTCATCGACACCACCGGCGCGCGCGTTGGGCAGGTGAACGGCCTCGCCGTTCTCGAAATCGGCGGCTACGCTTTTGGCAAGCCAACCCGAATCACATCTTCCGTGTCACTCGGAAAAGCCGGCTTGATCAATATCGAGCGAGAAGCGAACCTCAGCGGCAGGTACCACGACAAAGGAATGCAGATTATCGCGGGATATTTGCGCGGCACGTTCGCGCAGGATAAGCCGCTATCGCTCTCGGCCAGCATTTGCTTCGAGCAATCGTATTCCGGCGTGGACGGCGATAGCGCAAGTTCGACTGAGGTCTATTCGTTGCTTTCAGCGCTTGCCGATTTGCCGATTTCGCAGGAACTCGCCGTCACCGGCTCTGTGAATCAACAGGGCGATATTCAGCCCATCGGCGGCGTGAATCAAAAGATTGAAGGGTTTTTCGATGTCTGCCGCCTTAAGGGTCTGACGGGCAAACAGGGCGTGCTAATCCCCAGCGAGAACGTTGACGATCTGATGCTCCGCGACGATTTGATCGAAGCTGTCGCCAAGGGGCAGTTTCACATCTATCCCGTTGCGACTGTTTCCGAGGGAATCGCTCTGCTCACAGGCGTCGGTGCGGGCGCGCGTGACGCGAGCGGCAAATTCGAAGAAGGCACCGTATTCGCTCGCGTCGACGACCGCCTCCGCAAAATGGCCGATACGCTTCGCGATTACCACTAACCGCGCAAATCGCTGAACCAATCGCGCGCCGGCAGTCCGGCGAACAACGCCCGATGCTGCTTCACAGCAAATGGCGGGTTCTCATCTTCATTTCGAGAGGCTTATCGCCACGCAGCACGGTCAGTTTGTACTCGTGGTCGAGTTCCGCAAACATAGCGCGCACATCGACGAGAGTAAGGTCCGCCGCCGGTTGATTGTCGATCCCGGCGATAACATCTCCCTTTTGCAATCCCGCCGACGCGCCCGGAGACTTCGGCGCCACGCCTGCAACCTCGAACGTCTTTAGGTTTGGTCCCTTGGCAACTACGGCGACGCCGCTCGTATCCAGCTCAACATTGTTTGGATAGCTCGTGTTTGATTCAAGAATGATTCGCTGGTGCGGCACATCCAGAATCACTCGAAACTTGTTCCAAAGTAGGTTTCCGATGGCGCCGCCGTGCGCCAGCGAGTCGGATCCTGCGACGTCAGGAAACTCGACTGGCGGCGTCGTCATCGTGTAGGGACCAATGGAAAGCGTTTCTGCGCGCGCAGTGAGAGTTCTGCCGCCGTCTACATTGGGGAAGTTGTACCCCCTGACGTGCGCTAGCTTCAGCCGGTGCGCGGCCGCCATTGGTCTTGAAACCTCGATCGCACCGTTAAATTCAGTGCGGACTTCAAATTCGTCTTCGTATGGCCGATGGCCGCGTAGCGCAAGCTTCGCGCGAACGTTCGGCACGCCGTCTCGAACGAAGAGCGGCAGCGTCACTCCCTTGCCGGTGTATTGAAACGTTTTCGGGTCGTCAAAATGGATCGCCGAGCGATCGTACTCAATCTCCACTACGAATTGGCTCAAGATGTCTGCGCCGATGATCCCGCGAATCTGCCGCCCCACGATGGACGACTCTTTGTCGAGAGCCTGTGGTTCGATTTGCGAGATGCCCAGGTCGAGGTCAGGCATCGAGAGCAGAGTGTTCTTGAACGTGATTTGCGATTTAGGGCTCACGTCGGCCGGGAGCCACGGCGCGGGATCGATGCTCGAGTGCAGCGTGCACGAAGCGAGCAGAAACAGCACAGGCTTCGATTGGTTCACGGCCACAGGCAATAGAAGCCGGTTTCCCTGAATTTCCATCGGCACTTGCGCGACGTTTCCTCCGTGCGCAAAGCGATATGCAACCTGATCCGCGGCAGGCGCCGGCTTTGCCGGATTCTCCTGCGCTGCCGTTCCGATCAGCAGCAGGGCGGCTGCGAATCCAGCCGCGGCCCATTTCATGATGCGCGCACGCGCTTTCTGTTTTGGTCCCGCTCTCATCCAATTCTCCTGGAACGCTCTGCCGCGCTATTTCGGCTGCCGCATCATGATACGCCGCCACATGCCAAGCGACCGGCGATTGTACTCAATCCAGCCGCTACTTTTCTGGTGAAAGATAGCTTTGACGCGAGAAGACGCGAAAACCGTTGGTTGAGCCGTTAGCCCCCTTTGTCGCTCCCACGACTCGTCCTTGCGCGTTCATCACCTGAACTTCAATCGAATGCACGCGGCCGTCATGCGGAGGCGGCAAGTAGGCCAAGAGATATTGATGACGCAGTTGAGCCGAAATTTCGCGATACGCTTTCACGAAATCGTCCGGCGTCACCGGAAAATAAGATTGACCGCCGGTGATTTTAGCAATCTCTCGCAAAGCAGTGTCGGCGCGCTGAAAGCTTGCCTGCGGCCCTTGCACGGCCTTCTTCGATTTGAAATTGCGGACCGCGCCACCCAGCGCAACGGTGAAAACGGAAACATCGGTTTTCTCGAGCTCGGTCTGAAGCGCGTTCCATCGCGATTCCGCGGAGGAGTCGAGGCCCGTGGCGAGCACCACTAAAGCTTTCTTGCCGCTCGATGCCCGAAGCCATGCCAGCGACGAATTAACAGCGTCGTAGAAATTCAAGTCGCCCATGCCGAGAAAATATTGCATGCCATCGAGCGCGCGGATGACGGCGCTTCGGTCCGTCGTGAAATCCAGCGCCACGCGGGCGGATTTATCGTAGGTCGCAAGCGCAATTTGGTCGTCCGGTGCGAGGCCATCAAGAAGGGAGTAGGCGGCCGCGATGTGCTGGTTTTGAATTAAATAGACGGCGGGACTCGTCTCGATCAGTACGGCGATATGAGCCGGAGTATCAACCGATTCGAAGAACGCGAGGTTTCGCTCGGCTCCGTCGTCAAAGATGCGGAATTGAGAGCTCTTGAGATCGTCGCGGAAGACGTCGTGTTCGTCCTCCACGCTTACCTGCAGAAAGACCAAATCCGACTGCACTTTTAAGGGTTCTTGCACTTCGGGTGTGGACGAGGGCGCATCTTGCGCGTCAGCAATTGCAACGCTGAAAACGATCCCGAAAAAACTGCCGCACAACATCCAGCAGAGGAGAATCCCCGCCCGCACATTGCTGCCGTCGAGAATCGATTCCGCTCTCAGTTGCCCGGCGGTGGGGCTGCAGCAGGGGCGCTCGCAGGAGCCGGCGACGCGTCCTTAGCCGTGCTCAGATAGCCGCTAATCTGGTCCTTCGTGACGTCGAACACGACGATCTCGTAAGGCGTGCGTGAGCCATGTACGTAGAATTGCACCGGCTCTCCCGCCGTTTTGTCTTTCTTCTCGATCGTCTTGTCATCCGCGAGGACGTTCATCGTGTACTTGAAGTGCTTGGCGTCGACCTTGCGCAGTGAAATCTGAATCGGGCCGACGTGTTCCATCTTGCTGGATTTCGAAACCTTGAACTCGTAGATATTGCGTTCGCCAAGGCGCTTCAATTCCTCAACTTCTTCGTGATTGCGCGCGATAAGACCGCTCTGAACGCCGAGGTCGCCCATTGTGGTCGAGAGCTTGGCCTTGGTCGCGTCGAGATCAGCCTTCGTCGCGGCTACATCGCTCTTCGTCGAACTGAGATCGGTTGAAACTTCGCCGAATTTCGTTGCCGTGTCCGATTGTACTTGGCCGATTTGCGTGGACAGGCGCTGATCGCTTTCTTTCTGATCCTTGCGGAGCGTTTGCGCCAGGGAACGCGCGCGCGCGAGCTCATCCTGGGTGATGCCGAGCTTCTGCGTCGTGACGTCCATCTCGCCCTTAAGGTCGGTGAGCTGCGAATTCGTCTTTTCCAGCGAAGCCGTCAGCGCCTGAACCTGCTTGTTCGAATCGTCGAATCCCTTTTGCATGGCCTGGCGTCCGGAAACGCTCGAATAAATCAGGTAGGCAACGAGCACGAATGCGACTCCGAATAGAATTGAAACCCAGCGTGGCAGCGCGGATGATTCCGTCTGCGGTGTTTCGTCTGATCCGGAAAATTGTGATGGCGTGACCATCGACCCTCCTAAGTGTCATTCGCACGAAAACTCAGTTTCGTGCGCCCTCCGCGGCATTATCGCCGAGCCGTATCGCGAAGTCTATCGCGGACGCCGTGCCTTCGGCCAATTCGCCTCGACCGTGGTGGTCAAACCGCCACGTGGCGTAAATTCGCCGGTCACGCGGCACCAAGCAGGCTTCGTTGCCGCCACGATATCGCGCAACATTCGGTTCACGGCGTTCTCGTAGAAAATGCCGAGATTGCGATATGCCAACAGATACATCTTGAGCGCCTTCAGTTCCAGGCAAACGCGCTTCGGTTCGTAGCGGACCGTGATCGCCCCGTAGTCCGGCAGGCCCGTCTTGGGGCACACCGAAGTGTATTCGGGAAAGCGGATCGTAATCTCGTAGCCGGGGAAATGATTCGGCCAAGTCTCGAGTTTCGGCAGCTTGACGTCAATTCCGGCGCGAGAATGCTCCGCAGTGTAGTCAGGCATTAAATGGCTCCCGCAGACCATTTTACACTTATCGGCACGCCAGCCGAGGCGCGGCTTGCAGTTCATGGCATTCTCAACTATTCTTCGTCTATTCCGGTCTAGCGCACTCGTACTTGGGAAGGGGCCAGTTGCTCTGTCCTCAATGTCACAGCTTGTCATGTACTAGATCGCGCCGTCGCGGTGTCGTTGATTTCGTGCTCAGCGTGTTTCGACTCCGGCCGTGGCGTTGCAAGTCCTGCGAATCCCGCTTTTATGCGTGGATCGTGCCGCTCTCGCTTGAGTTTTACGCGCATTGTCCACGCTGCGGAATGTTTCACCTCGACCGAATCTCTTCGCGCCACATCACTCAAGGACCTTTTCACCGCGTGAAGAGAATGTTGGGATTTTCGGCGTATCGTTGTGATCCATGCCGGCAGCGTTTCTTCAGCGTTCGGCCATACCGCGCAATACTTCCTCTCGGAGTTACGGAGAAGGGAAAGCGGAGGTCGCATCACCTCGCCGCTGCCCAGCCGCCGCAGCAAACTTGAAGTTTGCAAAACACCGTGCGCTGACCCGCAGCAGTTAATTCGGGACCGCTTTGCACACTCTGCGCAGTTTCTGATAATTTCGCTGTCGCGGCTCGGTATAATGCTGGGCTCTTGCAGTCCTCGCCCTCGACTTCGTGACGCATGAGCGGCGTGGAGGAATCCGAAATGAATTCTTCTGGAACGATCGTCTCGCAAACCGCCAGGCTAAACAAAATCGCCATCGCTGTGGCCAGCGCGATTCTCGCAGTCATTTCGTTTGCGCCCAACGTCCGCGCTCAAGCGTCGCCGCTGCCGCCGAAAGGCGAGGCCGGCGTACACGAAATTTACGAACGCTTGCTGCCCCAGATTGAAAAGATTCCAATATTCGATAATCACGCGCATCCCGCCTTCGCCGACGATACCGACGTCGATGCGATGGCCGCACCCGAAGGAGAAAGCGAAGCCTTCCGCATTCGCGAGACGAATCCCGAACTTGCGGCTGCTGCCAAAAGTTTGTTCGGTTATCCCTACGACGATTTCTCGCCCGAACACGGAAAGTGGCTCGAAGCCAAAACGACGGAGATGAAGAAGCAGCAGGGAGCCAAATATTTTTCAAACATTCTCGATCGCGTCGGGATCGAAACGGTTCTTGCGAACCGTGTGGCCATGCCCGATTATCTTGAGCCAACGCGATTCCGCTGGGTCTTCTTCGTTGATACCCTGATGTTTCCGTTCGATAACAGCCAGCTCGAAAAACGCGATTCGGACGAAGCGCTTTACCTTCACCTGCAGGAAAGAGTTCTACAGAGATACATGAAGCAGGTGGGAGTTTCGAAACTTCCCGGCGATCTCGCGGGTTATGAGGCTCTCATTCGAAGTATCGTCGCGGACAACCAGAAGCGCGGCGGCGTCGCGATGAAATTTGAAGCCGCGTATTTCCGCTCGCTATATTTCTCCGATCCCAGCCGCGACGAAGTCGAACCGATTTACCGCAAATATCACGCCGGCGGAATTCCGACGAACGACGAATATCGTATTTTCCAAGATTACGTATTCCGCCGCTTGCTCGATAGCGCGCTTGCCCTTCACGTGCCGGTGCATTTTCATTCCGCCGTCGGCATTGGGGATTTCTACAATTTGCGGAATGGCAATGGATTGCAGCTTGAAAACGTGCTGCGCGATCCGCGATATCTCGGCGTCACTTTCGTCCTTCTTCACGGCTGCTATCCCTACGAGCGCGAGGCAATCTGGCTTGCCGCGATGAAAAACGTTTACCTCGATTCGTCGTTCATGGAACTGATGATGTATCCGGCCGCGCTGAAGAATTCGCTGCGGCAATGGCTCGAAGTCTTTCCCGACAAGATTATTTTCGGCACGGACGCTTTTCCTTTCAACGACGCATTGGGCGCTGAAGTGACTTTCTGGTTCGGCGTGAACTCGGCGAGAAGGGCTCTCGCTGCCGCGTTGGCCGAAATGGTGTCGGAAGGCGAAGTGACGGAATCCCGCGCGCTCGAACTTGCGCACGGATACTTGCACGACAATGCGGCGAAGCTCTATCCGCCGCTGAAATAGAGCCGGCGACGGAAATCGTCACAACGCGAGCGAGTTTCTTGCCGCTTGCGACTCACAGGAGAGCGAAAGAAATGTCTGAGCTGAAATATTTCCGCTGGAAGGATCTCGAACTCGAGGATCTGAATCCGTTGTTGCAGCGCCAATTTGTGGTCGGCGAAGGAGTGATGCTGGCGCGCGTGCTGCTGAAGAAGGGCAGCCACGTCCCGATGCACAGCCATCATAACGAACAAATCACGTACATTCTTGAAGGCGTTCTCAAGTTTGGCATCGACGGCGACGAGATCGTCGTGCATGCCGGAGAAGTCCTCTGCATTCCGCCCAACATGCCTCACGAAGCGTTCGCGCTCGAAGATACAGTCGATCTCGACATCTTCACGCCGCCGCGCGCCGATTGGATCAATAAGACTGACTCGTATCTCCGCGCGCAGAAGTCACGCTGAGTTTCGCGCCTGGCGTATTTTAGTGCGGGCGGGGAGTCCAATTGGCACGCGTAGTAAGATTGCTGAATGAACGATGAATGCGACGACCGCCGAGCGTAGCAACCAGCGCAATGCCGTCATCGCCGCGTTCCTCGGCTGGACGCTGGACGCTTTCGATTTTTTCGTTCTCACGTTCGTCCTCGCGCCGATCGCCGGCGATTTCCATTGCTCCGTTCCCCAAATTGCTCTCGCCATTACCGCGAGTCTCGCCACTCGCCCAATCGGGGCGTTTCTGTTCGGCCTTCTCGCGGATCGCTACGGGCGGCGATTGCCGCTCATGCTCGACATTTTGCTGTATTCCGGCGTCGAAGTTCTCTCCGGCTTCGCTCCAAATTTCACCACCTTCATCATCCTTCGCCTTATTTATGGCATCGGCATGGGCGGCGAATGGGGCGTAGGCGCGTCGCTCGCGATGGAATCCGTGCCCGTTCGATGGCGGGGCGTTCTGTCAGGCTTCCTCCAAGAGGGCTATGCAGTCGGCTATTTGCTCGCGGCTGTTGCCTACTGGACGGTGTTTCCACACTGGGGCTGGCGCGCGCTGTTTTTTCTTGGCGGCGTACCCGCGCTTTTGACGCTTTTCATTCGCTTAAAAGTGAAGGAGAGCGAAGTCTGGAAGGCGCGCAAGCC
>JBAPOP010000061.1:0-52884 GCA_049279675.1 Candidatus Acidiferrales bacterium
CGGCTGATCGAGGAGCCCGCGGAACTCGCGCGCGTGCGGCGGCTGCATCCGGCGGCCGAAGAAGCATTTTTGCGCGCGCTTCCGATGGAGCTCGACGCGGTTCTCGCCGCGCCCGCCGCATTCGCCAAGCTCGAAGACACTCTTTCGAATGCCATCCAATTCAGCTCTCGCCGGGCCGTGCTCGCGGAGGATTTCGACGCCGAACTCGACCGGCTTTACCGCGATCACGTCGCGCCTCCACCGGCGCCGGGCCGCGCCGGAATCCTCGAGAACACTCGCGCGTGGATCCGCGCGAAACTGAGCGACGTCTTCCGCCGCCACAGGGTTCTCGCGAAGATGGAGAGAAGCGTGCGCGTCGAGGAGTTCACGCAGACGGGCGATCCGCTGCGGCTCGATTACGGCTACCGGTTCAACGGCACGCGCGGATTCCTGCAGGCCATGCCGCTCGGACGCGATCCGGCGCAGGCCAAGGTGCTCGCGTACACGGCCGAGTGCATTCGCGCACGCTTGCCGCAGACGGAATTCACGGCGGTGACGGAGATCGAGCCGATGAAGGAAAATCCTCGGCATCAGTTCGTCGCGCGCCTGTTTGAGGAACAGCGGATCGTGGTGGTGCCGCTCGGCCGCATCGAGCGCTTCGCGGATTCGCTACGCGCTCGAATCAATTAGGCGGCGCTCTCGATGTCACCTGCTGTGGCCTTAACGGTGATGGTGAACGCGATGCCGCGGGTGATGATGCGCGCCCCAGCTGGGCAATTCGCGGCGGCCGACGAGCGCCTCCGCGGCCCAGCTCCCGAGATAACTAGAGAGCGCCACGCCGTGCCCCGCGAATGCGCCGAGAACGACGGCGTCGCCGCGTTCCGGATGCCGCTCGAAAACCGGCCGCCAATTGTCGCGGAAAAGTATCGGCCCGCCCCAACGCCGCGTGAAGCGGATGTCCGCGAGCGCGGGATGCATGAGCCGGATGCGGGTTTCGAGCGAATCGAACATCCGCGAGCTCTTTTTCCCGGCGATGTCCACGCGTTCGAGATTCGGCGATCGGGGTGCAGTCACAAGTCCCGCGCCCCAGACAATCGAATTGTCATGCTGCACGCGGCCCCAGAGATACGGCAGGTCCACGGTGTAGAACGGCTTCCGTTCCGCAAGGCCGATCTCTTCGAGAATTTTGCCGGCGACGGGCTCTGACGAGGCCGCGAGCGTGAGCCGAGCGTGTCCATTGTGTTTGAGATCAGTAAGAGCGAGAGACAGCGCGTTCGTCGCGAATAGAATTTTCCCGGCGAGCAGCCGGCCCGAGCCGAGCTTTAGTTCCGGAACTTTTCCCCAGATGACTTTTTCAACCGGATGTCTTTCGTAGATTGCGGCTCCGGCATCGTGGGCGGCGCGGGCGAGGCCGCTCACGAGTTTTCCGGGATCGAGCGTACCGCCGGGAACTTCATCGACGACGCGAAGCGTCCCGGAATCCTGCCACTCAATCGGCGAGGCTTTGCGGCCGCCGCGGCGTCCAATCTCCCACGCGCCATGGAGCGTGAGATCGCATTTCACCTGCAGCGTTTCAAGAATTGAGGTGAAACCAGAAAGGACGTCGCCGAGGCCCGGAAGATCGCCCGCTGCGGATTCTGAGAGAACCATTCCGCCGGTGCGTCCGCTCGCGCCCGCGCCGATGTGGTTGGCCTCGAGGAGGACAACGGAGGAATCGGGAGCGATTCTTCGCAACCAAGCCGCGGCAGCGAGTCCCGTGAATCCGCCGCCGACCACGGCGAAATCGCAGTACTTGGGCAACGCTCGCCGCGGTGGCTTGAAATCAATTTCCCACGGCGGCGTACCCCAGGGATGATTGTGCGTGCCAGGAGTCACGGAAATGAATCAGATCGAAGTGATACCGGTGCGTCATCTGTAGCGCTGCAAGCAAGATCGCCGGTGCTACAAAATGCTCTCGGTCCAATTCTCGAGTGTGTACTTGATCTTGGCCATGAACTGGTGCGCAATGGCACCGTCGACCACACGGTGGTCGTAGCTCAGAGTGAGATAGACCATCGAGCGAATGGCGATCGCGTCGTCGATCACCACGGGCCGCTTCTCGATCGCGCCGAGGCCGAGGATCGCCACGTTCGGCTGGTTGATCACCGGCAGGCCGAACAAGCCGCCGAATACGCCGGGATTGGTGATCGAGAACGTGCTCTCGGCCACTTCCTCCGGCTTCAATTTCTTCGCGCGGGCGCGCTCGGCGAGATCGTTCATCGAGCGGGCGATCCCGAGGAAATTTTTCTCTTCGGCGTTCTTGATCACCGGCACGATGAGCCCCCAATCGAGCGCCACGGCGATGCCGATGTTGCACTCCTTGTGAAGGATCACATTCGTTCCATCGACCGAAGCATTCACGGTGGGAAACGCGCGCAGTCCTTCGACCGCGGCGCGCACGAAGAAAGGCATGAACGTGAGCTTCGTGCCGGTGGTCTCTTCGAATTTCGCCTTCAACTTCGCGCGGAGACTTGCGATCGCGGTCATATCCACTTCGTCGACCGAGTACACGTGCGGTGAAACACGCTTCGAGAGCACCATGTGTTCGGCGATTTTTTGGCGCATCACGGACATGGGCTGCACGTCGTACTTGCCGAAATACATTTTTTCGCGCGGCACCGCGGATTCGATTGTCGCGCGAGCCGCGGGCGATGGAGCGGCGGAGGAAGCGGCAGCCTGAGCCGAATCTCCTGCGCGCGCACCGCCGCCTTCGATGGCGCCGAGAATGTCTTTCTTGCTGACGCGGCCGCCCGCGCCGGTTCCCGGCACTTGCGTCAGATCGACCTCATGCTCTTTCGCAAGCCGCCTCACGAGGGGCGAGCTGCGCACTTTCTCGCGCGATCCCGCATCGGAAGCAGCCGACTTCGCTGCTGGTTGGGATGAGACGGCCCCCGGTGTTTCAGCCGCGCGGGATGGAGCGGGCGCCTCGGCGACAGATTTCTGCGCCTGCGGGTAACCTTTGGTGGGCACCGGGCCGGGTGCCGCTTTCTCGTCATCGGGTGGAGGCGCCGCTGCAGCCTTCGGAGCTTCTGCCTTCGCGGGCGCAGGCGCAGGGGTGGCAGCACTCGCACTGCCGGCATCGATTACGGCGACGACCGTCTGGACGGGAACCGTCTGCCCTTCGGCGACTTTGATCTCTTTCAGAACGCCAGCAGAGGGCGATGGGATCTCCGCGTCCACCTTGTCCGTCGAAATTTCGAATAGCGGCTCGTCGCGCTCGACTTTTTCGCCGGCCTTCTTGAGCCATTTGGTGATCGTGCCTTCGAAAATGCTTTCGCCCATCTGCGGCATTACGACGTCAACGGCCATCGGCTTCTCCTCGAATCTCTAATATCTTGCCAGTTCGCGAGCGGCAGCCGCAACTTTGGCGGCGTTCGGCAGAAAATGTTCTTCGAGCGTCGGCGCGTACGGCACGGGCGTGTCGAGCGACGTGACGCGCGCGATCGGCCCGTCCAAATCTTCAAATGCATTCTCGCAAACGAGCGAGGCAATTTCGCCCGCGATTCCGCCCGTCCGCGTGTCCTCGTGAACGATCAAAAGCTTGTTCGTCTTTTTCACCGACGCAAGAATCGCGTCCTTATCGAGCGGCATGAGCGTCCGCAAGTCGATCACTTCGGCTTCGATTCCCTCTTTTTCGAGTTCGGCCGCGGCTTCGAGCGACGTGTGCATCATCGCCGCGTAGCTCAGTATCGTGAGGTCGCGGCCCTCGCGGCGCGTCACGGCTTTGCCGAGCGGCACCGTATATTCTTCGGCGGGCAATTCTTCCTTGATCCGGCGGTAAAGAAATTTGTGCTCGAAGAAGAGCACGGGATTGTTGTCGCGCACCGCCGACTTGAGCAAGCCCTTCGCGTCGTACGGCGTCGAGGGATATACGATTTTCAGCCCCGGCGTGTGCGCGAAATACATTTCAGGATTCGCCGAGTGGAACGGCCCGCCGCGTACGCCGCCGCCCGACGGCCCGCGAATCACCATCGGCGCGGGCGCGCCCCAAAGATAGTGCCCTTTCGCGACGAAGTTCGTCACCTGGTTGAAGCAGCAGGCGATGAAATCGATGAATTGCATCTCGACGATGGGGCGCAGGCCGAGATAGCTCATCCCGCAAGCCGCGCCGACGATCGCCGTTTCGCTGATCGGCGTCTCGATCACGCGCTCGTTGCCAAAGCGCTCGAGCAATCCTTCGGTGACCTTGAATGCGCCGCCGTAAACGCCGATGTCTTCGCCGATGGCGACGACCGCCGGATCGCGATCCATCTCTTCGAACATCGCCTGGCGGATCGCTTCGAGCATTGTGACCGGAGCCATCGTCAGCGCCCTCCCCGCTTGCCCTTCGGGCCTCTTCCGAAGGGGCGGCGCGCCGGAACGGCTGCAGCCTTCGCCGCGGCGGAGGATTGCTGAGAGGCCTTACCGGCCGATTGCGGAACGGATTTAGCTGGAGCCGGCGCGCTCGCACCGTTACCGCCAGTTGCGGAATTCTCGATCCCGCCGAAATCTTTCACATTCCATCCCGCCGCGACGCTCGATTTCGGCGGCGTCACTTCAGCCTTCGACCGATGCCACTCCGCTTCGATCGTGTGGCAGCCTTCGCAGTAGACGCCCTGCTCGGCCAGCTCCGCCGGAGGCATCGGCGAATTCTCCGCGAATTCGAGATCTTCCTTCACCAGTGCCGCGATGCGCGCCTCGATCTCCTGTTTCGCCTTCGCGTCCCAAAGCTTGTTTGCATTCAAATATTTCTCGAAGAGAGCGATGGGATCGCGCGCTTCCCAGTATTCGCGCATGGCCTTCGGGACGTATTCGGCCGGATCGTGCTGCGCGTGGCCTTTCATGCGCATCGTCTTCGCTTCGATGAGCACCGGCCCATTTCCCGCGCGGCACTGCGCGACGGCAGCGCGCGACGCTTCGAACACGGCGATCGCGTCGTTGCCATCCACCGTCACCGACGTAATTCCGTACGCGCGGCCGCGCTCGGCGAGATCGCGCACTGGCACTTGGCGGCTCACGGGCGTCGAATAGGCCCATTGATTATTTTCGAGGATGAGAATGAAAGGCGCGCGCTGCGTGGCGGCAAGATTGAGCCCCTCATGGAATGCGCCGGTCGAACTGCCGCCGTCGCCGATCCACGTCATCGTAACGATGCCCTGCCCGAGGTAGCGGCCGGCCATCGCCACGCCTGTCATTACGGGTATCAAATCGCCGAGCATTGAGATGGGCGAGACGATATGGAGATTTTTCAGATCGCCGAAATGGCTTGTGCCGTCTTTGCCCTGCGTCGGCGAAGTGTATTTCGCCATGTGCTGCGTGAAGATGTCGCGCGGCTTCACGCCCTTCACCAGCAGCGCGCCGATATTCCGGATCATCGGCGCCATCCAATCGCGTTTTTCGAGCGCGTACGCAGTGCCGACCGAAATCGCTTCCTGGCCGAGGCTCGAGTAGAGTCCGCCGACGATTTTGTTCTGGCGGAAGAGCTTCATCATCTGGTCTTCGACCGCGCGGTTCAGCCGCATGAAGTAGTAGAGGTCGAGACACTGCTGCCGCGTTACAGGTGCGTCTGCGGCTCCGTTGGATGAGGGACTCATCTGCTACTCCGTCCTTGGCAAGGGGCGCAGCAAGCAGCGCCCCTACAACTTCGTGTCATCGCATGCCGGCTGTTTGCTGATGAAGCGGCATGGCTTCATCGCTGCGATCGAGCAATATCGCTTCAAATTCATCGCGCGACATGGGAGTCAAATCTCGTCCAAAAACTTCGCCGAAATGGCGCGCGAGCCTTTCCGCCACTTCGCTCGAATTGACGTCGCAACCCAAAAGTTTCTCGAGCGATGTCGCGCGCTTTTCGGAAATTCCGCAGGGCACGATCAAATCGAAATAGCGCAAATCGGTCGACACGTTGTACGCGAAGCCGTGCGACGTCACCCACCGGCTCAAATGCACGCCGAGCGCGGCGAGCTTTTCCGGCGCCGCAGGCGCGGCAAGCTTTTCCGGCGCCGCAAGTGCGTCAATCTTTTCCGTCGCCGCAAGTGCGTCAATCTTTTCCGTCGCCGCAAGTGCGTCGATCTTTTCCGTCGCCGCAAGTGCGTCGACCCAAATGCCGTGAAGGCCTTCGATCCGCTTCGCTTCGATGCCGAATTCCCGCGTCGCGCGGATCATGGTTTCTTCGAGCCGGTCGACGTACCACCGCACATCGCGCCGGTGTGAAGCGAGATCGAGAATGGGATACCCGACGATCTGCCCTGGGCCGTGATAGGTGATGTCTCCGCCACGATCCGAAGGATGAAATTCAACGCGCTTCTGCCGGAGCACGCTATCGGATGCGCGCAGATTTTCGAGCCTGCCATTCCTGCCGAGCGTGATCACGTGCGGGTGCTCGCACAGAAGCAGGACATCCGGAATGGCGTCGGCCTTGCGCGCTTCCACAGCACGCCGCTGAAGCTCGCACGCCGGCTCGTAGCCGATGAGTCCGAGATCAACCAGCCAGCATTCGTTCGCGGAATTCGTCACAGGCTTCAGATAAGCTTTCTCTACGCGTTGATGCTCAAGCCGCGCACGGCGTTGAACGCATCCCCCATCGCTTCCCAGAGCGTCGGATGCGCGTGAATCGTCGTCATCATGTCGTCAATCGTCGCTTCAAGTCCTAGCGCCGCCACCGGTTCAGCGAGGATCTCGGTCGCCAGCGGCCCAATCGCGTGAACGCCGAGAATCTCGCCATACTTTTCCTCGGCCACAACTTTGATGAATCCCTCATGGTGGCCGATGATCGAAGCCTTGCTGTTGCCGGCGAACGGGAATTTGCCCGTCTTGACCTTGATTCCCGCATCGCGCGCTTGCTTTTCCGTCATGCCGATCGAACCGATTTGCGGCTCACAATAAGTCGCCGCCGGGCAGCGCCCGCGATCGAACTGCTGCACTTCCTTGCCCGCCATCCTTCCGACGGCGATCAATCCCTCCATCGAAGCGGCGTGCGCGAGTTGCGGCAATCCCGCGACGATGTCGCCAATGGCGTAAAGCCGCGGCTCGGCTGTTTCCATGTACCCGTTGGTGTGCACGAAACCGCGCTCGAGTTTCGCGGCGGTTTTTTCGATGCCGATATTCTCCGTCAGCGGGCGGCGCCCCACGGCGATCAAAACTTTCTCGGCCGCGAGCGTCTCGGACTTCCCTGCACCGTTCTTGAACGTGACCGACACGCCCTTCGCATCCTTCTTCACCGATTCGACTTTCGCCCCCGTCTCGATGCGGATGCCGCGCTTCTTAAACGCCTTCTGCAATTCGGCGGAAATCTCTTCGTCTTCGAGAGGCACCGCACGCGGGAGCATCTCGAGAATCGTCACCTCCGCGCCGAAGCTGCGATAGATCGAAGCGAATTCGACGCCGACCGCGCCCGCGCCAACCACCACGAGCGATTTGGGAAGCTGCGGCAAATTGAGAATTTCGCGGTTCGTCAGAATCGTCTTGCCGTCAATCTCGACGCCGGGAAGCGTCCGTGCATCGGACCCCGTCGCGACCATGGTGAAATTTGTTTCGACTTCCGTCGTTTTGCCATCTTTCTCGACAGCGACGCGACCCGGTCCGGCGATGCGTCCCCAACCGGTCATCGTCTCGACTTTGCTCTTGCGGAATAGAAACTCGATGCCCTTGGTGTGTTTGTTGACGATCTTCTGCTTGCGTTCGAGGACCGCGCCCCAATTTACTTTCACGTCTTTCACTTCGAATCCGAATTCCGCGGCGCGCTGGAAGTTTTCGTAGATTTCGGCGTGGTAGAGCAGCACTTTGGTGGGGATGCAGCCGATATGAAGGCACGTTCCGCCGACGTAGCTGTCTTTCTCCACGACGAGCGTTTTCAGACCATATTGGCCCGCGCGGATGGCCGCGACGTAGCCGCCGGGGCCGCTCCCGATGATGACGAGATCGTACTTTGCCAAGCTTGGCCTCCCTGATTCCGCTTCAACGCGCTCCGACAGCATAAGATACGGCCGCAGAGACTCATGCAAACTCGTGATTCTATCAGCCGGTTCCCGATGCCGCAACCGTGCCTCGGACCTTTCCGAATCAGCCCGCTACATGTATGCTTCGCAATCCCGCGCGCAAAGCCGAGGCGCGGCTGGGTTGCGCCCTAGCGGTCCGGAGTAACAACGCGCGGCGCACGACGTCTAAAGAAGAATGGATTCCATGAGTTCCGTCAGCGATTCAAACGCGCCGCAGGGCGAAGCAGGGCAACAACCTGATAAGCGTCCTTTCCTGGGCATCGTGTTCATCGGTCCAAACGGGCTCCGCGCGGGCTGGCGGCTTTCGATCTATATCACGCTTGTGGTCGTGCTCGGTTACCTTGCCGTGCAGGCCATCCGGCACATTCCCGCATTAGACCGATACTTTTCCGGCGCCCAGCGAGGAGAGCTTGCGCCCATCGGATTGATCGTAACTGAGTTGACCGTTGCTTTTGCCGTTCTCGCGGCGGCATGGATCATGTCGCTGATCGAGAAACGGCCATTCGGCGACTACGGGATTCCGCTCTCGCAGGCGTTTGGAAAACGCTTCTGGGAGGGCATGCTTTGGGGCCTCGTGACCGTTTCCGCGGTGATCGGACTTATCGCCTCCGTTGGCGCGTACTCCTTCGGCCCGCTCGCCCTCTCGGGAAACGCAATTTATCGAAACGCGATTCTTTGGCTCATTGGGTTCTTTCTCGTTGGTGTGTTTGAGGAATTTGCCTTTCGCGGCTACATGCAATACACGCTCGGCTCGGGAATCGGTTTCTGGCCCGGGGCCGCATGTCTAACGGCGTTGTTCGCTGCGGCGCACCTCAACAATCCAGGCGAGGGCGTGATCGGCGCGCTCGGCGTGGTTATTATCGCGATTTTCTTTTGCTTGACGCTGCGCCGCACCGGCAATTTGTGGTTCGCGATCGGCCTGCACTGCAGCTTCGATTGGGGCGAAACGTATCTCTATTCCGTTCCGAATAGCGGAAACACCAGCGCGGGCGTGCTCTCCCATTCGTCGCTTCATGGCGCGCGCTGGATCACTGGTGGTTCAGTGGGACCGGAAGGCAGCGTCTTCTGCTTTCTCTGTATCGCGCTGCTTTTCTTGCTGTTTCACCTCAAGTACCCGCCAAAGAGCGCGTAACACCGCGCCATTTTTCTGAATCGCGTGAATCCCGCCGCCAGAATCTGCATCAAACCCTAATTGTTTCGCGCGCAAACGAGTTGCTCCCGAGAAACCCACGGACGCACTCGATTGACACCACTTCGGGCGGTCGTTACAATCACCTGATTTGGTTAGCTCGTTGAAGCTCACAGGGACAGAGAGATTGAAAAGTACGACAGGAAAACGGGACATGGACAAGAAGCGGCTCGACTACTACAAAAAGAAGCTACAAACTCGGCGCGAAGAGCTCCTCAAAGCGATCGCCCGGACTGAACAGGAAGGCCGCGAAGCGGATGAAGATCCCACAGTGGATCTCGCCGATAAGGCTGCGAATTCCTACACAAAAGAATTCCTGTTCGGCCAAACGCACGACGCTCGAACTCTCCTGGGGCTCGTCGACGATGCGCTCGATCGCATTAAGGACGAAGAATTCGGCGAATGCATCAGTTGTCATTTGGAGTTGCAACAGAAACGGCTCGAAGCTGTGCCCTGGACGCGCTATTGCATCACCTGCCAGGAAAAACAGGAACAGGGAATCCTCTGATCGCGCCTCAGGCGAGATCCACGGTACGCACGCCCTTCGCCGAAACTTCAGAATCGCTCGCGCGCCGAGCCTCTCCGTACTATCCCGGATAGATCGAGTCTCGCATTTCGAGTAGTGTTCGCGCGCGATGCGTATCGCGCATTACGCGCCACTCGCGCTCGACCCGAAACGATATCGCGTTCGTGATATTCCAGGACACGCTCGACGCTCTCGCCGCGATAGTCTTCCCGGCTCCCTGCCGAATTTGCGAGCAGACGCTCGCGAGCGCGTCGCTGATTCCGATTTGTGAGGATTGCCTCGCCGAAGTGCGGCGGATCGTCGGGCCGAAGTGCACGTCTTGCGGGCGGCCATTTGTTTCGCCGATTGCCGCGGAATATCCGAGCCTGCAGTGCCAACTGTGCCGGCGCGGAGTCTATGGATTCATTCGCGCACGAAGTTTCGGCGTCTATAACGACGCGCTGGGCGGCGCGATCGTTCTCCTGAAATACGATGCTGTTACTCGCATCGGCTCGTGGTTCGCCACAAAGCTCGAGCGTGTCGTTCGCGAGGAGTTCGCTGACCTGAAGTTCGACGCGGTCGTGCCAGTACCTCTACACCCAGCCCGCCAGCGCGAGCGGGGCTACAACCAAGCTGAGCTAATCGCCCGGCCGTTGGCGCGGCGATTGGGCATCCCATTGGGCAGCTATCTGCTGATGCGCACGAGGCCTCGGCCCGAAAAATTCCTGCTCACTCGCAAGGAACGATGGCGATCCGTTCATGGCGCATACGAAACCCGCGCCGGGGCCAAAGTTGACAAGTTGCGTATACTACTGGTAGATGATGTATTTACGACTGGCGCGACGCTCGATGCGTGCTCGAGAGCGCTTTTGAAGGCGGGAGCAGCAAGCGTTACCGGCATTACGGTGGCGCGTGTCGTACCAGAACTCGCGCGGCCTGAGCCTAATGGTCATCCAGTCGCGTCAAATACTATGTAAGTCTTGGGAGCAGAGCTAGCCGCAGGGCCGGAAATCCAGACCCGAGCGGAATCGCGTACTAGTGTAGAAGGCAGAAGGGATGGCTGCGATGGACAACCGCCTCAAGAACGGGTTGCGTCCTCGGCCGAAAATCAATGTCGGCGCGGTGGACGGATCTGTGCCCCGAGCCACGGTGCCTGCGAGCCGACCTTCTGTCATGCAAGCTCCGGTCCTCGTCCTCAACGCAACCTTCGAACCCATCAACGTGACCGCTGTTCGCCGTGCGCTCGTGCTGATGTTGAAGGGCGTAGCGCAGGCAGAAGAAACGCAGCCTTCGCAGGTTCATTCGAGTTCGCGCGCGGTTGCCGTGCCGTCTGTGATTCGTCTGCTTACGTACCGCCATATCCCGCAGCAGAGCCGCGCACTTTCGCGCAAAAATATTCTTCTACGCGACCGGAACACTTGCCAATTCTGCGGCCGCGCGCTGCCGGCTTCGGAATTGACGCTCGACCACGTGATGCCGCGCTCACGCGGCGGTCATTCTTCGTGGGAAAATCTCGTCGCGTGCTGCTACGACTGCAACAATCGCAAAGGTGACCGGACTCCCGAAGAGGCCGGATTGCAATTAGCGCGGCGCCCGCGGCCATTCACTCTGCACACGTCGCGGCAGTTGATGCGGCTTATCGGCCACAAGGATGCGAAGTGGCGTAAGTATCTGTTCTACTGAGCTGTAGAGCTCCTCTTCATTTTGAGGAAACCTTTTTCAAGGGTTCGCATCTAAGCTTACAAATCACTTCTAGGACACACCCCGGGAAGCGGCACAGGGCAACCCAAGGCTGCTTCCCCTCTTTTTTCTCCAAGATTAATTTTTACTGACGGAATACGACTCGCAATTTTCTGCGCCAGTTCTCGTTCAATCCGATTCGCGTGATCAAAATTTCAGGCGATAGATATCGCAGGACAGTTTCATTCGCGGGATGAAATCTCAGCGCAGGCGCGACCAGCCACACCAACGGCGGGCCGGGATCGAGTTCCATTCCCGCGAAATAACCGGCGCGCTCGAAATCGCCGTTGGCAAGATGCTGGCGGACGCGCAGCCAGTAATCGACGGCTTGCAACGGCAAATGAATTTCTTCGGATGCTTTCAATTCGATGACGACGAGGCGCCTCTGCCGCGTTACTCCGAGCAAATCGATTATGCCGCGATCGGAATCCGATAGCGCGGGCACCTGCGAGTACAGAAACTTCGAATCGAGTTGCGCGTCGAGCTGGCATGGATCGCGCAGAACGATATTTTCGAGCCACCGTTCCGGTGCGGCGCGATAAAACGCGTGATTCGTCGCGTTCGCCGCCGGGTTCCGATGCTCTTCGAGATTGCCGAGAAGCTTCTTCAGATCGCCGGGAGTTCTGCCGGTCCATTCCCTACGATCTTCGCCCACTCCGATTTCGACGTGGCCGTCGGCCCATCGCGCAAATTCAAGGCCGCGATAACGCACCGAAACTTCCCGAACGCCGGTGCGCACGTCCGCAACGATGTGCTCTCCCGCGCGCACGTCCATGGCGCGAATGCGCTCGACCATTCCCCGGGCGGCGTCGAACGTTTTTTCAATTTCGCGGCGCGGAGTGAGCCAGCTCTCGAGATTGCCCGTGTCGGCGAGGTCCACGGCGCGCACGCGCTCCTCTTCCGCAAGCAATTCGAAAATCTCAACGCGCGCGGCGGTATTCAGCGCCTTCGTGCGATGCCGCACTTCTCGCGCGGTGCCCTCCGGCACGAAGAGACGCAGTCCTTCAATGGCGCGCCGCTCGGCGTGGTCGCGCGCCCATTCGAGCCAGAGCAGACCGAACGTGAGAATCCCATCGACGGAATTCGTGTTCGATCCTGGAGGCGCGGCGAGAATCGCCCACGCGCGCCGGCCCTCGGACATCACACCGCGCGCAAATAAGCCCGAGAAGGAGTGCTCGAGATCGGGCGAACCGGAGAGCGAATCCACTCTTGCGTCGGGAAAATTCTCGGCCAGTATCCGCGCAAATCGTGCGCGAAATTTCTCCACGCTGACGCGGCTTTTGCGCCGCGTCCCTTCGGCGGCGATGAATTCAAGCCGCGCCGGACGGTTCGCGCCGAAGCGCCGCACTTCAAAAACAACCCGATTTGGAGAATGCTCCGCAACGCGCAAGATTCGCCGCACGAGATTTCGCTCGTCCGACCATAGGTGCACGAGCGGCTGCTTCCCTTCCTTCTGGATTTCGCAGTGAAGGCCGGAAAGCTCGGCGAGCCACTGGCCGTCTTCGTGCACTTCGACACTCCCCGATGCCGTCATCGTGTCGAGCGTCTGTTCGAGTTGAGTCCACTCATCCATTTGTGCGTTGAATAAGGCAGCTAGAAACGGCCGAAGGATATTCAGTTGAAAAGGGAAACCTGCCAAGAAAACTCGGCGGGAAACTACTGGCAGGGAAACTACCGAAGGAGAAGGCCCGTTATATGAATCACCGGGTACTGCTGATTCCATTCGCTCGGAACGTATTCGAGCGAGATTTGAAAATTGCGCCGCTCTCCACCAGCGAGGGGACGCGCGTTCGGCCCCAGCAATCGCCGCGTCTCGCGCAGAATCACTTGATTGAACGGATCGTGGAATTCAAAGTTCACTTCGATTTCTTTCACGGTGGCAACGCCGTCGTTCGAGATCACGCCCGCGATATACGTCACATCCTGATTCAGAAAATTCGACGCGCGACCCATCTGGGGATCGAGGAAATGAATCCTCGCCGCGGTGGCTTGTTCCTTCGCGCCAAACGGCAGGTGCTCTGCAGACGCCGCTCCCTTGCCGGTTGATAGCCGCGAAGCCAGAACGAGCCCGCCGACAATCAACAAAACAATTACGGCGCCCAGTGTAAACGCAATGGGAAACGAGCTTTTATCCCGGGATTCGGACTGGAGTACGTCAGGCATGATCTTGGCGCCGAGGCCTCAGCGGCCGAACGCGAGCCGCATAATCAACGGCTCAGGCAGACCCGCTCGAAACATTCTTTCCTGCACCGCGGGGATATCATACTTCACTCGCCAGAATTCGACCTTCTTGCCGCCGAGGTCCGCAATCGCGAAACCCGCGCGCGAATCGCCGTCACGCGGTTGACCGACGGATCCGGGATTGAACAGGTACGTCGTCTCAGCATCTATGGGAATTTCAGCGAACTGCGAATCCGCCGGCACCTTGAGCCGGAGCGGCTCGACGGCGTTGCCATCGCGGCGCAATACGAACCCGCCCTGAAGATGCGTGTGCCCGAAAAACGTAATGGGTGAAGGAGCTTCGAGAAGCCCGTCGAGCGCCTGCGCTTGCGTGAAGACGTATTCATCTTCGTCGCGCAGCGCGCCATGCACGAGCGACATCCCGTCGAGCTCGATCGGGCCAGTCGGAAGATTCATCAAATACTCGAGGTTATCGGGACGGAGTATTTCGTGCGTCCAGATGGCGGCGGCGCGCGCCACGGGATTGAAATCGCTCGCGTCTTCGAGGCCGCTGCCGGCCTTATCGTGATTTCCCCTAATCGTTACGGCGTCGAGCGCGCGAATTTTATCCACCACTTCGTTCGGGTCGGGGCCGTAGCCGACAACATCGCCCAGGCAAACCACTTTGTCCCATCGGCCTTCCGATGCTTTCAACGCGGAGTCGAGTCCGCTCATGTTGGCGTGGATGTCGCTAAGAACCAGATACCGCATTCGGACGTGCCCCCAGGGCAGGCTGCGCATTATAGACGACGCCACGGGCAATTGCACCCATGTACAACAAAAGTGCGCCGGCTCTTCGCCGAGCGGCCCGCGCTTGGGAATCTCACCGGATTAGCATGCAATCGCCGTAGCTATAGAACCTGTAGCCGGCCTCGACCGCGTGCGCGTACGCGCGCAAGACGTTTTCGCGCCCGGCAAAAGTGGCGACGAGCGCGAGCAAGCTCGATTGCGGCAAGTGAAAATTTGTGAGCAGCTGATTCACCACGAGGAATTCCTTGCCGGGATACAAAAAAATGTCCGCCTCGGCGCGCCCGGCTCGAACAATCGGCGCGCGAGAATCGGATTTCGTGGCAGGGCTCTTCGCCGCGGAATCTTCAAGCGCTCGCACAGCCGTCGTCCCAATCGCCAGTATCGGCCGGCCGCCGCTCCGCGCGCGATTGATAGCAGCTGCGGCAGACTCGGAAATCTCGTAGCTTTCGCGGTGAATGGGATGATCTTCAAATCTCTCCGTGCGAATCGGCTCGAACGTGCCGAGCCCGACGTCGAGCGTGATTTCCACGATTTCCATTTTTCGCGCGCGCACGCGGTCAAGAACGGCGCGAGAGAAGTGCAATCCCGCAGTCGGCGCTGCGACGGCTCCGGCGTGGCTCGCGAAAAGTGTCTGATACCGCTCGCGATCAGAGGAATCATCCGCGCGATGTATGTAGGGAGGAAGCGGAACGTGACCTAGCCGATTCAGAATTTCCTCAAAATCGCCTTGCGCTCGAAATCGCAGCCGCCGCAGCCCGTACTCGCCGCGTGACTCGACTTCGGCTTCAAGCTCTCCCTCGCCAAAAATGATTTTTTCACCGACGCCTATTTTGCGCCCCGGGCGGACTAGCCCTTCCCAGATATTCGATTCCAACCGGCGAACGAGAAAAACTTCAATCTCCGATTGCAGAAATTCCGAGCTCGCTTTTCCAGATTTTCCGTGCGGCCCGGAATGCACGCCCACTCGCCGGCCGAGCAGCCGCGCGGGAATCACGCGCGCGTTGTTCACGACGATCAGTTCATCGCCGCGCAAAAGTTCCGGAAACTCGCGGAACGCGCGGTCTTCCCACTCGCCGGTTCTCCGATCGAGCAGCAGCATTCGCGAAGCGTCCCGCTCTTCGAGCGGCCGTTGCGCGATTCGCTCTTGCGGTAGGTTGTAGTCGAGTTCTGTAAGCAGCATCGAATTCCTGAACACTTGCCTCTGGGCACTCATCGAGCGGCGTCCGGCCAGCTCAGCCGCGCCCAACGCTGATTATTTTGTTTCGCGCCTCCGCTGCAACCGCCGAGGCACCTGTGTCATCCGACTAGGAGCAGCATATCCTACGCCGTTCGGGAGGCAGCACTCATGCGAAAGGCAGCAGCAATTCTCGGGCTTCTTTTTCTCTGGCTCATCGTGCCCACGAAATGTAGCGCGCAGAGCAATTTCCAAGTCTTCGGCGGATATTCTTATCTCTTTCCCGCTGTTTCGCAGCCGCAGACTGTTCTCTGCCCGGGCCCCACTTGCACGACGCAGTTTGTGAGCAATCGAGCCAGCATGAGCGGCTGGGAACTTTCGGGAATCTACAAGCCGGTGCGTTGGTTTGGCCTCGCCGCCGATTTCAGCGGCCACTACGGAAACGTGCAGGGCACGAGCGAAGTCCACATTCAAACCTACATGGCGGGACCTCAAATTTCACTCCCCGGAGTCGTGTCTCCGTTTGCCCACGTCTTGGTCGGCGGCGCGCACGAATCGACCACCACCGGCGCGACGAATTCGGGTAACGTCTTCACCGCTTCCTCAACAAGCTCCCTCGCCGGAGCCGCCGGCGTCGGAATCGACATCAAAATTTTTCCTCACATCGCGATTCGACCAATCCAGATCGATTACCTGATCACGCATTTCAATTCGAGCACCCAGAACGATCCCCGCGTATCAGCAGGCGTCGTGGTAGCCTTCTGATGCTCCGCGGCGCGGAACCGAACGTTCTGGATTTCTCCCGGCTTCTGTGTTATCAGACGCGCAGTGCGTGCGTCGCGTGCCCCGCTCAGCCGATGCGGGGCTCCTGAGAATTACACTTTCGCTCTGGACGAGAGCACGCGGCTATTTTAGTCGGCGAGGATGCCCCGGTGCCGGAAGACCGCGTCGTGATCGGCCCGCGTGGCGTCGAGCGGTTGCGCTCGGGCCACCATTGGGTTTATCGAAGTGACGTGCGCGGTGTTGATGCCGAACCGGGCGCCGTCGTGCGCCTTTTCGACGAGCGCGGCCGGTTCCACGGCCGCGCCTTCTACAGCGATCGCTCCCAGATTTCGATTCGACTCGTCACCGCCGACGATGTCGCCGTAGACCGCGCCTTTCTTCGCCAGCGACTTCTCGCCGCCGCAGAATTCCGCAAACGCACGGTCACGAATTCCGAAGTCTACCGACTTGTTTATGGCGAAGCCGACGCGATTCCTTCTCTCGTCGTCGATCGCTACGGCGACTATCTCGTGATGCAGAATCTCTGCCAGACCGTTGAGCGCCTCAAACCACTGATCGTCGAACTCCTCGTCGAACTTTTTTCGCCGCGAGGCATCATCGAGCGCAACGACCCGAAAGTCCGCCTTCTCGAAGGCCTCGAACAGCGCGTAACAGTGCTCCACGGCGACGTCCCAGAAGAGGTACGCGCGCGTGAGGGCGGCATCGAATACATCTACGATTTGCATCACGGCCAGAAAACCGGCGGCTTCCTCGATCAGCGGGAAAATCATGAGGCGGCTGCCAGCTATGCGAGCGGCGATGTCCTCGATTGCTTCTCGTATCACGGCGGATTCGCGCTGCCCGTCGCACGCAAGGCCGCGCACGTGGAGGCAATCGATCTTTCGGCAGCGGCCGTCGCTGCCGCGCGAAGAAATCAGCAACTCAACGCGATTGAGAATGTTTCATTCCGCGAGGCCAATTCATTCGATGTTTTGAAGCAATACGATGAAGAAGACCGCCGCTTCGACATGATCATTCTCGATCCTCCAGCCTTCGCCAAAAATCGCGAAAGCATTCCGGCAGCCCAACGCGGCTACAAGGAAATCAATCTCCGCGCCATGAAGCTTCTTCGCCCCGGCGGATATCTCATTACGTGCTCGTGCTCCCACCACATTGCCGAGGCGCTATTCCTTCAAATCGTGGCCGAGGCTGCGAATGACGCGCATCGGACAGTGGTCGTGGTCGAGCGGCGTACGCAGTCGCGAGACCACCCCATTCTTCTGACCTTGCCTGAAACGCACTATCTTAAGTGCTTGATTTTACGAGTTTTATAGAGCAAGAAACTCGTAAGCGACTGAAACGAATCGTGTTCGAACATACTTGACAATAATACACGCATATAATATTATGCGAATACGCTGATAAAGCGAAAATCTCCTATAAGGAGCTACTAATGAACTCAGTCATCCGTTGGGACCCCTTTCGCAACGTCTCCAACCTGCAAGCGCAGGTCAACCGGCTGTTCGAATCCACGCTCCCGGGCCGCGGTTCAGAGTCGTCTCTGACCACGTGGGCTCCGGCCGTTGATATCTACGAGACCGAAAATGAGCTGGTGCTCAAGGCCGATCTCCCAGACGTCAACGAAAAGGACATCGACATCCGCATCGAGAACAACACGCTTTCGATCCACGGTGAGCGGAAGTTCGAGCAAGAAGTGAAGGAAGAGAATTATCTGCGCGTCGAGCGCTCCTACGGCTCGTTCACGCGAAGCTTCACTCTGCCGAACACGGTCAACACTGAAGCCATCAAGGCCGAATACAAGAACGGTGTGCTCCGTGTAGAAATGCCGAAGCGCGCCGAGTCAAAGCCAAAGCAAGTAAAGGTCAACGTCGCGAACGGCACGAAGTAAATTCGTATCCAGACGCGAGGGGCCGGCCGCTTGTTCGGTCCGGCCCCTTCGTGTATTGAACGCCCGAACGAACGTATAATCAGCCGAGATGGTTTCTATAATTTGCGATGCGTAGCTATCGTGATGCGAAGTTGAGGTAAAGCCATGCTGAGAATGGACAAACTGACCGTAAAAGCGCAGGAGGCCCTGCAAGCCGCACAGGAAATGGGTGCGCGCTCGGGCCAGCAACAAATCGAGCCACTGCACTTGCTCTGGGCGCTCGTAACGCAGGGCGACGGCGTGGTGTCGCCGCTGCTCTCAAAGCTCGGAGTGGCGCCCGAAATATTGGCAAAGGAAGTCGAACGTCAAATCGAGCGCCTGCCGAAAGTTTCGGGCGTCTCGCAGCAGTATCTCAGTCCATCGTTGAACGACACGCTTTCGCGCGCATTCGACGAAGCCACGCGCTTCAAGGACGAATACGTTTCCACCGAACACTTGCTTCTCGCAATTTCGTCCGGCGGCCACGATCCCGCCGCTGAAATTCTCGCGAAGTCCGGTTGCACTCACGACGCAATTCTGCAAGCGCTAACCAGCGTTCGCGGCAGCCATCGCGTCACCAGCCAGAATCCGGAAGCCACCTACCGCGCTCTCGAACAATACGCGAGAGATCTGACCGAACTCGCGCGCCGCGGAAAGCTTGATCCCGTAATCGGCCGCGACGAAGAAATTCGCCGCGTCATGCAAATCCTCGCTCGCCGCACCAAAAATAATCCTGTGCTGATCGGCGAACCCGGCGTCGGCAAGACGGCCATCGTCGAAGGCCTCGCCCAGCGAATCGTATCGGGCGATGTGCCCGAAGTGCTTAAGCCGAAGCGCATCGTTGCCCTCGATCTCGCGGCGATTGTCGCGGGCGCGAAGTATCGCGGTGAATTCGAGGATCGCCTCAAAGCCGTGCTGAAGGAAGTCACGGATTCCGAAGGCCAGATCATTCTCTTTATCGACGAGCTTCACACTCTCGTTGGCGCAGGCGCTGCGGAAGGTTCGATGGACGCCTCCAACATGCTCAAGCCCGCGCTTGCCCGCGGAGAGTTGCGCTCTATCGGCGCGACCACGATTAACGAATATCGTAAATACATTGAAAAGGATCCCGCACTCGAGCGCCGCTTTCAGCCCGTCTTTGTCGGCGAGCCGTCGGTCGAAGACACCATCGCCATTCTTCGCGGACTGAAAGAGCGATACGAAGTGCACCACGGCGTGCGCATCAAGGATTCGGCAATCGTCGCGGCCGCAATGCTTTCCAATCGCTACATCTCGGATCGTTTCCTGCCCGACAAAGCAATTGACCTCGTGGATGAGGCCGCGGCCGGACTGCGCATGGAGATTGATTCCCTGCCCACGGACATCGACGAAATCGAGCGCCGCATCATGCAGCTCGAAATCGAGCGCCAGGCGCTGCGCAAAGAATCCGACGCGCATTCGAAAGAGCGATTGTCTGAAATCGAAAAGGAACTGGGCACGCTAAAAGAAAAGTCGAGCGCCCTTAAAGCGCGTTGGCAGACCGAAAAAGACGCCATTCAGCGCATTCGCAAAGGCAAAGCGGAGATTGACCGCCTGAAGTCCGAAGAGCAGCGCTACGAGCGCGCCGGAGAACTCGCGCGCGTCGCGGAAATTCGCTACGGGAAATTGGCTGCCGCGGAAAAAGAGGTCGAGGCCGCACAGGATCGCCTGGCATCGCTGCAAAAAGGCCATCCGATGTTGAAAGAAGAAGTGGGCGAGGAGGAAATCGCGCGCATCGTCGCCAAGTGGACGGGCATTCCGGTCGGCCGCCTGCTCGAAGGCGAAACCCAGAAACTCGTGCACATGGAAGAGCGCCTTCGCCAACGCGTCGTCGGGCAGGAAGACGCGCTCGAACATGTCGCGAATGCGGTTCGTCGCAGCCGCTCCGGCCTGTCCGATCCGAAGCGGCCCATCGGCTCGTTCATCTTCATGGGGCCGACGGGCGTCGGAAAGACGGAGCTTGCCCGAGCGCTCGCCGAATTTCTTTTCGACGATGAACGCTCGCTCGTTCGCCTCGACATGTCCGAATATATGGAAAAGCATTCCGTCGCGCGGATGATCGGCGCGCCGCCGGGATATGTGGGCTACGAAGAGGGCGGCCAACTCACCGAGCAAGTCCGCCGTCACCCGTACGCGGTCGTGCTCTTTGACGAAATCGAGAAGGCGCATCCGGATGTGTTCAACATTCTGCTGCAGATTCTCGATGACGGCCGCCTAACCGATGGCAAAGGCCGCTCCGTTGATTTTCGCAATACCGTAATCATCATGACGTCAAACGTCGGCTCGGCCTCGATCTTCGAATTGGCCGCGAAAGATCCGAAGCGCGCACGCGAAGAAGCGCTCGAGGCGCTTCGCGCCGTCTTCCGTCCAGAGTTTCTGAATCGCGTGGACGACATCATCATGTTCCGCCCCCTCGACAAGAAACAGATCGAGCGAATCATCGATCTGCAACTCGATCATGTCACGGCCCTGCTGGCGGAACGCAAGATCACGTTGAAGCTCTCACCATCGGCGCGGGAGCTGCTGCTCGAAGAAGGATACGATCCGGTTTACGGCGCGCGGCCGCTGAAGCGCGCGATTCAACGCCTGATTCAGGATCCGCTGGCGCTGCAAATTCTCGACGGCAAAGTTCTGCCTGGCGAACATCTTCTCGTCGAAGCAGAGAAATCCGGCGAGGAGATGAAGTTTACGCGAGAGAAGGCAAAGGCGGGCGGGGCGTAATGGGGCGCACGAGCGCGCAAGTTTGACGCGCGCGCCGCTGCCTTTTAGGATTCATTCATACTCAGATTCATTCTTCGAACTTGGAAGTTGAGGATTATATGAAAACCATCAAGACAGCATTGCTCCTGACGGCGCTCACGCTGCTGCTCCTCTTTCTTGGCGCGGCGCTGGGCGGCCGCGGCGGCATAACGATTGCATTAATTTTCGCCATCATCATGAATGGCGGCGCGTATTTTTTCTCCGACAAGATCGCGCTAGCCTCCTCTGGCGCCAAGCCCATCACGCGCGAGCAAGCGCCGCGCCTCTATGCCGTGATGGAGCGTCTCGCCGCCAAGGCGAATTTGCCGGTGCCGAAGCTTTACCTCATTCCAGAAGCGGCGCCGAACGCGTTCGCGACAGGGCGCAATCCGCACCACGCATCAGTCGCGGTCACTGAAGGCTTGCTGCAACTCATGAATGACGACGAACTCGAAGGCGTGATCGCGCACGAGCTTTCGCACGTGCGCAATTACGACATCCTGACTTCGTCGATCGCCGCGACTCTCGCCGGCGCAATCAGCTACATCGGATATATGGGCCGCTGGGGAATGATCTTCGGCGGCTACGGCTCGCGGGATAACAACCGTGGCGGAGGCGGATTGGAAACGCTGCTGCTGCTCATCGCCGCGCCGTTTGCGGCCCTGCTTCTCCAGCTCGGCCTTTCGCGCACGCGCGAATACCAAGCGGACGCATCCGGCGCCCGTATGGTCGGATATCCCGATGGCCTGATCAGCGCGCTGCAGAAGCTCGGGGCCTACAACCAGCGAATTCCTATGGATGTGTCTCCCACGACGTCCGCGCTCTTTATCGTGGCTCCATTGAGTCCGCGCCAGCTCTTTTCGGGGCTGTTCAGCACCCATCCGCCCCTCGCAGAGCGAATCGCGGCCCTCCGGAACATGACAATAACCCGGTAACCGGCCCCTTCGGCCTCCACGCAGAAAAGATTACAGCCGCGTAAACTTTTCACGATCGCCAAGGAAGGTCTAGTACCCTCCGTACTAAGACTGGTCCGTATGTCGAATACAGCATTGCACTTAGCCCCTACCTGCCCTCCCCCTCATTTTGGCCCTGCACATGCTTTTTACCTCTACTGCAAGGGGTCATCTTACGGAGGAAAAAGCTATGAGCGATGAATCGATCCAGAATCCTGTCCACGAGACGTCTACGCCGCGTTGGATTGGTCTGGCGGTTGGAATCCTGGGGGCGGTCTCTCTTGTCGCTTTGGGCGTCGGCTGGACGGCTTCGTCGCGTTCCGCCGCGAATGAGCAGAACCTCGCAGCGCAGCTTCAAACTGCGAAGCAGAATGAAGACGTAATGAGCCAGCGCCTGGCGAAGTCCGAAGATCTGAACGCTCAGATTCAGGGCGAACTGAGCGTCGTTGGCGACAAGCTGAAGCTGACGCAGCAGGATGCGAATCGCGCACGCGCACAAGCCAAAAAGATCCAAGAAGCAGATGCGAAGGAGCTCGCCGACGTTCAGAACAACGTCAACGGGCAACTCGCAACGAAGGCCAATGTGGATGACCTGAACAAGGTCAACGGCGATGTCACAGGCGTCAAGAGCGACCTCGAATCCACCAAGAACAAGCTGGAGCTGACCCGCGGCGAATACGGCACGCTCATCGCTCGCAATCACGACGACGTCGAAACGCTTCGCCGCCTTGGCGAACGTGACTACTACGAGTTCACGATCGACAAGAAGGGCGAGCGCCAGAAGGTCGGCGATGTGATGGTTGAACTGCGCGGCACGAACACCAAGAAGAACATGTACTCGGTGATGCTCTTCGCGGACGACAAGAACTACGAAAAGAAGAATCGCTCGGTCAACGAACCAATGTACTTCTTCGAGAACGGATCACGGAAGCCGGTTGAGTTCGTGGTGAATTCAGTTGGCAAGGACAAGATCACCGGTTACCTGAGCGTTCCGAAGCCCACTCCGGCAACAGCGCAAAACACGTCGGGCAATTAACACAGAAGACGAACACCCACTTCCTGGCGATGTGCCAGGGAGACGAAAGGGCGGCCGCAAAAGCGGCCGCCCTTTTGTTTTTTCGGTCACACTCCTCTTTATCTCGATCGGCCCCGCGGTTCAAATTACTCAATCCAAATTGTGACAGCAACGATTCCGCCGCTTCGTCAGCCGCCGGCGATCGCGCCAACGATCAGAAGCGGTTCAGCGCCTGATGCGACGGCGTCGGGGAGCGGCGTGTCCAGTTGCTCGTGGGAAAGATCCTCGCCGCAGGCGAAGAATCGCATAAACGGCCGACGCTTCTGCGTGACGTGATCGCGAATCGCGCCGCACAACGCCGGGTAGCGAGCTTCGAGCGCGTCGACCACCGAACGCTGCGTGACTGGCCCTTGAATGTCGAGCTTCACCTCACCGCTGATGTGTGCGAGTCCCCGAAGGTGTGGCGGGAGCTCAACTCGGATCATTGCAGTGTCTGTACCTCGACGGAAAGCACGCCCGGAAGATCTCGAACGATCGGAAACCAGCTGTCTCCAGCATCCGGCGAAGCGTACACCTGCCCGCCCGAGGTGCCGAAATACACGCCGCATTCATCGAGCGAGTCAACGGCCATCGCATCGCGCAAGACGTTGACGTAGCAATTGGCTTGAGGAAGCCCCTTCGTGAGCGCCTCCCACTCATTTCCGCCCGTTCGGCTGCGGAACACGCGCAATTTTCCATCCGGCACGAAATGTTCCGAGTCACTCTTGATTGGCGCGACGTAGATGGTATCCGGCTCGTGCGCGTGAACATCAATCGCGAATCCGAAGTCAGTCGGCAAATTTCCGCTGATCTCCTGCCACGAATCGCCGGCATTATCGGTGCGCATGACGTCCCAATGCTTCTGCATGAAGAGCACATTGGGGCGCGAACGGTGCATCGCGATATGGTGAACGCAATGTCCGACCTCGGCCGTCGGGTCGGGGATGAACTGGGAGCGCAGCCCGCGGTTGATCGGCCGCCAAGTCTTTCCGGCGTCGTCGGTGCGAAACGCTCCCGCAGCCGAGATGGCGATGAACATCCGGTCGGGATTGCTCGGATCCTGAATGATGGAATGCAGGCACATTCCACCGGCGCCCGGCTGCCAATGCGGGCCCGAGCCGTGTCGGCGCAATCCGGAGAGTTCCTGCCAATCTTGCGCGCCGTCAGTTGAGACGAACAACGCAGCGTCTTCGACTCCGGCGTAAACTTTATCTGGATCGGTCAACGATGGTTCGAGATGCCACACTCGCTTGAATTCCCAAGGATGCGGCGTGCCGTCGTACCACTGGTGCGTGCCTGGAACTCCTTCGTACACGAACTTGTTTCCCACCGTCTCCCAAGTTTTGCCGCCGTCGCTCGAGCGCTGCATGATTTGTCCGGACCAGCCGCTCGACTGCGACGCATAAATCCGGTTCGGATCGACGGGCGATCCTTTGAGGTGGTACATCTCCCAGCCCGCAAAGTGCGGCCCGCTGACATCCCAGTTTTCGCGCTTGCCGTCTGCCGACAGGATGAACGCGCCCTTTCGTGTGCCCACTAGAACTCGTACGCTGCTCATCTCTCCCTCCCGCTTGAGTATTCGGAGATGCTAGCTATCGGCTTTCAGGACCGGCTGCATTATTTTCCCACACTTGCGGGGCACAGTGTAATCCGGTAATTTGAAGCGAGCGGTTGGAAATCCGGAAGCAACTCAGAACGTGCATCAAAACGCGTTCGGTCGTTAGTCCACCTGAACCACGGGATAGTCCTCGATGTACTCTTCGCCATGAGACCCGTAATACGCGACTCTGTGCTCCGCGAAATTGACGTCATAGCGGACAACTCCAGCGCGCCACGTGGCTGAAAGGAACTCAGGGAACGTGCTCTTCCCGGCCTGGTCGGTGCGCACTGCCGCGATCAGTGCTTCGCGATCGAACGGTGGCACATCCACGGTGCCGGACACCAACGGCGTTCCCTGAGTTACAACCGGCCCGTGCTCGGTCAGATACAGACTCTGGCATGCGGGCAGGAACCAAAAATTGCGCGTCACGCCGGCACGTCGCAACGTCTCCGCTAGATACGGGAAGCCACCGACTTTGGGCCGTTTTGCCATGGCTCGTTGTTGGGCGGCCTGTAGATTGTCAATCGCCTTACTCATCGAGATTCACCTTATCCGCGAAACCACGGGAAGACTCGGTCTCAAGCCGAGGTGCGAGTGGCGAGCTCTCTTCTAACGATGGGCGCGACTTGGGTTCCCAGAATTTCGATGGCTCGCAACATTTTCTGATGCGGAAGGGTCGAGACACCCATTTGGAACGTGATGCGAGAGATGCCGCCGAGCGCTTCATTCACGTATAGGATTTTCTTCGCGACAGTTTCGGCGTCGCCAATCAGCAACGCACCCGTCGGTCCGCGCACCGCGTCGAATTGTGCCCTGGTAGTCGGAGGCCAGCCGCGCTCCTTGCCGATCTCAGTAAACGTGTGCGCGTACCCAGGATAAAAGTCGTCCGCCGCTTGCCGCGTCGTGTCTCCCAGAAAACCGATGGAGTGAAGTCCCACGATGAGTTTCCCAGCTGGGTGGCCGGCGCGGCGACCCATCTCGCGATAGAGATCGATCAGTGGCCGGAATCGTCTTGGTTCGCCGCCGATAATGGCAACCATGAGGGGAAGTCCGAGCATGCCGGCGCGGGCGAAAGATTCAGGTGTGCCGCCGACACCGACCCAAATGGGGAGCGGATTTTGCAGAGGTCGAGGGTAGACAGCTTCGCCGTTCAGTGCCGCGCGGTGCTTACCCGACCAGTGAACCTCAGTATTCTCACGGATGGCCAGAAGTAAATCGAGTTTTTCTGCGAAGAGCGAGTCGTAGTCTTCGAGACGCAGACCGAACAGAGGATAGGATTCGACAAACGAGCCGCGTCCGGCGACGATCTCAGCACGGCCCTGCGAGATCAGATCCAGCGTGGCAAATTCCTGGAAAACGCGAACGGGATCGGATGCGCTGAGAACGGTGACGGCGCTCGTGAGGCGGATGTTTTTCGTGCGCGCCGCGGCCGCAGCCAGAATCACGGCTGGGGCGGAATCAAGGAATTCAGCGCGGTGATGCTCGCCGATACCGAATACGTCGAGGCCGACTTGGTCGGCGAGTTCGATCTCTTGCAATAGGTGCTGCATACGCTCGACGGGCGTGAGCGTGAGACCCGTGGCTGGGTCCGAGATGGCCGCTGCGAAGCTGTCAATGCCGATTTGCATCTGCGTAAACGTCCTGCGTGCGGCTTTCTCTCAGCTTGACCTACCGCGTCATGAGGGCCGCCTTCTTCGAAGGCAATCTCCAGGATGCCCGCGCGAACACAATTGATTCGTCGCTTTGATTCGCTACGCGGATTTCGTCAGGAATCGCAGTTTGCGGCTGAGGAATAATTTCGCCAGCGCCGGCAGTTGATCGTGCGTCAGCTTGCCTTGCTCGTAGAGCTTCACTTTGGCCTTCGCGGCCTTGCGGCGGCGATGTTGCCGCTTCCACGTCATGAAATTCTTCTCGTTTGCCATTCCATTCCTCCCCGATTGTCGACATACGAATTGTAGCGAACGGGCACACATACGCAAGCCCGCTGTAAATTTCCGTGCAAGTTCGAGTAGGATGAATCGTCGTGACAACGAAAGCCATCCATGCGAGCCGTGTTTTCACGCCGCAAGAGGAGCTCGCTGACGCCGTCATCCTCATCGAGGATGGCCGGATCACCGCCGTCGGCCGCCGAGAAGAAATCCGCGTGCCCTCCGGCGCGAAAGAGATTCTCGCGCCGGAGACGATCGTCGCGCCCGGATTCGTCGACATCCACATTCACGGCGCTGGCGGCCACGACGTGATGGAAGCCACGGCCGATGCGCTGCTCGCGATCACGGCAGAAGTCGCGCGCCATGGCACCACTTCCATTCTTGCAACCACTGTCTCTGCGTCGCGCGATGAAACCTGCCGCAGCCTCGAAGGCATTGCCGCTTTCATCGCGGGCCCGAATGACTTGGCGCCCACACGCACGATGCGAGCCGAAACTCTCGGTGTGCACCTCGAAGGCCCGTTCATCAGCCATCTGCGGCGCGGCGTCCATCCTGAGAATGCTCTCGCCAAGCCGTCTGTCGCGCTTCTCGAGCAATTTCTTGCTGCCGCCGGTGGACACGTGCGCATCCTGAGCGTCGCGCCCGAGCTTCCTGGCGCGATTGAATTGATTGACCGCGCGCAACGCGACGGACTTGTTGTCGGCATCGGCCACACAGATGCCACGTACGATCAAGCCGTCACCGCGATCCAACACGGCGCGCGGCACGCGGTCCACGTCTTCAACGCCATGCGGCCGTTCTCGCATCGCGACACTGGAGTGCTCGGCGCGGTGCTCACGCATCGCGAAGTCACCGCCGAATTGATTGCCGATGGCGTGCACGTCGATTCGCCCGCGATTCAAATCCTGCTCGCATCGAAGGGCACAGATCGCATCCTGCTCGTCAGCGATGGAATTGCCGCGACGGGAATGCCGGATGGAAATTATCGCCTGGGGACGTTTGATGTAAACGTGAGCGGCGGCGTCGCGCGAGATGCGGACGGCAGACTCGCCGGCAGCACGCTAACGCTCGATCGCGCCGTGCGTCACGTCGTGGGCCTCGGCGTGCCGCCAATCGAAGCCATCCGCATGGCGACGATTGGGCCCGCGCATCGCCTCGGCATTGCCGGAAAGAAAGGCGTAATCGCGCCCGGCGCGGATGCCGACTTGATCTTCCTCACTCCCGATCTCAATTTGAAAGGCGTGATGATTCGCGGCGTGGGCCCGGAGTAGAGAAAAATCACGCTGCGGAGGCCGGGCTGTCCTTAAACCCAAATCTATTCTTTCGGCGGGAGCTTCAATTCTTCCGTGAGACTTGCGGCATTGAACGGGCTACAAGCGAAATAGCGCCCATCCACTTCAAACGTCGGCACTTTCCGCCGGCCATCGTTTTCGCGCAGGACTACATCTTCGGCATCGGGCGATTCGTCGATATCAATGCCTTCGAATTCGATCCCATGCTCTTTCAGGAATTTCTTCGCTCTGCGGCAATCCCAGCACCACGAAGTGAGGTAGACCTTAATCTGCGACATCGCTTGTTTATCAACTCCAGCAACACGAAATAAGTCACTACACCATAATAGATGTTTCAACCATTGGTCGCGATTCTGGATTGGTAACTGTGTGCTGGAAAGAAACTACTGGGAACCTGCGGGACCGCCCTTGCGTGCAACTGTCTCCCGGATCAGCGCTCGATCGAGAGCAAGTGACGCGCGCCGCCAATCGGTCTCAAGCGAGCCAGGCTTCGCAAGCTCCGCGCGCGCGCGTTCCGCCGCCGTCATCGCACGATGGAGATCGATTTCCTCGGCACGCTCGGAAACTTCCGCGAGCACGATCACGCGCTCGGGAAGAACTTCGGCAAAACCTTCGATCACGGTCAAGTGGCGCGTCTCGCTGCCCTTGCGGTACTTCAATTCTCCGATGCCGAGTTCCGTCAGAAGCGGCGCGTGGCCCGGCAGAATTCCGAGATAGCCTTCCTTGCCAGGCAGCTCGACGGACTCCACTGTCTCGCGAAGCACTTGCCGCGCGGGCGTCACAATCTCGAGATTGATGTGTTCAGGCAACATTAAAAATATTTTTCAGCCGACAACTTTCAGCGCCGGTTTGCGTGCCGATTTGCGTGCGATGTGCGGCAGCCGGATCAGGCTTTCGCCGCCATCTTCTCCGCGTTTTCGAGCACATCTTCGATCGTTCCTTGCATATAGAACGCCTGCTCGGGTACTTCGTCGTGCTTCCCTTCAACAATTTCCTTGAACCCTCGCACCGTGTCTTCGATTTTCACGTACTTCCCTTCGAGGCCCGTGAACTGCTCGGCGACGAACATCGGCTGCGAGAGGAAGCGCTCGATTTTTCGCGCGCGCGCTACAGTAAGTTTGTCTTCGTCCGAAAGTTCTTCGATTCCGAGAATTGCGATGATGTCCTGCAGCTCCTTATAACGCTGCAAAACGGATTTCACGGAACGCGCGACGTTGTAATGTTCCTGCCCGACGATGCTCGGTGTCAGAATTCGCGAATAACTCGCCAGCGGATCGACGGCGGGATAAATTCCGCGCTCGACAATCTGCCGGCTCAGGTTCGTCGTCGCGTCAAGGTGGGTGAACGTCGCGGCCGGTGCGGGATCCGTGTAGTCGTCGGCGGGCACGTAAATCGCTTGCACCGACGTGATCGAGCCCTTTTTCGTCGAAGTAATGCGCTCCTGCAATTCGCCGATTTCAGTATTCAAGTTCGGTTGGTATCCCACCGCCGAGGGCATGCGGCCGAGCAGCGCCGAAACTTCAGAGCCCGCCTGAACGAATCGGAAAATGTTGTCGATGAAAAGCAGCACGTCGAGACCTTCTTCATCGCGGAAATATTCCGCCACCGTCAGTCCCGTCAAGCCAACGCGCAGCCGCGCGCCGGGTGGTTCGGTCATTTGGCCATATACCAGCGCCGCGCGCGACTTCTCGGAATTGCCAGGCGTGATCACGCCCGACTCCGTCATTTCAAGCCAAAGATCGTTGCCTTCGCGCGTGCGCTCGCCCACTCCGGCGAACACGGAAACGCCGCCATGCTGCATCGCGACGTTGTGAATCAGCTCCATGATGATGACGGTCTTGCCCACGCCCGCGCCGCCGAACAATCCGATTTTTCCGCCCTTCAGGTACGGCTCGATCAGATCCACCACTTTCACGCCCGTCTCAAACATTTCGAGATTCGTGGATTGTTCATCGAGCGCCGGCGCGGGCCGGTGAATCGGATAATGCAGCTTCGCCTCGACTGGCCCGAGACCATCCACCGGCTCGCCGAGCACGTTCAGCACGCGCCCGAGCGTCGTGCGGCCCACGGGCACCGAAATACCTTCGCCCAGATCAAGAGCCTTCATGCCCCGGACGACGCCCTCCGTGGGCTTCAACGCCACGGTTCGCACGCGGCCTTCGCCGAGGTGCTGCTGGACTTCAACGATGATGTCGATCGGCGAAGTCGTCTGGAATCCTTCGCTCGTCACGCGCACGGCGTTGTAAATCGCCGGCAGCTTGTGCTCTTCGAATTGAATGTCGAGCACCGGCCCGATCACCTGCACAACGTGCCCGGTTGCTCCTGTCGTTCCTTCCGTTTGTGCCATCCGTGGTCTCCTCGACCTGTGCGATTCGATTGCTGAACGAGCGGCGCTTCTACGTCACTCCGCGGAGGACGAAGCGCCGCTTACGATTTCAATCAATTCCCTGGTGATGCCCGCCTGGCGGATTTTGTTCATCTCGAGCGTGAGCTCGGTGATCAATTCGCCGGCATTATTCGTCGCCGAATCCATCGCCGCCATGCGCGCGCCGTGCTCGGCGGCGGCGGACTCCAGCAAAATCCGGAACACTTCCGTGTCGATATATCGTAATACGAGGTGTTTAAATATTTCGGCCGGCGGTTCCTCGTAGATGTAATCCACCGGCGTCGCCTCGCCCGTCGCTTCCTTGCCCTTCTGCGCTTCGGGGCCCTTCAGCACTTCGGGCTCGATGGGAAGCAATTTCTGCGCGCACAGCCGCTGCACGATCACGCTCTTGAATTCGTTGTAGATCACGTAGACCGCATCCACTTCGCGCGCCGAATAGAGCTCGACGATTTTCGCGCCAATTTCCTTCGCCTTGCTGAAATCGACGTTCAGCGACACGTTTAAATACTCGCCCGCGAATCCGTAATTCCGCTTGCGCAGGACGTCGCGGCCTTTTTTCCCGATCGCCATCACGCGAATCTTCTTCGAGGCCTGCTCCCGCAGAAAAGTCGTCGCGTACCGCAGGACGTTCGCATTGAAGGGGCCGGCAAGTCCGCGATCGCCCGTCATCACGATCACGAGAATGGATTCCTCAGGCCTCCGCTCGAGCAACGGATGCATCGGCTCCTCGATGCGCGTCACCGCCGAGCGAAGAATCCGCAGAATCTCGCGCGCGTAAGGACGCGCAGCCATCACGCCCTCTTGTGCCTTACGCAGGCGCGCCGCGGCGATAAACTTCATCGCGCGGGTGATCTGCTGCGTGTTCTTCACCGAGCGAATGCGGCGCCGAAAATCGAGTAGTGTCGGCATCGAATTTAGTCCGCGGCCACGGCTCCGGAACTCACGGTAAATCGCTCCTTGAACGCTTCGAGCGCCTTGACGATCTCCGCGCGCAAAGTGTCGTCGATCGCTTTCTTTTCACGGATGGTAGTGAGAATTCCGTTGTAATTCGTTTCCACGAACCCAAGCATCTCCCGTTCGTACCGGCGGCATTCGGACACCTCGAGCGCGTCGAGGTAGCCGTTCGTGCCCGCGAACAAAACGAGAACTTGCTTTTCCACCGAGAGCGGCTGGAACTGATCCTGTTTCAAGAGTTCGGTCAAGCGCGCGCCGCGCAGCAATTGCGCCTGCGTCGCTTTGTCGAGTTGCTCCGTTCCGAACTGCGCGAACGCCGCTAGGTCGCGGTATTGCGCTAGGTCGAGCCGCAATCTGCCCGCCACTTGCCGCATCGCTTTGATTTGCGCGTTGCCGCCGACGCGACTCACCGACAATCCGACGTTGACCGCAGGCCGAATGCCGCTATTAAACAAATCCGCTTCGAGATAAATCTGCCCGTCGGTAATCGAAATGACGTTTGTCGGAATGTACGCGGAAACGTCGCCCGCCTGCGTCTCGATCACGGGCAACGAAGTCAGCGAACCGGCGCCGAGTTTGTCGTTCAGCTTCGCGGCGCGCTCGAGCAGGCGCGAGTGCAGGAAGAAGACGTCGCCGGGAAAGGCTTCGCGTCCGGGCGGCCGGCGAAGAAGCAGCGAAATTTCGCGGTACGCCTGCGCGTGCTTCGAAAGGTCGTCGTAGAAAGTGACGGCGTGCCGCTTCGAATCGCGGAAAAATTCGCCCATGGCGCATGCGGCGAATGGCGCGATGTACTGCATCGTGGCGGGTTCGGCGGCCGAAGCAACGACGACAATCGTGTAATCCATCGCGCCTGCATCCGTCAGCACCTTCACCACCTGCGCCACCGTCGAGCGCTTCTGCCCGATCGCGCAATAAATGCAAATCATGTCGCCGCCGCGCTGATTGATGATCGTGTCCAAAATAATGGCGGTCTTTCCGGTTTGCCGGTCGCCGATGATCAACTCGCGCTGGCCGCGGCCGATCGGAATCATCGAGTCAATGGCCTTGATACCGGTCTGCAGCGGCTGGCGCACCGGTTGGCGATCCACGACGCCAGGCGCAAGACGTTCGATCGCGCTGCGCTCGTTCGTCAGCACGGGCCCTTTATCGTCGAGCGGCTGGCCGAGCGGATTTACCACGCGGCCGACCATCGCTTCGCCGACGGGCACCGACATAATTTCTCCCGTCCGCTTGACCGTATCGCCCTCTTTGATTTCCGCGCTCTCGCCGAGGAGCACGACGCCAACCTGGCTCTCTTCAAGGTTCAACGCGATGCCGGTGACGCCGTGCGGGAACGTCAACATTTCTCCCGCCATGGCTTTGTCGAGCCCGTGAACGCGAGCGATGCCATCACCAACCGAGATCACCGAGCCGACTTCCTCGACCGCGACGGCCTGCTGGTAATTTTCGATTTGCTCGCGTATGAGCTTTGTAATTTCGTCCGCTTTGATCGTCGCCATTCCCGCTCCTGTCAGCTTTTTCCGAGGCCCGGTCCGCATCCGCGGACGAATCCACTGGGTCTGCTACGATTCCGCTTCGAGTTCCTCGCGCAGCCGTGCCAATTGCTCCCGCACGGAACCATCGTAAATCGTCGAACCGATCTGCACGACGGCGCCGCCGACAAGCGCTTCATCGGATCCAAATTTCGCTTCCACGCGCCGTTGCGTCAGCTTTTCGATCACGCCGATCACTTCCTTCTGCTCCGCTGCAGAAAGTTCGCGCGCCGAGGTGACCTGCGCCTCGACGATTCCCTCGCGCTCGTTCAGTTCCGCATCGAACGCCTGCCGGATATCGGCCAGTTCGTCCGTGCGGCGATGATCCACCAGGACGTAAATAAAATTACTGACGGTATCGCTCAATCCCAGCCGCGCCGCGATTTTCTCAAGCACGCCCTGCTTCGCTTCGCGCTCGATCGCCGGGCTTGTTAAGAAATGGCGCAGCTCGGGCGATTCTTCGTACGCATCGACGAACGACGCGAATTGCGCCCGCGCGGCCGCGATGTTTTCGCGCACCATGGCTACATCGGCGAAGGCGGAGGCGTAACGCTTGGCGACGTCGCTCAATTCTGGCTCCCCGCGAGATCACCCACGAAATTCCGCACCAGCTGCGAATCCGCGGGCGGCGTCAGTTGCTGGCGCAATTGCGCTTCGGCGCGTTCGATGGCCAGCCGCGCCGCGGTCGCTTTCAGTTCGAACCGCGCCGCGCGCTCTGCCGCGGCAATCTCCACTTCCGCCGCGTGATCCATTTTTATCGCTTCTTCGCGCGCCAGCTTTCGAATTCGCTCGGTCTCCGCTTCGTTGTCTTTCTTCGATTGCGCCCGCATCCCTTCTATCTCTTGCTGAATGCCCGCGAGCTTTTGCTCCGCTTCCCGTCTACGTTGATCCGCTTCATCGCGCGCCCGCGTCCCTTCGGCAATCGCGGCCTGAATCGCCTCCCTGTGAGCGCGGAATGCCGGCCGGGCCTTCTTCACGAGCACATATAAAATGGCGAAGAACACGACCGCGAAATTGAGCCACCGGAAGATCCAGCCAGCCGTCGTATTTTCCGGCTGCGTGGCTTCTTCCTGCGCGAACGCCGGCGCCGCGATGAGAAGAGCTGCGAGGAGAATTCCGGCGCAGATTCCGGCGGCCGCCTGAATGCGCGCAAACCGGTTCATCGGCGCCCTCCCGCGGATGGACCCGAGCGCTCGAGGATCAGTTTTGTAATCTGGTTCGCAAAAGCAGGCGTTTGCTTCTCAATTTCCGTGCGTGCAGCCGCGACTTCAGAGGCAATCCGCTGTTTTGCCGCCTGAATCGATTCCTGATTCCGGCTCCGCAGCGCCTTCAGCAGCCTCGCTCGCTCATCGAGAGCGGCCTGGCGCGCCGCTTCCTGTTCAAGGTAAATCTCCGCGCGCGCCTTCTTCATCGCTTCGTTATACCGCTCCATCTCGTCCTTCGCGGTGGCCTGCGCGGCGGCAGCTTCGGCCTTCGCGCCATCGATGCGCTTGGCGCGCTCCGCCATGGCACGTTGCAGCGGGCGAAAGAAGTTTGCGTTAAGGAAAAGATAGAATAGGAAAACGATAATTACGGTGGGGACAGCCTGGAGAAACAAGTCAGCGAGTTGGCGAAGAATCTCCATCTTTACAAAAATCGAACGTCGTTAACCTCCAGGAATCAATGCCCAAGCGAGCGCAGGGAACGCTCAAGACACACAATTAGCACACTCAAAGCTCGCGATTATCGCATTCAAGATACGCGGCGTCAACGCCCGCGTAGCCTTCTATTAACTTGATTTCTCACGTTTACCTGGCGAGTTTAGCCTGCGCGAACCTGAAACGATCAGCGAACTTGCCGCCCGTTCCCCTCCCCGGCCCCATCGGGATATCAATAGGAACGGCGAGAGGAACGATTCGCGCGGCTGGTCTGTCCGGATTGCAGAGCTGGGCCGGACCGAAACCCTTACTTGTGGCCGGAATCGAGTATGCGCAACAGATGATCGCGGTGCTCGGACCCTTCCGTCGAGGATGAGAACGCCAGCCCGAAGAGTGGATCCTTATCGTGGATGGTCTCAATTTGGGCGTAGAACTTGTCCATCGCCTCGGCGTTTGGAAATTCCACGGCAAGTGAAACCGTGCCGGGCGAGTCGGTGTGGATCAAATCCGTGCCCCAGCTGTAGTTCGTGATCGTCCCGTCGGCGACCAATGCATCGAGGTCCGGTTTGCGATGCTTGTTAAATAGTTCTTCCATTTCGTCGCCACGACCAGCCTTTGGTTTCCATTCCTGAACCAGCAAATATTTCCCAGAAGCGCCGGACTTTCCGTTGTAGTTCGTGGACATTTGGATTTCATCCGCGTGCATTGTGTAATTGATTTCGCCCGAGGGTGGCGCGCTGGCGCGGACTGCGGCGAGCGCCTTCATCAGGCCGGCAACGCTCATTGACGAAAACCATGAGACGTGCGTCGGCGCATTTAGCCCTTCATGGACTTCGAGCGCGCCGTCGCCCCAGCTAATCAGCGTTCCATCGGCTACGAGGCCCGCCATGATCTTCGCCGAATTCTTGTCGGCCGCTTCGTACTGCGCCCAGCTGGCGCGCGGAACCCCGAAAAGTGAAACGTATGTGTAAATCGTTGGCTGCTTCATGGACTGCGATTGTTGCGGCGCCGGCGCAGGCCGTGCCAGCGCGCCGATCGCCAACGCCAAACCGAGAAATAAAGTAAGAGCGGACTTCTCCAACGTGCGCTTGTTCATAGGTAGTGCTCCTTGGCGGCTCAAAGCCGCAGCTGAATTTCCTAGGGGAAACAGAAAGTTCGTGCGCCGGAATATATCACGATTGCCGCCCGCTGCGTTAAGCTACGCGAATCACTTCGATGAAAAAATCGCAGCGAATGAATTACGACAACGTCCTGCAAATGGGACTCGCGCTTCCGGGCGTCGTGGACGGCCTATCGTATGGCGCACCCGCCTTGAAAGTGAAAGAGAAAATGTTCGTCCGGCATCGCGAGGATCTCGATTCGATTGTCCTCAAGACGACGTTTGACCGCCGCGAAGATTTGATGGCCGCTGATGCCGAAACCTACTACATCACCGATCACTATCGCGAATACGAATGGGTTCTCGTTCGCCTTGCGAAGGTCAAACCTGACGCGCTTCGCGAATTGCTGCAAATCGCCCATCGCCTTGCCGTGCAAACGACGCGTCGCGGCGCCCGTTGACTTTCACTCCTCTCGGTCACTACTATCTGCGCCGCATCTGATCGCACGCGCTGAAGCAACGCCAAAAGGGACATCATCATGAACTGGAAAATTATCTTCTTACTCTCGCTGTTCGGCTTGGCGATGGGAATCGCAACCGTCTTCGTAATTCCCTCGAAAATTGAGCCTTTCTTTTGGCTCGTAATTTTCGTGGTATCGGCGTTTGTGATTGCGCGCGCCGCGGCGAGCCGCCATTTTCTTCACGGACTGTTGGTCGGCATCGTCAATAGCGTCTGGATCACCGGCGCGCACATCCTTTTCGTCTCTCAGTACCTTGCGAACCACGCCAACGAAGCCGCGATGATGCAAAATATGCCTCGGCCGGACTCACCGCGTCTGATGATGGCGCTGGTCGGCCCGATCGCCGGCTTAGTCTCGGGCGCCGTAATCGGAATTCTCGCGTTCATCGCCGGCAAGCTCCTGAAGCCCCGGCTCAGCGCCACCGCCTGAACTCCAGGCGCTACCGAAACAGTAAAGCGCAACCGCAAATTCGCATTGTCCTGCAACACGGGAGGAACGCGATGGGCCAGCCAATTCAGGAATCAGGGAATCCACTCGATCCGGCGCTCTTCGGCCCGGACGCGATTTCCGACGAGACGCGACGTTTCAACGAAGCGCTGATAAAGCTTTTTACGCCGATGCCGAACTGGTGGGAATCGGGCGCTCAAGCCGTCCGCGATTTGCGCGCGAAGGGCGAAGGCGCGTTTCCGCCCGGGCCAAAGTCGCCCCGGGCTCGCACCATCACGATCGAGGCGGCGGGCGGCCGCAAGATTTCGCTGCGCATCGTCGCGCCACAAAATCCGAAAGGCGTCTATCTGCACATCCACGGCGGAGGGTGGGTGCTCGGCGCGGCGGACCTGCAGGACGCGACGCTCGAGCGCGTGAACGATAAGGCAGGCCTGGCGTGCGTGAGCGTCGAATACCGCCTCGCGCCCGAAAACCCATACCCGGCCGGGCCCGACGACTGCGAATCTGCCGCCGTGTGGCTTGCGAAAGACGCCAAGGCCGAATTCGGCACCGACGCGCTCGCCATCGGCGGCGAATCCGCTGGCGCCAATCTCGTTGCCGTCACGCTGCTGCGCATGCGCGACCGCCACGGCTTCACCGGCTTCCGCGCCGCGAATCTCGTCTATGGCGCATTCGACCTTTCGATGACGCCCAGCCAGAAACTGTTCGGCAACGAGCGGCTCGTACTGCGCACAATCGACATGGAAAAATTCAGCGGCGCGTACTTGCCCGGCGTTCGAGACACCCGCCATCCGGACATCTCGCCGCTCTACGCCGATCTAAAAAATCTCCCGCCCGCGCTGTTTACCGTCGGCACGAGCGACGGCCTGCTCGACGATTCGCTCTTCATGTACGCGCGTTACATCGCCGCGGGCAATCGCGCCGAACTCGCGATCTATCCGGGGGGCGCGCACGCCTTCAATTATTTTCCGATCGCAATTTCGGAGCAGGCCAACGCGCGCATGGACGAATTCCTCAAGCGCGAAACCGCGTAACGCCCAATCCCCTGCCCCGCGCGGCCTAGCACCCTTCGTTCGTATATTCTTTATTGAGAATATGTCTTGACAAGAATATTCTAATTGCGGCATATTCAAAGCCGCGATGATGGCCACTCTGAGAGCGCTCGCCGAGCCCAACCGCTTCGAAATCGTCGAATTGCTGCGCACCGGGCCGCAGCCCGTCGGTAATTTGGTCAAGCGCCTGCGCCTCCGCCAGCCGCAAGTCTCGAAACATCTCCGCGTTCTCAGCGAAGCCGGATTGGTGGAAGTTCGCGTGGACGCTCAGCGGCGGATTTATGAGCTGCGGCCAGCGCCGCTTCGCGCGCTTGATGTGTGGCTGAAGAAGTACGAGCGCCTTTGGGAGAGCAATTTCCAGCGCCTCGACGCCGTTCTCGAAGAATTGAAAACCGGAAAGCTGAAACATAAGGAGAAAAGTCATGGACGCAAAAAGCGATAGCCGTCCCGCCGGCAACGCGGGATCGTTGAAAGTAACCACGCCCAGCGATCGCGAGGTCGCCATGTCGCGCATTTTCGACGCGCCGCGAGAGTTGGTCTTCGAGGCCTGGACCACGCCCGATCTTCTGAAGCGCTGGCTGTGGGGGCCCGATGATTGGCGATTGGCCGTCTGCGAAATCGATCTGAGAGTGGGCGGCGCGCTTCGCTTCGTGTGGCGCGAGACCGGCGGAAAGGGAAAAGACATGGGGATGGGCGGCGTCTATCGCGAGATCGTGCCATCCGATCGGCTTGTGTTCACCGAAGTGTGGGACGAGGACTGGACGGGCGGCGAAGCGCTCGTCACGATGACCTTCGTCGAGCACGCCGGCAAAACCACGCTCACGCAAACAGTGCTCTACTCTTCTCGCGCCGCACGCGACGGCGCTCTCAAGACTGGCATGGAGCGCGGCGTGGAGATCAGCTACGACCGGCTCGCGGAGCTGCTGCCGTCATTGCACGCTCGCGCCAAGGAAAAAGAAGCGAGCCAATCCTAACCAAAATAATCACGCAATCATCGTGTCGCCAGACGTGCATGTCGCGGCAGCACGTATTCGGTTCTTCGTGTTGCTTTTGTAGGGCCGGTCGGAAGACCGGCCGCTGTCACAAAGCGCAATATTTCAATCCAGAAATTTGTTCTACGAATTGCGCGCAGCTGCCTCCGCACGCGGAAACGCGAACGCCGTCGCTCGCATTGCGCATCATCCTCATCGCGGCTGCGCCATTGATCCCGCAGTCAACATCTCGACGGCATCCTCCGGATACGCCAACATTCCAAATTCCGGCACGTCGAGCCCCTCGATCTCCACTTCTCTCGACACTCGCATCGAGCGCACTCGATTCACAATCGAGAATACGCCGTACGTTGCGCCGAATGAATAAATCGCCAGCAGCGTAGCTCCGCCAAGTTGAATCCAGAATTGTGAGCTATCGCCGTGCAGCAATCCCGTGACGCCCTGCCCCGCCCGGCCGAGATACGCCGCAGCACCAACGCCATTCCACCCTGCGCCGTACGTCCCATCGGCAAAAATTCCCAGCGAGACCGCGCCGAGCCATCCGCAATAACCATGCACCGAAATCGCGCCGCAAGGATCATCGATTTTGAGAACTCGCTCGTTGAAGAGCACGCCCAGGCAAACGAGTACTCCGGCAACGACGCCAATGATCACCGACGCCGTCGGAGAAACAAACGCGCAAGGAGCCGTGATCGCCACGAGGCCCGCGAGCATTCCGTTGCAAGCCATCGTAATATCCGGCTTGCCGAACAATCGATACCACAGCAGCATCGCGGCCGCCGAGCCCGCCACCGCGGCCAGATTCGTATTCACCGCAACAACCGAAATGCGAAGATCCGTCGCGCCCAGCGTCGAGCCAGGATTAAATCCCATCCATCCGAACAAAAGCACGAATGTGCCAGTCACAACGAACACAATATTTGAAGCGGGAAACGCCCGCGGTTTTCCGTCCGGTCCATATTTGCCAAGCCGCGGACCAAGAATGATGGCCAGCGCCATCGCGCAGAATCCACCCACAGCGTGAACAACCGTCGAACCAGCAAAATCCACGTAGCCATGCCCGAGATGCATGCTCGAACCGAGTTGCGACATCCATCCGCCGCCCCACACCCAACAACCCGAAATCGGATACAGCAAGCCGCCGATAAAAAGTTCGCAAAGAAGGAACGCCCAGAAAGTAATCCGCTCGCAAATCGCGCCGACAATGATGTAGCCGGCGGTTTCCATGAACACCACTTCGAAGAGCGTCAGGCAATTACTCCCGGCGTCGTATGCAGGGCCGCTCAGAAAAAATCCCTTGCCTCCGAGGAATCCCCACGATCCGCTCCCAATCAGGAAATGATTCAGCGTGGGAACGCCGCCGAGACTCGCGGGAGCCGCATTCACCGCGACCGCGCCGAATTGAAATGCATACCCGATCGCGTAATAAGCAAGAAACGCGAAAACGTAAGCAGCAAAATTCAGCATCATCAGGTGCCCGGCATTCTTCTTTCGCACGAGCCCGCACGTCAGCAGCGCAAAGCCTGCCTGCATGAACAAGACGAGATATCCGGTCAGCAGCGTCCACGAAAAATTCGTCGAAATGCGAACGTGCCCCACGTCGTCAGCCAGCTTCATCGCCAATGGCTCGCGAGCAGCCTGCGCCTGATATTCATCGAACGCCTTTTTGTTGGTGACGTAATCGGGCGCCGACTTGTCGGCCGGCTCCGGCACGACAAATGGATTACCCGCCGCGTCAACGGCCGAATTTTTATCGCCCGTCGCAGTCCCCGCAGGATCGGGCTGCGTCTGGCCCGCGCACGCGGAGCCCAGCGCGCCCAGGAGAATCTGCGCGGAAGCAAAGACGATCATCGCGTAGAGCAGGTATTTTTTCGTCCGCGTGGCAGATGCATCTCGCATTTTGAAACTCCTATCCTGATGAGAATGACTGCTGCGTTTTATTCGCGACTCGCCAACGAGATCGATCAGATCGCGCCGGGGCCGTGCTCTCCCGTGCGTATGCGGATTACGTCCTCGAGAGGCGACACAAAAATCTTGCCGTCTCCGATCACGCCGGTCCGCGCCCCTTCCATAATCGCTTCGACTACCGGCTCAACCAGTTCGTCGTCCACCGCGATGCTGAGAAAAATCTTCGGCAGAAAATCCACCACGTATTCCGACCCGCGATAAGTTTCCGTATGGCCCTTCTGGCGGCCGAAGCCGCGAACTTCGGAGACGGTAAGCCCCGTCACTCCGAGCGCAATAACGCGCTGCTTGACCTGATCGAGCTGCGAGGGCCTGATGACGGCCTCAATCCGCTTCATTTTCGTTGCTCCTTTTCTCGTAATCCGAAAGCCCGTCGCGATCAGAACCACCTATAGAACTGAGCGGCGCGCAAACAGTCAAATCCAAATTGTTGATGGGATCTATCAGCAAAACAGCTGCCGGAATTCCGTTCGAGGGGGATAATTTGAAGTCCCTTAGAAAACTGAAATAGATTCGGTGCAGCAGGATTTCCGCCTGCGTTCCAAAAATCGCCGGATTTGCACACCCGCCCGCTTCTTTCGCGACGTTGAACTCAGCTTCGCCATCCGGCATTGATGGTTAAGCGCACGCAATGATATGTTGAAATCGTGAAGCCATGCCTAAGAAGCCAGACACAAAGTGGACAGTCGCCATCCGGCCCGCCGCTGGAAAGCCACTGTACAAGATTACGAAGATTATCGGCTTGAACGGTGGCGGTTTTTCAGTTCTTACTCCTTACCACAAAGCACATAGCGGATTCCTGTATAAGCAGGCCATTAATCCTCGCATGTTTGACAAAGCCGGGGAACACCGAATGAGGTGGACCGACTGCGCGGGGTTTACGGCTGAGAACCGCACGAAGCTAAGCTACCACGCCGATGGCTTTGCTCAATTCTCGAGTGAGAATCAGGGCACAATTATTTCTGGTCGGGACCCGAATACCGGTGAGCCAAAAGGACTGGGCGTAATGGCGCGGCCATTTTCTAACCCCAGTACTTCCGGACCGAGCGTAGGTATCTCCGTATGGGGGCTAGAGGATTTCGAGAAAACCTACCAAGAAGAAAAGTTCATCGTTTTCGAACCGCCTGATTTCTATTACAGACTATGGGTGCCGGACGAGACCAACTTGTGGCACCTGGGCATATACGTGTTCAATGGCGTCCCGCCGGTTCGTTTCGACGGTAGCCAAGCGAAGATGGATTTCGCGCTGACTTACCCACCCACCGCCGGTGTCGTGGGGTCGATAGTCACGCTAAAGACGATTCGCCTTGAGCCAGAAAAAGTTAGCTTGGGGCTGTATGTCGAGAGTCTAGTCGGAAATTTCCCATCGAAGTCCGGTTGGCAAATGAGCGGTCCCGGAAGTTGGACCTCAAACCAGACTGGCTACGTTTTGAATGCGGTCTATCCGCGAGACCTGATTCCTGTTGACCGACGGCCCTCGCTTGATTACAGACCTTTACCGAAGAAGGAGGTGAATTCAGCAAGCGGTAAGAACGCCCGGCCCGCAAAGCGACGAAAGAAGCGAACGCAAACAAAATCGTCGTCGCGAACCTGAGAGATTCGGAAGCCCGCACCTGATAGCCGGGTTGCCGGAAACTAACACACTACGATAAACGCCCGCCGGTGGCGCTCCTGCCTGAATGTTCGATAGAATGCGCGGTTGGGTGCTGCGACGATTTGCCGCTGTGCGATATTCCGCCTCGTCACCCGCGACCACCAAGGAGACTTCCGATGCCCGCATTTTCCGGAGTCGATTATCTCGACTTCGATTCCCTGCTGACCGACGAAGAAAAGCTCGCGCGCCAGACGGCTCGCCAGTTCGTTGACGAGCAAATTCTCCCGATCATCGAAGAATGCAATCGCGAGGGCAAATTTCCGCGCCAGCTCGTTCCGCAGCTCGGCGAACTCGGATTCTTCGGCGCCAATCTCAAAGGCTACGGCTGCGCGGGAATGTCGAACGTGGAATACGGCTTGGTGACGCAGGAACTCGAGCGCGGCGATTCGGGCCTGCGCAGTTTCGTCTCCGTGCAATCGGCGCTGGTGATGTATCCGATCAGCGCCTACGCTTCCGACGCGCAAAAAGACAAATGGCTGCCGCTTCTGCAACAGGGCAAAGCAATCGGCTGCTTCGGCCTCACCGAACCGCAATTCGGCTCGAATCCCGGCGGCATGCTGACGCGCGCCGTCCGCAAAGGCGATAGCTACGTCCTGAACGGCGAAAAAATGTGGATCACCAGCGGCTCGATCGCCGATGTCGCCGTCATCTGGGCCAAAACTGAGGACGACAAAATTCGCGGCTTCCTGGTCGAGAAAGGCACGCCCGGCTTCAAAGCCTGGGACGTGCACGGAAAATGGTCGTTGCGCGCGTCAGTCACTTCCGGATTGGCGATGACCGACTGCAAAATACCGGCCGAAAATCTCCTCCCCGGCGTCGAAGGCTTGAAGGGGCCGCTCTCCTGCCTCAATCAAGCGCGCTACGGAATCGGATGGGGCGCGATCGGCGCGGCCATGGCCTGCTACGATACGGCGCTGCGCTACGCCAAAGAACGCAAGCAATTCGACAACAAGCCCATCGCCTCGCATCAACTCGTGCAGGAAAAACTTGTCTGGATGATCACCGAAATCACGAAGGCGCAATTCCTCGCGCTGCAAGTGGGCCGCCTGAAGGATCTGGGCCGCGTGCATCCATCGCACATCTCGATGCTGAAGATGAATAACGTCTGGATGGCGCTCGAGACGGCGCGCAGCGCGCGCGGAATTCTGGGCGCCAATGGCATCGTGGACGATTACCCGATCATGCGCCACATGAACAATCTAGAATCGGTCCTCACCTACGAGGGCACGCACGACATCCACAAGCTCATCATCGGCGAACGCATCACCGGAATTCCGGCGTATTCCTGAGGCGCTGCGCGGTGGCCTCCAACTCGATGGCAACGATGCGCAGACCGAAGTCAGTCGCCGCTTGCGCCACAATCCTCGTACTTCTCTGCGTCGGGTTTTTCTCGACGGCGGGCCTCGTCACGGGCCAAGAATCGAAAACGCCCAAACAACCAGCCGCGCAGGAAGCCGCGCCACAAGCGCAGGCACCCGCTGAAGCTTCCGCGCCGGCAAAACCGAAAATCCGCGCCATTACCGCATTCATCCATCTCGATCGCGCTCTCTACCCGCAACAACTCACGGACACGCTCGATTTTCTGCAAAAAGCGAAAGCCGTTTACGAGAAGTCAGGCTACGAAGTGCAGACGCTGCGCATCGCCACGCAGCCGTTCCCGGAATACACGCGCGATCTTTCCGACGTCGAGATATTCAAATTTCTACGCACGCTCGATCATTTCGCGGAGAGCCAGGACTTTTTCATCTCGGTCGGCCCCGCGCTGCAAAAGGAAGGCGACGAAGTTCGAATGGCGGCGCTGCTCGCGAACGCTCTCGCGCCCTCCACGAACATGAGCGGAAGCGTGATCATCGCGGGCGACGACGGAATTCACTGGCAAGCCGTCGAGGCCGCCGCGCGCGTCACGGAATTCCTCGCGATTCACTCGCCGAAAAGCATCGCCAATTTTAATTTCGCCGGGCTCGCTTTCGTTCCGGCGGGCACGCCGTTCTTCCCGGCCGCATTCAATTCCGGCGAGGGCCACCAATTCGCCATCGGCCTACAATCCGCAAATGTAATTGCTGAAGCGCTCGCGTCCACAAAAGATCCCACCGTCGCAGAAAATGCCATCGTGGAAAAGCTCGGCGTTTACGCGAAAAATATCGAGGAGACGGCGAATGGCATCGCCGAGCAATCGAAGTGGCAATACGAAGGAATTGATCTCTCGCCCGCGCCGCTAAAACGCGACTCGATCGGCGCCGCCATCGAATCATTCAATGGCGCGTGGCTCGGCTCGAGCGGCACGCTTTCGACTGCTGCTCTAATTACCCGCGCTGTGCAATCGATCTCGGTGAAACGCACGGGATATTCGGGACTCATGCTGCCCGTGATGGAAGATGCTGTCATCGCGCGACGCTGGAGCGAAGGCTCGCTCACGATTGACGGGTTGCTCTCTTATTCTGCAGTCTGCGGCACAGGCCTCGATGTGATCCCGCTGCCCGGCCGCGTCACTCACGAGCAACTGGTCCGCATGATCGGAGATGTGGCCAGCCTTTCCGTGAAATGGCACAAGCCGCTCTCCGCCCGCCTGCTTCCCATCGCGGGCAAAGACGCCGGCGATCGCACCGAGTTCGACGATCCCAAGCTAGTCAACGTCCTGCTCCGCCCGTTGCCTTAATTCCATGAATTCGCCACACTATCTCGAAAGGCTTAGCCGGCCACCCAACCAGCCGCACAAGGGACGCCAATGACCATTCCGCCGAATGTGCGCGGAAAGTTTTACACGTTACGTGCGCTGGCCCTTGCTCTGGGCGCGTTCGCCGCAGTTGTTTTTTTGCTGCGGCCCAATGGGTTCGGGCTCCGCCCGCTGGCCCTCCTGGGAATCTTTGTCGGTCTCTGGCTGATCCGGCGCTCCAACGCCTCTGTTTGGAAGGCGCGAGGTCAAGTAGTCGGCATGCGGTCACCTGCCAACTCGGCCGGACGAGTGGAACCACTGGCGTGGATACTGACAGCGGCGTCGCTGGTGGCCTGTGGAGCTACATACTTCCTCATGTACCTCGACGCACTCCACGGCGGTAAAGAGGGGTGGCCCGCGTACGCATTTGGTGCTGCCGCATTGGTATTTGCCGCCGCCTCAGGATATGTGGCGATGAAATTATTTCAGTGATCTGGCACTTCGGAGGGCGGGGTGGCCAAGCTCTCGTTGAACCTGAGTACTATTCTTCCTTGCACTGGTGCACATTCCGCCTCGCATTCCCCTCGAATTTCATTATGATAGCCGTCGCCAACGAGCATCCCTGCAAGGAGCCATGATGGAACGCGCACTGAGTCTCGAATTTCTTGCCGTCGTCGAACAGGCCGCCATCGCCTCGGCGCGCACGATGGGCCTCGGCGATGGGCACAAAGCCGACGATGTCGCCGTCTCTGCGATGCGCCACGAGATGGACAACGTCCGCATGGACGGAACCATCGTGATCGGCGAGGGCGAACGCGATGAAGCCCCAATGCTCTACATCGGCGAAAAAGTCGGAATCGCGTCGCGCGACAAGAACGGCCTCTATCCCGCCGTGGACATCGCCGTAGATCCGCTCGAAGGCACGAATCTCTGCGCCACCGGCGCGCCGAATTCCATCACCGTCCTCGCCGCCAGCGAAAAAGGCGGCTTGCTCCACGCGCCCGATCTGTACATGGAAAAAATTGTCGTCGGCCCGTCGTGCAAAGGCGCGATCGACCTCGACGCGCCCGTGGCCGACAATCTTCGCGCCATCGCCAAGCGCCTCGACCGCGGCCTCGAAGACCTCGTCGTGATCGTTCTCGACCGCCCGCGCCACGAAAAGCTCATTGCCGAAATTCGCGCCACCGGCGCGCGCATCCGCCTGATCGGCGATGGCGACCTTTCCGCCGGAATTGCCGCAACGGTCGTCGGCACAGGCGTCCACGCCGTCATGGGCACCGGCGGCGCCCCCGAAGGTGTCCTCACCGCCGCCGCGCTGCGCTGCTTGAACGGCCAGATTCTCGCTCGCCTGGTGGTTGCGAAGCCCGAGCACCACGAGCGCCTCGCCAAGATGGGCATCAAGGACCCGAAGCGCATCTACGACACCGAGGACCTCGCGCCCGGCAAGCGGATCATCTTCGCGTGCACGGGCGTCACGGAAGGAAGCTTGCTTCGCGGCGTGCGCTTCTTCGGCGAAGGAACGCGCACGCAGTCGCTGATCCTGACTCTCGACGAGCGCCAGGTGCGCTTCATCGACACGGTGCATCTCGAGAAGCGCCCCGACGTGAAAGTTCGCTTCTCCTAATCGCGCGCTCTGCCGCGGAACATTTCACCCAGTTCGCGCGTACAATAATCAGGAATAAGGGAGAGGTGTCGAATGTCAGCTACGCCCGTTCCGCCAGCAGCCCCACGCCAGAACAACGTCGCAATGTGGTGGATCCTCGGGATTGTAGCCGGCGGAATCGCGCTGCTCGTGATTGGGGCCCTTGTTGTCGTATCGCTCGTCATTCATAAGGTCCACATCAGCCAAAGCGCCGACCGCGTCGAGATCGAAACGCCCGTGGGCGCGATCAAGGTGAATCAGGACGAAGCCCATTCGACCGGCTTGCCTGTCTATCCCGGCGCCACAGCTCAAAAATCTCAAGGCGCCAACTTCGAAATATCCTCAAACGACACTCGCGCCGGCCTGGCAATCGAGAAATATCACTCGTCGGATTCGCGCGACGACGTCAAAACCTGGTACGCCAAGCATCTCGGCTCCTCCTACCGGATGGAGACTCCGGAGACGAACCACGACAATAAGATTGACGGCGTCCAGACGGATCTTTCCCCAGGTGATATCGCGTTTGTGGACGATCACGGAAGCGGCGCCCGCGTCGTAGCCGTGAAGGCTTCAGGCGACGGCACGGACATCGTTCTAATCCGAGTAGGTAAGAAGGAACCGCAGTAGCTCGCTCAGAATTGAGCCGCAGCCAATGGATAGATAAATACGGGAGGCCCGGGAGCCGAGTGCGGCTCGCCGGGCCTTCCCTTTTGAAATCCCAAATTTACTCGCCCTGAAGCTCTAGCCCAAAGCCTCTAGCGATGTATCGCGGTCGCCGAACTCCCCGGATGCCGCCTTTGCAGGTGTGACAGGCGTTCCGTCGGGTGCGTCGGCGGCCGAACAGGAGCCGTGGTCACGTTTGACGTGCTCACATGCTCGCTGATGGCTTGCAGCCTCTTCAGGATGGACTGCCACTGTGCCCAATCCAGCTGGCGCAAGTACGGGCGCAAGCCTTGAATGAACGGGTCCTCAAGCACTGTTTCGCCGTTCGATTCGGGCACGAAGAAGCGGTTCAACCCGACTCCCAGTGCCTCGGCAATCTTTTCGAGCGTGCCGAGGCTCGGCGTCATCTGCCCACTCTCGATTCGTGAGAGATAGGATCGCGAGACGCGCGATCGTGCCTGGAGCTGGCTCTGCGTCATGCCACGCGACTCGCGCAACTGCCGGATCCGCTGGCCGATGTTCTCGACTGTCTCGCGGTTCGGCCAATTTTCGAATAGCTGGCGGTCGTCGCCCGGCAGATCCTGCGGCGAAGGCGTCGGAATTACAAACGTCACCTTCGGCGGCAGGAGCCGCAGACAACGGCGGCAGTTACCCGTACGCGTGCGGTACTGCACCAATCCGCAGACCTGGCAGCGGATCACTTCTCGATCCATGTCTATGCTGGTCGATACAACGACACTCTTATCGGACACCTATCTCCTCGCAGACTATTCAGACGCTGCGGAAGGGGGGAACTCATCAAGGGGGAAGGCAGAGTACCGGCGCGAGCGACACTTTTCCACAGTGTGACACTTTGTGTCAAGCGATTTCTTATTTCGAGCGAAGTCGCCGACTGTGCAATTCTAGACGTTGTAGGACTCGCCAGTTATCGAGTGCCGCATTTTGAGACGATTGAGCATGCATCCTCTTGTACCGTCGGCTTCCCGCCGGCTTTTTCTTCGCTTCTGTCGAGCGACCCAATCTTCTCGCACATCGCTCGCATTTGAATTCCATCCACTCACTTTGCTAGATTCAATCGCGAGAAAGTGGAGGAAAGATGCCGAGTCGCGATGATGCCTGGAAACTCTTGTGCGAATACACCGCAGGCGAGAGCCTGCGCAAGCACGCGCTCGCAGTCGAAGCCTGCGTCCGGGCCTACGCACGGAAGAACTCCGCCGATGAGGAACTTTGGGGCAACACCGCTCTCCTTCACGATTTCGATTACGAGCGATGGCCAAATCTCGAGCATCACGCCACCGAAGGTCATCCGTACGCCGGCTCGTCAATTCTCCGCGACCTCGGCTATCCCGAAGAATTGATTCGCGCGATCCTGAGCCACGCTGACTATTCCGGCATCGCACGAGTTTCGGCGCTCGAACACACGCTATTCGCCTGCGATGAGCTCTCCGGCTTCCTCACCGCCTGCGCACTCGTCAAGCCGTCAAAGAAAATCTCCGACGTCGAGACCGCCTCCGTGAAGAAGAAGCTCAAGGACAAAGCCTTCGCCCGCGGCGTCAATCGCGACGACGTGGTCAACGGCGCCGCCGAGCTAGGCATCCCGCTCGAAGATCACATTGCCTTCTGCATCGATGCACTGCGCGGCGCCGCCGATTCCCTCGGCCTATAAAGCCCAACCGGCTGACGACTGCCGTGACCTGCGGACTGGGTGATTCTCACGATTTCGCCTTGTCACCTGCCAAGTCAAAATGAAATGTCGATCCCTTTCCAGGCTGCGACTCGACCGAGATGTTGCCGCCATGCCGCTCGACGATCTTTTTGCATATGGCCAACCCAATTCCGGTCCCCGGATACTCCTCGCGCCGCTGCAGCCGCTGGAACAGTCCAAAAATCTTCTTGAAGTTCTGCGGATCAATTCCCAGCCCGTTGTCTGTGAATGAAAAAACCCATTTCCGCCCATCGTTTCGGGCTGCGGAAATGTGCACCCGGGGAATTCCGTCGCCATGAAACTTGATGGCATTGCCGATTAGGTTCTCAAATAACTGGATCAGCTGTATCTCGTCCGCCGCGATGATCGGGAGCGGGTCGTGCGTCACGAGCGCGCCGCTTTCCTTGAGGATGCTGTGTAGATTCAGAAGCGCCTCCTCCAATGCTTTTTCGCTGGAAGTATCGAGAGGTTCCTTTCCTCTTGTTCCGATGCGCGTGTAAACCAGCAGGTCGTGGATCAACCGCTGCATCCGGCTGGCGCCGTCCGTTGCGAAAGCTATAAACTCATCGGCTTCGGAATCGAGCTTCCCTTTGTAGCGTGCCGAAATAAGCTGCAAGTAACCGATCATCATTCGGAGTGGTTCCTGCAAATCGTCGGCGGCAATCGTGGCAAATTGCTTCCATTCTTCGTTCGAGCGGCTCAACTCCTCCATCTTGCGCAGAAGTTCAGCTTCGTTCGCTTTCCGCGCGGTAATATCGCGGCCGATCGTGGAGGCGCCCACGATTCTATTGAGTGCGTCCCGGATGGGCGAAATCGTGAGTTCAATCTGGATTTCTTGTCCATCCTTTCTCACTCGAACGGTTTCGAAATGATCGACTGTCTCGCCGCATTTCAGGCGCTCCAACATTTGGGAAATCTCATCCGGGCGATCGGCGGGAGCCAACATGCTCACTGGCTTCCCGATGGTCTCTTCGGCCGAGTACCCGTAAATCCGCTCCGCGCTCGCATTCCAACTGGTTATGATTCCTTCCATTGTCTTGCCAAGAATCGCATCGTCGGAGCATGAAACAATCATTGCCAATCTGCGAAGGTCTTCTTCCGTTCGCCGCCTGTCGCTGATGTCGCGGATCGCGCTGGAAATCAGAATTCCTTCCTTTGTAACCAGAGGGCTGAGTCTGATCTCGACGGGGAATTCGCTGCCGTCTTTGCGCAAACCAAAAAGCTCCACTCCCGCCACCGCTGGGCGTTCGGCAGGAGCAGCCAAGAAACGAGAGTGCTGTTCTTTATGCTGCCCTCGCGAATGTTCGGAAATTAGAATCTCGGCGGATTTGCCAATCAACTCGGCCCTGCGATAACCAAAAAGTGTCTCTGTCTGCGCATTGACCAGAATAATCGAGCCAAATTGATTGACCACAACGATGCCGTCAGGCGCCCATTCGAGCAGAGCCCGATATCGCATTTTGGGGCCCTTAACTCTTTGCTTGGCAGGCGCGGACGTGAGTGGGGACACACCTGGAATCTCTTTCTTCGGCAACTCGGTCGTGCTCGTTTTCATGGCGAATCCTTGAGCTGCGCGACGTTTTCTCGCCCAGCAATAGCAATTGGCTTTTGATAAAAGGGAGAAGTCGGCTGCTAAGCCAACAATTTCCGGAAGGGAGTTCTATTGTGACGCCCAGCCCCGCAAAGTCAAGAAATGCCGCAGCATTCGGACAATCTAGTTAACCGCGCAACACATGCGCGACGCCACGATCGCAATCCCGGCGTCCGTAGGGCTGGCCGGCAGGCCGGCCCGGCTTTCTCTGAAATTTAGATTTCCGATGCGAGAGATCTGGTGTTTCGCGTCAATCCATCATCCGCGCCGTCCCGCGCGCGCCGATTGTCTGTGCTAGAATCTCAAATTCCATGAAGAGAATCGGAGAATTTATGGCTCCCGCGCTGCGTCGCGCGACGCCGCGGCGTTCCTCATTCGCCTGGCTTGCTGGTACCTGGCCTGCCATCGTCGGCAAGCGCCTCGCCGAGCACACGCGTCCGTGCGACTTCGCCGGCGGCGTCCTTCACATCGCCGTCAGCGCAAAGGAATGGCGCGTCCAGCTTGAACCCGTCGCGGAGGAATTTCGCGCTCGCGTGAACGAAGCGTGGGGCAGCAACGTGGTTCGCGAGATTCGTTTTTCGGACGATCGGAAAGGCAAGCCGCGAATTCGCCACGAATTCGACAACGACTACACGCCTTTCGTTCGCGGCAAGCAGTCGACGACTCCGGCCGATGTAGCGAAGCTACGCCACGAGCTGAGCTCCAGCGCCAATCAGAGCCCGGATGCCCCCGCCTCCGGGGTTCGGATGCCCACCACAAATCTCTCGAGCGGCTCGAACCGGCCCACTCGCCCTCCCTCCAACTCAGACGGAGCAAAGCGCCGATGAAAATCAGCCGAGAAGAAGTCCTTCGCGTCGCCGAGCTCGCTCACCTCGAACTCTCCGAGGCGGACGTGGAAACTTATCGCGGCCAACTCGATTCCATTCTCGAGTATGTCGACAAGCTGAACGAGGTTGATCTCTCCGGCATCGAGCCGATGGCGCAAGTGCTCTTCTCTTCCGGCGACGCCAACCCATCCGCCCTGCGCGAAGATGTCGAGCGCCCGTGCAATACAGGATCGGAACTCTTGAAGCAAGCGCCCGATGCGCGGAAGCCCTATTTCCGCGTTCCGAAGGTCATCGATCGATGAGCGCATCCGCGAACTGGACAATCTTGTCCGTGCGCAATGCGTTGACGGCCAAAAAAATTTCCGCACGCGAATTGGCGGACGATTATTTCGGCCGCATCGAGCGACGAAACCCAGAACTTAACGCATTCCTAACTCTCTCTAAAGACAGGGCTTACAACCAAGCCGCTGCGGTTGATTCTCTCGTCGCGAAGGGCAATCCCCTGCCGCGCCTGGCTGGCGTCCCGCTCGCCGTCAAAGACGTCCTGAGCACCGAAGGCATCCGCACAACGTGCGGCTCGAAGATTCTCGAGAATTACAGTGCGCTCTACGACGCGACCGCCGTCGCGCGACTCGAAGCTGAGGGCGCAGTTCTTCTCGGCAAAACGAATTGCGACGAATTCGCGATGGGCAGCTCGAACGAAAATTCCGCCTACGGCCCCGTTCAAAATCCTGCGGCGCCGGGCCGCGTGCCCGGTGGCTCAAGCGGAGGTTCGGCCGCCGCCGTCGCCGCCGATCTCGCTGTCATTTCTCTCGGCACGGATACGGGCGGGTCGATTCGCCAGCCCGGTGCATGCTGCGGCATCCCGGCGATGATGCCCACGTACGGCCGCGTTTCACGCTACGGTCTCGTCGCGTTCGCCTCGTCGCTCGATCGAATTGGCCCTTTCGCGCAAACGGTCCGAGACATTGCCGAAGTTTTCTCTGTGATTGCCGGATGGGATTCTAACGACTCAACCTCCGCGAACGTGGCGCGGCCGGATTACACTGCGGATGTCGATAAGCCCGTCGCCGGAATGCGGATTGGCGTGCCCGATGAATATTTCGCAGCCGGGCTCGATCCAGAGGTAAGAAAAAACGTTGAGGCAGGCATCGCGCTCTTGGAGAAGATCGGTTGCGAGCGCGTCTCGATCCGTCTCCCTCACACCGACTACGCCATCGCTACCTACTACATTATCGCCACGGCCGAGGCCAGTTCGAACCTGGCGCGATACGACGGCGTCCGCTACGGTCTACGTACCGAAGCCGCGACGCTCAGCGAGATGTACCGCAAGACTCGCCGAAATGGATTCGGCGCCGAAGTGAAGCGGCGAATTATGCTGGGTACGTACGCGCTTTCGTCCGGGTATTACGATGCTTACTATCTTCGTGCGCAGAAAGTTCGCGCGCTAATCGCTCGCGATTTTGCGGAAGCGTTCGAACGCGTCGATGCCATCATTACGCCAACATCTCCCGTGCCACCCTTCAAAATCGGCGAGCGTACGGCCGACCCACTCCAGATGTATCTAGCTGATATATATACGGTTACAGGATCGCTGGCAGGGCTCCCGGCCATCAGCGTACCCTGCGGCAAGACATCAAACAAACTCCCGGTCGGGATGCAAATCATCGGCTCTCACTTCAGCGAGGGCCGAGTCCTCCAGATTGCAAGCGCGTTCGAACG
>JBAPOP010000062.1:0-1818 GCA_049279675.1 Candidatus Acidiferrales bacterium
GCTTTGGAGCAACACGGCTAGCATGCCGATCGAGATCAGAGAAGCGGCAAAGACAAACTTTCGAGTGATTTTTCGAGCTGGGTTTTGTTTCATGGGAGTCGTTAGGCCGGGTGGTCTAGGACACGAAAGTCCGGGCTCATCTCTCCTAAAGAAGTGACACCAGCCCCCGGAACATTAGCCATTCAGTTAATTCCCGAGGGTTGAATTGGCTCAAACCTATCGCCGCAGCGTAGGATTGTCAACGGATGATTCGGGCGGTCGAAATGCATCCACAAATCTGGTACTGGGATGCAGAGAACCCGGGAATGCGGCTTGCGCCGTGGCGGGGCTAGTGCTAAGTTGCCCCTCTTTCCGCAGGATTTCTGGTATTGGCGCGCCGCTTCGAAGCGCGCGGAGGTGAAGCTTGGGAGAGAAACCGTGGAGCTCGACGGCGCCGCCGGGTGAATTCCGGCCGTATGTGGATTCGTCGCAGAGTCCGGCCGAATTCAGCATTCGCGCGATTCTGCTGGGTGCGTTTTTCGGGATCATGTTCGGCGCGGTTTCGGTTTACGTCGGATTGCGCGCCGGGTTGACGGTTTCGGCTTCGATTCCCATCGCGGTTCTCTCCGTGAGCATCCTGCGCGCGTTTGGCCGCTCGACAATTCTTGAAAACAATATCGTGCAGACGACGGGCTCGGCGGGCGAGTCGGTGGCGGCCGGCGTAATTTTTTCGATTCCCGCGCTGATTTTTCTCGGATTTTCTTTGAACGCCGAATATTGGCGGATTTTTTTTCTTGCGCTAATCGGCGGATGGCTCGGAGTGCTGTTCATGATTCCGCTGCGGCGGCAGCTGATCGTGAAGGAGCACGGCAATCTGCTCTATCCGGAAGGCACGGCGTGCGCGGATGTGCTGGTGGCAGGCGAACGCGGCGGATCGTTTGCGGGGCGCGTGTTCTGGGGGCTTGGGATCGGCGGCGTTTACACATTTTGCATGAACACGCTGCAAGGTTGGCCGGGCCAGCCTGATTATCAGCCGAAATGGTTTCCGGGTTCGTCATTCCGCGCGGCAATCACATCGGAGTATCTCGGTGTGGGCTACATCATCGGGCCGAAAGTCGCCGGAACGCTGTTTGCCGGCGGAGTTTTTTCGTGGCTCGTTCTGATGCCCGCAATCAAATTTTTCGGATCGCTGAATCCGACGCTCGCGCTTTACCCGAGCACGATTCCGATTCCGTTGATGACGCCGGATCAATTGTGGGCGAGCTACATCCGGCCAATGGGCGCGGGCGCGGTGGCAGCTGCCGGATTGATCACGCTGCTCAAAACCACGCCGACGATTGTCTCGGCGCTGACGGCGGGCTTGAAAGACGTGCGCGCGAAGCAGGGCACGCTGACTGAGGCCAAGCGGACTGAGCGCGATCTCTCGATCAAGGTGGTGCTGGTTGGCTCGCTCGTGCTCGTCGCGATGGTTTGGGCGCTGCTCACGTTCAAGCCGATACCGGGCGCGCAGACGGGTTTGTTCGCGAATCTGATCGCGTCGATTTTTGTAATCGTGTTTGGATTTTTGTTCGTCACGGTGGCGTCGCGGATCAGCGGCTTGATTGGCAATTCTTCGAATCCGATCAGCGGGATGACGATCGCTACTTTGATGGCTACGTGTGCCGTGTTTCTTGTGGTTGGGTGGACGGCGGGACCTTACACGGTGCTGGCGCTGACGATTGGCGGCGTGGTTTGCATTGCGTCGGCAATCGCGGGCGCGACATCGCAGGATTTGAAGACAGGCTATCTCGTCGGGGCGACGCCCGTGGCGCAGCAGATTGGGCTCGTGATCGGCGTGAT
>JBAPOP010000063.1:0-47005 GCA_049279675.1 Candidatus Acidiferrales bacterium
CCTGAAGCACAGCGTCCAGACGCTCCGGCAATTCCTGCGGCGCCGGCACTTCGTAACGAATCGGTGTATCGCGAATCGTGGCCTTGGCGCGCACAATGCGCTGCGCCAGCGTGCGCGGAGTGGTGAGGAAGGCCTTGGCTATTTCCTCGGTGGTCAGCCCGCACACCTCACGCAAGGTGAGCGCAACGTGCGCTTCCGGCGCGAGAGATGGATGACAGCAGGTAAAAATCAGGCGCAGCCGGTCATCCTCGAGGGTGTCCTCTTCGTTGGAGCGTTCCGCCGAACTCGACTGCGTTTCGAGGTATCGCACGAGCTCGCCTTGCGACGCATCAAATCTTGCCCGTCGGCGCAGAGTATCAATGGCTTTGAATCGGGCCGTCGAAATCAACCATGGTCGCGGGTTGCCGGGTACTCCACTGCTCGGCCAGAGGCTTAGCGCAGCCGCAAAGGCTTCGTGCATCGCCTCCTCGGCAAGATCAAAATCGCCGAGCAAGCGGATCAGAGTTGCCAGGATTCGTCCCGAATCCGCGCGATAAAGGGAGTCGAGCGATTCGCGTATCTGCTCGGTGGAACACTCGGACATGACGACGACCTTAGCAAACCGGCTACGCCGAATCAATTTGGCGAGCAGCGGATCGATGCAAAGTGCCCAGGTCGTGACTCTGAAATGAGGACGTAAGCAGCGATATTTGGAAGATATGGCGGAGAGGGGGGGATTCGAACCCCCGACACCCTTTTGGGGTGTAACTGCTTAGCAGGCAGCCCTGTTCGGCCACTCCAGCACCTCTCCGCAGGCTGCTAACTTGATGGTCCGGCGCTTGCGTTCGCTGTTGAAAAAGACAAGCGGGCGTTGGCTTATTTTCTGTGATCCAACGCGCTGCTAGGATATCACGGACGCGGTTTGTCATTCTCACGTAACGACGCGCCACGTAAGGACGTGCTCGGGAACTGATTCCGGCTTCTCAGCAATCCTTTCTCTCCCACCCCCAAGATTTAGAGTCCGCGAAAGAGCATTTGCCAGTACTACGTAGCACCAAATCTGCCCTTCGGTACAGTATCCCGCGGCATTTCGAAGTGGCTTAATGTTCCGACTAAGTCCTAGATCCAGGCGCAAAACGCGGGGCGGTCCAAGTCTTTTGAGACGCTCGACTCTGTTCGTCAATTCTAAATATTTCGATGCTGAACCAGCTTCAGGCGAGGGTCACCGGAGGCCCGAATGTCCCAATCCAAGAAATCGAAATCGAAGGCTCAACTCTCGCAGAATATTTCCGAAGAGACTGAGCGAAAAAGCACAACGCGCCGCGCATTCCTGGGCCAAATAACTAGCGCGGCGGCGGTAACCGTCGCTGCTGCGGCGGCTGCTTCGGCTCCGCTATCGGCATCAGCCGCGGGCGTACCGCAGCAGTCCCCACGAGCGCAGGTTAGCGCGAGCACGGTTGGGCGGGCGCTCACATCGTTCAACAATCGCGTGTCTGCTGCGCAAACGGAATTCCAGGTTGCGACTCCCGTTGAAATTACAAACGGCGACGAAACGCGTTACCCGAATCTTATAGGCAACTATTCGAAGGGCCTCGCGCACAACTCCATCGGCGAGGTCGAAAGCGCATCCTATGCCAGCCTGCTGAAGGCTATCCAAACGGGAAATCCTCAGCAATTCGAGCAGATCCAACTCGGTGGCACCGCGCTGCTGGTTGATCCACAATCCGGTCTCGCATTCGACTTGGAGGGAACCGACTCGCACAAATTTGCGATAGGTACTCCGCCGCCGGTGGCGAGCCAGGCCATCGCCGACGCAGCCATAGAAAGCTATTGGATGGCGCTGTGCCGCGATGTGAATTGCACGCAATATGGAAACGAGCCGCTCACGAGCGCGGCCATCGCGGAATTGAATTCGCTTTCGGCATTTCGCGGTCCGTCACCGATCACACCGCAGAATTTATTTCGAGGCTTCACGCCCGGCGACGCGCTGGGTCCGTATGTTTCGCAATTCCTCTTGATACCTTTCAGCTACGGCGCAATACCTGTAACGCAGCTGTTCACTACTTATGTTCCGGGCGTTGACTACATGACGGATCAACCGTCATGGCTGGCCGTACAAAACGGGCAGGGTCCCTTCGGCTCGGATCAAGCTGATCCTGAGTTTCAGCACATGCGCAACGGCCGCGGACTTTCCGCATATGTGCACGTTGACATACTATTTGAAGCCTACTTCAACGCCTGCATCGCCCTGATTGACCTGGGCGCGCCGCTCGATCCGAACAATCCTTACATAGGCTCGAAGACGCAGAGCGGATTCGGGACGTTCGGAACGCCGCATCTCAAAACGATCGTGGCAGAAGTGGCGCAACGGGCGCTAAAGGCGGTGTGGTACGCGAAGTGGTTCGTGCACAGGCATCTTCGGCCGGAGGAATACGGCGGACTTGTCCACATGACGAAGACAGGCCAGGCAAATTATCCATTACACGCCGATGTAATGAATTCAAGCGCGCTCGCGAAAGTATTCAGCGATCACGGCACTTACTTTTTGCCGCACGCGTTTCCGGAGGGTTGTCCGCAGCATCCGTCGTATGGACAGGGACACGCGACAGTTGCGGGAGCTTGTGCCACGGTGGTTAAGGCCTGGTTCAACGATCTCGCGCCGCTCGTCTCCGTTCCCGGCGTCGAAGTGTGGCAATCAAGTGAAGATGGATCATCGTTGGTGCCGTACGCCGGGGCGGACGCAGGCGAACTGACCATCGGCGGCGAAATGAACAAGCTGGCTGCAAATATCGGGATGGGACGCGTTCACGCAGGCGTTCACTGGCGCTACGATTACACGGATTCGTTGCCGCTCGGCGAAGCCGTTGCCATTTCGATGCTTCAGGACATGGGCCGCTGCTGGAGTGAGACGTTTGAAGGATTTTCGTTCACCAGATTCAATGGCACTAGGATTACGGGAGTGGGCAAGAATACTTGATGCGATTTGCGGCCAATGCTGTCAGTGAGATCTGAGAAGAATTCGTTCCGGGGCGAAAGCCCGTTGAGGGCGAAATTTTCTTTCGCTGGACTGAAGTCCAGCTACCCCTGCTGAAGCAGGGGGCTCCCACCCGACCCATACCCACCTCGCCCGACCCACGTCCAACTCCAACTCCAACCCAAGAACTCAGTGCATCGAGCCTTCGGGACGGAATCGCACGAAGAAGAGATAGCCCATGGGGTGCTGGCCGTAGATTGGATCGAGGAACGCTGGCTTTCCGTAGAACGTTGCTTGGCCGCCGATGGAAGTTGAGAAGTGGGGCAGCACGGGAATTTCGCGATCGTAGCCGGCCGTGTACGCCTGAACGCGCGCGAGGAACACTTCTTCGAATCCAGCGGGCAGCGGATTTTCGCCGATCAGAAGCAAGTTCGTGCGATCGACATTCTCGATGCGTCCCCATGCCGCGTTATTTGAGAGAAAGTGAAGCGTCGATTCGAGCAGGTAGCTATTCAGCACGCCGCCATTGATGAGCGAGCGCGTGCGTCCCCAAATAAGCGACGACGCCCAACTACCGCGTTCGAAACGCCGGCCGTAGCTGATCGAAGCGGTCATGCGGCGCTGGTCATCGGTCGGATCGAGAGCTTCGGGACTGTGCAGCGTCCCGATCGAAAATTGGCCGGTCCAATCTCGAGTGGGGCTCAGGGTGAGGCGAGCCGACCACGAATCAATCGTACCCGCCTGGATATCCCAGCGATTTTCATTTGGTTCGCGGCCGTGAAATCCGGAGGCCTCGATTCGAACAATGCGGTAGGTGTAGCCGACTGTTACAACTTCGTCCGCGATGTGCGTCGAGTCCTGCATGTGGTGCCCGAGGGCGGCAATCGGATCTTCGCTTGCCGAAGTGCGATGCGGATACGCGACGGGGCCGAGCGCAGGATCGCCGATGGGCGCGGCATAGAAAGTCAGCAAATTATTTTCGTTGGGCTTCCAATCGTAGAAAGCGCCGATCTCCATGAATAAATTGTGCGGATGCTGGCCATCCACAATGGGCAGGCCGAAAGCCGTCTCGCCGATTTGGAATAGCTCGGGATAGCGGCGTCCGGTGATGGTTGCGGGCTCGAGGCTTAACATTACGCGCGCAGTAAATTTTCCCGGCCCAACGTCATGTTGGGCCATGGGCATGAACCAGTTGGTGGAGAAAAATTTGTCGCCGCCGCGCGGGCCGGTCTGCTGTAGCTCGTTGACGAAGAAATTGCCGTGAAACTTTAACTTCCAGCCTGAGCGCTCAGCCATCCACATTGAATGCGGAGTTGAGATAGGCTCGACGTCCGTTCCCGATGTCGCGTGCATTTCGATTGCGTCGATGAGTGTGGACGCGTGCCGGTGCTCGTGGGACATCATGTCGTCCGGCATCGTGGCGTGTCCGGCTTGGGAATTCATGTCGTGCTGCATTCGGCAGCATGATTGAAAGCACTCTAGCGGAGCGCTTCCGCCAGGCTGAATTGCCCACGCAGTGCTTGTGCCGAAAAGCGTCGCTGAAACAAGCGCGAATCGAATCAGTCTGCTAACGCTTCGCAAAGATTTCTCCTCAACGCAATTCCGGATCTTGCGCGGTAGCGGCGCGATTCTCTCGCGTTGAACGAATTGCGCCGGATTCGTCCAGGTAAAAGTTCCTGTAGCCGTAATTTCCAGGCCTCGCAACCAGCGCGAAGTTTCTGATGCTCCCGTTGTCCGCGGATGGCGACGGAGTGTACTGAATTTCGTAGCCTGCGTTCTTTGCAGCTTGCGCCGCTGAGCGCGCGCCAGGGCCGAGCGTTTCAAGCGAAGACGGGTAGCTGCCAGTGGCAGCTTCGTAGGACGCGAGTGAAGCGCGCAAGTCGCTGAGTGCCGCAAGCGCGCTCTTCTCAGCCTCGGGCTTCGAGGTGCCGGGCCTTGGCGGGAGAACAAACCAAACGATGGCCCACAGGCACGCGACCAGTACGCCCCAGATGACCACGATCTTTACGATGCTGCGCTTCTTTTTCGGTGCGGCTAGCTCTTCTAGCGGCTGCCCTGTCAGGTCGGTGCCGCAGTACGGGCAAACTTCGGTTGCTTGATTAAGGGGCTGTTCGCAATCGCGGCAAACGTACATTCATTTTGAATCGTAGGAACAGGTGGAGAAGATGTCAACGACGACCTTGCGCGCAACTTGAATGATTCTGCATGTCGACCAGCTGCCGGCGTGGCTTTCTCGCCGGGCAACTTCCGGCATGGTGCGTGTATCATTATCTCCAGAAACTGGAATGGGTTACGGAGCGGCACTCTTGCCCACATCGCTTCGCCTAGCGCCCGAACTCAAGCCGAGGCTCGAAGAGCTTTTCCGCCGTGCAGAAATACCCGAAGGCTGGGGCTGCAGTCTCGATGATTTTATCTGTGCTGTGGATCGAAGCGTTGGCGTACGATTTCGCGATTCACAGGCATCCACGCGAGAAATCTCCGCGTATTTAGACACGCTTCATTTTCAGGATTTGGCGTTGTCGTACACCTGCGCGGCTGGCAACTCTGGCGCGTGGGACCACTTCGTTGCGAAGTTCCGGCCCGAACTTTATCGCGCAGCTCGCGCGATCGCGGGAGACTCCGTGGGCCGCGATCTGGCGGACTCGCTCTATGCGGAGCTCTATGGACTCGATAGCCGCGAAGGGCGCCGCCGCTCTCTCTTCGATTATTTTCACGGCCGCAGCAAACTGGGCACATGGCTGCGTGCAATCCTCGCGCAGCGCCACGTGGATGAATTTCGGCGCACCCGGCGAACGGAATCGCTTGACGACCCGGAGGGCGAAGTTTTCGATCCGCCGCAAGCGCAGGCAGCAGCGGGCGACGGCGCGGACCCTGAGCGCTCGCGCTATCTTGTGCTGCTGCAAACGGTCCTGTCCGCAGCGCTAGCGGGGCTCGTGCCGCGCGACCGGTTGCGGCTTGCGTATTACTACGTCGACGATCTCACGCTCGCGCAGATCGGGCGGCTTCTCGGCGAACACGAGGCCACCGTGTCGCGCAAGCTCGAGCGAGTTCGCCGCGAACTGCGCAAGAATGTCGATGGGGAATTGCGAAACAAGAAGCGCCTGAGCGAGGCGCAGGTGCAGCTTTGCTATGAATATGCGCAGCAGGAGTGGCCGTTTGATCTCACTCGCGTGCTGTCGACGAAGGAATGAACGCGCATGGCGTTTCCATGCAAGTTCTTGAGGGAGTATCGTTCTAAGTTAGGGATCAGATGACGCAAGGAGATCACAAGGCGGGATTCGACAGCATGCTGCGCCGCGGGCTATCGCGCGAGTCCGCGCGGGCGGCGCAGGGCTGCCCCGAGCCTGACATTCTGGCTGCGTATTACGAACGCTCGCTTGCGCCGGCCGAGGTTGAACGCTTCGATGCGCACCTTGCGACGTGTGCGCGTTGCCGAGCGCAGATCGCCGCGCTCGTGCGCTCGGAAACGCCTGATAAGAAACAACCGGATGCTCCCGCATCATGGCTGTGGAACTGGCGCTGGCTCGCGCCAGCCGTTGCCGCGGTTGCAATCATCGTGATCTGGGTTGGAATTCGCGAGCACAACAAGGCAACGAACGAGCCGATCGAAGTCGCAATGACGGAGTCGCCGCTCGCGCAGAAGCCTGCAGAGTTATCGCCTCCCGTGGCACAACCTGCGGCCCCTGCAAGAACGGAAACTGGCGACGCGCTTTCCAAGCCCGCTGCGGCTCCGAAATTTGAAAAGAAGCTTTCGGGATCATCACTTCAAGGTTTGGCAAAGGAACGTGGCCAAGCACCGACGGGAGCCGCGGGGACTGCGAACCCAAGCGAACCGCCGAGCTCGGCGCGCGAGAGCGTCGGCGAATCGTCCGCCGGAGGCGCCACGGGAGTCGTGGGCGGCGTTGTAACGGCCCCGTCTCCGGCTCCGCGTTCGACTCCGAAAGAAGATAGCGCTGCGGCCCCAGCCCCATCCCCAGCTCTAGTGCAATCGGCACCAGCCGGTGACCTGAGCGCTGAGAGCAAGAACGTCACTAAAATTGCGAATCCTCGAGCATCAGGCGCTGGTGCTGCAACGACGCGGGGTCAATTCTCGCTAAGTACCAAGAGGCCTGCGAGTGCCCCGCCCGCAAAGGCCAACACCTCCGCTGCGGATCAGTTGGCAGTGCGCGAAGTGACCGCGGAACCCGTCGTGATTGCGAGTCCGGATCCAACGAAGTCGTGGCGAATTGCCGCTTCTGGCGCGATTGAGGTCTCGAATGATTCCGGCGTGACGTGGCAGATGCAGAGGCCTGGAATTGCCGGTGCGATGACATCAGGCTTCGCGCTCTCTCCGAAAATTTGCTGGATCGTGGGCCGCGCGGGCGCCGTTCTCCGCACGGTGAACGGTACGGATTGGAAACAGGCCGCTGCGCCCACGACACTAGACCTCACTCACGTGACTGTGTGGAGCGCGAAACATGCGCAGGTTACGGCCGCTGACGGAAGCGCCTTCATGACGAAAGACGGCGGAAAGTCCTGGAAGAAACAGAACAATCCCTAATTTTCTTGGAATGTGAGTGCAAGAAATTGCGCGGGCTGCGTTCTAAGTGTGGACGGATCTCTGAATCGAGATTTCACGGGAGGACGAAATGTTCCGATTGATTGAGAAGCGGCAATACCTGGCAGCCGGACTCGTCGTTGCGCTTAGCGTTATTGGTTCGGCTGCATTCAGATCGCGCGGAGTGCAGGCATCGCCGCGGCCTGATGGCAGCGCGGCGCAGAGTGCGACGCCGAGCACGACGCAGAAAGATCAGATCGATCTCGCGGTCACAGTGTACAACTCGAATGTCGCGCTCGTGCGGGATGTGCGGCAACTCTCGCTTCCGACCGGGAGCTTCTCCTTGAAATTCGAAGATGTCGCGGCATCGATCACCCCGCAGACGGTCCATTTCCGTTCGCTCTCCGAACCCACGAAGCTTTCGGTTGTCGAGCAGAATTACGAATACGATTTGCTCGATCCCGCGAAGCTGCTTCAGAAATACGTGGGCCGCGAAGTGACTCTCGTGCGCGGCGAAGAAGAGAACAATTCGACGAAGTGGATCGAGACGAAGGCGCTACTGCTTTCCGACAACAACGGGCCAGTATGGAAAATCGGAGACGAAATCGTTACGGGGATGCCAACGGACAATTACCGGTTCCCCGACCTTCCCGAAAATCTCTACAGCAAACCGACGCTCGTCTGGATGCTCGAAAACGGTGGAGCAAAGTCGCAGCGCGTTGAGGCTTCTTACCTGACGAACAATATGAATTGGAACGCGGACTACGTCCTCACGGTCACCCGCGATGAAAAATCCGCCGATCTCGATGGCTGGGTGACGCTCGCCAACAACAGCGGTGCGGCTTACAAAAATGCGAAGCTCCAGCTTGTAGCGGGAGAAGTGCATCGCGCCGCGCCCGTCCGGATGAAAGCAGAGTCGTTTGGAGCCATTGCCGGCGCAGCCGCACCCGCGGCGCAGTTCGAACAAGAGAATTTTTCGGAGTACCACCTGTATTCGCTGGCGCGGCGAACTTCAATCGAGGACAAAGAAACCAAGCAAATCAGTTTGCTGAATGCGAGCGGTGTTTCTGTCGAAAAACTGCTGCTCGTCACCGGACAGTCGTACTACTACAGGAATTCGCAGACCATAGGGAACCCGATTCCGCAGGCGGTGCAGGTGGATTATCGTTTCAAGAACGAAGACAAATCGGGACTTGGCATGCCGTTGCCTGCGGGTACGGTTCGCGTGTATCAGGCCGATTCGCACGGCGGCATTCAGCTCGTCGGAGAAGACAACATCCATCACACGCCGAAAGATGAGGCGGTGACGATTCACGTCGGCGATGCGTTTGACATCGTGTGCGAGCGCAAGGAGACCGATGTCAAAAAGATTTCAAACAATGTCTACGAATTTGAATACGAAATTACGCTGCGGAATCACAAGGAATCGGATGTGACGGTTGAGGTTCGCGAACCGATTGGCGGTGATTGGGAAATCGAGAAATCCAACTACAAAGCGGACAAGCTCGACTCGACGACGCTTGGCTTCCAGATTCCCGTCGCGAAGAATGGAACTTCAACGCTCGATTATCGCGTGCGGGTAAAATGGTGAGCGCGAAATTTACTCGAGGTTCAAACGCTCGATGCTGGCGTGGCGCGAAGACGGTGTCACGCCAGCCGGTGCGCCAACATCATCAGTGGCCGCGTCCGGCTTTTTGCGCGATATCGAGCTCTTGCGCGAAGTGAGGATTTTCGGGAAATTGCCGCGCGAGGCCGGCGAGCAACGCCTGCGCCAGATCGTAGCGGTGCTCGCGTTCATCGGCGAGCGCCAGCATGATCTTCGCGAACGGTTGCAAGTAGTGTCCGTGGACGACCGCGTTTTGCATCAGCGTCATCCCGCGCTCGCGGTCTCCGTGAATTCCGCCGAACCATAGCACCGCGCGCTTGTAACTCGGCAAGCAACCGATGATGTAGCTCGCCACACCGAGCGAAACGTATGCGTCCTGCAAGTTCGGATCAAGCGCGAGCACCCGCGACGCTTCGGCATCCGCCTGTTTCATCAACTCCAGGCTGGCAATCTGCTTCTTCTCGATTAAGGCGTCGTAGTCGGATTCCATTCCGTCGGCAAGCGTGAGAACGAGCAGAGCCTCGGCGTCCCGGGAATCCGTGTGAAGGCGTGCGTTGGCCAGCGTGCGGGCGCGGCCATTGGCATCGAGAAATTTTGTATTGCGATTTTCCGCGACGGTCCCGTCCACGCCAACGAGCAGTTTCTTGTCATCCAGAAAAAACGCGGATGAAAAAACTCCCTTACGCTGAAATTCCTCAAAAAGATAGCTGGCCGCTTCCGCTACGGTTCCGAGAGCGTCGTTTGGGTGCAAGCGTTCGTATGCGCCGATGACGGAGCGGGCGTCATCGAATTTCAACCGGTACATATCGTCGAACGCATTATCGAGCGAAGGTCCTGCCAGCATGACAGGACCCTGATTCTGATTTTGACCGGAAGAAGGCGCGGCTGCTTGCGTGTCTTCCGGCGCACCTTGCGGCAATGGAGACGCGGCGAGAGCCACGCTCGCGGCCACTGCGATAATTGCGACGACCGTGCATCGATTGCGAATGCGCGCTTTCATCGTTTTAGCGAGCTTCACCTGTGTGATGCCAGCTTTCCTGCGCAAGATAGTCTATCTTTTGCAAAATGAGTGTCACAAATTGTCGAGAAAGAACTGCATGATGCGATTGAACAGCAAAAGTTGTGCGGGGCGATCGCTCATTGGATGGCCGCGCCCCGGAAAGATTAATAGCTCCGGATATTTTCCCGTCTCGATGAAATGATTCAAAAGCAGCGCCGTATTCGCGAAGTGGACGTTGTCGTCTCCGGTTCCGTGCGCCACCATCAATTTGCCTTTTAGATTTTGCGGAAAATATGCCGGCGAGGATTCACGGTAGCCAGCCTCGTTTTGTTGCGGCGTTCCCATGTAGCGCTCGGTGTAGGCAGTGTCGTACAAGCGCCAATCCGTCACCGGCGCGACGGCCACTCCTGCCTTGAAGACGTCGGGCGCGTGAAAAAGAGCCGTGAGCGTCATGTATCCGCCGTAGCTCCAACCCCATATTCCGATGCGCGTGCCGTCCACGTATCCGAGCGATTTCAGATATTTCACGCCCGCGAGTTGATCCTCCAACTCGACTTTACCGAACTGATGGTAGAGCGGCGTCTCGAACACGTGGCCTCGGCCCGTAGAACCGCGATTGTCCAGGCTCCAAACGATGTATCCCTTTTGCGCCATGATGTCTGACCAAAGACCTCCGGTCCATTGGTCGCGGACAACTTGAGCGTCAGGCCCGCCATAGATTTCGATCAACACAGGGTATTTTCGCGCGGGATCGAAATCCGGCGGCTTGATCATGCTGGCGTGAAGGATTGTTCCGTCATCGGCGGTGACCGTTGTGAACTCGACGGGTGGGAGGTGATACTCCGCAAGTTCGGGGACATTGTTCTCCGCGAGCACCGCGATTTTCGTTCCATCCATTCGATCGAGTTCCTGCTTTGGCGGCACGTTTGCGTTCGAGTATGTGTCGAGAAACGCGGATTCGTCGGGTGCGATTTCCGGGGAATGCACGCCGTGGACGCGCGTCACTTGCGAGAGCGTCCCATCGTTGACAGAAACGCGGAAGAGATGCGTCTCAACGGCATTATTTTTGTCCGAGAGGAAATAGACGTAGCCGTGCCGCTCATCGACAACCAATCCATTCGCGCTCTGCGGCCCGAATCCTTCGACGCCCGTTACGGCCCAATCACCGCTGGTGAGTTGCTTTAGCAGTTTTCCGCTGATGTCGTAGAGATAGATATGGCGGTATCCCGAGCGCTCGCTGGTCCAAAGAAATCGCTGGCCGTCGGCGAAGAAATGAAGATCATCGCTCAAATTGATCCAATACTTGTCGGTGTCAGTGAGAATCGTGTTTGAAGCGCCACTCGCGGAGTCGAATAGCATGAGGTCGAGCCGCGTCTGTGCGCGATTTAGGCGCTGGATTGCGATGTGTTTGCTGTCAGGCGTCCAATTGACGCGAGCGATGTAGACGTTTGTGTCGGAGCCCGTGTCGAGCCATCGCGTTTCACCGCCCGTTACCCGAACGATTCCGACGCGCACGATGGGATTGGCCTCGCCGGCTTGCGGAAAGCGCATGTTCTCGACAGCGCCGATATCGGTGCTCATGTCGTAGATGGGATACTTCGTCACGGGGCGTTCATTCATTTCGTAGTAGGCGAGTCCCGAGGAATCTGGCGCCCACCAGTACGCCGTCCGTGACGAAAGTTCTTCCGGGTAGAGCCAATCCAGCTTGCCCTTGAGGAGTTCTTCGGAACCGCCCGTGGTGAGTTGCTTCTTTTCCTTTGTTGCGATGCTTACGACCCAGAGATTGAAATCCTGGATGTAGCTCACCCACTTAGCATCGGGCGAAATTTTTGCGTCTTCGATGGAGGCATCGCCGCCCACCAATCGTGTCGACGATTTGGATTTCAGATCGAGCCACACAAGTTGCGAATCGCTGATGAAGAGCAATCCGTTTCCGTCGGGAGCCCACTGGTAGTCTTGAGGAACAGCGCGGCCGAGGCCCGTTGCCTGCGTCGCACGTTCCTTTGGAGGCTCGAGAAGGGACTCGAGCATCTTCGCGTCAACAAGCACGCTCGATTTTCCGGATGCGGCGTCCATCGCCCATAGTTCTGTGGCCGCGTCCTTGCCTGGGCCCGATTGATGAAAATATGCGAACCGCTTGCCGTCGGGGCTCCACGCGATTCCGCGCTCGATCGATCCACTCAAATTCGGCGCGCTATAGAGCCGCTCAACCGTGAGTGTCTTCCCTGGAACTTTCGCGGCTTGCGCTCTCGCGGGCTTCGCGGCAGAAATGGACGCAGCGGTGAGCAATAGCGTGAAAGCGCAATTGCGAAGTAAGGATGCATGCATACTCAAAGTCTCCTCGACAAAGTTCGCCATTCTAGCTCGGGCCGCTAAAGGAAGCTATCGGCAACGCGACGAATGATTTTAATTTTATAAGGACGGGAATGTCCGCGAATCGTTAGCGGACCTGTTCGAGGCCGACTGGGGAGGTTGCCGATTCGCGCGCGCCCGACTTCCTGCGCGCCATGATGAATGCGCCGATCGTGACTGCCAGCGACAACACGACCATGAGGCTTTCAAGTGCGAGCCTCTTGGGGCCGAGCCGCTCTCCCGGGCCGAAGCAGCCGCAGTTAATTTCAAGCCCCATCAAGTACGTCCGGATCAGCGTGGCGAAAAATCCACTGAGCAGAAGGGTTGAAACGAGTGACGACAGTCGCAGGGCGATTCCGCTCAGGATCCAAAATCCCAGAAACAATTCGAAGAAGGGCAATGAATGCGCGACAAAATCAGCCGAAGAAGAGGAAAGTAATTGGAATGAATCAACCTGCATCGCAAACATCGAAAGCGACGTCTTTACCGATCCTACCGACCAGGGGCCGGGCGTCTGCGGCTTCAACTTAGCGTAAGCCGCGACCAGGAAAATCGCTGCGAGCCCGATCCTGCCGATTATTAAGAGAAGGCGTCCGGTTTTCATTCGTGAAGGTTCAGCCATTCTATTGGCTCATCACCTGATCCAAGAATTGCTTCATGATCTGCCAGGATACGACGCCCGACATCGGCCCGTATGTCTTGCCCTTGTAGCTGAAGCGAAACGTCGGAGTCGCGCTCACGGGAATGGTGTTTCCGAGCGCCTTGTCCTTTTCGATCGAGGCGTCGAATGGGCAGCCGTGCGTGGCTTTGCCCGCTTGCGAGTAGCTTGCCGGTGTAACACCAGCAGTCTCCGGCGGACAAGCTTCCATCATCTTGGAGACACGCTTGAAATCCGCGGTCGACATCGCTGGCGCGACATACTTCTGAATATTTCCGTCAACCGACCAAGCCGCTTGATTATCGTAGAGCGCCGCCTCAGTCTCCGGGTACTTGCCAACGAGCGCCGCCGCATTCACCCATCGTGCGGCCTCGTACCCATATTTGTGCATGGGCAGCGGAAAATCGTGATGTACGAGATAGACCTTTCCGGATGCAACGTATTCGCTGATCAGCGGCTTCAATGTCTGCTCATAGAGCGTGCCGCAGGAAGGGCATTGATAATCGCTGAACACCTCCATCGTGACCGGCGCGGTCTTCGAGCCGATCGCCTTGACGATATATTCATCTGAAACAGCGGAGGTCTTCGTGACAGGCGCAGTGTGCTTGGCAGTCTGTCTTGTTGCCAGAGCTGGCGCGGCCAAAACAATCGCCGCGACCGCCGCTACCCCAGCCGCTCGCCATCCAGTCGCCACTGTGCCTAGCTTCATGAACGCTCCCCTGTCTCCGGTCGAGTTTCAGCGCGAAATCTATTTTAACCTCAATTGACGCTGCGACGAGGCGTAGATTTGCCGCGATAAATATCGAGTTATCTCTGCTGAAGCTAGGATGCGAGCACGGCCGCGCGGGAAAGCTGGCAAACTGGCTGAGGCTTGGCGACGTTTTAACCATGGTGCTGGCCTGTAAGCCGGCCGATTTTAGATGGATTGGAGCTAAATCAATAAAAAAGCGGCGTGTCTGACTCCCCGCCCAACAATTGCCTGTGGTAGGGGTGCCTTCCAGAACGGCAGAAATCAAATGCGTACCGCTATATACCTCAAGCCGCTGATTCAAATGGATTTACACGTAAACTTCAAACTTGACAACAAGGCACTCAACATGTATACTGCCCCAGTCTACACGACTAGACGAGCCATTATCTAAATTAAGCCCGCGTAAGGAGCTTTCTCGATGAGCAAGATTATCGGAATCGACCTCGGGACAACGAATTCGGTCGTCGCCGTCATGCAAGGTGGCGAGCCCGTCGTGATCCCGAACCAGGAAGGCGGACGGACTACCCCGTCCGTGGTTGCAATTACGAAGACCGGCGAACGTCTCGTTGGTCAGGTGGCGAAGCGGCAAGCCATCACGAACCCAGAGAACACCGTGTATTCGATCAAGAGATTCATGGGCCGCCGCTTTGACGAAGTCACGGAAGAAGCGAAACGCGTTCCCTACAAAGTCGTCAAGGGATCGCGCGACGACGCCCGCGTGGAAATTTCCGGGAAGGTTTACAGTCCTCCCGAGATTTCGGCGATGATTCTCCAGAAGTTGAAGAACGCCGCCGAAGATTTTCTCGGTGAAAAGGTCACGAAAGCCGTGATCACCGTTCCCGCGTACTTCAACGACGGCCAGCGCCAGGCGACCAAGCAAGCCGGCGAAATCGCAGGCATGGAAGTTCTGCGAATCATCAACGAGCCGACAGCGGCCGCGCTCGCGTACGGCCTCGACAAAAAGAAAGACGAAACCATCGCTGTTTACGACCTCGGTGGCGGCACTTTCGATATCTCCATTCTCGAAGTTGGAGAAGGCGTTGTCGAAGTGAAGTCCACTGCGGGCGATACGCACCTCGGCGGCGACGACATTGACGAAAAAGTCGTGCAATGGCTGATCGAGGAAGCGAAAAAAGAATTTGGAAGCGACCTGCTCAGCAAAGACAAGATGGCATTGCAGCGCCTGAAGGATGCTGCTGAAAAAGCGAAGATTGAGCTGTCTCAGTTGACCGAGACCGAAATCAACTTGCCGTTCATCAGCGCGTCTCCGTCAGGCCCCGTTCACCTCGTCAAGAAGCTCACCCGCGCGAAGCTCGAGCAACTCATGGAGGATTTGCTCCAGCGGACCGTTGGGCCCGTGAAGCAGGCGATCACGGATGCCGGCATCAGCCCAGACAAAATTGATGAAGTCGTCCTCGTTGGCGGCTCGACGCGCATCCCGCGTGTCGTTGAAATCGTAAAGAGTCTCTTCAACGGCAAGGAACCGCACAAGGGCGTGAACCCGGACGAAGTCGTTGCCGTTGGCGCCGCGATTCAAGGCGGTGTGCTGGGCGGCGAAGTGAAGGACATCCTGCTGCTCGACGTGACGCCGCTTTCTCTGGGCGTCGAGACGCTCGGCGGCGTGATGACCGTTCTTATCCCGCGCAACACGACGATACCGACGCGAAAGTCGGAAACGTTTTCGACCGCTTCGGACAATCAGACGTCAGTGGACATTCACATTCTTCAAGGTGAGCGCCCAGTGGCGAGCGGAAACCGCAGCCTCGGCAATTTCCAACTCGTTGGAATTCCGCCCGCGCCGCGTGGATTGCCCCAAGTTGAGGTGACGTTTGATATCGACGCAAACGGCATCCTGAACGTGTCCGCGAAGGACAAGGCGACAAACAAGGAACAGAAAATCACGATCACAGCTTCGACCGGATTGAGCAAGGACGAGGCGGAGCGGATGCGCAAGGAAGCCGAGTCGCATTCGGACGAAGACAAGAAGCGTGTGACGGAAGCGGAAGCGCGCAACCGTGCTGACAACCTGATCTATCAGACGGAAAAACTCGTCAAGGAAAACCGCGAGAAGCTGCCTGAAGCTGACGCTAAGGCGGTTGAATCCGCGATCGAAGAGTGCCGAAGGGCGATTGCCGACGGCAACGTCGAGCGCATCAACGCCACAGTGGAAGAGCTTACGAAGGCGTCCCATCGCGTCGCGGAAGCTCTGTACAAGACACAGAATGCGGCGGGCGGCGGAGCAGCGGGCCCGGCGGGCGGTCCAGGTGGAGCGCAGCCAGGCCCGACGGATGGTGCCAGCGGCGGCCAGGGCCAGGGAGACGTTGTTGATGCCGAGTTCGTGGACGTGGACGACTCGAAGAAGCCGAACTAAGTTAGTTAGAAATCGGGCCGGGCGGACAAATAAATCCGCCCGGTTTGAATTCATCTCGCGCAAAACTTCCGGAGACATATTTGACGATCGGTATCAAACGCTCAAGCCCGCCCCAGGCGGTTCAGAAGGTCCGAGATAATTTTTACCTGATTCAAGTTTCGATTTCGGAAACGCCCAGCGCAGACTGGCGGCGCCTGTTCTACGAAGTACAGCAGGATGTCCCGCCCGATTTTCCAACGAGATCCGTGGAGATTTCGGGCACCTTGCTGCGATTCCGGTCGAATCCCGAGGGCGTCGAGGAAAAGATCGCGCGCATTGACCGTTGGCTCGAGCGCGCGAATCAAAAGGACGCATCGATGGGCGCGCGTACGGAAGAGCAGCGGCGGCATCGCGAGGAATTGGCACGCGAGGCGCAGGAGATGGTGAGCTGGAACGCGCGCTGGGCGAAGCTCTGAACGATTGCCGCGCGGCGTGAGCGAATTCCATGGGTAAGGCAACCGAATGGCGACAACATCCAAACAAGACTATTACGAACTCCTCGGGGTCCCTCGCAAGGCGCCGCTAAAGGAAATTCGTCAGGCATATCGCAAGCTGGCTCGCAAGTATCACCCGGACCTGAATCCCGGCGACAAATCCTCCGAAGAAAAATTCAAGCAGATCCAAGAAGCCTACGAAGTCCTCTCCGACACGAAGAAGCGGCAGGTGTACGACCAATTCGGATTTAATGCGCCAGGTCCAGGCGCGCCGCCGCCGGGCGCGGGGCAGTACAACGTATCGCCCGACAACGTGCATTTCGATTTTGACGGCTTCGATTACGGCGGGAGCGGCGGAGGCACCAGCTTCCGGGATCTCTTCAGCCAATTCTTTCGCGGCGCGAATGCCGCGCAATCGCGCACCGAGGCGGAACCGGGTTCAGATCTCGAATACCAGATCGAGATCACATTTGCCGAAGCAATGCGCGGCGCGACAAAGAAAGTAACAATCACGCGTCTCGATACGTGCCCCACTTGCGGCGGGAAGGGCTCCGTCGGCACGTCGCAGACATGCCCCGAATGCAAGGGAAGCGGCCACGTCACGGAAGTGAGCGGCAAGATGCGCTTTGAAATCACGTGCCCGCGCTGCGGCGGAACGGGCAAGGTCCAGACAATTTGCCGCACCTGTAGCGGCGAAGGCCGCGTGCGCCGCGCCGAGACACTCGAAGTGCGGATTCCGCCGGGCGCGCGGACGGGCTCTCGCGTTCGCGTCGCCGGCCGCGGGAATGCCGGCGCGAATGGCGGTCCTCCGGGCGATCTATATTTCATTACGAGTGTTGAACCGCATCCATTCTTCGAACGGCGCGGCGACGATCTCTACACGGTTGTTCCCATCACGATTACCGAAGCGGCGCTCGGCGCGAAGATTGAAGTTCCGACGATTGACGGCCGCTCGCAAGTGCGCATCCCGCCTGGAACCGACAGCGGCAAGAAGTTGCGCCTGCGCGAGAAAGGCGCGCCTTCAGCGGGGCATCCCGGCCAACGCGGTGACCAGATCGTCGAGGTGCAGGTGGTGGTGCCGCGTCCGGAGGACGAAAAAGTTAAAGAGCTTCTGCGCGAATTGGGAAAGGCTGCGCCCGAAGATCCCCGGCGCGAAATTTTCGCGCGCGGGGCGGTACAGGGATAAGCGGAGAAATAAGATGGCAGCACGTCCGAGGAAGAAAGCAAAGGCCGGTTACATGATCAGCGCGGTTGCGGAGCTATATAAGCTGCATCCGCAGACGCTGCGCCTCTATGAGAGAGTCGGGCTTCTGAAGCCTTCGCGCTCGCAGGGAAACACGCGGCTTTATACCGATCAGGATCTCGAGCGGCTCGAAGTCATCCTCACACTCACGCGCGAACTCGGCGTGAATCTCGCCGGCATCGAAGTTATCCTCAATATGCGCGACAAAATGGCGGACATGCAGGACCAGATGGAGTCGTCTACATCGTTCGTGCGCGGCGAACTCGCTCGGGGATTCAATGCAACGAACGAGCGACGCACGCGCACCGCGATCGTGCGTGCCGCACCACCCAAAGTTGTTCGCATCGTGAAATAAGCGTTTTATCGTTTTTCCACACCTCGCCTCAGTTTGCACAGGCTGCGTCGTCTTGCGTGCAATCGCTTCCACGTTTATCCTTGCTTCATGGCGCGGCCTGATTGTCCCCAGTGCAGCGGTACAGGATGGAAAATTGTCGAGCGGCCGAACCAGGAGTCCGGCGCGAAGCCGTTCGCTTCGCCGGAAGCGAAACCTGGAGCTGGCGCCGGCGAGCCGAAATTAGTCTGGGGCGTGCCGTGCGAATGCACTTTCGAGGACCGCGCTTCGGGTGTTTTCGCCCGGTCGCGGATCCCAGAGCGCTATCGGCATTGTGATTTCGAGAATTACGATACGGACCTGCAGTACGACCACGCGTCGCCGTCCGAGGTCGCGGCTTGGAATCGCAGTTTGGAGCAAGCGCGCGTAGTCGTGCAGGGTTTCGCCCGCGATTTCCCGGCGGGGACGGAACACGGCCTTCTTCTGATGGGGTCATGCGGAGTTGGCAAGACCCATCTCGCCGTCGCGGCGCTTCAGGAAATCGTGCGTCGCGGCCACACCTGCCTCTTCTACGACTATCGCGAGCTGCTGAAGGAAATTCAGAACAGCTACAATCCGGATAACCAAGCCACGGAAATGGGAGTCCTCGAGCCGGTCTTGAAAGCCGAAGTGCTGCTGCTCGACGATCTTGGGGCAAGCAAACCCTCGCTTTGGGCTCTCGAGACTCTTGGTCACATCCTGAACGCCCGCTACAACGACAGACGAATCACGCTCGCGACCACCAATTTTCTCGATGGCGACGCCACCGTGCGCCCCTCACCTCGTTCGACCGCGCCACGCCCCTCGGCGATTGAAGACACCCTTTCCGAACGCATCGGCACGCGAATCCGCTCGCGCCTCTATGAAATGTGCCGGACCATCGAGCTTGCCGCACCCGACTATCGCAAGGAAATTCGCCAAGCAGATCGTTTCCGGGCCTAAGCGGACCCGACACTTCCTGGGCTCGCCAAGCGCCCGTATTCGCGTGACTCGTTCTGTTGACATCACTTAGAACGGACGCGTATCATTCTCTGCGATACGGCGTCGAGTGTGGGCGCTCTATCCCCCCTTCTTTGCTCGATCCCCAGTCGGATGGAGACTCCATCCAGGGGTATCTCTCGGCAAGCAAGATGGAGGTTCGTACGGAGGCCGCTTCCATGTCACGCGATCAACACGACCCCACGTTTCAGGCGTCGCCGGCGGAAGCTGCCGCGATGGCGGCTCCAGCCGCAGCGCCTGATCAACAATCAACTTCCAGCTCGTCCGGCGTCCAAACGGCCACGGCTGTAGCGGCGGAAGCTCCGCCGATGGCGCCACCGCAGGTGGAGCAGGAGGCGGTGGCGACCGAAGCCGAGCCGACGTCTTTAGCGCAACCCTCGGCGCAGACTGTAGAACAGTCAATCGCGCAACCGGCAGGCGGGGAAGCCGAGACTTCCGAGGGCATGGAGCAGCTCATCGAGCAGTATGCGACCCCGCCGGCGACTCCTGCCGAGGGCGAAATCTTCGATGGGCGCGTGATTGCCGTCAACGATGCCGGTGTGGTCGTGGATGTCGGCGGAAAATTTGAGGGGCTGGTTCCCGCGCAGGAATTCCTCGATGCGGGCGGCGCGATTACGTTCGGCCCCGGGCAGACGATCGAAGTCGAGCGGCTGCACGAGCACAAAGACGGTTACGTCCTGCTATCTCACATTCGCGCTCATCGCCGTCGCGTCTGGGAGAACGTCGAAAAGTCGTATCGCGAAGAACGAACGATTACCGGGAAGGTGCTCGAGAGAATCAAGGGAGGGCTCGTCGTGGATGTTGGCGTGAGGGCATTCCTGCCCGCGTCGCAGATCGAGCTTCGACCCGTGCACGATCTCGAAGCGTGGAAAGACCGCGAAATTGAATTGCGCGTCTTGAAACTGAATCGCAAGCGCGGCAACGTCGTCGTCAGCCGCCGGATTCTGCTCGAGCAAGCTGCGAAAACGCAGCGGGATGCCTTGGTTGCGTCGCTCTCGGAAGGCTCCGTCGTCACAGGCAAAGTGAAAAACGTAACCGACTACGGCGTTTTCGTTGACCTCGGCGGTGTGGATGGCCTGTTGCATATCACCGATCTCGCGTGGGGTCGTGTGAAGCATCCATCTGAAATCGTTAAGACGGGTGATGAAATCGAAGTCAAGATTCTCAAGTTCGATCAGGCGAAGTCCCGGATTTCCCTTGGACGCAAGCAGCTTTTGCCCGATCCGTGGGCGACCGTTCCTGAGCGCTTTCCGACGGGCACGCGCATCCACGCCACAGTCGTCGGTGTGACGGACTATGGCGCGTTTGTGCAGATCGAGCCCGGAGTCGAGGGCTTGGTTCATGTCAGCGAGATGAGCTGGTCGCGGCGCGTGAAGCATCCGTCGAAGATTGTGAAAGTGGGAGACGAAGTGGATGTGGTTGTCCTGGAAGTGAAATCCGATGCGCAACGAATTTCGCTCGGCCTAAAGCAGACGCTGCCGGATCCCTGGCAAGCGGCATCCGAACGCTTCCCGGTGGGAACCATCATCACGGGCCGCGTGCGCAGCCTCACTGATTTTGGAGCGTTCGTCGAGATTGATGACGGCCTCGAAGGCCTGATTCACATCAGCGACATGAGCTGGACCGAACGGGTGAAGCATCCGAGTGAGAAGTTCAAGAAGGGCGACGCGGTGGAGGCGAAGGTCCTGAAGGTTGATGGCGAGAATCGCCGCCTTTCGCTCGGCATCAAGCAGGTCAACGATATTTGGGCCAATTGGTTTAGCGCTCACCACGTCAACGACGTTGTGAAAGGCAAAGTGGTGCGCACCACGGATTTTGGCGCGTTCGTCGAATTGGCGGAGGGCATCGAAGCTCTTTGCCACATTTCCGAAATCGAAGAACGCCGTCCCAAGGGGGAGCGCGAAAAGCCGGCGAGAAAAGATCGAGCCGCGTCGCTGCTTACCGTCGGCCATGAGTATGAGTTCAAGATTATTCGAATGGAACAGGAGCAGCGCAAGATCGGACTGAGCTATCGCGCTGCGCAGAAGCAAGCCGAGCGCCAGGAGATGGAGACGTTCCGGTCTTCGAAGTCTTCGCCCACTGCGACAATCGGTGACGCGATCCTGGCCAAGCGCCAAAGTTCCTGAGCGGCGCCCGGTCGCGGTTGCCGGCTCAGGATTTCTGCGGATGCCCTCACCGCAGGAAAAACCGTTTACCTTGCGGTTGATTGGTGATATGCAAAGGCCGTTGGAGTCACGCGGCGGCCGAAGCTAGGGCGGAACTGCCTGCACGGATGGAAACCGGAACACGCAATGCAATTTTGCGACCCCGGAATCCAGGCAAGGGCATCTAAAGGGGGAGACACAATCTCGTTGGGGAACGTCGAAAGGAGGCCTGCCACGCCATGGCGAACACTGCCGGAGAGCACCACAACAAAGAACGAACGATGACGAAAGCAGACTTGATCGAAGAGGTCACGCGCGTGACCGAGTTGCCCCGCAAGGAATCCGAGGTGGTGGTCGAGACGATTTTCGACAGCATCATCGAGGCGCTTCAGAAGAGCGACAAGATTGAGATTCGCGGGTTTGGAAGTTTTCGCACGCGCCAGCGCCGCGGCCGCATTGGCCGGAATCCGAAGACTGGCGCCAAAGTCGAAGTCCCGCCGAAGAAGATTCCGTTTTTTAAGCCCAGCAAGGAATTGAAGGATTTTGTAAATACTTTGAAGCACGCTGCCGCTCCGGCGGAGCCCTCCGCGCACGGCTGAGACCTACTGGATGGATTATCTGTGGACACCGTGGCGCTACCGCTATATCGCCTCGGCAAAAGACGACGGCTGCATTTTCTGCGATGCGGCCGCGTCCAGCGATGACGCTCGCACTCAGATCGTTCTTCGCGGTGAAAAGAATTTCGTCATTCTAAACCGCTATCCGTATACGTCCGGCCACGTCATGATCGTTCCCTACGTTCACACGGCGGATCTGGCGGCGTCCGATCCCGAGGCGCTTGCGGAAATGATGCGGCTGGCGCAAAAAGTTCAAACGGCTCTCGAAGGGCTCTACCATCCGCAGGGCTACAATCTCGGAATGAATTTGGGACGCGCGGCCGGCGCGGGAGTGACCGGGCATTTACATCTTCACGTTCTGCCCCGATGGTCCGGCGACGCGAATTTCATGACCACGATCGCTGAGACTCGGATCGAGCCGGAAGACCTTGACACCACCTACGAAAAGCTTCGCCACGCTCTCAATCCTTGATCCAGCCGGTCGTCCTGCCACATATCGGGCTCTCCAATACTGTACAATCTCGCTTACCGATCAATCGCTCGATCCCGGTCCGGGAGCTGATCTGTGAATCTTGAATTGACTGAAGAGCAGAAGCTGCTGCAGCGCATGGTCCGCGAATTTGCCGAAGCGGAAGTGAAGCCGCTGGCGAAGGAACTCGATGAAACGGGCCACTTTCCACGCGAGACGTTTCGCAAAGCTGCAGAGCTGGGCCTCACCGGCGTTGCGATTCCCGAAGCTGATGGCGGCGCGGGGATGGATCACATCTGTTATGCGATAACGATTGAAGAGCTCGCGCGCGTGTGCGCTTCCACGAGTGTTGTGCTTTCCGTGCAGAATTCGCTCTATTGCGACCCGATTCATCGCTTTGGGACCGATGAACAGAAGAAGAAATTTCTCCATCCGTACGCCCGCGGAGAAAAAATCGGCTGCTACGGTCTCACGGAGCCACAGGCTGGCTCGAACGCAGCCGCACTCGCTACAAAAGCCATTCTCAAAGGCGATCGTTATGTTGTGAATGGCACGAAGGCGTGGATCACGAATGGCGGTGTGGCCGATGCCGCGATCGTCTACGTGAATACGCATCCGGAGAAGGGCGAGAAGGGAATTACGGCGCTTCTCATCGAGAAAGGAACGCCGGGTTTCTCCGTCGGCAAGGAAGAGAAGAAGCTGGGTATTCATGCGACGGCGTGCACCGAGCTCGCGTTCTCGGATTGCGAAGTGCCCGTGGCGAATCGGCTTGGCAATGAAGGCGACGGCTACAAGATCGCGCTCTCCACTTTGGATGGTGGGCGAATCGGAATCGGCGCGCAAGCCACCGGAATCGCGCAAGGCGCTTTCGAAGCGTCACTCACCTATGCGAAGCAACGCCAGGCTTTCGGCCATCCCATCGCGGAATTTCAAGCCATCCAATTCATGCTGGCGGACATGTCGACTGAAATTGATGCGGCGCGGCTCCTCGTACGCAGGGCGGCGTGGAAGCAGGATTCGGGCGGCCGCTTCTCGATGGAAGCAGCCATCGCGAAACTCTTCGCGAGCGAAATGTCCACGCGCGTGACGCACAAAGCGATTCAGGTTCACGGCGGCTATGGTTACAGCCGCGAATATCCAGTCGAACGGATGTACCGGGATGCGCGCATCACGGAAATCTACGAGGGAACGAGCGAAATTCAGCGCATCGTCATCGCCTCGTGGGTCCTCAAGTCGTACTGACACAAATCGAAAGCACAGACCGAAAGTAATTTGCAGCGGCGTGGATGGTTGCGGGCGACTGCGCCGTTTCGGCTCGTTCAAGGTATTCTTACGCTGTGCTGGATCTCGATTGCGGATTAGATTTCGACCCCGCTCGCGATGAAGACTTCTTCGCGGCACTGCCCTCGCGCCCGGCGGTCTTTGTCCTCGAAATGCATGCGCCCGGCGCTCAGCCGTATCTCTCTCGCACCGTAGATCTGCGCCGGGCCGCCGAGCGCTTGCTGCATAAGCCCGAAACGCTCTCGAAGCGTTTGAATTTGCGCGATGTCACCGCAAGGATTCGTTATCGTCTGGCCGGCTCACGATTCGAACAATCGCTCGCGCTTTACCATCAAGCGCGAACCCATTTTCCGAAACGATACCGCGACTTCCTTCGGCTTCGGCCGCCCGCCGTCGTAAAGGTGAATTTAAGGAATGCTTATCCGCGCTGCTACGTGACGCGCCGCATTTCGCCGGATGAAGGATTGTACGTTGGTCCGTTTGCCTCGCGCCGCGCGGCGGAATTCTTCGCGGATGGATTTCGGGACCTCTTCAAAGTGCGCCGGTGCCAAATTAAAATCCGGCGCGATCCCGCTTTTCCGGGCTGCATTTATTCCGAGATGAAAATGTGCCTGGCGCCGTGCTTCGCCGGCTGCACCGACGCGGAGTACGCTGCGGAAGTCGCGCGCTCCACCGAAGCGCTGGCGACTTTGGGAGCATCGCTCGAAACCTCGCTTCAGCAGGAACGCGAAGCGGCCAGCGAGTCGCTCGATTTCGAGCGTGCCGCGGCGCTCCATAAGAAACTCGACAAAGTCTCGGACGTGATGCGGAGCTTTCCGGAACTCGCGCGCCGCGTGGACCAACTCGATGCCGTCATTTTGCAGCGCACCGCCGAAGAAAACACGGTCGCCTTTTTCGCGGTCCATCGCGGAATTATCGCCGATCCGTTTCTCGTGCGATTTGACGAGTTGTCGAGCCAGCCGCGCTCAGTGGAAGCGATTATCCGTAGCCACCTTGAGACTGATTCGACTGCGGCAGGCGTGGCCGCTGAGAAATCGCCGGCTTCAATTGAGACGAGCGATCCCCAAGTTGCACCATCGCCAATGCCAACTGTCGCGGATCTGAAAGTCCAATTTGGTATCCGTTCGGTTCCTGACGAATTGCCGGAACATCTCTCGCTGCTCGCGCGCTGGTTCTATGCCAAGCCGCGCGAAGGCGAAATCTTCTTTCGCGAGAAAACGTGGCCGTATCGGCGATTGCTGCGAGCGTGTGCGCGGATTCTGGCGCCGCCGGCAGCGCCGCCCGCACCAACTTCTTCGAGCTGAATGCTTCGCGGGAATCGTTTCGGCATGCCGCCTTGAATCATGCTGTCGCGTTTCTGTTAGAACTCACAGCCGCATGCTCGCTCGAAGCGTCGTACAATGTTTCCGTGAGCGAATCGCAAGCGGTTGCGGAAAAAAAATCGAATCGCCCAGATTCGAGGAACGACAAAAATCGTCCAGTCATCCAGACGTCCGCGATGTTTCGGGCGTTGCGGCACCGCAACTTCCAACTTTTCTTCAGCGGGCAGCTGATCTCGCTCATTGGAACGTGGATGCAGAACGTCGCGCAGTCGTGGCTCGTCTACCGCATGACGGGATCGGCGCTCCTCCTTGGCACCGTCGGGTTCGCAGGCCAAATTCCCGTATTCATACTGGCGCCCCTAGGAGGAATGGTCGCGGATCGATGGAACCGGCAACGCGTGGTGATCCTGACGCAAACGATTTCGATGGTGCTCGCCCTGGCTCTAGCGGGATTGACGCTGAAAAGCGTGATCACCGTGTGGGAAATCATGGTGCTCGCCGTATTGCTCGGTGCCGTGAACGCTTTCGACATTCCTGCTCGACAGGCATTCCTGATGGACATGGTTGGCCGCGAGGACTTGATGAATGCCATAGCGTTGAATTCTTCCATGTTCAATGGCGCTCGCGTGGTCGGCCCGGCCGTCGCGGGAATTTTGGTTGCGTGGATCGGAGAGGGCTGGTGCTTTTTCGCGAACGCGATCAGCTATATTGCCGTGATCGTCGGCTTGTTGTTGATGAAGCTTTCCCATCCAAAGCGAGAGAAAGTAACGGCTTCGCCGTACGAACACATCGCGGAGGGTTTCCGCTTTGTCCAGAGCACGAAGCCGATTCGAGCGCTTCTCCTGCTTCTTGGCTGCATTAGTCTGTTCGCATTGCCGTATTCCGTCCTGATGCCGATTTTTGCCGATCGTATTTTGCACGGAGGCGCGCGAGGATTCGGAATTCTTATGGGATCCGCGGGGCTTGGCGCTCTGGGCGGCGCGCTCACGCTGGCGATGCGAACCGGCATGCGCGGGCTTGGCCGCTGGATCGCGACTTCGTGCGCTGCATTTGGCACGGCGCTCATCGCCTTTTCGTTGTCGCGGTCGTTCTGGCTATCCGCGATTCTTCTGGTGCCCGTGGGCTATTCCGTGATGTTGCAGACTTCCGCGTCGAACACGTTGCTGCAAGCAATGTCTCCTGACAGGCTCCGAGGGCGAGTCCTCGCCGTGTATTCGATGATGTTCATGGGCATGGCGCCGATCGGTGCGTTGCTCGCCGGCGCTGTGGCGAAACATATCGGCGCGCCAACGACGGTGTGCCTCGGCGGAATCGGCGCGATTGTGGGCGCAATATTTTTTACGCGGGTTTTGCCGCAGTTTCGCGTGGAAGCCAGAGAATTGCTCGTCGCGTCGGGAATGGCCGCGGGCCAGCCGCCCGAGAGCATTCCGGCACGGCCTTCGCCGTAGTGACATCGCACGGGCGCCTGCGGATGTGCGGTTCTGATATACTCCCGCGTCTCCTCTGAATATTCGGTCTGGTGAGAGAACAATTGCCAACCCTTGCGACCCCGGAAGGAACAAACCGCTACGCCGCGCGATTCGCGGGTCGCGCCGCTCCAGGCCATTTCCGCGGACAAGCTTCGACAACACTGCGTCTTTCCTCGATTGGCCTCGGGACGTATCTCGGTGAACCAGATGCTGCGACGGACGCCGGCTATACTGCAGCGGTAATCGCTGCGGTCGAAGGCGGGATCAACGTCCTGGACACCGCGATCAACTATCGGCTTCAGCGCAGCGAAAGATCTATCGGCGCCGCGATCCGGACACTTGCCGCTAAAGGGTTCGCGCGCGACGAACTGATCTTGTGCACGAAAGCCGGATTTCTAACTCCCGACGGCGAAATGCCCGCCGACGCCAACGAATATTTCATTCGTGAATATCTCAAGCCCGGAATTTTTCGCCCTGAGGATATTGCTGCAGACTGCCACTGCATGGCGCCCTCGTATCTCGCGAATCAATTGGAACGGAGCTTGCGGAATCTGGGCGTGGATTCGATCGACGTCTTTTACGTCCACAATCCGGAAACGCAACTCGGCAATGTCTCGCGCGAGGAATTTTTACGCAGGATTCGCGCGGCATTTGAATTTCTCGAGGGCGCGGTTGGTGACGGCAAGATCGGCGCGTATGGACTGGCGACATGGAACGGATTCCGCCAGGAGCGGAAAGCGCGGGATTATCTTTCGCTCGAAGAATTGCTCGGCGTCGCGCGCACCGTCGGCGGCGACGGACATCACTTTCGATTTGTGCAGCTGCCATTCAATCTTGCAATGTCGGAAGCGCTTACTCTCGTGAATCAAACGATGGATGGACGCCAGGGGTCGACGCTGCAAGCCGCGCGCATGCTCGGTATCACGGTCATTTCCAGCGCGGCGTTACTGCAAGGGCAGCTCATCAGCAGCCTTCCGCCGTTTGTATCGGCGGCTCTTGGATTGAAAAGTGATCTTCAGCGTGCGCTGCAATTTGCGCGTTCGACTCCCGGAATCACCACCGCGCTCGTGGGATCGAGCCGTCCTCAGCATGTGCAGCAGAACCTCGAAATCATTGGCGTGGAACCTGCGGCGCGGGAACAATATCTGAAGGTATTCGAACGCGGCGCTTAACTCGCCGAATAGCCAACTTCGCTTAATCGTGTTGCAGCCAAGTTTCGATTGCGCTGGTCACGTGATCGAGTTTGCCCGTGAAGAAATGATCCGCGCCATCTACGAAGGCGATCTTCTTCGGTTCCGGCATTGCGTCGAATAGCGCCTGAAGTTTTTCGCGCGAACCGTATTGATCGTCGGATCCCTGAACGATCAGCTTGGGCTTGCGGCACGAACGCAAATAGCCTAAGTCGGAATTATTGACGGGCAATCCGAGCCCGATGAGTTCAGTCACACGCGCGTCCTCGCATCCAACCTGCAATCCCACCCATGCGCCGAAGCTGAATCCCGAGAGCAATATTGGCCTGTCCGGAAATTCGTTCGCCAAGTAATCCAAAGCGGCTGCAACATCGTCCTTTTCTCCGCGGCCAGTGTCGTGAACGCTCTCGCTCAAGCCTGCGCCGCGAAAATTGAATCGCAGCACGGGAAAGCCATACGCGTGAAGCGCCTTCGCGACTCGAAAGACAACTTTGTTGTGAAGCGTGCCGCCGAAGAGAGGATGCGGGTGGCAGACCAGCGCGACGCGATGCGGATCTTGGCCCGCGACTGTCCACAGCAGCGCTTCGAGCCGCCCGGCTGGGCCGTCAATGAACAAGCTGCGGTGAAAGACGTCGGCCATGGCGAAAGAGAAAAGCAGTTTAGCGAAAGACGGCGCTGATCGCAAAAGACCGCTGCATCTCTGGCGCATCTGTAAACAAATAATGAATCCAGCGAGATCTGTTTTCGCGCCGACGCTGAACCATTCGATGAAACATTCGCTTTGCTATCAGTATTATCCAGGAAGGCATCGTCACTGGCGTACTGAGGACTAGGACCATTAAGCCTGCCAGGAGTGTCCAACCGCCAGCCCTCGCGCATCTAACGGAGCAAGGGGCAATTTAGATTGCGAATTCAGTTCTGTGATGTTAGTTTCTGGCCAACGCAGGATCTCTTGGGAGGATTATGGGCGGAGAAGTAGAACGTCGCGCAGCTCGCCGCTTCGCGATGTCCTTGCCAATGAAAGTACGATTCGTGTCGGACAATGGCGCCGTGGAGGAATCAGGCGAAACTCGCGATATCAGCTTTCGCGGTTTGTACTTCATGATTAGCGCCATGATCGAGAAAGGCGCTTCGATCGAATTCATCCTTACCCTACCTCAGCAGATCACCCTCGCCGGCGACGTTCACATTCGATGTTATGCGCGCGTGCTGCGTGTCGAGTCCACCGGAGAGCGGCGCGGAATTGCAGCTCGCATCGAGCGGTACGAGTTCCTTCCAACCCCCGCCTGAAGATTTTCCGCATTCGGAGTAAAATGCACGTTAGCTTCCTGAGTGGAGGGCGATTCTATGTATCACTACGATCCGTTGACGGCTCTCGACGAACTTCGTGATGACGCGACGCTGCCACATCCCGTTCATCTTCGCGACATGATTCTGCGCACGAAGCTTGATCCGACGAACGCGCTCGATTTGAATCGGGAATTTCAGGACTATCTCACGCGATTCGGCGAGGTGCAGCAGATTGCACGCAGCATTCTCGAGAGACTGTCGGCGGGCGTCCGAAAGGCGTCTTGAAGCCGGATGCGAACCCTTGCTATCGGAAGGCGTCCGGCGAGTCCCGATGACAAGCCACGCGTTCTGATTTTGTCGGCTTCCTCGGGCGAAGGACATGTCCGGGCAGGGAAGGCGCTCGCGAAAGCATTCGGCGCGCGCAATGACTGCGTGGTTGAGCATATCGACGCTCTTGATTACACAAGCAAATCCTTCCAGAAAATTTACGACGATGCGTATATCAAACTTGTCCGCCGCGCGCCCGGCATGCTCGGCTGGTTCTTTAGTCACATTGACCGGCCATGGCGGCACCAGGGCCGGAGGTTGGCGCTCGACCGGCTGAATACGCAGCCGATGATTCGGCTGCTGAAGCGTATCCAGCCGGACGTCTGCGTCTCGACCCACTTTCTTCCGGCGGAGATTGTGGGATGGCTGAATCGCAAGAAAAAGATTCGGACTCGGCAAGCAGTTGTCGTCACGGATTTCGATGTGCACGCGATGTGGTTGTGCCGCGGCGTGGATCGATATTTCGTCGCTGTGGACGAAGCAGCGGAGTATCTCGTCAGGCTCGGCATGGATCGCGATTCGATCAGTGCGACGGGCATACCGATTGATCCGGTATTCGCCGAACCGCAGGACGCGCGTGCGATTCGAATGCAATTTGGACTCGATCCGTGCGCGATCACGGTTCTGGTGGCAGCCGGCGGCCACGCGCTGGCGCCTGTCGAGCAACTTGTGACGGATTTGCTTGCTCTCGATCTGCCGTGGCAGATCGTGGCCATAACGGGGCACGCGACGCAGATCAAGCAGAGGCTCGATAAGCTGGCGGCTGCCGGAAGCGGCCGCGATGCGCGCCGTGCGCGTCTGCACGTTGTGGGCTACACCGAGGAAATGCATTTGTGGATGGCGGCGTCCGACTTGCTTGCGGGAAAGGCCGGAGGGCTTACGGTTTCGGAATCGATGGCGAGCGGATTGCCAATGGCAATCGCCGGCGTGCTTCCCGGGCCACAAGAAGAGCGCAACGCCGAACATTTGCTCGAGCGCGGCGCGGCGATCCGGTGCCATAACATGGCGACGGCGGCATGGAAGATTGCGGAATTGCTAGACGATCCAGCACGGCTCGCTGCGATGCGCGCCGCGGCAAAAAAGCTTGGCAGGCAGCGCGCCGCGATTGACATCGCCGAAGCGTGTGTTCGCATGGCCAAGTCACCGGCACATGCCGCAGCTTCGCAGTCGAACTGAAAGGGCAGGCCGAATGGCCAGGCAAACACTTCTCATCGACGCCGACGACACGCTCTGGGAAAATAATATTTTCTTCGAGCAGTCGATCGACGAATTCGTTTCGCGGCTCGAGCCGCTCGGCTACACGCGCGAATACTCGCGGCACATCCTGAACGAGACGGAGAAGCGCAATATCCGCCAGCACGGGTACGGCGTGCGCAGTTTCCGGCGCTCGCTCGAAGATACGTATATGAAGCTGGCGGGAAATGCGGCAAAGCGCGAAATGATTCAGTGGATCGAGCAGGCGGTCTCGGAGCTTGAGAATACGCCGCCGCACATCATGGACGGCGTGCCCGAAACCTTGGCGTATCTTGCGGGACATCATCGGCTGATTTTGTTGACGAAGGGCGAAGCGGCGGAGCAGGCAGCCAAGGTCGAGCGTTCCGGACTTCAAACCCATTTTGAAGCGATCGAAATCGTGGCGGAGAAGGAACACACAACCTACGAGCGAATTGTTCACCAGTTCAAGGTTGTGAAGTCGAATGCCTGGATGGTGGGCAATAGCCCGCGCAGCGATATTAATCCGGCGCTGCGCGCAGGCCTGAACGCCGTTTTTATTCCGCACGTGGCCACGTGGGAACTCGAAAAATGCGGGCTCGAGAGCGGTTCGGGGAAGCTCATCATTCTTTCGAGCTTCCGCGATTTGCGCTCACATTTTTGATGCTCGCAGCGCGTCGTAATTTCCTTTTAAGAACGACTGAACGCGTTCGCTAAGGATTTCATCGGAGCCACTGGAAATGGATCATCGGAAAGAATTCGCGGAATTTGACGACGTAACGTATCTCGATGCGGCGACGCAAGGACCTTTGCCGCTCGCCTCGGCGCAGGCCGCCAAGGAAGCTCTCGAATGGAAGAAGCTGCCTTATCGCATACCGAGCGGCACATATTTCGATTTGCCGGATCGGGCCCGCGCCTCGATCGCGAAGATCATTCATGCCGAGACGGATGACGTAGCCCTCACCTCGGGCGCTAGCGCGGGCTTCACGGCGGTGGCTACGGGGATTGATTGGAAGAAGGGCGACGAAGTGATCGTTGCGCGCGGCGAGTTTCCGGCACATTTTGCGACGTGGCTGCCGTATGAGAAGTCCGGCAAGCTTACGGTGAAGGTAATCGCGCCCGCAGAGCGCTTCATCACCGCCGATGATTACGTGCTCGCCATCAACTCGCGAACGCGGCTCGTTTCAGCGAGCCTCGTTCGATTTGATAATGGCGCGCGGCTTGAGGCCAAGCGCGTGGCGGATGCATGCCATGCTGTGGGCGCGCTGCTCTTGCTCGACGCGAGCCAGTGCGCCGGCGCGCTTCCGATCGACGTTGTCGCGACCGGCGCCGATTTTCTTGTCTCGTCAGGATACAAATGGCTGCTCGGTCCGTACGGCACCGGATTTTTCTGGGCGCGGCGCGAGTGGAGTGACCTTCTTCCGGGCGGACCGGTTTACTGGCAATCGCTCGAAGGCGCAAACAATTTTCACGGCCTGCCACTCGATGGATTGAGCGTGCGTGCGGGGGCGCGCCGCTGGGATTCGCCCGAGACGGCGAGCTTCACGAATCTCGCCGCGTTTGATGCCTCTCTCAAACTCGTCACGAGCGCCGGCGTGGATCGCATATTCGAGCATGCGGCAAGCCTCAGCCGGCTGCTCGCCGAACGCCTTCCATTGGACCGATGCGTTCTCGCGTCACCGAGCGATGCCGGGCGACGAGGACAATTCGTCTGCGTGGCCGCGCGTTCGCCCGAGAAAACGAAACAACTGCATGCGAAACTCCGAGAGGAAAAGATCATTGTGTGTTTGCGTGAAGGCGTACTGCGGATCTCTCCTCATATCTACAACACGGAGCACGATGTGCTTCGTCTGATTGCTGCGATGTCAGCCTAGTGTCGCGATGCGTCGAGTGAACTGCGGCGGTATTGCGGTCAGTTATGCGACGGCGCGTTGAACGGAATGTGTATCACGGCTTCGACGGCGACGGGCTCGCCATTTCGTGACGCAGGAGAAAACTTCCAGCCAGAAACGGCTTCGATGGCATTGCGATCGAGTTGCGGATCGAGGCGCTTCACGATCTGGATGCTATCCACAGAACCGTTTCCGCGAATAATCGCGTAGAGAATGACGTCGCCTTCGACGTGTTCTTTGATCAGCGACGTCGGATACTTCGGGTCAACCGTGCGCAGGACGACGGGCGCGGCTAGATCCGTGTGAACGTGAGTCGGCGAGCCGCTCGGCTCCAATTCCGCGAAATTCAAAATCCAGCTTCCCTTCGCACTCGTCAGATTTGGCAGATTGATATTCGTGGTGTAAATGCGTTTGCCGCTCAGAATTTTTTCGGGGTTTACCTCTCCATCGAGGCCGGAGAGATCACGCGGCTCGTGATCGGTGACGGTCGCGGAAGTCGCGTCCGGCAACGCGAGCTTTGTGGATCGCGACATCGCGAGGCGTGGATTTGCCGGCTTCAGGCCGCCAGTAGTCGCGCCGCTATTTCCCGCGACTGGTGAGCTCGCGCCTGGCTGCGTGGAAGAAACGTAAACTCCAGGCGGACCGGTCGCGGATTTGCCGCTCGGCGTTCCGTTCCCGTCAGCCGAGGTCTTCGAGCCACCCGCGCCTCCGGGCCGCGGCCCTTCGGGCGAGATCGAAATCCGTGCCGCCAAATTTCCATTCGGAATCTGGACCGCTGCGCTCGGCGGCGCTGGCATTGCGGAGAGAGCGACGAGCCGGCGCAGATTGGAATCGCCGCCCGAAGCTTCTCCTCCGGAAGGAGAGCCGCTGCCACGCCCTGCAGCGTTGGAAATCTCAGGCGCCGCCGTCACTTCCGCGTGTGAATTGTTTGTCGGCGCGAACCGAGCCGAACTGGCCGTGACTTGCAGCTTGGGGCGAGGCACGTCGAGCGCCGATGGCGCAATATTCAGCGCGGCGGAATCCGGCGCGTGATTTTCAATCTCCGGCACTGCCGCTTCTTCCGCGCGGCGGGCACGCATGGTCGGCGCGCTCGTTGGATTGACGGGCATTTTCACGTCGGGGGCAGCTGGCTTTGCGAGTTCGAGCGAATCCGGATGCGCCGTCGCACTCTGAATCTGCGGAGCATCTTCGGCCTCTTTGCGCACGTTGCGGAGAATCGGCTTTAGATCGGACGGCGCGATCTGCAATTTTGGAGGCGCCGGCGCATCCGAGCCCCACTGAACGATATTGGGCAGTGGCTGCACAACTTTGGGCGGTTCTGGCGGCGCGTCCGGCTGAATCAGAGTTTGGCGAGGATGCGTGATTTGGTTTGGCTCGGACAAAATTGTCTGGCGCGGATGATATTCATCCGCGCCTGCCGGCGCCGAACTTTTATCCGGCGAGCTGATCGGATCCAACTTTACGGTCGGCGAAATTGGCGGTAAGTCAGGCACGGAAACATCCCACGTCAGGTGAATATCAGGCGCAATCACCGCGGGCCGTTCCCAACGCAACATCTTCCAAATCGGAAGCAAAAGCACGAATACGAGAGCAACATGCGAGAACGACGACGCAGTGATCGCGCGTCCGGGCAGAGGCCCGCGAATCCAAGTTACCCGCATTGGCGAATCTGGCTCGCCAACTTCCGACCAGCCAGGCGGCTTCGGCCCTGTGAACACAGCTTTCAGGCTGCTGCGAAAAGCGCTGCCGGGCCGCTCCCAATTCACGCCGAAATTCAACGCCTGGGCAGAGTCTTGTAGCGAATTTTCCAGTTCAAGCATAAAGGCCGATATTATACCTTGCGTTTAGATGCGCCGGGGCGGGGGCGAGAACGGCGAAATCAAGCGGCACGAACGAGGCGATAAAAGCTCAAGACGGAATCGCCCTGCACAATCATCCGCGAGCGCTCGAGCCGCGTCAAGAACGATGGCAATTCCAGCCGGCGAGCATGCTCGGCGATCACCCGGCCCTCCGGAGCCAGCAGCTGCGCGGAGTCCAGGAATTCCAGAACATTTTCGTACTCCTCCGCAAGCTTGTACGGCGGATCGAGATAAATGAAGTCGGGCAAAAGCTTTCGCTTCGATAATTCTTCCAGTTCACCGAGCACTTCTCCGAAACGCAAATCCACGCCGGTGCGCACGCCGAGCGAATCAAGATTCTTGCGGATGTTGACCACAGCCGGCCGATGCTTTTCGATAAAAACAACTTCGCGAGCTCCGCGGCTCAGCGCTTCAATTCCAACGGCGCCGGTTCCGGCGAAACAGTCGATGAAGAATGAATCTTGAACGAGCGGGCCCAGAACGTTGAAGAGCGTCTCGCGGAGACGATCGGTCGTCGGTCGAAGCTCCATGCCTTTGAGCGATCGAAGCGTGCGGCTTCGATATTTTCCTGCGATGACACGCATGTGCGCGTTCCGTCCTAACCGACCGCCGCGAGTCTATATCGTTTGAACCATTCCAGACCAAGCTGCGCCGTTATTTTTTGTAATTCATCGGCTCGGGCAGGGTTTTCGGAGAGCGCGAAGGCCTCGGTCCGCGCGAGTTCGAGGAGCTTGTGGTCGCGCAGAGGGTGCGCTACATGAAACCCAAGATCGCCATGCTGGCGCGTGCCGAAAAACTCGCCGGGCCCGCGCTGCTTCAAATCGCGTTCGGCAATTTCAAATCCGTTTGTCGTCGCCACCATCGTTTCAATGCGCTCGCGCGCGTCTCCGGTGATGTTTTTTGGCGCGACGAGAATACACGAAGATTTCTCCGTGCCGCGCCCGATTCGGCCGCGAAGTTGATGCAGCTGAGCGAGTCCAAACCGGTCCGCGTGTTCGATCACCATCACCGTCGCGTTCGGGACGTCCACGCCGACTTCAATTACCGTGGTGGCGACGAGCATCTGGAAGTCGCGGCGGCGAAACCGCTCCATCACGTCTTCCTTTTCTTCGCTGGGAAGGCGTCCATGCAGAAGCCCGATGCGCAGATTGGGGAAAACGTCTCGTGATAGCCTTTCGTACTCCGCGGTTGCGGCTTTCAGTTCCTGCTTCGATTCTTCAATCACCGGATAAATGATGTAGGCCTGGCGCCCGCGGCCTATCTCGCGCCGCAGAAATTCCCAGACGCCCGGAAGCTGCTCCTCGGCGTTCCAACGCGTTTCGACTGGAGTGCGGCCGGGCGGCATTTCATCAATCACCGAAAGATCTAGATCGCCGTAGACCGTGAGCGCGAGAGTGCGTGGAATGGGTGTTGCAGTCATTACCAGAACGTGCGGAGACGCACCTTTATCGATCAGGCGTTTGCGCTGCAAGACGCCGAACCTATGCTGCTCATCCACAATCACCAAACCCAACCGCGAGAATCCTACCGGGTCCTCGATCAGCGCGTGCGTGCCGGTGATGAATTGCGCCTCGCCGCTGCGGATTCGCTCGAGCGCAGCCACTTTTTCACTTCGTTTCATTCCGCTCACGAGGAGTTCGACGCGATAGCCGGCGGCCTTGAAGATTTTTCCCGCGGATAGATAGTGCTGCACCGCAAGAATCTCGGTTGGAGCCATGAGCGCGACCTGGCATCCATTTTCCATCGCGATCACCGCCGCTTCGAGAGCGACAATCGTTTTTCCGCTGCCGACATCTCCTTCGAGCAAGCGGCTCATCGGTTTCGTTTGCTCCAGATCCGCGGCGATTTCGGCGAGAACTTTTTTCTGCGCGGCTGTTGGCTTGAACGGCAGGATCCTTTTCAGCGCGGCGCGGATGCGGTCGTCGCGAACCTGAAGCGGAATTCCCGTTTGTTCGCGCTCCTGTTTGCGGCGCGCCGCGATGCCGAGTTGAAAGAAAAAGAATTCTTCGAAAATCATTCGTGCGTGTGCGGGGCTGCGAAAACTATTGAGCATTTCGAGATCTTCATTTGCCGGAGGGAAGTGAACGTACATCAAGGCTTCACGGCGCCCGGGCAGCCCATACCGCTTGAGCAATTCCGGCGGAAGCGTCTCAGGAATTTCACCGCCAAGATTTTGAAGCACGCCATAGATCAGGCGCCGAAGAATCCGCGAGCTGATGCCCGCGATGGATTCGTAAATGGGAACGATCCGGCCAACTTCCGTGGAATCCGCTGGCGTTTCGTCCGGCGTAGCGGTGAGGACTTCAATCTGCGGATTGATCATTTCGCGCCGCGAAGTGCGATATGGATCCATATCAACTTTGCCGTGCAGGACAAGAGACGTACCAGGCTTGAGGCGTCCTTCCAGATACGCGCCGTGAAAAAAGCGAACGCTCAGAATTCCACTCGCGTCGCGCACTTTCATTAGAAACATCGCGTTCCGATCCCGCGCAAAACGCACCGTGCTTCCTGAAGTCACCTCGCCCTGAACGGTATGAACCTGGCCGGGCACAATTTCCGCGATGGGAGTGAACCGGATGCGGTCTTCGTAACGGAACGGAAGATACTGCAGCAAATCGGCGACGCGATGAAATCCGCGTTCGGCAAGTTGAGAGGCTCGCTGCGGGCCGATGCCGCGCAACTCAAGTATCGGCGTGTTGAGATTTATGTTGGTCATCCAGCGCTACGTTGTTGCTGCACTATTTCTTATATCATCGCGGCAGGTTTCGCGCCCACCCGCGCCGAAGCTCGGACGATCGTCGTTTGCTTCGATTCGGGAAACATCCTATATTGGCCGAAGTGGAGCAAAAGGCGCGCTGTCGAACCGCTTTTTTCGTTCGCTTCACGTGCGAACCATTCTATGCCACAGAAATATCTTGGCGTGACCGCGAGAACCTGGGTGGAGTATCTGGTGGCGATACTGCTGGGAAATGCAATTTATTATCTTTCGTTGCAACCACACCTTCCGGATTCGCTGCGACACAGGCTGTTCAACGCCGATCCCGGCCTGTTCCTGGATTTCCTAGTGTGCGCAGGGGTTTACGGGCTTATCCGTTTGGGAAAGAGCCTGTGAAACGTACCAATTTGTCGCGGCGTCCCACTCTTGGGACTACTGTGCGAGTTCGGTCAAAACGGATGCTTACTCTACAAGAGAAAGTGCGTCTAAGTTTGTGGGGGCAGGGAGAAAGGCAAGATACCGGGGCAGTTGCACTTCGGAGTAGGCTCTAAGGGCTGCAATTTTCGGCCAGGCGCAACCGGTGGGATTCAACATGGGGATGAGCGTCGCACTCGAGCGAGATGCGCGCCACGCAGCGGTGAAGATTTCGGACGATCATGCGCTCGTTCGGGATGCGCAGGCGGGAGACCGTCTGGCGTTCGAGGAGCTCGTCCGGCGCTATGACCGCGAAGTACTGCGCCTCGCCCTGAACCTGGTTCATCGCAGCGAAGATGCGAGAGACATTTATCAAGAGAGCTTCTTGCGGGTTTACCGGAACCTCCACCGCTTCCGGTTCGAATGCAGCTTTTACACCTGGCTTTACCGGATCGTCACCAACGTCGCGCTCGATCATTTGCGCCGCCGATCCAGCAGGCGAGAAGATCAGGCGCCTGTCAGCAACGACGAACACGAGGGGACATCGCGCGACTTTTTCGATCGCCAGCCGGAAATTAGGGCGGCGTCGAATCCAGAGCGAGTGGTTCTCGGGCAAGAGCTGGGACAGCGGATTCAAGAGGCAATTGACCACCTGTCTCCGAGAGAGCGAATCGTGTTCGAGCTAAAGCACTATCAAGGACTGAAGCTCCGCGTGATCGGAGAAATGCTCGGCACGTCGGAAGAAACGGTAAAGAATTCGTTGTTTCGGGCGACGCGAAAACTTCGCGCGAGCCTGGACGAAATGCGGTAACGAAGGTTGAACGAAGGCTAGAGGACATGGATACGGATACGAACAACGGCGCGCCTGCGCGGCCCGCCTCCGAACCGTGTAAGGAATACGCCGAGCGAATGTACTTGTTCGGGGCGGAGGAACTGGAGCGCGACGACGAAATCGCAATGAAAGCGCACTCGCGTGTGTGCGCGCCATGCGCCGCGTACTTGGCCGACGTTGAGAGGATGAAGGCTCTGTTTGAATCCGCTCCACGGCTTGAGCCCGACTCGAATCTGCTGGCCGAGTGCCGTGCGAATCTCACCGATTCGCTCGACGATGCGGACGCTGCGAGCAGCCGCGGAGTATTCGGGCAATGGCTCGACGCGATTGTGCCGGCGCGGTGGTTGACGATGCATCCCGCGGCCGCCGCTGTGCTCCTCTTGCTGATCGGTTTCTCGGCGGGAACTTATTCGCCGCGATGGTTTGCCCAGAAGTTAGCTCCCGCCAGCCCCGGAGCCAGCGGAAGTGGAGATAGCACGCCGCGAGCGCCCACCGAAGCATCGATTATTCCTTTCAGCGATCAGGATCTCAGAACAGCGGATGTCACTGGCATCAATCTTGTTTCCGATACGGGCGATGCTCCGCCGCAAATCGAAGTTCAATTGAATGCGCAGCGCCCAATGCTGGTGCACGGCAGCGTTTCCGACGATCGCGTAAAGCAATTATTGATGTATGTCGTCCGCAACAACCAGCGATTTGATCCCGACGTGCGAATCGAGTCCGTGGATTTGCTTAAGCCGCGCACGCATGACGCGGACGTGTGCCAGGCGCTTTGCCAGTTGGTTCACACAGACAAAAATCCCGCTGTGCGCCTGAAGGCGCTCGAAGCGCTCAGCACTGAGGCTTCGCAGGAAACAGTGCGAAACGCAATGATGGACGCGCTTGTGAATGACGCGAATCCCGGCGTCCGCATCGAGGCAATTAATTCGTTGCGGGAACTGGCGGACAAGGGACAAGTTCCGGCCGACGCGCATTTGCTCGCCGTGCTTCGCGAGCGCGCGCAGAAAGACTCGAGCACCTACATTCGCTTGCAGAGCGCAGCGACGATTCAAGCTCTAAATCCGGCCGAGAAGTTCTAGCTGCAACGGGGCGCGTTAAATTCACGAACTGAGAGCGATTGATTCAATGATCCAGCGGATGCTCCCCACAAATCACAAACGACGAAACGCTGCGCCTGTAATTCTCGCCGCAATTCTTCCAGTTTTGATTGCGCTGCCTCTCGCTGCAAAGTGCCGCGCGGTCACATCGTCAACCGATCCGGGTCCGAAGCTAACTCGCGAAATCAAAGGCAGCCTGCCGACTCGTGATGGACAGCGCCTGCACCTCGTCACGGAACTTGGCAATGTGCGAGTCCACACCGGAAGTTCCGGCAAGGTGGAATACCACATCACACTCGGAACCGACGCAAGCGATCCCGACTCGCAGAAGCTGCTCAAGGATTTTGATTTGGCCGCGCATCCAACGCCCGATGGAGTTTCGTTGCGCGGACAGATTTCCGGAGATGGCTGCACCGGGCATCTCTGGGTAACTTTTGATGTCAGTGTTCCGCATTCCTACACACTTGATGTGACGAGCCACGGCGGAAATATCGAGACTGAAGACGTTGACGGGCGCGCGCTGCTCACGACCTCGGGTGGAAACATCTCGGCCGGATCCGTAAATGGAGTCGCTCACTTCGAGACCGGCGGCGGACACATCACAGTTAAAGATGTCACCGGCGATTTCTTTGCCAGCACCGGCGGCGGACACATCACCGCGGGCGCGATTTCGGGTAACGCCACACTCCATACCGGCGGCGGGCATATTCGCGTCGTGTCCATCGCGGGAATCTCGAAGATTGATACGGGTGAAGGCGGAAATATCTCTGTCGAGAAGTCGGGCGGCGGCCTGACAGCCGACACGCGCGGCGGACAAATTGAAGTCGGCGAAGCAGGTGGGCAGGTACGCGCACGCACCGGCGGCGGTGGGATTCGAGTAGTGCGCTCGTCCGGGCCAACGAACCTCGAATCGGTACGCGGAAGCATTTATTTGACGCAAGTGAACAGCGCGGTGCGCGCATCGACGAATGCAGGCGGAATCACAGCGTGGCTGGGCCCCGATGGCAAGCTTCCGGGCGGATGCGACTTGCATTCCGCCGACGGAGATATCGTGGTTTATATCCCGAAGGAACTCCAACTCACGATAGACGCCGCGATACAACAAGGAGAGGACCACCGGCTGGTTGTGGACCCAGCTTTCCCGCTGAAGGTGAGTTACGGCGATGTTTCAAACGGATCTCGTGTGGTGCGCGCGGCGGGCACTCTGAATGGCGGCGGAGAAGTCTTACGTTTGCGCACCGTCGCGGGAAACATCCGGATCGTGATGAGCGACGCCAATCGCCAGCTTCAGGTCTATAAGTTGCAGATGGATCAACTTCAAAAGAGACTTATGGAGATTCAAAAGGAATTTCAGGAACAGACTTCGAACGACGATTCCAAAGAGAGCAACTAGACTTTAACGGATCGCTGTCTCTGGAAATCCATTGTTTTCGGGCCAAATGCGATTCTCGGGGCGGGGGTGCACCGTGGATGCAAGAATTTTGCAGGCGAAGTCCCGAAGTGTTCTAAGAGCGGCCGTTCGCATTGTCCTCGGTGCCGCGTCTCTGCTTTGCCTCTCGACATCAGGATTCGCATTCACGCAAGTCTTCGAGCAAAGTTACCCGCTGCCTTCAGGCGGGCGGTTCGCGCTCGTCAACGTGAATGGCTCCGTGCAAGTGGAGGGCTGGGAACGCGACGAGGTCGAAGTCCGCGCCGTGAAAACCTCGGAAGGCGATGATGGAGATCTGAGCAGCGTGCGTATCGAAGTTGAGTCGGCACGAGACGGCGTGGCCGTTCACACCCGTTACCCGCAGGGCGAAGGCGTGCCTGTATTCGTCGATTACGAGATTCGCGTGCCGTTTCGCGTTCTGCTAAGCGATATCGCCACCGTGAATGGCAGCGTATCGATCCGAGGCGTACAAGGCACCGGAGACATCCATTCCGTGAACGGAAACGTTGAGGTTACGGATAGCGAAGGTCGATTCAGCGCGCACACGACAAACGGGAACGTCCACCTTGAACTCTCGCGACTTTCGGACGGAGCGCCGATGGTTCTCGAAACGATCAACGGCTCCGTTCTACTCGGACTTCCACCCAACGCGCACGGCGACATTCGCGCCCGCAGCATGAACGGTGAATTGAATTCCGACCTGCCAAGAATCGTGCGAGGTTCTTACGAAGGACGCGGATTTCACGGGACGCTGGGCTCAGGCGGCGGCGCGATTACGCTGCGGACCGTCAACGGCGGCATTCGAATTCTTCTCGAACGACCAGGTGTCTGACCAAGTGTTTTAACGGGGCGTACTACTTCTCATGGAACAAGGAGGACGACAAATGCGTAACAAAGGCTATGCAGCGCTCGCAGGGGCGGGCGTTATGGCAATTTTTCTGGCCGCGTTTGCGATGGGGACTCCGGGGCAGACAGCTCCGCCGGCACCGCCGCAGGCTCCGGCCCCAGCGGCGCGTCCGGCACCTCCAACTGCCCCACAGGCGCCGGAAGCCGATGCTGAAGAGTCGGAGGTGGATATGGAGAACCAAGCGAGGCATTTGGACGAATTATCGGCCAAGCTTGCAAATCTCAGTTCCAAACTCGAAACCGAGGAACCGAATCTGAGTCAACTCGAGAAGAAAGTGATCGAACTCAATCCTGACGAATTCATGGTACAGGCCGACGGCGAGGAAAGCGGCTGGCTCGGCATCGAGATCGCGGAGATCTCAGCGGATCACGCGAAGGAATTGAAGCTCGCGGCTGTCCGCGGGGTTGAAGTGGTGAACGTCGAGCAGGATGGTCCGGCAGCGAAGGCCGGATTGAAAGATCACGACGTGATCACTTCCTATGACGAAGAGAAAGTCGAAGGCAGAGCGCAATTTCGGCGGTTGGTCCGAGAGACACCGCCGGGGCGAACTGTCAGCCTTGGAATTTCACGCGATGGAAACGTTCAATCCGTCAGTGTCGTGATCGGGGATCGCAGCGAACAAGGCGATAGAAAGGTCCGAGCTTTTCGGCAACTCGATCATCTTCCATCGATGCCGTCCGCATTCGTGATGCCGGATTTCGATTTGCAGTTTGCGGCACCCGAAATGTGGGACATGCACACGCCGTTGCTCGGAATCAGCGCGGAAGATTTGAACGGGCAACTCGGCGCTTATTTTGGCGCGCCCAACGGCGAGGGCATTTTGGTTCGCGAGGTGAGGAGCGGAACTCCGGCGGAGAAGGCGGGCCTAAAGGCCGGGGACGTCATCACGAAGATCGGCGACAAGCCGGTGAAGTCCTTGCACGATCTGCGGACCGAACTACGCGGGAAGGGCGATCAGAAGGCTGTAAACCTCAGCGTCCTGCGGAAGGGATCAGCGATGAACTTGCAGATTGAAATCGAAAAGCCTCGTCCGATTGATCCGCCGCAAATCATGAATCGCGCGCAACTGTAGTCGAGTATTTGAAATCAAAAGTGAAAGGCCCGGACGTCCGTCCGGGCCTTTTTAATTTATGAGAATTGTGTATCGCAGAAAACTGTCGAGTCGAATTGACAGTGAATTTCCTACTGGCGAACGACCTCTGCGTTTGATGCGGGAGCGACGAGCTTGATCAGCCGGCCTTTGGCGTCGAGCGAAAGATCCACCTCGAGGTCTGTGGTCTGAACGCGCAACATTTCCGCGACGTTGCTTCCACTCGGAGGGCTGATCGACTCGACTGTCACGCTGCCTGGAGTCATTTCCTGCGGCACCAGCACCGAAAACGTCTGGCTGCCTTTCTTCTCGCGATCGTACAGCCGCGCGAGGATCGCGTACTGATGATAAAGATTGTTGTCCAGGATCGCGACGAGCGGAGACGTAAAGGTGAATTGTTGCGTGAACGGCTTGGCATTCTCGAGGCGAAGAATGATGGTCGCGATGCTGTTCTGGAACTGGATTTCCGCCGAGGCTTTTTTCGCTCCTTGCGTGCTCCAGTCGTAGCTGACAGGCGTGCCGTTAGGCTGAAGCGTCAAATGAGCGCTGACCTTGGCCGGTTGGCCGCCCGGCGGTTGAACATCGGAGCTGCCTTGCGCAATCCAGTGGTCGCCACTCGGGTGAATTTCAAATTCCTCGGTTCCGAGCGCGGCGCCGTTGACGGAGATTTTGAATTTTCCTTTGTCCGGAATGAGGACAGGGTCAATTCGAGCCGGAGTCGACGAAACCGGCCGCGCTTTCACGCCCGCGACTGCGGCAAGCGAGAGGACCACAGCTCCGGCGGTAAGCAGAAGGCGCCGGCTGCGATGCGTTGATTGATTCAGAACAGAATTCATGCGGGCACCTTATCCAGAATTCCTAGAGAAAGGATTTTCTCGACGACGCGCAAGGGTTCCGTCATTCCTTCGATGCGAAAATGAGCGAGCTCGTAGAACGGCAAGCGTTGGCGGTAAAGTTCCCGGAAGCTCGCCTCGTCCCGAAAGAGCGGCCGGTTCGTGATGTGAGCGCAGCGTCGAAGAAGTTCTTCAATCGGGCAATCGAGCCAGATCAAAGTCACGGCGTACCTCTCGAGGAGGGCGAGGTTGGCCGGTTGCGCCGTTGTTCCGCCACCGAGCGATATTACCGTAGGCCGGCCGAGCGACGTCGCCTCGCCGAGCGATTTTTCCAATTGCTCGTATTCGATTTGGCGAAAAGCGGGTTCGCCCTGCTGGGCAAAAATATCAGGAATCGAAAAGCCGGTGGCGTCCGTGATGCGGCGATCGAGATCAACGTGGACCCAGCCGATCTGGCGAGCGAGGAGGCGGGCGACGGTCGACTTACCGCTGCCCATAAAGCCCGTCAAACAAAGCAGCCTTCGCGATCGGTGATCGCCCGAAGGCGGCGTGTTGTCGTGTCTGGCGGTCAGGGAAGCGTAGCGCTAATCGCGCTTGTGGATGTTGATTGTACCATCGAATGAAACCAGCTCGACCTTCGCCTTCCCCTGATTCAACACGCCAAACAAGCTATGGCTAAACTTCGATTCGTAGGCGCGGCTGTGCGGCGGCGGCGCAAGGTTGGCCTGACTATCCACTTTGCCGCGAACCGATGTCGCGCTCAGGTCGAATGAGTCCGCGGGGGAAAAGCGCACTTCGATCAAGCCGCTATAATTCTTGAGTCGATACGTTCCGTTGGGAAGGAATTCACCGTCGAAGAACATGTCGCCGGCCCAAGTTTGAGCGCGGACGTTGTAACTACGCATTTCGAGCAGCTTTATATTGCCGCTCACCGACGTGATTTCAAGCTTGCCGGCGCAGCGCACGCATTGAATGGATCCCCCCACCGTCTTAATGGTCAGGTATCCGGCTGCATCCTCGAGAGCAACGCCCGCCGCGATGGTATCCACGGCCATGTCGCCCATGACGTCTGCAACATCAACGGAGCCGGAGTCGTCGTGAATCTGAAGCTCCGTATCTTCTGGCACGAAGATCTGCAGATCGGCACGCAGTTCTTCGGGGCTGATAGAGGACGAGACGGCGCGAGCATTGACCTCAACGCGGTTGCCAGATTGTTCGGCGTCGAAATCAACCTTGTCGCTTTGAATATCCGCGACAAGCTTGACTTCTGGCCTCGACCACGCCTTGACCGTCAGGACGCCGTTCGGGTTGTGAATCGTAACGATGGGGTGGGCGTCAACTTTGAATCGCTGTTCGAGGTGGCGCGGCGCCGCGACAGAATTTCCCGCACAAAGCAGAATCGTGCCGAGCACGGTACTGGTTTTCACGATCCGGTATCCCAGGACTGGTTGGAACAGATTCATTGCGGATTCTCCCCGCGCTCGCTCATCTCAGCGAGCAAGTCTGCCTTCTGCTGGTACGCCCCGTAGAGGTAATCGCGCGCGAGTTCGTTTTCGGGTTCCTCGCGAACACTTTTTTCACACATCGCAATATACTTGTCAACGATCTGGAGGTTCTTGCTGAACGAAGCATTCACTGCCTGATTCGGTCCGTGGAGGGCCGAAACTTCGTGCAATTCGAAATTTCCCAGGTTGGCTTGAATCGTCTGAGTTGCCGCTTCGGTGCCCTGCGTCCATCTCATCGAATTGTTGTAATTCCGCGCTTCGATGCCGAGCAGGAAAGCTCCAGCGACCAGAACCGCGAGCGTTGCACCCGCGACCGCCGGACGCGGCCACCAAGCCGCGCCGAATGAAGGCAGCCAACTTCTCCAGCCGCGAGCGCCAACCAAGTTCTCATCCTCGAGCTGCGCGCGAATGGCTGTCCAGACGCGCGGCGGAGGATCAACCTCTCCGAATGCTTGGCCGGTAACGCGAATTTCTTCGAGGTCGGCCAACAATTCGCGGCAAGCGCCACACGTCCGGAGATGAGCTTCGGTCTCCGGAGCGCGCTCGCCATCCATCCACGGCCCGAGAAGATCCTGAAAGTCACTGCACTGCATGCCTGGCATTGTCTTAGCCCTCGCCGGCGGCTTCACTTTTCACCGCCTGCCGTTGCTCACGCGCCTGATCGCGCAAAGTCTCGTGAAGCAGTTCCCGGAGCCGCATCCTTGCCTTGTGCAATTGCGACTTCGAATTCCCGATCGAGCAGCCCATAATTTCGGCGATCTCGTTGTGCTCGTAGCCCTGCACATCGTGAAGCACGAAGATCGCCCGGTAACCCGGAGGCAGCTGCTCCACAGCTCGCTGCAAGTTCACTCGATCCACCGACCCAGTTAGCTGCAAATCCGCAACGCCGAAGTCGCGCCGCGGCCCGCCGGTTTCTTCGTCAGGGTCGGTTGTTTCCTCAAGCGACGTTTCCGGCATCCGCTTCTTGCGGAGCTTCATCAGCACCACGTTCACCGACAAGCGATGCAGCCAAGTCGAGAACGCCGACTCTCCGCGGAAAGAGCTGATTTTCCGGAATAGTTGAAGAAACGCTTCCTGGGTCAAGTCCTCTGCTTCGGCCGTGTTGCTGACCATACGCAAGCAAAGGGAGTAGACCCTCCGGCTGTGCAACTGATAGATGCGCTCGAAAGCGGCAGCGTCGCCCTGTTGGGCACGCCGAATGGCCTCCGCCTCCGGCATCTCAGTCGTCTCGATTCGTCTCGTTCGGGTCACAAATCCCGTCGGGACGCATCCATAACTACCTGCGATGCGTCGGTCGCCTTAGAAGTTGTACTTGCAGGTGCCTGGGAAGCACTACCCGGGTTCTTCAGGTAAACACTTCCGCGGGGCGCGGTCCGCAATGCCTTCCGCGGACGCCCTGGTACGACGAAGACCCAATTGTCGTCGGAATTGTGCCGCGCGTCTAGGCCGAAACGGCGATGCGCCGTCGCGCCGCCGTACGGGCTCGGCGGTCGGCCGGGGCTTCGAGCCGCGCCAGCACGGGGAGGGCAACCTCAGGAGACAATGCCCGAAGAAACGATTTCAGAACAACTTCAGATTCACGCAAGCAGGTGTTCAGATCGTCGTGGAGGCGTTCGAGCGCGTCCCAAAGTTCATCGGTAGAAGATGTCTCTCTCTCGACAACCAGTTCGAGAGCGTGCGTGAACTCATCGGCAAGTGCTTCGACCGTTCGCTCGAGCGTCCGCACTTTGTGAAAGAACCGGTTCCGCGCGCCAAAAGCCACCTGATGAAGAATACGGCTCACCGAGATCGGCCATA
>JBAPOP010000064.1:0-2026 GCA_049279675.1 Candidatus Acidiferrales bacterium
GCTGAAATTCGCACGGACGCCGAAGTCCAAAGCATCGTCGTGAAAAACGGCGCTGCTACCGGCGTCGTGCTCGCGAACGGAGAAGAGATTTCCGCGAAGACAGTTATCTCGAATGCCGATCCTCGCCGCACGTTCCTCAAATTGATCGATCCCGTGCACCTCGCGCCGAGCTTCGTCGTCAAAATGCGGAATTTTCGCGCGAACGGCACCGTGGCAAAAGTCAATCTCGCGCTCGACGCTCTGCCTTCGTTCACCGCGCTCCAGAATTTTTCCACGGCGCAAGCGCTTTCGATGAACGACGGCACGGCGGCGCTGAGCGGGCGGATTCACATCGGCCCCGACATCGACTATCTCGAGCGCGCGTTCGACGCATCGAAGTACGGCGAGTTTTCGCGCCGCCCGTATCTCGACGTGATGATTCCCTCGATTCTCGATCCGTCGGTCGCGCCGCAAGGCAAGCACGTCATGTCGATTTACGCCCAGTTCGCGCCGTTTCGCCTGAAGCAAGGCGATTGGAATTCGCAGCGCGAGGCGCTCGGCGACGCCGTCGTCGAGACGCTCGCCGAATACGCGCCCGATCTTCGCGATAAAATTATTGACGGCCGAGTCGTCACGCCCGTGGACCTCGAAGAAACCTACGGGCTCACCGGCGGGCATCCGTTCCACGGCGAGATGTCGCTCGATCAGCTTTTCATCGCGCGGCCGCTGATCGGATCTTCGGATTACCGCGCGCCAATTCGCGGCCTCTATATGTGCGGCTCGGGCACGCATCCTGGCAACGGCGTCACGGGCGCTTCGGGTTACAATGCCGCGCGGGAAATACTCAAGGATTTGCGCTAGTTCCAGATGGCTTCGTCCTCGCGTTCTCTCGACATGCGCACCATCGACCGCCAGCATCTCGCGGCTCTCACAGAACACGAAGCCAATCGCTTCGCCGCCGAACATCCCAATTCGAAGGCGCTTTTCGAACGAGCCCGTGCGTCGCTGCTTGGCGGCGTGCCGATGAACTGGATGGTGAAATGGGCAGGACCGTTTCCGGTGTTCGTCGAAGAAGCGCACGGCAGCCATTTTATTGACGTCGATGGCTTCGAGTATGTGGACTTCTGCCTCGGCGATACCGGCGCGATGACGGGCCATTCCCCCGATGCCGCCGCCGATGCGATTGCCGCGCAAGCGCGCCGCGGCATCACGTTCATGCTGCCCACGGAGGATTCGATTTGGGTGGGCGAAGAACTCGTGCGGCGCTTCGGACTTCCTTATTGGCAATTCACGCTGACGGCCACGGACGCCAATCGCTTTTCGATTCGCATCGCGCGGCATATTACCGAGCGGCCGTTCGTGCTCGTGTTCAACTATTGCTATCACGGCACGGTGGATGAATCGTTCGCCACACTCGAGAACGGCGCCGTGGTTCCTCGCCGCGGAAATATCGGCCCGCCGGTGAATCCCGCGGAGACCACGCGCGTCGTGGAATTCAACGATCTCGACGCGCTCGAAAAAGCGCTCGCGCGGCGCGATGTCGCGTGCGTCCTGGCCGAGCCTGCGATGACGAACGTGGGGATCATTCATCCCGATCCCGGCTATCACGCCGCGCTGCGCGAACTCACGCGCCGCACCGGAACGCTTCTCATTCTCGACGAGACGCATACGATCTGCGCGGGCCCCGGCGGCTACACGCGCGCGCACAATCTTGAGCCGGACATGTTCGTGATCGGCAAACCGCTGGCGAGCGGAATTCCCGCGGCGGCGTACGGCTTCACGGCGGAGATCGCAGAGCGAATCGTGGACAAAATTCACATCGAGGATTGCGACACGGGCGGAATCGGCGGCACGCTCGCGGGCAACGCGATGTCTCTTGCGGCGATGCGCGCGACTCTCGAGACCGTTCTCGTGCCGGACGCTTTCGCGCGCATGATTCCGATGGCCGAGCGATTCGAACGCGGCGTGGCGAGCTCGATTCTCGGCGCCAAGATGCCGTGGCACGTTACACGGCTCGGCTGCCGCGCGGAATATCAATTCCGACCCA
>JBAPOP010000065.1:0-11098 GCA_049279675.1 Candidatus Acidiferrales bacterium
GCTTCAATCCAAATCCCCAACGCAGCACAACGTATGCGACCGGCGCGCCCACCAATAACCACGGCGCCCAGCGCAGTACGATCGGATCGCTGTAGAAAAACTGCGCCGCGCAAAGAACCACAGGGAAAATCAGAATGTAGGCCATGCCGGCGCGCCCGCCGGGAATTCGAAATTGCCGCGGCGCGTCCGGCATTTTTCGTCGAATCTGCCACGCGGCGAAAAGCGTGAACAGCGTCGTCGCGATGCGCGTCCAGATATAAACCGCGATCAAAATCTCGACGCTGAATCTCGCGAGCAAACAATAAATCACCGTCGATACGGCGATCGCGCGCGCGGGCGTCCGGAACCGCGGATGAATTCCGCCGAGCCACTTCGGCAGATAGCCGTCTTCCGCCATCGTCGCGGGAATTCGCGTGGTGTAAAGAATCGTGCTGTTCGAAAGTGAAAGCGTGCCGATGATCGAAGCGACGAGCATCGCGATGCCAAGCCACGCGCCGCCGATCAGCCGCGACGCCGTCACGATGTAGCCCGTCTCCCATTGCTGCCAGTTGCCGAGGACCGCGAGCGCCAGCGCCGTCGGCACGATGTACGTGAGGATATTCATCGGCGTGTTCCACGCGAGGATGCGCACAAATGTTTTCTGCGGGTCTTTCATCTCGCCGGTGACGCTCGAAAGCTGCTCGTAGCCCGCATAATTCCACATCGCAAGCGCCAGGCCGTTGCCGAAAACGCTGCCGAACGGTTTTCCCGGCGGCACAAACGGCACGAGCGGATTGAAATGCCAATGAAAAAGCGAAACCGCGCATAGCCACGCGACGGGAATGAACACAGCAACAAGCAGCACAATCGAAATCGCGCCAGCCACCTGAATTCCGCGCGCATTCAAATAAGAAAGCAAGCAAAGCACGAGGCACGCGCCTACCCACTTCGTATTTCCCGTTAGCCAGGGAAGATAATCGCCGAGATAATCCATCGCGAGGACGCCGTACGACGCGTTCAGTAAAAACGTGCCCGTCCAATTCAGCCAGCCGCATTGAAATCCCCAGAAATCGCCGAAGGCCGCGCGCGTCCAACGATAGAAGCCGCCCTGCACCGGGAGCACGCTATTCAATTCCGCGGCCGCAAACGAAATCGGAATGCTCCAGAACAGCGGCACGAACGTCAGAAAAATAATCGCCATCCCGGGCCCGGAGCGCTGAAAAATAACTTCATAGCCGAAGGGCCCGCCAGCCGTATAGCCGTAGAAAAGCGCGAGCAGCGGAAGAAATCCGATTTGACGAACGGCGGCCGAGGCAGCGAAGGCGGCCGGGACAGTCGATGCAGCCGACGCCTGCCGATCGCCAGTCCGGTTGGGTGTGCTCATCGCAATTGCCGCGGGTTGCGGCAGGAAGAGTTCGGCATGATATTGAACCGCCGCAGGGAATTCAACGAGAAACGAAGGACGAAATGGCCGCAACTATAAAAGCTCGCGCAGGCGGCACTCTTAGCGCCCGGCTTCAGCCGGGCATCTTTCCCCTCAAAATGGCCAGCGTCTAACCAGTTCTTTCCAGAGCTGGGAGGCTGCCCAGTACCCGAGTACCGAATTTGACCCCTCAAATTGTGGCTGATGCTCTATTGAGGCGGCACTAGCCAACCGCTAAGCTGTATGTCGACTATGGGGCGGCGAAAGCGCCGCATGACGAGTGCTTTCCCCTGGGCATCGGGAGATGGGTGTAACCGGCATGAAAAACATCGATTTCGACTGGAATTTTCTGCTTGGCTTCTCGGCGGCGTGTGCATTCTTGGCCGCAACCGCAATTCCACTTGTACTTTCGTGGCCCCAGCGGAAACAGCGAGAGACCGCAAGAATGTGGGCCTATAGGAGTTCAAGACGCTCTAGCATTCGCCGGGCGTCGCGAACCTCCAGATAGGCGGAACTGGAAAGCGCAGCGCTCCGAATCGTCCCGCCCAGCAGTTGTCAACGCAAAGTAGAAATGTCCGGTTTTTCGCCAGATAGAAATGTCCGCTTCCATGGCTTTCTCCAAGGGTGATCGGGAGGCGGGCTGTGTTTGGTTTTGAGTCTGGGTAGGGGTTTTGGTTTTCGATCGGCAAGGCCTGGAGGCCGTAGGCCGGAAGGACTTGCCGGTCGCGGCGCGTCCGGGCAGGGGCTCAGCGGCAAGTAGCGGCCGCGAAAACGCAGCCAGTGCGAGCCGTCGAGCCGCCGCTCGATCTCGGCGTGAGCGCCGCGCAATCCGGCACAGACTTGTTCGCGCTGCAGGCCCCACCGTTGGCCCTCCCATTTCACGGTGTGGTCGGAAGCGACGATGCGCGCCACTCGCACGCTGAGAATCTGTTCCAACTGCTGCGCGCGCTGCAATCGGCGATGCGCGTCGCTGCTCTGTGCCGGTTCGACCGCAAAGCGCTGGCTCCAGGCCGGCCAGAAAGTGATTTCCAGAAAGCGATTGGCCTGCTCGAGCGTAGCGATTTCTGCGACTCGCATTTCTTTCACCAGCCGGTCTTGCAGCGTCTTGAAGAGCCGCTCGATGCGCCCTTTCGCTTGCGGAGAGTGCGCCGCGATCCACTCGATGTCCAGTTCCGCCAGAGCGCGGCCGAACTGCGTGCGCGGCGGAGTGTCGTGCAACTGCTCTTGCCACTGCACGGGCCGGGAAGTCACGAACAGGCCGTTTTTATCGGTGTAGAGCGCCAGCGGCCGCCCGTAGCGCTCCAGCCATCCGCCCAGGGTGCGCAGATTTTCTTCACTCGAATCGTGCAGCGCGAAGCGGCCCCACACGCGGCTGCTCGCGTCATCGATCATGGCAATCAAGTGGCAGGCGGGGCCGCGATCTTCCAGCCAGCGGAAGGGCGAGCTGTCCATCATCACCAATTCGCCGAAAGCACGACGGCGCAGCCGCCACACATGCACCTGCTTCAAGTGCCGGCGGCGCGCATGCCGCAGTCCCGCAGCATTCATCCACTTTCGCAACGTCTCCCGGCTCACCGGCAGGCCGTGTCGCGCCAGATGTTCGGCGGCCAGCGTCGGACCGAAACCCAAATACGCCGGCAGCCGCAGCCAGCGCAGACTGCGCTGCTCGATGTCCGCGGGAATCTTGCGATTCGAGGGACGTCCGCGCAGCCCATGCACCAGCCCGTGATCCCCCACCTGGCGAAGACGCTCCAGCAACCGCCGCACCTGCCGATCGCCCAGCCGCAAACGGCGCGCCGCATCGATCTGCCGCAGATGCCCTCGCTCGACTTCGTGCAACACCTTCAATCGCTCTCGCTCTTTGGCGCTCAACGCGATCCGCTCCTCTTCCATCGGGCCCCCCGGCCCCTAGAAAAGCGGACATTTCTACTTTGCACAAACCGGACATTCTCACTTTGCAGCTACAGCCGCAGCTTCGTGGTTGACACAACTCATCCGCGCCGATTACGCTGGCCATTCACCGCGCCACCAAGTTCGCGCGCTCGATGAATCCGATTCGCAATCATCCCCATCTCTACGAAATCAACACGCTGGCGTGGCTCTACGATCTCTCGCGCCGCATGCAGCGAAAAATTACACTCCGCGAAGTCCCAGATTCCGAGTGGGATGCTCTCGCCGATCTCGGCTTCGAGTGCATCTGGCTGATGGGAATGTGGGAACGCAGCGCCGAATCGCGCCGTGAATTCCGCGGCGACGCCGCATCGTTCGTGGACTTTCGCCGCGCTCTTCCCGGCTGCACGATGGACGACGTCGTCGGCTCGCCGTACGCGGTCCATCGCTACGAGCCTGACGCGCGCCTCGGCGATTGGAGCGCTCTCGACGCCGCGCGCGAGAAATTGCACGCGCGCGGCATGCGCCTGCTGCTCGACTTCGTTCCCAATCACGTCGCGCTCGATCATCCGTGGACGCGCGAGCATCCGGAATATTTTATTCACGGCAGCATCGACGATTTGCACGACGATCCCGTCGCGTTCTACCAAGTGGAGTCGCCCACGGGCGCGTACGTGCTCGCTCGCGCTCGCGATCCTTACTTCCCGCCGTGGCGCGACGTCGCGCAATTAAATCATTTCGAACCGCGCCTGCGCGCCGCGCTCATCGCCGAGCTCGGGAAAATTTCGCAGCATTGCGATGGCGTGCGCTGCGACATGGCCATGCTCGCGCTCAACGAAATCTTCGCAAGGATCTGGGGCTCGCGGCTCGCCAACGCGAGCGCGCCGCCGCGAGAATTTTGGCAGGACGTTCGCGCGGCGCTGCCCGATTTTGTTTTGCTTGCGGAAGCGTACTGGGGCACGGAGCAACAACTGCTCGAACTCGGCCTCGATTTCGTCTACGACAAAACTTTTTACGACGCGCTTCGCGGCAATCGCGCCGACGAATTGCGCGCGCAGCTTTCCGGCGATTTCGAATACCAGCGGCGCCTCGCGCGATTCATTGAAAATCACGATGAAGACCGTAGCGCGGAAGTTTTTGGTTCCGAGCGATTGCGCGCGGCGGCCACGCTCGTCGCCACCGCGCCGGGAATGCGCTTTTTTCATCAAGGCCAGCTCGAAGGCCGCAAAATTCATTTTCCAATTCAGCTGTCGCACGTTGCCGATGAGCCGGTGGACACGGCAATTCTGGCGTTCTACCAAAATCTTTTGCATCTCGTCCGCGCCGAATCTTTTCATTCGGGCGCGTGGCGGCAACTCTATCCCGAAGCGCAAGGCGATGACTCCGCCGGCGGGCTCATCGCTTACGATTGGCAGGATGAAAAAAGTTGGAAGCTCGTCGTCGTGAATTTGTCAGGCAGTTCAGCACAAGCGCGAATTCGTTTAGGCGATCGCATCGCGGCCGAACGCCAGTACGTCTTCGCCGACGCACTCAACAACAATCGCTACGTCCGCGACGCCGACGAAATCCTCAAACTCGGCCTCTACGTTCGCCTCGAACCTTTCGAAGCAGACATCTTCGACATCACGCCCGCCTGACGCGCCACGATCGATCTCGTCTCTGCACACTGAGCTCCGGGAGGCAGGGGCCTCCGGTCTCTGCCTGAGTGAGCGGGTGCGGAATTACTGCGACGCGGTGTGAGTGTCGCGCAACAGGAGGACATCGGAAACAATATGCTGACGAGCGACGGCGAGTGATTTGCCGTCGGGCGAGAACTGGAACGCGCTGATCTGATCCGATGTAAAGTTTGTCAGCCGATGGCCCGGCGAGCCGTCGAGGGGTTGCACCCAGACATTGCCAACGCCGTCTTCGACGATGTTGTACGCCACTGCCTTGCCGTCGGGAGTGAAGGCTATCGGACGCGTGATTTCCGCGCGCGGAACGAGAAATTTGGTTGACGCGAGCGACCGGGCGGTGACGTCAATCAGGGCAATTTTGTTCGTTACGGCCTGCGTCGCGGGATCAGCCGCGGTAGCAATCTCCGGGAGCCATTTGCCGTCCGGCGAAAAATTGTTTGCGCCGCCGACGTATCCGTTTGGAATCGCGCTTCCTTCGACGAGTTCCGGCGATCCACCAGCCACAGGTACTCTCATCGTGCGGTAGTCGCTGACATTCACGTAGTAAATCCACTTCCCGTCGGGAGAGCACACCGGCAGCATTTCAAAGATGCCATTTGAAAGCTGCGTCGGGTGCGAGCCGTCTGCATCAACTCGCCAAATATTCGCCTCTCCGGCGCGCGCCTTCGAAGCCCAACTCAACAAAATTGGCCCGCCGTTGCCACATGCTGACATCCCAGTGATCGTCGCAGAGGAATTGGAAACGAGGGTCGTTTGCTGTCTACCGTCGAGTGACAGTCGCAGAACCGACGTAGAGGTTGCGACAAGCACGTTGCCATGGTCATCCCATCCAACTGAATTGACTGCGGCTTGATTCGGAAGTCCTTGGATTTGAACCGCCGTTGCGTTGACCCGCACGGGCTGCACGAAAACGGAATCCGATTGTTGTCGTTGAATAGAAACCATAGACCTGCCGTCAGCGGAAATGCTCACAGCTTGATAACCGTGGGTGTCGTTTGTGAGCGGTTGAAGCCGGCCCTCCGGATAGGAAACGTAGCCGATCTGAAGGTTTGTCGAGCCGGACGCGCGATCGGCGTAATCCACGAGCAGTCCGCGGCCGCCAGGAGCCCAGGCGACGTCAGAAATTGTCTTGTCGGAAAACGCCGTGAGCTGGGTTTCCTTCCCGCTCCCGATGTCTAGGACGCTGAGCTGCCCCGGCATTTTGCCTGCGGGGTTCGAAATCAATGCGATGCCCTTGCCATCCGGCGACCATGAGAGCGGTTGTCCGGAAATGAGAGAAAGCGCGGCGACTTGAAGAACCTTCTCATCGCTTCCATCCAGGTTGGCGGTTAGCACGCGGTACTTGCCGACATCCGGATCGTTGGCGCGCATATACGCCATGCGCTGGCCGTCAGGCGAAAAAGTTGGACCGCCATCCACATCGCGGACTAAGAGTTGGGGCGAGCCGCCGAGCACGGGCATGCGAAAAAGGATGAATGACTGTTGCGAAGCGTCCACTGCCTTTCGAAAAAATATGTAGTTGCCATCCGCGGAGAACGCGCATTCCCGAATCGAAAGGGGATCAGGGGCGAGAACTCGAGTGTCGCTCCCCGTTGGAACGTTGCGGAGCCACAGACTGTATTTCCCCTTTTCGTCAATCACGCTGACCACGAACTTCCCATCCGGCGAAATTGCAGCGAGCAGAGCCTTGCCGGAGTTGGTGACCTGCGTGACGGCGAAGGATTGAAACGGAATCGGTACCGGCTTTTTGGTCAGGAAAGAATAGAGTCCGTATCCGGCACCCGCGATAACCACAAGCGCGATCAACACGACGCCTGCGAGTGCGCCCTTGTGTTGCTTCGCCGCAGCGACCGCAGAACTGCCCGAGGCATGCGCCGCTTCACGAAGTTGCTGAGCTTCCTCGGCGATTTCCGCCCGGGCAGCAACCCGGTACAAGAAGGGACTGACAATGGGACTGGAGGACGGCGATCTCGAGTCGGCCGCCGCAGCCGTTGTTGTCCCCGAGCGCTTGGTATCGGTTTCGCGAATCAGCCGCTTCAAATCGGCGCGCATTTCGGAGGCGTGTTGATACCGAGTCTCGCGATCCTTCTCCAGCGCCTTTCCGATGATGTCTTCCAGCTTGAGAGGAATGTCAGGATTCAGGCGGATCGCGGGAACCGGATCGCGATCCAAAATTTCGCGGAAGATGACCCCCGAACTTTCTCCGCGGAACGGCAACGTGCCGGTCGCCATTTCGTAGAGCACGGCCCCGAAGGAAAAGAGATCGCTGCGTGCGTCCAATTCCTTGGCGCGCACTTGCTCCGGCGACATGTAAGCGACCGTGCCGAGCGTGCTACCCGGACTCGTCAAGTGCTCGGGAGCTACTGCATCGACGGTATCCTGCGTCGCCGACATCGAGAGCGCCGATGCCGAGGGCAGGGTCTTTGCCAACCCGAAATCGAGAATCTTTGCGTGGCCGCGTTTAGTGACAAAAATATTCGCGGGTTTGATATCGCGATGGATGATGCCTTGGGCGTGAGCGGCATCGAGCGCATCCGCAATCTCAATCGCCAAACCGAGCAGAACATCCGTCTCCACAGGCTTTCCGCTTATCAGACGCTTGAGCGTTTCGCCGTCCAGAAACTCCATGGCGATGAATGCTTGTCCGTCCTGCTCGCCGATGTCGTGAATGGTGCAAATATTCGGATGATTCAGCGCGGATGCGGCTTGCGCTTCGCGTTGGAAACGAGCGAGTGCTTGCGGGTCGCGAGCAACTTCCTGCGGCAGGAATTTGAGCGCGACGAAGCGATGAAGCCGCGTGTCTTCGGCCTTGTAAACGACGCCCATTCCGCCGCCGCCCAGTTTTTCGACGATGCGGTAGTGGGAAATCGTGCGTCCAACGAATGGGGCAGGATCGGACATCCGCGCAAATCTTATGTTGCGCGGCGAGCGCAAGTCAATCTGCCGCGAGGGGCGCGGAAGCAGAGCACATCTATATAGGCGCGGAGTCGCGGCTCCGGGGTGTCAACGATCGTCGCGCAATGGGCTCCGGGAGGCCGGGGGCCTCCCGGCTCTGGGAGATTGGAGAGTTTGTCCCCTTCTTGTAATTTACGTCGGATCGTTCGACGAGAGACGGGGCCTCCGGGCCCTGACTGAGTGAGCGAGGAATTACTGCGAGGCCTGGTGAGTTTCGCGCAGGAGCACGGCGTCAGAAACTATGTGAGTTCGGACGACTCCGAGAGATTTGCCGTCTGGGGACCATTTGAAGATCCGAATGTGATCGCTGGCGAAATTGGTAGCCCGATGACCGGGCGAACCATCAATCGGCTGGATCCAGATATTGAAAACACCTTCTTGAACGATGGTATACGCCAGCGCTTTGCCATCGGGAGTGAATCCAATTGAACGGCCGATGTCCCCGCGAGTCTCGAGATAACGTGTGGAGGATTCAGAATTTGCGTCCACGTCGATGAGCGCTATCTTGTTCACGCCGGTCTGCGTGGTTGGGTTCTCAATGCCGGCGACGTCCGGTAGCCATTTGCCGTCCGCGCTGAGGTTGATCCAATTACCTTCCATGAATCCGTTGGCAACGGCGCTTCCTTTGATGAATTCTGGAGTGCCGCTATCAATTGGCACTCTCATAACGTGAGATGTGGAAAGGTCCATGTAGTAGACCCATTTGCCGTCCGGTGAACAAAGCGGACGAATATCGCTACGACCATGTGTGAGCCTCTTCGGGTGCGTTCCGTCAGCATCAACGCGCCAGATGCTCGTCGCGTTTTCACCTTCCCGGAGAAACCAACTCAGGACGATGGGTCCGTCGTGGCTACAAACGGACGATCCCAAGATTCTCGCAGCCGGATCGCTGACGAGAGTTGTCTGCTGGCTTCCGTCAGGAGACATTCGCAGCACGGATTGCGCGTTGGTCACAATCACATTGCCATGCCCGTCCCAATCCAATCCCTGAATCTCAGCTTCGCTTGGAAGGCCCGGAATCAAAACCGGCCGTCCGTTGGCGCTAGCGGGCTGAATGGAAACGGAATCGGACTCCTGGCTCTGGATGGAGACGATTGACGTTCCGTCAGCGGAAAGACTCAACGTCGAGTAACCGCGCGTATCGTTGGTGATGGGCTGGAATCGCGCGTCCGGATAGGATACGTATCCGATTTGCGGGCGGCCGGACGTTTCCGAATCCCGATAAGATACGAGTAATCCGCGCTCGTCGGGAACCCAAGCGACGTCAAACACACGTCTGCTGGCGGATGACTCCAGCGAACTTACCTTGCCGGTGGCAACATCGAGAATGCCGATCTGTCCTGGCGTAGTGCCGCTAGTGGTGGCAGCTTGGGCGGTTCCGACAAAAGCGATTCGCTTCCCGTCCCGCGACCAGGAGATCGCGGGGAGAAGTAGGGTTGTCGTGATGTGGAGAACGCTCTCGTCGCCGCCGTCCAAAGTGGACGAAAGGATGCGGTACTTGCCAGGGTCCGGATCGTTTCCGCGGATATACGCCATTCGCTTGCCATCGGGCGAAAAGGCAGGGCCGGCGTCAACGTCGCGCAGAAGGAGTTGCGGCGAGCCTCCGAGCACCGGCACGCGGTACACGCGAAATTCGGTAAGCGATGCGTCAGTCGCCTTCCGGTAGTAGACGTAGTCACCGTCAAGCGAAAATGCTGGACTAACGATTGCGAACGCGTCGGGAGGGAGGATTTGAGTGTTGCTGCTGGTCGAAACGTTTCGAAGCCAGAGGCTTTCCTTGCCGTTTTCGTCCGTGACGCTCAGAACGTACTTTCCGTCCGGCGAAATCGCCGCCACCGTTATCTTGCCTGAGTTAGTTATCTGCGTCGCGGAAAATTTCTGAAACGGAATCGTGGCCGTTCGCTTGCCAACGAGCGAATAGACTCCGTAGCCAGCCGCGGCCAGCACAATCAGCGCGATTACGAGGCCTGCAGAAAGGCCGAGTTTGTGTTGCTTTGCGGCGGCGACGACTGAACTGCCGGAAGCGTGAGAGGCATGTGCTGGTTGCGCCGCTTGCGTCTGGGGAGTTGACGGCGCGGAAATCGCGCTTGAATCGGGCGCTGCGGGCAGGGCTGACGATGACGCCGCATTGAGGGCATGAGTGCCGCTGAGGCTGCCCGCCATGGTGTCGCGCTTGATGCGTTGCAAATCGGTCTTGATGTCGGCGGCATGCTGATAGCGGAGCTGCGGATCTTTTTCGAGAGCTTTCTCGACGACTGCTTCGAGTTTCGGAGGCAAATCCGGATTCAAGCGCACAGGCGCGACCGGCGCGCGGCCGAGAATCGACTCGAAAATGACGGCGGTGCTCTCGCCGCGGAACGGCAGCGTGCCGGTGGACATCTCATAGAGCACTGTGCCGAACGAAAAAATATCGGAGCGCGCATCGAGATCGCGGGCGCGAGCCTGTTCCGGCGACATGTACGCGACGGTTCCGAGCGTGCTGCCGGGACTCGTGAGGTGTTCAGGATCAACTCCCGCGAAATCCTGCGTGGCGGAGCCGGATTGCGCGGAGGGCGGCGCGAGCGATTTCGCCAAACCAAAATCGAGAATTTTCACCTGGCCGCGCTTGGTGATGAAAATATTCGCGGGCTTGATGTCGCGATGAATGATGCCTTCGGAATGCGCCGCGTCGAGCGCGTCCGCGATTTGAATGCTTACGTCGAGGAGATTCTCGAGCGGCATCGGCTTGCCGCCGATGCGATGCTTCAGCGTTTGCCCGTCTAGAAATTCCATGGCGATGAACCACTGGCCATCGCGCTCGTCAATTTCGTGAATCGTGCAGATGTTTGGATGGTTCAGCGCGGATGCGGCGCGAGCTTCGCGGCGGAATCGCTCGAGCGCCGTGGGATCTTTCGAGACGTCGCTCGGAAGAAATTTTATGGCGATGAAGCGGCCGAGATTCACATCCTCGGCCTTGTAGACCACGCCCATCCCGCCGCCGCCGAGTTTTTCGACGATGCGGTAGTGAGAAATCGTTCGGCCGGAGAGTGGAGTAGAATCGGGCATCCGCGCGAATCTTATGCTGGCAGTTCACGCAAGTCAACGCAGGCCACCGGTGTGTAGCTGCAAAGTGAGAATGTCCGGTTTGTGCAAAGTAGAAATGTCCGCTTTTCTAGGGGCCGGGGGGCCCGATGGA
>JBAPOP010000066.1:0-29556 GCA_049279675.1 Candidatus Acidiferrales bacterium
GTGCGAGCGGCGGCAGGCCAGGCTCGCCGACGCCGGTGGGGCGTTCGGTGCTTGGCACGATATGCACTTCGACCTCGGGCATATCGCGCATGCGCATCACTTTGTAATCGTTGAAATTGCTCTGCTCGACGCCGCCCTTGGCGATGGTGATCTCGCCGGTGAGCACAGCCGAGAGCGCGTACACGATGCCGCTCTCGATTTGCGCCTTCACGCCATCGGGATCGACGGCCCTGCCGCAATCCACGGCGCAAACGACGCGATGCACGCGGAATTTTCCACCGGCTGCAACGGAGACTTCGACGACCTCAGCAGCATACGTGTTGAAGGAATAGAAGCAGGCGATGCCGCGCGAACGGCCTTCCGGCGCGGGAGTACCCCATCCCGCTTTCTCGGCTACGAGTTGCAATGTGGCCTTCATGCGCTTAACGACAAGCGGCGGACCTTCCGGCCACAACTTGCTCGACATCGGTTTGCGTTCATCGAACAGGCGAAGACGGTACTCGTATGGATCGATCTTTGCGGCGGCGGCCAATTCGTCGACGAAACTTTCCACGGCGAAAGCGCTTGGAGTTTGTTCGACGGAGCGCCACCACGCGCGCGGCACTCCGGACTTCGCGGGCGCGTATTCGATTTGAAAATTCGCAGTCGCGTATGGAAGCACTTCAGCGCTGCCGATTTCCTGCTCGGCAGGATTTGGGCCCGAGCGCCAGAATTCCGAGATCGATGTCGAGGAGACGCGATGCCGCCAGGCTACGATGGCACCTTTTTCGTCGAGAGCCGCAGCCATGCGATGGTGGGAGGCAGGGCGATAGAAATCATGCTGCATATCGTCTTCGCGGGTCCAGAGCAACTGAACGGGCTTGCCGATCGCTTTGGAGACTTGCGCGGCCTCGACAGCGAAATCGGTTTGATAGCGCCGGCCGAATGCGCCGCCCATGAGCACGGTGTGCACGACGACAGAATGCTTTGGCAGCTTCAGGACTTGCGCGACCATGCTCTGGTTCCAGTCGGGTCCTTGCGTCGGCGCCCAGAGTTCCGCGCGGTTGGGGTGGACGTCGGCGGTGCAGTTCATCGGCTCCATCGACGCGTGCGCGAGAAAAGGCAATTCGTAGGCCGCTTCGATTTTCTTCGATGCGCTCGCAAGGGCTGGTTCGACATCGCCTTCCTTGCGGACAACTTTGCCGGGCTTCGTCGTCAGCGATTGCAATTGTTCGCGCAGTGAATCGGTGGTTTCGTTCGCATACGGCCCATTGTCCCATTCGATTGTGAGAGCGTCGCGGCCCTGCAGCGCAGCCCATGTGGAATCGGCGACGACGGCGATGCCGCCAGCCGTGTTTGCGCCCTTTCCCACCGCGGGAATTTCGACGACTTCGCGCACACCCGGAACGGCCTTCGCTTTAGCCGCGTCGAAAGTCTTAACTTTGCCGCCGAATGTGGGACAGCGCGCGACGACGGCATAAAGCATTCCGGGAACGCGAACGTCGATACCGAATTTCGCCGAGCCATCCACTTTTGAAGGAATGTCCACGCGGGGAAGCGACGTGCCGATGTAACGGAAGGTGTCTGGATTTTTCAGGACGACTTTCTTCGGATCGGGAACCGGCAATTTCGATGCCTTCGCAACGAGTTCGCCGTATTCGAGGCGATGGCCGCGCGGATTGTGAACGACGCCACCATCTTTTGCGAAGCAACTTGCGGCATCCACGCCCCAGGTATTGGCAGCCGCCTGAATCAGCATCTGCCGCGCTGTGGCTCCTGCCTGACGCAAGGGCATCCAGGAATCGAGAACGCTGCCGCTACCGCCCGTGCCGAGAGATTCGTAAATATCCGGCTTCGTGGCTGCCTGTTCAACGTGAACAAGATTCCAATCCACTTCCAATTCATCGGCAAGAATCATGGGAAGCGACGTCATGACGCCCTGGCCCATTTCGGATTTGCCGACGATCAGCGTGACTTTGCCGTCCTGGCTGATTCGAATCCACGCGTTCAGAGGATTGATGCGCGGAGCTTCTTTACTGGGACCGCCGCCCTCTTCCTGCGCGCCGGCGATTGACGGCAGATAAAATCCGAGAACGAGCGCCGCGCTGCCGGCGGCCCCGACTTTCACAAATCCGCGACGAGTGAGTTTGGGAGTAAGAACCGTCGAACTCATTGCGCACCGCCCTTCGCATAAGAAGCCGCCGCGGGAGCAGCGTCCGCCGCGAGTTGGCCTGCAGCGCGATGGATCGCTTTGCGCATTCGCTGATACATGCCGCAACGGCAGATGTTGCCGGACATGGCTTGATCAATGTCGGCGTCAGTGGGCTTGGGCGTGTGCGCGAGGAGCGCCACAGCGGTCATGATCTGCCCTGACTGGCAATAGCCGCACTGGGGAACTTGCTCGGCGATCCAAGCCTGCTGGATCGGATGGTTGCGATCGAGCGAAAGACCTTCGATCGTCGTGATGCTTTTTCCGGCGATGGCGGAAACTGGAGTGACGCAGGACCGGGTGGGATCGCCGTCGACGTGGATCGTGCAAGCGCCGCATTGAGAAATTCCGCAGCCGTACTTCGTGCCGGTTAATTGCAGCGTGTCGCGCAAGACCCAAAGCAGCGGCGTATCGGGACTCACATCAACCGTACGGGGTTTTCCATTCACCTGGAAGGAAATCGAAGCCATCACTCACCTTCCTCTCGAAATTGGCGGAATGTTGCCGGACCGTTGGAGCCGCCCTAATTAGAATACGTCTAAGAGTCGGATTCCATAGGGAAAAGATGCCCGGCGTCCCGGCGAGGCCGGGACGCAGAAATCGCGAAAGCCGGCCGCTACAGGTGCCGGAGCGGCGCGGGTTGCTAATCGCTCGGGACGGGGGCGGGCATTTGCGGCTCGACGCCGCGCCAGCCGACCGGCCGGCCCCTTACAGCTTCCTTCAGCGCGCGGAAAAGCACGACATACATCATCTGACGATAGTAGAAGCGTTGGATGAGAAGAGGAGCGAGCAACGTCCAGTCTTCGTGCTTTTCGAGCGCGAACGCAATTACGCAGGTCAGCAGATCGATCACCATGAAGACCGCAAAGAAAATCAGGGAGCGCTCGACGTCCTGCGCGGTCCAGAGCTGCGGCAGACGCGTGATGCGGAACTGCGCGAGACCCCAAAGCAGGAGCGACATCAGGAACATCAAATCGATCACCGGCGAGACGAGCGGCAAGAGTATTTGAAACAAAAAAATATTCGGCAGCGCGATCCAGCCAAGCGATCCGTATTTTTTCCGCCCGAGAGTATCGTGATGCTTCCAGACGGCTTGGATCGTGCCGAACGTCCAGCGGAATCGCTGGCGGATGAGCGCGCTCACGGTTTCCGGCGCTTCCGTGTACCCGATGGCGTCTTCGTCGTAGAGAATCTTCCATCCCTGGCGGCGAATGGTCATGGTCAGATCGGTGTCTTCTGCGACGGTGTCGCGCGAGAAACCGCCGCAATTCCGGACGACATCCGAGCGCCACGCGCCGACGGCGCCAGGCACAACGGGAATGCAATTCAACAAATCGAACGCGCGCTTCTCGAGATTCTGGCTGGTGATGTATTCGAGCGCCTGCCACCGCGTGAGCCAGCGATTCCGGTTCATCACTTTTACATTGCCGGCAACGGCGGCGACGCGCGCATCGGTGAAATTGCGAACCAGCTTCCTGACAGCATCGGGATTCACGCAAGTATCCGCGTCGATCGTGACCATGATTTCGCCGGTAGCCGAAGCGAGGCCATGATTCAGCGCCGCCGGCTTTCCGCGATTTGGTTGCGTAATCAGCCGTACGCGAGGATCCGCGCCAAATTCCGCGCGCAGGCGCTCGTTCGTGCGATCGATTGAGCCGTCATCGATGACCATGATTTCGAGTTTGGGATAGTCCGAAGCGAGTGCGGAGCGAACCGTAGCTACGATAACGGCCTCTTCGTTGTAAGCAGGAATCAAAACGCTCACGGTCGGCCGATATTCTGGATGATCGCCGGGCGCCGGGCGCGCTTTCTCGATGAGCGCGAGCAATCCAACGATCAGCGCGCGGCAACTGACGAGAAGAATTCCCGCCATAAAGATGAACGCGATGGCCATGCGGAACCAGTGCGCGATTTCGAAGATGAACCAATCGCTGCGCGCGAAGATCCATTCCTTTTCGCTTAGCGGCGGCATCACTTGCGCTCGCGTCTGGCCAAGCAAGTCTGAAACCTGCACAAATTCGTAGCCTTTCGCGCGCAGGCCGTCGATCACTTGCGGCAGCGCCGCGACGGTGTGGCTGCGGTCGCCGCCGCCGTCGTGCATAAGAATGATGTTGCCCTGCTCGCCGTGGAGCTGCTTATCGGCGTCGGCGAGAACGCGCTTCACGATTACATCGGTCGGCGGCGGCGGTTGATCGCCGACTTCTCCCCAGTCATGCGGATCGATGCGGGCGCCGACGATGACGTAGCCCATGGATTGCGGAATCGGCAAAAGCGCAATCTCGCTCGCGGTTTCCGGCTGATGGTCGATGCCGTAGGGCGGGCGGAAGAGAATTGTTTTTACGCCCAGCGTGGACTCGAGCAATCGCTCGGTGAGATTCAGTTCGAGTTGAATCTGCGCCTTCGAAGCCGTTTCGAAGTCGGGGTGCGTGTAGGTGTGATTTCCGATTTCGTTCCCCTCGGCATACTCGCGGCGAATCAATTCGGGCGAGTTGTCGGCATCGGTACCGATGGCAAAGAAAGTTGCTGGCGCGTGCTTGTCCTTCAAGATGTCGAGAATTTCAGGCGTCCACTTTGGATCGGGGCCGTCGTCAAATGTCAGCGCCACTTTGTGCGGCGCGGCGCCCATTTGCTCGATGCGCCACGGCATCGGAAGAACTTCGAAGCTTTCGTCGTCGAAGTCGTCAGACGACGCGTCGTAATCGAAGCTGCGCTTGCCGCTGACCGGCGTATTCGTGATGCGCCAAATATCTCCGCTGCCTTCGAGAACCAAATCGTAGCCAGGCGGAAGGTCGGTTAGCTTGGTGCGGTCGGCGTCGGTGGGACGAATCGTGTCCCAGATGAACCACATCGAAGGATCTTCCGAGCCAAGACGCCAGACCACCGTTCCGCGAACGCCTTCATGCTCAGCGGCGCGCAGTTCGTTGTAGGCGGTTACGCCATCGAGCATCCAGACCTGGTGCACAATGTTGTTTTCGTCTTCGTAGGAATAGTGCGGATTGAGCGCATCGGAATCGAACGTAATGTCGGCTTCCGACTCCACCGCGCGAACGACGGCGCCTTGATACGTCAACGCCGATCCGACGGGATTCGGATTGCCCTTCGATTTCTCGGGCCAGTCGTAGGCGTAATTCGCGATTCCCATCACGAGCTTTTCACGCGGCACCAATGCCAAAATTTTGGTGAGGTTCGTGAGATACCAATCCTGAGCGGCGATCGGGCCCGGCGGAGACGTCAGCCAGTGCTGATCGTAGTTCATGAGAATGACGGCGTCTGCGGCCTGCCCTATGCCTTTGTAGTCGTAGGCCCAATCGGCGGCCGGCAGCGCGACCATCAGCTTCAGGTTCTGCGCGTGAAGCGCCGTGCCTAGCTCCGCGACAAATTTTCTAAAATCATTTTGGCTCGCGTCCGGAACCTGCTCGAAATCGAGCGCGACGCCCGCGAAATGCTGGGCGACTTCGTAGCGCACGATCGAAGCAATCAACGCGGAACGCGCGGGCTGGCGCGAGAGCATTTCCGACATTTCCTTGATGTGCCAGATGACGCCGTCTGAATTTTGCAGAAGAGGCATCAGCGGCAATTCGACGCCGGTGGTGCGCAGCCAGTCCGGGATTTTCGGATCGAGGTCGACGTCGAGGCGACCATCGGCAGTAATCGACTTAAGGCCTTCGGGTATCAACAAGTCGAGATCGCGATAGTGCTGCTGGAAAGACGCGAAGCCGCTTGGGTCGCCATTCTCATAGAAGGCCGCGCGAAGCGGATCGTAATGATCGGGCTCCTGGCCGAGCCCGGAGACTTGTTTCTTGCGGCCGTGGCGGACGACGGGCACTTTGACATTCTTAGATCCGCGAATGCCGCGCAGCAGCGGCCGCGTGTACGGAAGCAGGAGTTCTGGCAAATCCGGCTTGCGAAGAACGTTGATTACAAAAACTACGACGATGAACGCGAAGAGAGCGCCCGAAATCTCAAGCACGCGGCGCGTCCGCTTCCACCGCCGGCGCTCCTCATCGTAGAAAATGGGCTTGCCATCAGCCATCAGGACAATCCAAGCTAGCCATCCACTGGAACAGTGTCAATGACGAGTTCGATCAAATTACGCGCCAACGCGGTGCTGGCTCTCTGCGCGGGGCTCGCATTGCGTTTGTATCTCATCTTGAAGTTTCCCATGAATGCCGCGAGCGACTCAGCGACGTACATCGACCTCGCCAAGAACTGGCTCGAACACGGAATCTATGGTTTAAACATTCAAGGGCAAATCATACCGGTGGACGTGCGCCCTCCCGGCTACCCTGCGTTACTCGTCGCCGTGGCTGTGACGCTAGGCCGTTCGCACTTGGCCGTCTTGCTGGCGCAAGTTTTTATAGATCTTGCGACGTGCTGCGTCGTGGCGTTGCTGGCGGCGCGAGTCTCTCCTGTTGCTGGGCGAAAGCGCGCGGCACTGGCTGGGCTGTGGATCGCAGCGCTTTGTCCGTTCATTGCCAATTATACGACAGGCATCCTCACGGAAGTGCTCGCAACATTTTTTACGAGCGTCGCGCTACTGGTGCTGGCAGAGGCCTTCGAACCGACGAGGATCGTTGAGCCGGACCCCGACCGGCCGGTATGGGCCGAATGGCTGCAGGATCGCTGGTTTCTCGGGGGCCTGATCGTCGGATTCGGAACGCTGGTGCGGCCGGAAACGCCCCTGCTGCTGTGCGCAGCGGGGCTCGTGCTGCTCGCGCGCTGGTTCCGTCCTGCGAACTGGCAGAAGCTCGTACGCGCGGGTGTCCTGATGCTCGTGGGAATGCTGCTGCCGCTAGCACCGTGGGCGGCGCGAAATTGGAGGGCTGTCGGGGAAGTGCAATTTCTGGCGCCGCGTTATACGCAATTGCCCGGGGAATTTGTGCCGCGCGGATTTTACTCCTGGACAAACACGTGGCTCTGGCGTTTCCGAGACGTCTACCTCGTACCGTGGAAACTTGATGACGAGGAAATCTATATGGACGATATTCCGGCTTACGCATTCGATTCGCAGGAGGAGCGCGATCGTGTCGCAGCGACATTCGATGAATACAATGATTCGCTCACGATTTCGCCGGAGCAAGACGCGTTCTTCGCCGAGATCGCGCGCGAACGGACAGCGCGGCACCCGCTGCGAACCTATCTGACGATTCCGATCAAGCGGGCGTTCACGCTGTGGTTCACGCCGCGGATCGAGCTGCTACCTTTCTCCGGCCAGCTCTGGCCGATTCGGGCGGCGTGGCAGGAAGATCCGGTGGATTTCTGCGTAACGGTGGGATTCGGAGCGCTTGCGATTCTGCTTGCGGGCACAGGACTAGCCGGCGCGTGGCTCGCGCGAAAATCTCCGCTCACTGTGTTTCTCGTCTCATTTTGCGTGGTCCGTACGGTTTTCTTTCTTCATTACGAAACGCCGGAACCGCGCTACGTGCTCGAATGTTTTCCGGCTGTAATGGCGCTCGCAGCGCAAGTGTTTGTGCGGCACGGCATCCCCCGGAAACCCTCGCTGTACATCGTGGACTAGCTCTCTTCGACAGGCTCGGGGTGAATCGTCACGCGGAAGATCTGAGGAAATTTCTCTTTCACGCGGTCTTCGAGGCCGGCGGTGATGTCGTGGACGGTGGTGACGGGAAGGCTGCCACGCATGGCGCAGTGGCAGGAAACCAGAATTTTATGGTCCACACTGCGCACATGAACCTCATGGCAATCCGCGATCTCACCGTATTCGGACTGTAACGAACCCAAAAAAAGCTGGACGGACCGGCCAAGCTCGCGCATTTCTTCGGAACTGGCGATCTGAGCGCCGAGCGGCTCGATGTGAATATTGATGAGCGCGTTCCGGTCGGTGGCGCTGCGGATTTCATTCTCAAGAAGCGTGGCACGCTTGTGCGCCTCGTGCAAACTTGCAGTCTCGTCGACTTCGAGATGCAGTTCGATGAAAAGCTTGCCATCAAACATGTGAGCGGAAAGCTCGTGAACGGGAAGTCCGTGGCGCTGAGCGATGGCCCGGATAGTCTCGAAGAGATTTTCATTCGAACGTGCGCGAGGCTCCATGTGAACGACGACGTCGGACGGAACGATCTGCTCGATCCGGCGTTCAACGGCGTCGCTCGTCGCATGCGCCTGCTCGAGGCTGGCCGTGCGCGGCACGCTGATCGTGATGTCCACGAAATGGCGCTGGCCCGAGCGGCGAACGCGCACGCGGCTGGTGTTCAGCACTCCTTCCATTCCGCTGACGGCGCTCTCGATCCGCTCGCGAAGGCCCGAGGGCGCGACGTCGAGAAGTCCGTCGAGCGTCCGCTTTCCGAGACGCCCGCCAATCCAGAGAATCACGCTTGCGACGCCGAGCGCCGCAATCGCGTCGGCATACGCAAGCCACGGGATGCCGTACTTCATTCCGATCCATGCGCCCGAAATGCCCAAGATGACGACGAACGTGCTCCAGACATCCGTCGAAAAATGGAGTGCATCGGCTTCTAACGCTTCGCTCGGATATTTCTGTGCCACGCGATTGAGCGTACGGGACCGCGCGATATCAATTCCCATGGCGAAAACCAGCACGACAATCGCCGTGATACTGGGACGGATGTGGACCGTTTGATGGACGAGGCGATCGATGGCTTCCCAAATGATGTAAACGGCTGTGACGAGCAGCAAACCGGTCTCCACGAACGCCGAAAAGCTCTCCACCTTTCCGTGTCCGTAAAGATGTTCGGCGTCCGCGGGCTTATCGGATACACGCACGGAGAGATACGTGATGACGGCTGCGATGAGGTCGAGAATCGAATGCAGCATCTCGGAAAGAACTCCGAGGCTGCCCGTCGCGATCACTAGAAACGCCTTCAGGCAGACGAGAACCACCGCCGATCCGACCGACCCCAGGGCGGCGAGTTTCTTCTGGCGAACGGCATCATCCATGATCTTCATAGCGTTACAGCGCCTTCATGATGGCATCTTCGTGGAGCAATTGCCGATTATACGATGGGCGAGTGTGCCGCCACACAATCGAACGGGCCGTGCGGCGCATCGGATATGGAGCACAAACGCGGGTAAAGACTTTGTAATTGAGATTCGTGGTTTAGACTGAACTGAGGATTGATGACAGCATTGGATACATATTCGACGCGGGCCGCCGATGCACCGAGGAAGCGGCGCGGCTCGCTGATGGCCATTTTGGCGATGCTGGCTATCGCAATCGTGTTGTTGGCCGACGCGCTGTGGATCGAGCCGTACCGCATCGAGGTCACTCACTTCGATATCCAGGGCAACGTCATGTCGCCGATAAAAATCGCGCATTTGACCGATCTCCACACCAATGGCCTGGGCCGGCGCGAACGGCGCGTGTTAAGCATCCTTGACGAGGAAAAACCTGACATCATCCTGATTACGGGCGACTCGCTCTCCGCGTGGGATCCTTCGTATGCAGAGGTGCAAGAAGTGTACGAGAAACTGCACGCTCCGCTGGGCGTATGGTTTGTGCGCGGAAATTTCGAGAACTGGAAGATGGTTCCGCACGAGCGCGCATTCTATGCGAGTTCCGGCGTGCACTTGCTGCTGAATGCTGGCGCTCTTGTGAGGCCAGACTTGTGGCTCGCGGGAGTGGATGATCCGTTCACGGGAAAGCCGAACCAAGATACAGCGCTCGCCGGAGCGCCTCCCGACGCGTTCAAGATCCTGATGTTTCACGCTCCGGCTTATTTTGACGAGGTTGCAGGCCGCGTGAACCTTTGCCTCGCAGGCCACACGCACGGCGGGCAAGTGCGTGTGCCGTTCATGGCGCCGATTTGGATGCCGAAGGGTTGCTGGCCTTACGTGTCGGGATGGTACCAATCCGGAAATACAAAAATGTATGTGAACCGCGGCGTGGGAATGTCGATGTTTCCAATTCGATTCGATTGCCGGCCGGAAGTCGCGATCCTGACGATTCTCACCGAAACAAAATAGAGCCGATCTTTTGCCGACGCTCGGTTACTGCAGAGGCGGAGCAGTGACGAGCGGCAAGCGGCGCGGCTCGCCGTGGAAGCCGCGGACTTCAGCTTCTTCGAGAAGCAGCGAGGGCGCGACGACCGAACTTGGAATTCCATCCTGCGCGGAGCCGAATGCGCCGAGCGCCGTCCCCGCAAACCCCTGCGCGGGATTCTGAAGATAATTGAAAACCGCCGGGTCACTGCCGATGCCCGCGATATTGCGGAGCGAGCGCAGAGTGAGCCCGTTCAAAATGCCGCCGCGCACAAGCTCTTCGCGGCCATCGGAAACGAAAACACGATAGAGGAGCAGCGGCAGGCGCGTTCCACCCGCGATGCCCGAGGCAAGCCCACCGATCTCTTCGTTGAAATCTTCCGAGCGCACCGAGGAGAGCGCGGGATTGTCCATTCGCCGCACTTCGATGCACCACTCGTGTCCATCGTCCTTGCACATCTGAAGAAACTTGGCTTTTAGATCCGCCGCGGTCGAACCAGCGTTCGATTCGAAAATGAGATTGCTCGAGAGCGCCTTGGGTATGGAGAGAAGCGCGGCGCGTGCGTGGCCGTTCGACTTCTGGAATTCGGGGCCGGGCCGCCGTGACATCAGAAGACTCCTGAGAATTCCGGCGTCGACAATTGAAACGCGCTCCGCCCGAACGCCTTCGTCGTCCACGGCGTAGCCGCCGAGGAGGGGCTGGCCGTTAAATGCCGTCATCGTCGGGTCGTCTGTGAGCGAAACCGTCTGGGGAAGCACGCGAGTATTCACGCGGCCGGTCCATTCGCTGCGCCCGCCGAGACCTTCCATGATTTCGTCGAATCTCGGAAGCATCGAAAGCGGCGGACGCGCGCCGGAGAGCGAGGCCTCGAGAGTTTGCGCGAGCAGCGATCCGGACGCGAGCGCGTCGAAGAGCATTGGGCCGGTGTAATCCGGAACGAGAGGGCTCGAACGCAAGGCGACGACTTCGCTGGCCGTTTGCTCGAGCGCCTTGCTGACTTCCGCAACCGGTGGGAGATCGGCCGGGCGCGAGACATATTTTGAATAATAGTTTTGGACCTGCATGCCGTCGTCGGCAAGCGCATCCATCGAGCCTTCGATCGCCGCGAAGCTGCGCGACGTCCGGATTTCCGTTCCCTCGCTCGTGACCAGGTAATACGTGGTGTAAATCAGATAGTAGGTGACGCGCGAATCCTTCAATTCCGGATTGCCGCGAATTGAGCGGGAGACTTCGCGGGCTTCGTCTTCCCAATTGCGCGAAGTCCAGTCGGGCTCCAGGCGCGGTTCCACTTGAACGACGGGCGTGATCTTCGAGAAGTCGTCAATCTCGGGAGGCTTCGTCAAGCTGCGAAGAAATGCGCGCTTGAGCGACATGTCGGTCAGCGCTTCTTTATAAGCCTGATCGGTTGAAAGCCACAAATCCTGGCGCAGTGAATTGTAGTCGCGATCGATGCCGACCTGGCCCGCGGAGCTGAGAAATCCGCGGAAGCCGTCTTCGCTGATGAAATTCGAACTGTCGAGATGATAGTCGCCGACGCGGGCGCCGAGCAGCATGAAGCGATTCCGCGTGTTCGACGTGGAAAGCAACGCGCCGAACGAAGCGGTGATTTCGCGGATATCCACGTCGAGGAGCTGATACTGGATGTAAAAGGGCTTCTCGACACCGGGAATCTGCAGGCGAGATACGGAGCGGGCCATTTCGTCCCGCATGGCACGCAAAGTTTGATCGTTGTCCGCGGCGGCTTGCGCGGCGGTCGGCGGCGCGGCTGACTTTTTCGTGGCGGGCGAATTCGCGGCGCGCGCATTAGTGCCCAAAGTTGCGGTCAAAAGTGCAGCGAGAACGATTCCGATAAAAAGCGAAGACCTCGCGCGAATCATTGTCCCGCCCCTTTCGTCTTCGACTCTGGATCGTGAGCCGGCGGCGGCAAAATCGGCGGCTTGTCCGTGGAAGTCTCCTTCTTCTGCACTTCAAGCTCGGAAATGAGAATCGCCGGCGCTGCGGCAGCAACGGGCACTGAACCCGATTCCGCGCCGCAGTAGCCGTTAAATACTTCCTGGGTGTCGCCGGTCGCGACGATTTTCGTCAGCGAAATTAACGGTGTTCCGACGATGTCCACACCGCGGACCAATTCGTCCGGCTTCCCATCAGGAAAGACTTTGTACACGACGAGCGGCAGCACCTGGAACGCCTGCGGCTGGCCGCGGCCGGTGAAGGTGAAACCTCCGGCGATGTCGTCAATCATCAATCCGTACGGCTTGCCCTGCTGCTTGATGAGTTCGATCAGCTTTTTGCGAAGCTCGGCGTTCGTGACAGTGCGCGTGCTGCTGACAATCGTATTGCCCATCCGCGCGATTGGTTGATAACCGAGCTGGCGGCGGCCATGGCCGTTCGAATGAGGCACATCCACAAGCGGCGAGCGGCCCATCAAGAATGTTTTCAGCACGCCGCTATCCACCAAGTGGACATTTTGCGACGGGACGCCTTCGTCGTCGAATGGGTAATAGCCGAGGAGCATTTGGCCGTCGAGCCGTTGTTGCGTCGGATCATCTTTCACTGAGATAAAATCCGGGAGAATTTGTTCGCCGATTTTCTTTGTAAATGTCTGACCCTCGTTGATGTCCTTTTGACGGAAACCTTCGAGGCGATGGCCAAGGACTTCATGGAAGAAAACGGCGGTGGCGCGGCCAGTCAGCAACGCGGGCCCGGCATAAGGATCAACGAGCGGCGCGCGATCGAGCGCTTCGACTTCGTGAATCATGATCTTGATTCGCGCGAAGACCGCGTTGTCGTCGGGAGTTTCCTTCGGATCGAGCCAATCGAAATTGGCGAAGCGGTTGATGTCCATTCCATCCGGAGCTTTGCTTTGAACAAAAAGTTCGAGCCGGTAGTGAACCTGGCCGAAGGCAAGCTTCGAGCCTTCGCTATTGAGGTAATACTGGTTGGTGGCTTGAGCCGTGAACGTTGCGATTGAATTGAGAACGTCCGGTGAAGTGCTGAACATCGCCGTATATTTGCGGACGCGCTCTTCCCAGGGCTTGCGATCCACGCGGATTTCGACGTGCGGGCCGACGTAGGTGTGCGGCTCTTCGTGCGAAAAATCAGGCGCGTTGCCTTCGGCGGTTTGCACCGTCACCTGCTGGCCCGTCTGCACTTTGATTAGAGCCTCGGCGGCGGCGCGATATTGGCGGTCGGACTCGCTCCAGATTTCCCGGCGCAGGACGTTCGTATCGTCGTCAATGGTTGCCGTCGCGCCGGGGCTCGTCCAATTGGGCGGACGATCGCCGATTCGATGCGTGTTGTCGAGCTGGTAGCTGCCGACGCGTGTCTGAACTTCTAGCCAGCGTCCGCGATTCTGATCGCTCGAAAGCAGCGCGCCATTCGAGCCCGTCACGGAAGCAAGCTGGCGATCGGAAACTGTAATCGCGAGAAAATATGCGGCGGGATCGGCCTTGCTGAGCGCAGCGGAGGAACGATCAAGCTCGGCTTGCATCGCGGCAAGAATCGAAGGCTCTGGATCCGGCGTGCTTCGCGCGATGCCGCCCAGGCAGAGGAGCCCGGCCGAAATCGCCGCGATTGCTGCTGATTTTCGAAAAGCCGTTCTATCCATTCGCGTTATCTTTCAGAGCCGAATTTTTAAGTTTAAGCTACCCGCACCGAATTCCCAAGCCGCAAAGACACAATGAATTAGACTTGCGCACTGTGAAACCGGTTCCTCGCGTGTGAAAAATATCGAAGGAATGTTCGTAAATTTCCGTGAATACCTGCGTTTCAATTTGCGGACGCGGGCGGAGTCGCGGGCTTTGAGAAAATCGCGCGATCGGGATTCGTGTTCACTTTGACGGACTGGACCGTCGTATCAGAGAATTTCGATCCGTCGCGAAAGATCACGTTGTGATTCGGGTATTGCAATCCCGCAACGGCGTGGAAGTCGCTCCAGCGCTGATCGGTCTCCACGATTCCCTGCGGCGTGATGGATTGAAAGTGAGCGCCGATAAGAAGGTGCGTCGCGGGATCGAAGAAAAGCTTCACCGGACCGTTCATCGCATGCCACTGCACGGCCGGCACCTTCTTGCCGTCGAGATCTTCGTCGCCGAGATATTGCAACTCGATTTTCCCGGCAAGAGCTTGTTTGTAAAGTCCCCACGCACCCGCGAGGGCAATCCCGCGATCAAATTCGCCAGCATATTCGGCAGGCAAATCGAGCGTGCCCTGCGGCGAGACGACCCAGCCCGCCGAGCCATCGAATCCCTGCGAGATATCCGCTATGGGAAGGTGCGCCTCGGAATGAAGCAGATTCGGATAGATAATGACGAGCTTTAGCGAAATGTCCATCGTGCCCCCGGGCGTATCGGCTTGACCGCTGCTCGCGACGTCGATGCTTTTCACGTCGTTCAGCGCATCGCCGCCGGCCGCCTTTGCAGCCGCGAGAACGATTGCCTTTCCCTTTTCAAGAGATTCGGGCGTCGCCGCAGGCGCTTGAGGCTGCTTTGTGTCGGATTGCGGCGGAGCTGTGGATTGCGGTGCGGCTGCGGGCGGCGTGATGTCGTGCCCCGGCGGAGTAACGTGAGGCTGGACCTGCGCGGCGAGCGGCAAAGCGCAACCGGTGATCGCCCACACACACAAAATTATTTCGCGAGACTTTTTCATAGTTATCGCGTTCATCGCGCTCACCTCCGCCGCTCAATGGCGGTCATGGTTGCAGATCGCAAGAGTTTAGACCCGCCGCATTCCGAAATGGATGCATTCGCCGGATTGACGCCGGTAGTGCGATGCACATAGCATCGCGGGACCCGGTTGCCCGGTTATGCTGCGCCACGGTCACGCTCAACTCGAATCTGTTCAACTTCACTACGCCGCTGAGGGCAACGAAGACGGCGACTTGATCCTCTTCGTCCACGGCTTCCCTGAATTCTGGTACCAGTGGAAAAATCAGCTCGCCGAATTCGGACGGACGCATCTGGCCGTCGCGCCCGATCTACGCGGCTACAATCTTTCCTCGAAGCCGCCGAACGTCGAGGACTACGCCATCCCGCATCTCGTCGAAGATATCCGCGGACTCGCGGCGCATTTCGGATGCGGCGGCGACAACAAGTTTACGCTTGTGGCGCACGATTGGGGCGGCGTAATCGCATGGGCCTTCGCGCTCACACATCCTGATTGGCTTGCGCGCCTGATCGTAATCAACGCGCCGCACCCGGCGATTTTCCAGCGCGAGCTGGCGAACAATCGCGCGCAACAAAAAGCGAGCGAATATATTCAACTTCTGCGCAATCCGATTGCGGAAACGGCGCTCGCGGCCGAACATTTCGCGCCGCTCGCGCAATTGTTCCTCGCGGCGGGCCTTGAGCGCGGCTGCTTCACCGAAGCGGATCGCGCGGCTTACATATCGGCGTGGTCGCAACCGGGAGCGCTCACCGGCGCCGTCAATTATTATCGCGCGGCGCCATTCGGTGCGGTGAACGAGGAATCTCCGGACGCGTCCGCCATCATTCCGGGCGCACATTCATGGATCGTGCATGTGCCAACGCTCGTGATCTGGGGGATGAAGGATGTATATCTGCTGGCGGCGAATCTTGACGGGCTCGAAGAATATGTCCCGAATCTTCGGATCAAGCGCATTCCAAACGCATCGCACTGGGTGATTCACGAAGCGCCGGAAATCGTGAACCGGCACATCCGCGATTTTCTCAGTGCGGAATCGGCGTAGCCCTCGAGCCGATGCAAGAATCCACAGACGAAAACGAGAAGCTGAATGTCGCTCGTCTCGTCGCGATGGCCAGCGCTTTTTGCTCGCCATATCTTTTTCTCGCGTGCGTGCGGCCCTTCGGTGTAGACTCCGCGCCGTGTTCTCGTGATTCGGCCCACACCGTTAGTTTTTTCTGGAACCGCAAATTTGTTTTTCCTGGAGGCAACAATGCGAATGCTGGTCCACGCCAAAATTCCGAACGATCCTTTCAACGCAGCCGTAAAAGACGGGACGGCTGGCGCGAAAATTAAGAGGATTCTCGATGAATTGAAACCCGAAGCCACCTATTTCATGGAGTACGACGGCCATCGCAGCACGATGATGATTATTGACATGGCCGATTCCTCGAAAGTCCCGTCAATTGCCGAGCCGTGGTTCCTGCTCTTCAATGCGAAGTGCGAGTTCCACGTGGTGATGACGCCCGACGATCTGGGGAAGGCCGGGCTCGAGGCCATCGGCAAGAAGTGGGCCTAAGGAGCGAATTCTGCTGAACCTGGATTCGGAACTGCGCGCGGCCGGGGCGCTATGGCGCCTGGCCGCGCGATTTCACTTCGCCGCTGGCGGTTGCTGGCCGCCGAAATTAGTGAATGGCTTCAGGAAGCTCGCAAATTCCATCGGAAAAATAAATTTTGTGGACGCGCCGGCACCAAGCACTTTGAGTGTTTCGAGGTATTGCAGGCTCATTGTGTTGGTATCGAGCGTCTTTGCGATCTCGAAGACTTTTCCGAGCGCCAGCGCGTAACCTTCAGCGCGCAGAATGGCGGATTGCTTGTCGCCTTCGGCCTTGAGGATGGTGGACTGCTTTTCGCCATCGGCGACGGTAATTTTCGCGGTGCGGTCGCCCTCGGCCGCTGTAACCATCGCGCGGCGGCTGCGTTCCGCGCTCATCTGCTTTGTCATCGCGTCTTGAATGTCCTTCGGCGGATCGATTTCGCGGATTTCCACCGAGGTTACCTTGCCGCCCCAGCGCTCGGTGACCTCGTCGAGCTTGCCGCGCAGAGTCGTGTTGATCTCCTCGCGTTTCGCGAGCACGTCGTCGAGCGGGATATCGCCAACGACAGCGCGCAGCGTGGTCATCGCGATTCCCCGCGTGGCGCCGCCAAAATCCTGCACGGCGACAACGCTCTGCACCGGGTCCGTCACTTTCCAATAAACGAGAAAATCGATCGAGATTGAAGCGTTGTCCTTCGTGATGCACGTCTGGCGCGGCACTTCGAGATATTGCTCGCGCAGATCCACGCGGCTCGCCACGTCCACGATGGGCACGAGAAAAATAATTCCCGGTCCTTTCTGCCCCATGACGCGCCCGAACCGAAAGACGACGAGGCGCTCGTATTCGCGCACCACTCGAATCATGTTTGCAAGGAGCAGCATAAATCCGATGACAACTACAGCCACCAGCACCAGCGCGACCGTGGAATCCATTTCGGCCTTCTCCCTTCAGGATATCTTTCGAACGTGCAGCGTCAGTCCTTTGACCGAGACGACGGAAATTCGCTCGCCCTTCGCGATCGGCGGCGCTTCGGCGAGCGCGTCCCATTCTTCACTGTTCACGAGAACTACGCCGCGCGGTGCAAGATTTGTTTTCGCGATTCCGGATGAGCCCGCGACGCGCTGCGTTCCCATTAGGACGGGCTGGTGGCGCGAGCGAAGCACGAGCCGCACTACCGACCCAAGCATCGCGGCCCAGACCAGCGCGACGCCGCCGATGGCGTAAGGCGAAATCCGGAAGCCCGGCATGCGCGGCAGCACGAGAATCGAGCCGAACACAAACGCTATGAGCCCGAGCAACATCAAGATGCCGTGCGAGGTCACCTTCAGCTCAAGCCCGAGCAAAAGCATTCCGAGGAGAAGCACGACTGCGCCGGAAATCTGGACCGGCATATTGATCAGTCCGACGAGCGCGAGAATCACAGCCACGGCGCCGATTGTGCCGGTGACAAAACCGTGAGGCACGAAAATCTCGATCAAGACGGCGAGAGCGCCGAGGAGAAACAGCACGTACGCCACAGTTGGGTCCGTCAGCGTCTCGAGAATTCGCTCGCGCGAGTCCATGGCGATATTGACCTGCGTCGCACCCGCGAGAGAAAGCTTCGTATCGCCATCGGCGCGGTGAATCGTTTTCGCGTCGAGCTTCGCAAGCAGATCGGTCACGTCGTTTGCCGTGAGATCGATGATGCCGAGCGGGAACGCTTCCTGCGACGTCGCGGAAACGCTTTCGCGGACTGCGCGCTCGGCCCATTCGGAATTGCGGCGGCGCGCTGTTGCGATCGACCGCGCGTAGGCGGCTGCGTCATTCAGAATTTTTTCGGAGACAGTGCCGCCGGAAATGTAGATCGGATGCGCGGCGCCCATGTTGGTTCCCGGCGACATCGCAGCCACGTCGGCAGCAAGGACGATGATGCAACCCGCTGATGCGGCACGCGCACCCCGCGGCGCGACAAATACGATTACGGGCACGCGCGCGTTCATCTCGTGTTGGATGATGTCGCGCATCGAGGAATCGAGTCCGCCCGGCGTGTCCAGTTGGAGGACAAACGCGGCGGCGTTCCCCGTTTCTGCTTCGGCGATGCCGCGCGCGATATATTCCGCGCTGGCTGGATTGATGGGTCCTGAGTAAGTGAGAACGATAACGTGCGGCGGAGTGGCCGCACTAGTGACGGACGCAAGCGAAAGAATTGCGCCGAGAAGAGCAGTAGCGAGGAGAGAGGGCTTCATGCGCCGCGCTCGATGCGGCGACAGTATAGCAGACAAATTCGCCGCTACAGGCCGAGCGTCCGGCCCGTAGCGGCGATCAGACCCTGCGGAAATCCAGGAAAAATTACGGGGTCAATTGCCAGCTGTAAATGCCGCCCTGCGCGCAAACGAACTGCCGCGGGCCCCAATACTTCCACGAGCCATCGGTAAAGTTGGCGCGGCCGTAGACTGCCGAACCCACCGCTGGCGGATACGTCCAGCCGTTGCCCCAGGGGCCGACGGTTCCGACGTAAACTCCGTTCGAGTAGATGTCGACGTACCATGCCGTCATGTTATTCACATCAACCGAACATCCGCGCGCGCCGCGCTGGCCGGACTTCTCCGGCGGAGGCGGGGTCTTGGCGTTCGGATCGTTTACCGGCTTGGCATCGGACTTGATGTTGGGATCAGCGCCGCCGCCCCGGCTGGACTGAGCCGCGGCTTTGATAACTTGTTTGGTGGGCGCTGCGTCGTTCTTCTTCATTGCGTCGTCCTGCGCGTACGTGTAGCCAATTCCAACAAGCAACACGAGTACGAAGGCCATCGCGACCTGCAAAATGGGATTGATTTTGAATTTCATCTACTTCCTCCAGGGAGAAACTGCACGGGTGCCGCGAACCTTACCAAAAGGCTCCGTTGCAGTCAAAGACAGTTTTTTCGCTCGAGCGCGCCCCTACGGCTTCTCCACGCTTTGGACGGCGAGGCGCTGCAGCGACCAATTCGTCGGAACGTCCGTGGACGCGCCGCGCGTGCCGACGCTTGAAAGCAGGCGGTCGAGAGGAGAACCCGCTCCTCGGGTGGCCCCGCGCACGCCTTTCCAATTCAGGCTCGCGAGATTGATCGAGTCCTGCGGCTGCGTCGTGAGCAGAAAATAGGTATCGGTTGCGAACGGCGGCGTGATTGTGAACAGGTCGGGCTTGCCCAGAACAATTTGTTCCGGCAGGCCATTGGCAGCCTGATCGTTTCTCGGGAGGATATTCTGGACGTCGCCAAAAACCGCGCGCGGGAAAAGTGCCGTGCCGTTTCCGTCGCTATCAATCACAAACACGTAAACGCGCCGCGGCTCGGCGTAGGTACCCGCGCCGGTGCTCTTTTTGCTCGCGCGCAGGACGAGGGCATACTTGCGGCCGTCGCCATAGGCGGTCGTGATCTCCGGCCCGTCATTGATATGCGCCGCCTCCACCACGGCGAGATGATAGGGAAAGCTGCCGTCGTCGGGAGGCGCTGGAAGTTCGAGCCATCCATGGATTCGCGCGAGATTGCCCGCGAGCCTGGTGAGTTCATCGACGGCGCCATTGAATCCGTCGCTCGAAAGTTGCGCAGGCACCCAGCGGGTTTCAGGCGGCAGCGAACTTGAAGCATGCAGCGTCTTTTCGCCGGATGCGCCGCTCTTGTTTGCTGTTTCCTCGAGAGCCGTGTTCGCGTCTTTCGAAGCGCCCGGCAGCAGCCAGGCGTACTCGACGCCATTCGCTCCAGCCCGGCCGACGAGAATGTAGTTCGCGTCGCCGAGCGATTTTGCGAGCCTCGTCGGAGACTCTTCGGTTCCGATTGCCTTTGCCGCCTCGCTTGCTTCCTTCGGTAGCGGCAGATTCACAAATATTTTCGTTTTGCCCGAAGGCAAAGTTTTTGCGATCGCGGCGAAATCGGGATTCTGCCCGAGATTTTTGGACGCGCGCGTAGCTTGATCCGCCAGCAACCAGGCTGAGCCGTTCCACGCGATGACATGAGTCGGCGTAGTCTCGTATGGATCCGTCACGAGCGTGACACCGGCCACCGCGCCGATTTTTTCTGTGGCGGCGGCTGCGTTTTTTAAATCGGCGAGCGAAAGAGTTGCGGGAGGAATCCACAGCGCGAGCAGTCCGCTGGCCGACGGCACCCATCGATCCACAATAAATAGCGTCGCCGGCGTAACTTTATCGGCGCTTCCCGCAATGACTTTGGCCGTCGAACCCGAGGCTGTTTCGTCCGTGACTTTCAGGCGCACGCCGCCGGCCGGGCCTTTCGAGTCTGCCGGAACAAGTTCAGTGCCTACTCCGAATCCAAGCGTGAGCCCGCCGAAAAGCTGAACGGCTTCGGGGCCGTCCACTTCGACAACAGGTAAAGTGAATTTGCCCGAAAGATTTCCTGAACTCGTTCCGAATAGCGGCCCGGCGATGCGCTCTTCCGTTCCCGAAATCACAGGCACTTGGCTCGCGCCCGAAGAACGCATCAATGCAAATGTCTGCTGAAAAATATCGTTCGCGGATTCGTTGATTGGCGCCGAGTTCAAGACTTTAATGAGCGCTGCGGTGAAAGCGCCGTGGTCTACGCCATGTTCGTCACGGCCTTCGGCAGCGCTTTCGATATCCTGCGCGGCCGCGAAGACGAGAGCGCCGCTCTTCTCCGGAAATGGGCCGCTGTAATCGTCCATGGAATCCCGCGGATCCGGTTCGGCAGCGCGAACGCGATTAAATTTTGAATAGCCGCGAGTGACCGCGCCGCTATGGCAACTGTCGAAAATGGCCGTGAGCGTTGCGCCCTTGTTGATTACCTTCATGAACGCGCGCGAGTATTCTTTATCGCGGATATCGGTTGTGCCCTTGTAGGAGTCCGAAGGGACGGTAGTTTCGTCCTGCTTGTCAGCTTTCCAGCTCTTGGAATTTTTCATCTGCGAACCGTGTCCGGCGTAATAAAAGAAACTGATATCGCCCGGCGACGCGGCGTCGGCGAGGTAGGTCTGAATCGCATGCAGAATATTGTCGTGCGACGCTTCGGCTTCAGTAAGGATGTGGATGTTTTTTTCCTCGAAGCCGTATCGTGTGACGAGCAATTGGTGGATGCTGTCGACGTCGTTCAGCGAGCCTTCGAGATTCGTCCAGCTTCCTCGGCCCTTGCTTGGTCCGCCGGCGCTCGGTCCGCCGGAACTCGCGCCTTCCGCGACAACAATTTTCTGTGCCGTCACACCTTCGGGAATATATGTGTTAACGCCAACAAGGACGGCGCGGCGCGTCTGGGCGAGGGCTTGTGATGAGTAGAAAGAAAAAATGAAAAGTAACGGGAACAAGGAATTCACCGCGCGCCGCATGAACTTCCTACCTGAATGCAATTCTCGCACCATGAGGATTCCCTCCCGCAAAGACTTTCGTTCCATTATTTCAGGCACTGCCGCTTTTCGTCTGACGAGTTTATTCCTCGACCGAGGCGCGCGCAAGATTGTGTAGCGCGCGAGTATGCGGGAATTCGTGCCGGGTACGGCACAGCGAAGACTCCGATCTCACCTAATCGATTGCGAGTACGGAACGATTCAGGAGCCGCTCCTCGCTCTGAGGATCGTGCGATGGCAGATAGACGAGAGGCTGTTCCTTCGCAAGTGCAGCGATTCTCGCTAGCGTGGACTTCGCAATGTTCACGTCGGGGCTGACACCGTCGATCTTTCCGGCGATGAGCAACTCTTGGTTGTAGCTGGTGTCGCCGGCGAAGAACAACGTTGGAGAGCCGCATACGACGACCGAAATATGGTGCGGCGTGTGGCCAGGAGTCGGAACGATGAGAACGTCGCCCGACTTCGTCAGGAACATGCTCTTCTCAAATGGGCCGAATGCGCCTCGGTCGAACTGTATGAAAGTCGGTTGCCACCATCTCGGCCAACGATTAGGCAGATAGCCCTGAATCCTTCCTCCGATACCAGAGGCTCTCTGAAATTCCTGTTGCGATACCCAAAAGCGCGCGTTGGTCAGATCGGTGAGTCCGCCCGCATGATCGGTGTGGAGATGCGTCAACACCACTTGACGGACATCTCTCGGACTGATTCCTAGCGCGCGAAGCTGTGTTCCGATTTCCTCATCAGGGTGCACTGAAAAATGAGTCGCTCGCCGGTAGAACGGATGCCAGCTGGGAAAATATCCTCGCTGGTGTACGCGCGATGTTTCACCTGTATCTACGAGGATGACTCCTTCGTCATGCTCGATCGCCCAGGCATAGATGGGAAGCCACTCGGTCCACTCGGGGTCAAAGAGCATGTTTGTGACACGGGCAAGTCCCTTTCCCTTTGATTCGCGCTGAGATTTGCGCACCTGCACGAATCCGGTTCGAATTGCATGAACTTTCGCCATTGAATTTTCCGAGAGACGGAGGTTAGGCCACAACAAAGCACTAAATCAAGCTGGGACTCCACGGGATCATCGATTTGACACTGCCTTTTCGCCTCGCGTCGGACGATTCGCAGGAGGCGTTTTTTTAGTGTGGGCGTCCGCCGCCCTACTTTTAAGTTCAGACGCAAAAGCGCGTTGGACGCGGTTGAAACTGCGTCCGCGGACGACGGCGGCAACGATAGTGCGCGTAGCTCGATTGTCAGTGAGCCGCACGTAACGGCAGCCCACGTTGCGGTCGATAGCCATTTCAGGGATGAGCGAGACTCCGACACCGGCCGCAACCATTCCCAACAGACTGCTGAATTGGCCACTTTCGAAGGCAATTTTCGGAGTCACGCGGGCGTGCGTGCAGGCCCCCATGCTGAGGTCGCGGAAACAATGTCCGTCGCGCAACATGACGAATGATTCTCCGCGGAGATCCTTAAGGGCGAGCGATTTTGCGTTCGCGCGTGGATGGTCTTTTTTCAACGCTGCGAAGAGTGGCTCGGTGCGGATTGGGAACAACTCCAGGTCCTTGTGGCGTAGTGGGAGAGCAAGAATCGCGACATCGATGGACAGGTCACGAAGACCTTCTACGAGCACCGAGGTCGTATCTTCGACGATGCGCAGTTTCGCATCGGGATACTTCTTTGCAAAAGCCGCTGTGTAAGCCGGCATCAGGTAAGGCGCGACAGTTGGAATCACACCCACGGCTAAGCTGCCCCGAAGGTCTGCATTGTTAGCAGCTACGCTCGACCGTGCCTCATCCATCTGCTCCAGAATCGCGCGTGCGCGGGCAATAAAAGCCCGGCCGGCTTCGGTAACGCGAACGCTGCGTCCCAGGCGGTCAAAGAGCTTTGCCCCCAAATCCTCCTCGAGTTTCAGGACCTGTTGCGAGAGCGAGGGCTGGGCGACCTGACAGCGCTCGGCGGCGCGGCTGAAGTTCCCCGTGTCGGCGACGGCGCAAACGTATCGTAGCTGTTGAATCTCCATAGCGTATGCCTATACCTACGATGCGATTTATATATTGGAACCATATCAATCTTCGATGCTACCTTAAATCCGCCGAAGTCGATGCGTGGATTTCGACGATCTCATTTGTAGCCTCGAAAAACTGAAAGGAGACAACCATGTCAGCCGAAGCGAAGTGCCCGTTCCCTCATGGCGGCAGCCCCAGCAGAACCAATCGTGACTGGTGGCCGAACCACTTGAATTTGAATCTGCTGCATCAGCACTCATCGCTCTCCGATCCCATGGAGAAAAACTTCAGCTACGCAGAGGAATTCAAGAGCCTCAACTACGACGCGTTGAAGAAGGATCTCGCGGCGTTGATGACCGACTCGCAGGACTGGTGGCCTGCCGACTTCGGCCACTACGGTCCGCTGTTCATTCGCATGGCGTGGCACAGCGCCGGCACGTATCGCACTTTTGACGGTCGCGGCGGCGGCGGAAGAGGTCAGCAGCGTTTCGCTCCGCTCAACAGCTGGCCTGACAACGTCAACCTGGATAGAGCTCGACGTCTGCTGTGGCCGATTAAGCAGAAGTACGGCAAAAAGATCTCGTGGGCCGATCTGATGATCCTCGCAGGCAATGTCGCCCTCGAAACCATGGGCTTCAAAACATTTGGTTTCGCCGGCGGCCGTGCCGACGTTTGGGAACCGGATCTTGACGTCAACTGGGGGCATGAGGCGACCTGGATGGGAACGGACAAACGCTATTCGGGTGAGCGCGATCTCGCGCGTCCGTTTGGCGCCACCACGATGGGCCTCATCTATGTCAATCCGGAAGGCCCGGAAGGCGTTCCCGATCCGGTGAAGGCAGCCAAGGATATACGTGAAACCTTTGCGCGGATGGCGATGAACGACGAAGAAACCGTCGCCTTGATCGCCGGCGGCCACACATTCGGCAAGACCCACGGAGCCGGGCCCGGCACCCGCCTGGGCAAAGAGCCGGAAGGCTCGACGATCGAGGAGCAGGGCCTCGGCTGGACAAGCGGCTACGCCACTGGCATCGCAGGCGACGCCATCACCAGCGGCCTCGAAGTCACATGGACCAGCACGCCGACAAAATGGAGCAACGACTATTTCGAGCACCTGTTCAAGTACGACTGGGAACTGACGAAGAGCCCGGGCGGCGCACACCAGTGGAAGCCGAAAGGTAACGTAGGGACGGATACGGTACCGGACGCCCACAATCCCTCAAAGCGTCACGCACCCGCGATGCTCACCACCGATCTCTCTCTGCGGCTCGATCCTATCTACGAAAAGATTTCGAGACGCTTTTACGAGAACCCGCAAGAGCTTGCGGACGCTTTTGCCCGCGCGTGGTTCAAGCTGACCCATCGCGATATGGGCCCTCGCGCGCGCTACCTCGGTCCCGAGGTTCCGAAGGAAGAACTGCTCTGGCAGGACCCCATCCCAGCCGTAAATCATGTATTGGTCGATGACAAGGATGTCGCCACCCTGAAAGCAAGAATTATTGCCTCTGGGCTGACGGTCTCGCAGTTGGTCACGACCGCTTGGGCTTCGGCGTCCACCTTCCGTGGCTCCGACAAACGAGGCGGCGCAAACGGCGCGCGTATCCGCCTTGCTCCACAAAAGAATTGGAAGGCCAATCAGCCTGAGCAGCTTCAGAAAGTCCTAAAGGCACTCGAAAAGATTCAGAGCGAGTTCAACGCGTCGCAGTCAGGCGGTAAGAAAATCTCGCTGGCCGACTTGATCGTCCTGGCGGGTTGCGCAGGCGTTGAGCAGGCCGCGAAGAACGCGGGCATCACCGTGACCGTTCCCTTCGCCCCAGGCCGCATGGACGCTTCGCAGGAGCAGACCGACGTGGAATCTTTCGCGGTGCTCGAACCGGCCGCAGACGGATTCCGGTCGTACTCCAACGGAAAGGCTGACGGCACAGCGGAAGTCGAACTGCTCGATAAGGCACAGCTGCTCACGCTGACCGCGCCTGAAATGACCGTGCTCGTTGGCGGCATGCGGATGCTGAATACCAATTTCGGGCAGTCCAAGTTCGGAGTATTCACCAAGAGGCCGGAGGCGTTGACCAACGACTTTTTCGTTAACCTGCTCGATATGCGTACGGTGTGGAAGGCGACCTCGGATGCAAACGATAGGTTCGAGGGACGGGATCGCAAGACGGGCGAAGTCCGATGGACGGCAATGCGAAGCGATCTGATCTTCGGTTCGAACGCCCAACTTCGCGCCCTGTCCGAGGTCTACGGAAGTTCGGACGCGCACAAGAAATTCGTCCAGGACTTCGTCGCGGCCTGGACCAAAGTGATGAACCTCGATCGCTTTGACCTAGCGCCATCCCGAACCGCCGCTGCCTAACAAATCGAGCGGACGAGAAGCGTTGCGTTCGTGGTGGCGCTCATGCGCGTCGCCGCTCCAGCGACGCGCATCACGGCTCCGAATACAGCCAACGGGATTGACACGAGATCTCGATTGAGCGGCTGTAATTGTGTGCAACAATCTCGTCGTGAAGACGCGCTGCCCAAATTGCTCTTCTCCGATGAATTGTGATCGGGACGGAGATTGCTGGTGCGCCGATTTTCCTCACCTGCCAATCCCGAAAGATGCGAAGACGTGTCTTTGCCCCGGGTGTCTGAAGGACAAAATTGATAGGGAAGACGGACCACGTTCCCCACTCGAGAGAACCAAGCACCAAATAGCCTAGAGGGCTAACGCGCTCGATGATTCCATGAGTGGAGCTGCTGGGCTTCAAGCACACAATCGCTCGTGGAGTTCAGGTAGTAACGAGATTCAAATCCGTTGAAGTGACGACACGCGCGTTTATCAATATTGATTCGAAATTAACCCTTAACCTTGGGTCTTAGGATTTTCTCAATGGCGGACTCTCCGGAGAATCCCAATAGAAACTCGCCGGATCCGACGAGAACGCGGATAACTCTTGTACGAGCTGTTTCTTGTCTCGCTGTCCTAGTTTCGATCGCAGCGTTCGCACAAGCCCCGAACAAGCCGATCCCTACGCAAATCCCCGGACAGAACGCCATCATGCTCGGCGCTGCCTGGTATCCCGAGCAGTGGCCCGAATCCCGATGGGAAGAAGACTTACGCTTGATGGAAGCGGCCGACTTGAAGGTTGTGCGCATCGCCGAATTCGCCTGGAGCCGAATGGAACCCTCCGAAGGCCATTACGACTTCGACTGGCTGGAGCGGGCCGTCAACTTGGCCGGCAAGCATCACATCGTTTCCGTTCTAGGCACACCGACCGCGACCCCGCCGGCATGGCTCACGCAGAAATATCCGGATACGCTGCGTGTCGAGCCGAATGGCCAACGCGTAACGCACGGAAACCGCGCACACGCCTCCGTTAGTTCTCCGCGCTATCGCGAATTTTGCCGCCGCATCGCCGAGCAATTGGCGATCCGCTTCGGCCACAATCCAAACGTCGTCGGCTGGCAGATCGACAACGAATACGGCTACGCCCTGATGTCTTACGACGAAGCGACGCGCCAGCAATTTCGAGCTTGGCTGAAAGCGAAATATAAAACGCTCGACAAACTAAACACACACTGGACGACTTCCTACTGGAGCCAGACCTACGACGACTGGGGAGAGATTCCCATCCCGATTGGCGGTCATAATCCCGGTCTGATGCTCGATTGGAAGCGCTTCATCACTTACACGTGGACCTCTTACCAGCGAAACCAGATCGACGCCATCCGCAATCACGCTGACCCGCGCCAGTTTACGACCGGCAACCTCATGGGCTTTTTCGATGGATTCGATCACTACACGATCACTGAGCCGCTCACCTTCGCCTCTTGGGACGACTATGTCGGCACTGGCCACGTCGATCCCGACTACAACGGACTCTCTCACGATCTAACGCGCGGCTTCAAACGACAGAATTTTTGGGTAATGGAGACGCAGCCCGGCGCGGTGAATTGGTCCCCCGTCAACAATTTCCTGAATCGCGGAGAAGCTCGCGCCATGGCCTGGCAAGCTATCGGCCACGGCGCCGATGATGTCAACTACTGGCAATGGCGGAGCGCTCTTAACGGGCAGGAAGAAATTCATGGTGTGCTAGTCGGGCCCGACGGCACGCCTGTTCCTTTCTACGACGAAGCTTCGCAGACGGCGCACGAGTTCGCAAAAGTAGAAAGCAGTTTCCGCGACACGCAACCACTTTCGCAGATCGCGCTGCTCTACTCCTATGACAGCCACTGGGCCATTCAGTTTCAAAAGCACACCGAGAAGTACGACGACATCGGGCTACTGAAGGCTTACTACCATGCACTTCATCAGATTTCACAATCGGTTGATGTAGTCAGCGCCTATGCTCCACTTGACGGTTACAAACTCGTGGCTGCGCCCAGCCTGAACGTGCTGCCGAAGGATCTCGCGGATCGCTTGCTGCAATACGTGCGCAACGGCGGCCATCTCGTCCTCGGTCCGCGTTCTGGCATGAAGGATGAATTCAACGCGCTCCTGCCGCAACGGCAACCTGGATTCCTCGTTGATGCTCTCGGTGCGCGAGTCGAGCAGTACTATGCGCTTGAAAGAAATGTCCCGCTCTCCGGCGCCTTGGGCAGCGGAGAGGCAGTTATCTGGGCCGAACAACTAAAGAGTCAGACTCCGGGCGACGAAGTTCTTCTGAAGTATGGCAAAAGCAATGGATGGCTCGATGATCAACCGTGTGTCATAACACGCGCCTACGGCAAGGGCCGCATCACCTACGTTGGCGCGGTGCTTGATGACAAGTTGATGGCGGCGGCCGCTGAGTGGATGACGCAGAAATCTGGCGTCACGCCTGCTTTCGGTCCGGTGCCCGACGGTGTCGAAGTCAGCCGTCGCGTCGGCCCGGGAAAGCAAGTCTTTGTGATGATCAATTATTCGCAGGAAAGTCGCCATGTAACGCTGCCGCACATCATGAATCTCGTGCTTGAGGGCAAGCAGGGTGACTCAGTCGATCTCCCTTCGTATGGCGTGGCCGTCGCGCTCGACAAATAACTGGTAACACCAACGCCAACACGAGGTCCTCTCCTCGACGACGCTCGACCAAAGGATTTACGCGCTTCGAGAGGTACGAGAATTCTCGCGAACAGGGCGTCATGGCGGCTGCGGCAGTTGGGCAGAATCAGAGGGTCGCTACAAAAATCATTACATCGGAGTACGTGAACTGATTGGGGTAACACGTAAGTCTTCGAACGAATTGGTGGACGTGGCCGGGATCGAACCGGCGACCCCCTGCTTGCAAAGCAGGTGCTCTCCCAGCTGAGCTACACGCCCACGATAACTCTATGATTCTAATCGATTCCTATGGCAAATGACCACCTGCTCTTACTGTAGGAGCTCAAAGGTTGACGTGGCAAGACTAATGATTAGGTTATGGCGAGATAGTGGCGAGAATATGATAGAATTGTGGCGAGAATAGAGGCGAGAATATGGCGAAGAAATATATCCACGAACTGCATGGTTGGCCCAGATTCACATGGGATTCGAAGGCGCTTGCCCCTTTGCTCTCCGAAGTCCGGCTACATCAGGGATTGTTGGTCGGGAAGATGCGTGGCTATGGGCTCGCTTCCCGATGGACCGCGACGCTCAAAGTTCTTACGGAAGAAACAATCAAATCGAGCGCGATAGAAGGCGTGGTGCTTGACCCAGAAAACGTCCGGTCGTCCCTCGCTCGGCGGCTTGGGCTGGAAGTCGGTGGGCTCACAGCGCACAAGGATCGAAACGTCGATGGCGTTGTTGAAATGATGCTGGACGCGACGCAGAAATTCAGCAAGCCGCTGACAAGGGAACGGTTGTTTGACTGGCACGCCGATCTCTTTCCGGGCGTCCGCACGACC
>JBAPOP010000067.1:0-60846 GCA_049279675.1 Candidatus Acidiferrales bacterium
ACATTCGAATCGGAGAGGCTCGCCGTTACCACCTGAGCATGCGCGGGCGCGGCGAAGAAGAGCATCGCGGACGCGGCAACGAGCAGCGCAAACGATCCGGCTCGCAGGATTCTTTGTCGTAGCGCGACGCGCGGCGCGCCATCGGTATCGGCTGCAAGCATGAACGCTTTGATATCATCCGCGGCAATCTTTGGTATTCTCAGCGTGGAAGTCATTCTTCCTCCGAACATGTTCTTCGTCGCGTCACCGCGCAAACTCGCGGCTCGAGTTGGCGACCGAATCGTTGTAACTACAGGAGAAACTGTGCTGCGAACGAGATAGTTAGTGAATTGGACCGAATGCCGGATCCTGAGGATTTGGCCCGGTCAGAGCTTAAACGTGGCGCTCCGAACCGCCAAGAGAAATTTGGTTTGAGTCCTCGATGGGCCGGCAAAAAAGTATCTGAAGTGCTCGACGTGAGTATCGTAATCGCCCCTGGCGTGATGCGTCAGCACAATCGACTCACAGCTGCCGCGGAAGAACTTGCACTTTCGACGCCAAGGCTATGAGATTGACAGTAAAGGGCTTGCGAGCATGATTCTGGAATTTGTTGCAGGGTTTTGCATAATTCGGGAGATTCGAGTGCTTGAAAGTGTGCGAAGTATTTTGCCTTCACTAACTTGAGAGTTCATGGGATGCACTTCGAGCGCAAACCCGCTTGATTTCATGCGGCGGAAGACTTAGTGTTCTTGTGATTTAGCTCCTCAGCATCGGCGCGAAAAACATGGAGTGTCCTCAGTGTCACACCGTCAATCCGCCCACGGCGGCTAGCTGCTCGAAGTGTGGCACCGCGTTCGATTTCGACGGCGCCACGATGGCAGCAGTCACGGCGGCGGTTACTCCAGCCAGCGAAGTTGGAAAAGGCTGGTCCGTTCCGGCGCAACCAGCAGGCACCGGTGGACTCGCGGCGACGGGCGCATCGCTCGCTCCCGGAACGATCCTCGGCACGCGTTACGAAATTGTCCAAATGCTCGGGCAGGGCGGCATGGGCGCGGTCTACAAAGCGAAAGACCGCGAGCTCGAGCGCTTCGTCGCGCTAAAAGTGATCCGGCCGCAACTGGCCATGGATCCCGAAATCCTCGCGCGCTTCAAACAGGAACTCATCCTCGCGCGGCAAGTGACCCACAAAAACGTGATTCGAATTTTCGATCTCGGCGAAGCCGACGGGATCAAGTTCATCACGATGGAATTCATCGAGGGGCAAGACCTCAAATCTCTCATCACCGAAAAAGGCAAGCTGAGCAATGAAGAAATCGTGCGCGTGATGGAGCAGGTGTTTCTCGCGCTCGAGGCGGCGCACGGCGAAGGAGTGGTTCACCGTGATCTGAAGCCACAGAACATCATGCTCGACATGAACGGCAAAGTGGCCGTGATGGACTTCGGGATCGCGCGCTCGACGGAAATGGGAGGAATGACGCAGACGGGCGCGTTGCTCGGCACGCCCGAGTACATGTCGCCGGAGCAAGTGATGGGCGAGCATGTGGACGCGCGCTCGGATCTTTTCACGATGGGCGTGATTTTCTACCAGCTTCTGCTCGGCGAAATGCCTTACAAGGCCGACACGGTGCAGAGCGCGATGTTCAAGCGGACGCGCGAGCGGCCGAAAGCGCCAATCGAAGTCGATCCGACAGTTCCGAAGATGTTGAGCGACATCACCTCGAAGTGCCTCGAAATGGACGTAAATCTGCGCTACCAATCCGCGCGCGAAGTATTGAACGATCTGGAAATATGGCGCGGCGGCGGGACGAAGAAATTTGCGACGAATGTTGGCACGACAATTGGCACGGCCGGGCAGCCGGCTGCGGCGGCGGTTGCGGCTGGATCGAAGAAGTGGATCGCTGCAGCGGTTGGAATAGCCGTGATCGTTTTGGCTGCGGCTGGATATGTGTATCGCGGGCGGCTTTTTTCGGGATCGTCGGGGACGGCCACGGCGGCGCCGGCGATGTCGCTTGCAATTCTTCCATTTCGAAATGCTTCGGGCGATCAATCGCTCGATTGGCTTGGATCGAGTATGGCGGAGATGTTGAGCACGGACGTTGGGCAGTCGGCGATGCTGCGGACTGTCTCGTCTGAGCGCGTTGGGCAGATTTTGAGGGATTTGCGGATTTCGCCCGACACGACGCTCGACTCGCCGACGATTCAACGCGTCGCGGAATTCAGCAATGCCGATACGATCGTCTGGGGGCAATACGCGAAATTCGGAGACCAGATTCGAATTGACGCGACGGTTCAAGATTTGAAGCACGGGCGCTCTGCGAAGCTCAAGACCGAAGCGGCGAGCGATAAAGAAATTCTCTCGACAGTAGATCATCTGGCCGCGGACATTCGGCAGAATCTCGATTTATCGAGCAGCGAAGTGAAGCAACTGCAAGCTCAATCCTTTAAGCCCTCTTCCACTTCGCTTCCGGCACTGCGCGATTACAACGACGGGCTTCAATTGGAGCGGCAGGGAAAGAATCTCGAGGCTGTGAAACTTTTCGAGAATTCCACGAAGGAAGATCCGGATTTTGCGCTGGCGTATTCGCAGCTTGCGCGCACTTACGAAGATCTGGGCCAGGACAACGATGCCGAGCAGAATTCGCGCAAAGCCGTCGAGCTGAGCGACAAGTTGCCGGACGTGGAAAAGTACATGATTGCGGCGCGGAACGACGAGATTCTGAACAACTATCCAAAAGCGATCGAGGCGTATCAGAGCATCGTGAAAGTGATTCCCGATAACGCCGATGTTTTGTTCGACCTCGGGCGGTTGCAAGAGAGTTCTGGCGCATTCGACAAGGCGCACGACACTTTCGCGAAGGTGCTGGCGCTCGATCCCAAGCGCGTGGACGGCTTGCTGGCGATGGGCCGCGTGGAAATCGAATCGGGCAAGGACCAATCGGGGCTCGACTATTTGAATCGCGCACAAAGCATGGCGATTGAGCTCGGCAACGACGAAGAAAGGGCGCAAATATTGCAGGCTATCGGTATTGCGTACTCCGACCTGAATAAACCGCAGGACGCGCTGCAAAACTTTCAGCAGTCGCTTGAGATCAAGCGCCGGCTGGGCCTGAAGCGGGGCATCGCCGACAGCCTTGAAATGATTGGGCAGATGGAAGCGATACTCGGAAAAAACGACGTAGCGCTGAAGAATTTCAATGACGCGCTACAAGGATATCGTGACATCGGTGATAAAGCGCGCACCGGCGACGTCTTGACGGATATCGCGCGTTTCTACAACGATCACAGCCAGTTCGACAAGGCGCTGACGTTGTTGAAGCAGGCTCTGCAAATTCAAATGGACGGCGGGAACGAAAATAGCCAGGCGCTGGCATTGAAGAACATCGGAAATACATATTTGCTCAAGGGCGATTACGAAGACGCGCGAACCTATTTTTCGCAAACTCTTTCCATCTACGAAAAGATAAACGTGCCAACCGACATCGCCGACACGTTGCACGATCTTGCCGAGACCTCCATGAGGCTCGGGCAATACGACCAGGCCGCGGAGCAATATTTGCGCGCGCTCGATATTCGCCGGACTGCGAATGACAGGAGAGGCGCGGCGATCGAATCGGCTAGCCTGGGAGTTCTCTTCGGCTATCAAGGGCGCTATGGCGCGGCGCTCGGCTCTGAGCAAGATGCGCTGAAGACGATGCGTGACATCAAGGAGGCCGGCGATTGGCTTGCCGAAGTCTTGTTCGACTACGGACGCGCGCAGGCGCAAATCGGCAACAGCGTGGACGCGCGCAAGAGCCTGGATGAAGCAATCAAGATATTGCGGGACACAAAAAATGAAGTTCTGATGTCGCAAGCGCTGAATGATGAGGCCGACAGCTACTTCTATCAGGGAGATTACAAATCCGCCGCGCCCATCTATCAGCAGGCATTGCAATCGGCATCGAAAACAGGCGATCGGCAGGTGATCCTACAATCGAAGGTCAGTTTGGCGAAGCTTGCCGTGAAGGAAGGGAACGCGGCGTCGGCGGTGAACACTCTTCGCGGATTATCAAACGATGCGGACACGCTCGGGCTAAAATATCTTGCCGTGGATTGCTCGATGTATCTTGCCGAGGCGCTGATCGACACGAAGAATTATCCGAAGGCAAAAGATGAGCTGAATAGCGCGCTGAATCGCAGCGAGAAGCTAGGGCTTCGCGCGCTGATCGCACAGAGCCAATATCTGTTCGGACGCGCTTTGCAGCTTTCCGGTGATGCCAAGGGCGCGGCCAGCCACTTCGACGAAGCGCGACGCGCTCTTGCCGACATTCAGAGAGAATCGAAAACGGATTCCGTCGTGAGGCGCAGCGATCTGAGCCCGATTGCTGAGGCATCCGGCAAGTAACGCCGCTTATTGGCCTCCGCTTTTCCGCCCTTAGATGCAACTCTAGTATCGCTTTTGCTACTTCGTGATGCCGTGCTCGCCGTGTGCCATGGCTTGGCTGCTACGATGGCTGCTGTTCATGGATACGAAACCTGGCGAGCCGACACCTGCACTCGACGCTAACGACCCGAAGTTTTCTCTCGAACGTGCAACACGTGTCGATGGTTCGGAAGTTTCTGATGATTCAAGATCGGCGGACCGGGGAAGCTCCGCGCTCGGCCTCGCGTCGTCATATCTCAAAAAGAATTATCTTCTCGTAATCGCGATTTCGCTGGCGCTGATCGTTCCGTGCTTCTGGCACGAACGCATCGAGGCCGGAGATCTTGCCAGTCACACTTACAATGCGTGGCTCGCCCACCGCATCAGCGAAGGAAAGGCTCCGGGGCTTTGGCTCGCGCGACAGTGGAACAACGTTTTATTCGATTATTGCTTGAGCGGGGTCGCGAACGTGACGGGCATTCGCGCGGCCGAAAAAATCGTGGTGCCGGCGTCGGTGCTGCTGTTCTTCTGGGGCGCGTTTGCATTTATTTGCGCTGTGGTGCGGCGCGCGGCGTGGCCGGTAATGCCCGCGCTTGCGGCATTTGCGTATGGTTGGACGTTCGAGCAGGGCTTCATGAATTACTACATGTCGCTCGGGCTCGCGTTTTTCGGGATGGCGCTGCTCGTGCGCGGGCGCGGTTGGGAACGGGCGCTGGTGCTACTCCTCGCTCCGCTTGCATGGCTTGCGCATCCGCTGGGATTCTTGCTGCTGGCGAGTGTCGGAGGTTACATCGTGCTGGCGGAGCGGTTGCAGGCGCGCTTGCAAATGATTCTTTCCGGCGGCGCAATCGCGTTTCTCGCCGCAGCGCACTTCTATCTCGCGCATCATTTCAATGTCGTGTGGAACTCTGATTCGTTGACGAGCCAATTGATGAGCCTCAACGGGACCGACCAGCTCTTAACCTACGGCGCTCAATATCACCTGGTTGCAATCGCCATGCTGGTGTTCCTGCTCGCGTGCGTTGCGGTGGACGTTGTTATGCGATGGCGCGCGAAGGAATCGATGGGTCCTCTCAGTCTACCTTTGCAGCTCTACGCTGTTGCTGTGATAGCGGTGCTATTGCTGCCGCGCGTGTTGTATCTGCCGCAAATGCTTGGGCCGCAAGTGGGCTTGCTTCCCGAGCGCCTGACTTCCGTGTGCGCAATTTTTGCGCTGTGCGTGATCGGCGCTTTGCGGCCGCAGAGATGGCACGTGATTGGATTTGCTGCAGTCGCGGCGCTGTTCTTTTTGTATCTGTACGCCGATACGGGTGTACTGAACCGCATGGAGGCGCAGGCGGAAAAGTATGAACGATTATTGCCGCCCGGCCAGCGAGTGGTCGCGACGATATGGCCGCTTCGCGGCTCGCGAGTGCTGATCGATCACTTTGTGGATCGCGCGTGCATCGAGCAATGCTACAGCTACGGCAACTACGAGCCGTCCTCAGGGCAGTTCCGCGTGCGCGCGTCTCCGGGAAATGGCTTCGTCATTGCGAATTTTCCCGATACCGACGCGATCGAGTCCGGCACTTATGTGGTGCAGCCGCAGGACCTTCCAATGGTGCAAATTTTTCAGTGCAACGTGAATCGAGTTGAGCTGTGTATGCGCGATCTCGTTGCGGGAGAAACAAATGGCCGCATCGGTTTGCATCCCGCTTCTCGTTAGGGTGCGGCTTCGTTGCGAAGCGGAGCGCCGGAGCTACAAAGAATTCCGTATTCTCCACCGCGAACTTCAGTAAGGACCCCTCGGCAATCTGCTTCAGACATCGTACAACTAATTTAAGAACTACTTGGTAACCGTTATAGTGCCAGTACCCTTAAAAGTTGTTACATTTTTCTGTTGCAGTCGAAACTCCGTGGCGTAGAATTTCATCTCCTTCCTGAGGGGTCAGGAAAGTTCCTGGATCAAATCCTACGAGAAGCGTTCATGCCTCGTATGTGACATTACCGCTTCCCTAGGCTTGGGAGAATACCGGCATGATTTCCACTAATGAAAGCCGCCGCAGGCGGATTGAGGCGGGAGTTTGGATTCGTGCGTTTCTTCTAGTGACGATTGTTGCCGCTTTTCCTGGTTGGGCGAATGCGCAACAAGGATTCTCGAGCGTCGACCAAACGGTCGATCGAGTCGTCGCGGCGGAGAATCGCGAAATCGCCACGATCCGTCAGTACAGCCCGATTATCGAGACGTACATCCAGGAAATGCGGCCGGACAAAGAGCTCGGAAACGTCCCGTCGAAGGACCATTATTTTCTTGGCCTGGCAGATTTGAAAAAGGGAGTGGTCGAACGCTCCCTCTTGGACAAGCCCAAGGGAGCGATGGACAAACTGAATCCGGCTGGTGCGCTGTCGCACCTGACGGAATATTTCTCGACGCAATATGAACCGGAAGGTTTCCTTCAGATGGTTTTCATCGACCAGAGGGGAATCGACCGGTCGCACTATCACTTTGATTTTGTGCGACGGGAATTCCTGGGCGAAGTTCGCTGTCTGGTCTTCGATGTGACGCCGCTACCATCGTCAGGGAAGTTTCGCTTCAAGGGACGCATCTGGGCGAACGAAAACGATTACACGATTGTCCGCTTCAACGGTGTGTACACGCCAATCGCGAGTATGGACGGCTTCAATCTCCATTTTGATAGCTGGCGGACCAACATGAAGCCCGGAGTGTGGCTGCCAACGTACGTCTTCAGCCAGGAATCCGGCGGCAAGAGCGGTAACGGCAGTCCCGTTCGATTGAGATCGCAGACGCGGCTATGGGGCTACGACCTCAGGGGCGCGGTCCACGAGAGTGAGTTCAGCGAGTTGCAGGTGGAAGCTCCGGGCTCGATTCAGGACGACGCAGCAGCGTCGCAGGATCCGTCTCCGGTGGAAGCCGAAAGGCAATGGCAGCGCAGAGGCGAGGACAACGTGCTTGAGCGGTTGCAGCGCTCGGGCTTTGTGGCGCCTCCGGGGCCCGTGGACAAGGTTCTGGACACGGTCGTCAACAATATTGAAGTTACAAATAATTACGAGGTTGAGCCCGAGGTTCGTTGCCGGGTTCTGCTGACTTCGACTCTCGAATCCTTCACGATCGGCCACACGATCGTTGTCAGCCGGGGATTGCTCGACGTGCTGCCGGATGAGGCGAGCCTCGCGACTATGCTGGCGCAGGAAATGGGAGCGATTCTAGTCACCAAGCGATCGACGGATCCGTGGGGATTCAATGATTTGACCAACGTTTCGACCACCGAAATTGTGTCGCGCTTTTCTTTCCGTGCTTCACCGCAGGAAATCGAGCTGGCGAATCAGAAAGCGCTCGAGTTGCTGAAGAATTCGCCGTACAAGGACAGGCTCAAGGCGCCTGGCCTTTTTATGAAACAGCTTGACGCGCAACAGAAGGCGCTTCCGGCATTGATCAATTCGAAGTTTGGAAACCGTGTAAACCTTGCCCAGCAGCTCGTGAATTCCGCGCCGCCACTCCAGGCGGCCAACCTCGATCAAATTTCGGCGTTGCCGCTCGGCGGGCGAATCAAGCTCGACCCGTGGTCGGACAAGATTGATATGGTCAAAGCCAAGCCTGTCGCGCTCGAATCGGAGCGAGAAAAGATGCCGTTCGAGGTCACGCCTTTCATGCCGTTCCTGACGTATTACATTTCTCCAGGCGCCGCCGCAGCGCAGACTGCTGATGCGCCGAAACCGTCTGTTACGACCGCAAACACCGATCCAACTCGAGTGCCGGCTGCGCAGCCTCAAGACTGAACGCGATTTTTTCTCTTCCAAGAAACTGGCGCCTGGATAAACTCGGCGCCGGGCGCATTTATTTTCCTGCGCGAATACCACGCGCTTCCATTTCAGCGTGCCCGCGAGCTTATCGCGTCCCGAATCGATCCGAATTGTTCATTGCGGAACAAGACGACCGTTATTGGCTATAATTTATCTGCAACATGATTCATCGAAGGAGGAAAAATGGCAGAGCCATCTTATGAAGAATTGAAAGCACGCTTAGCCGAACTGGAGAAACAGGGTGCGGGACGCCGTTCGGGCGAGCTGGAATTCAGAGTCGGAGAAAAGGGTGGAGTGAGCGTTTACGGGCTTGGCCGATTTCCGGTGACACTTTATTACGAGCAGTGGATTCGACTTCTGGACTCGAGCGGGAGATTGCTGGCGTTTCTCGAAGAAAATAAAACAAGCGGCAAGCTAAAACTCAAGGAGAAGTAGCTTGCCGCTTGCTAGATACCGTGGCGCGATTCCAACGCCACCGACCGATTAGTGAATCTTTATGATGTAGACATCGGAGCAGTCACCGCCGCCGTCTGATCCGCAGCCTGTCGCGCCCCAAGCTGAGTTGCTGTCGAATACCACGTAGTTCCCGCTGTAGCCTTCGGCCGCACGCGGATCGCTCCAGAAATAGCCTGGATTGCCGCGCGTGTGGGACAGTGCGAGGCGATAAATGTCCGCCGGATTGTTGTTCGAGCCAACGAGAATCATAATGACTTCATTGTCGTAGACGTTCCAGTTGCTCGTGCTCGGCGCTGCATAGCCAGAGGCATTGTTGAATTTTTCCGCCGCACTTCCGTTCGCCTGCGCCGAGTACACGACGAACTGCGTGTTCGGGTAACCGCGCCAGCTCACATGCCAGCCCGGGTTATTCGTGCTGTTGTCGAACAAGCACTCTGGATCGCCGGAGATCGGCATTGCGACCGTCGTTGGGCGCCATCCGTCTTGGCAAGCTCCCCAAGGCCCCGGATTGTTCAGGAAGTCCTCAAAGTTCGCGACTTCGATACCAGAACTGTTCTTGCCGGCGTCGAAGTGATCCGTGCCACCCTGGCCGCCTGAACCTGTCCCGCCGCTATTCAGCTCGATCGGCGAGAGTGCGGCAAACGGAGATTCCCAGAGTTCGTTTCCATTTTCAGGGTTGGTGCTGCCTTCAAATTGAATCACGACGCCGTCGTTTGGCGTGGCAATCAGTTTATGGATACAGCCGTTGTTCGCGCTGTTCAAATCGGCAGAGCACTGCGTCGTGTACACTGGCGACTTGGTTTGCGTTGCCGGATTCCACAGGAACACATCAATGTGTCCGCCCTGAGTGTTCTGCCCAACCGTCACGAGCCAGCCGTCCGGTGTCATGTCAGTTTCGTCCATGAAACTGATGCGATAGCCGGCATACTCGGAGAACGTATGGTTAATCGCGCAGCTGACGGTCTTTGCGGAGTTGTTTACGGTGCAGCTCTCAATCGAGTTGTTGATCGTGGCCCAGAACATTCCCGGAGTAGTGCGATCCCACGTTGGTTCGCTATCGTGCGACCATTTGCCGCCCAACGCGCTTTCGCTGAGGATTGTCGTGCCGATGGAATACGCGGTGTTCGTTGGGCCCGCGTCCACAAACCATCCGCCGGAATTGCAGTCATAAAGCATCAAGTACGCGTCGGAAATATCGAGCGGACTTTCGGTCGCGTAGTAGTGGCAGCCTGCGCTTGCGGAATTGCCCACAAAGTTGGTGACGCGCGTTACTGGACAATAGCCTCCCGCATCGGTATAGGTCCCGCCGACCGCTGGAGGAACGAAGCTCCCCCATGACGAACTGCTCGGAACGAGGTCACTTGTATTGCTCGCGATTCCGCAGATCGGGGGCGTAGTCGGGCTGACGCCGGAGCCGGAACCGCCGCTTGGTGGCGCTGTGCCTGTGCCGGAGAGTGCCACTGTGTTTGGCGATGATGGGGCCGTGCTCGCGACCGTGAGTGACTCGCTGTACGTGGCTTGTGCTGTCGGATCAAAGGTAACACCGAGTGATAGGCTCTGGTTTGCGGCGAGCGTTGTGGTACCAGAGAATCCGCTGACGACGAATGGCGCGCCGGCTTGCACGCTACTTACCGTGACAGACGCGCTGCCGGTATTTGTGACCGTCACGGTGCTAGAGCCGCTGGCTGTATTTTCGTTCTGGTTGCCGAAATTCAGCGAGGCCGGAGAAACGGTGATCGCGGTAGTTGGAGCGGCAACACCGGTTCCGGATACAGAGACGCTCGCTGGCGAATTCGTTGCATTGCTCGCGACGCTGACAGTGCCGGTGACCGCGCCCGCGGTGGTCGGATTGAAGTTGACCATCAAAGTCGTTGTGGCGTTCGGAGCGACCGTCACGTTGCCCATGGAGCTGGCGCTGAAGCCCGTTCCGCTCGTGGTTACGCCGGAAATTACTACGCTCGAAGTCCCGCTGTTTGTGAGTGTCACTCCGAGCGAATTGCTGGCGTTCACAGTTACGCTGCCGAAGCTCAGGCTAGTCGGGCTCGGCGCGAGCACTGGAGTCGGCGTCGGAGCAGGGGTCGTCGTTGTTGTGCCCGTGCCGGCCAGGGAGACTGACATATGGGAATTCAGCGCGTTGCTCAGAATTGAAATGGAGCCGCTGACAGCACCGGCAGTTGAGGGCTTGAACACGGCCGTGAACGTCGCGCTGCTTCCCGCCGCGATGGTCGCCGGAGTTGACATTCCGGAAACGCTGAAACCCGTGCCGGAGGCCGTGACAGACGATATCTTTAGGCTCACTGAGCCGGTGTTTTCCACCGTGATGGTCTTCGTACTATTGGCGCCGGTCGCGACGCTGCCGAATGAGACGCTGCTCGGCGACAGGGTCGCCCGCGCGCGGAAGTTGCGAAAGAGCCCTTCTTGCGCTGGCGTAGCCTGCACGGCGACGAGCCCGAAAACAATGATAGCCGCAAAGGTCGAAAGTAAAGCGAAGATACTGTGGTTCCGCGGGCCTTGTTTCAGAATCCTCGCAACTGAATGAGGGTAAAACGAATTGGTTTGTTTGTGTGCATTTGATGTCATGCACACAGTTTGGAACTTCGACAAGCCCGGTACTACTGGTCACAGGAACAAATAAGGAGCAGGTACGAACGGGCTGTGGAGTACCTGTCCTCGAACCGCCCTTCTGCTGGCACAGGTACAGCGGTCATCCGATTCGGCGAATCTTGAAGAACGGATGAGTAGCGCTGCGGCAGCGAGCGACGGAAAATATCTGGAATCGCGTCATCCCAATTCTGCGTTTGAATGTTTGGAGTCAGTGCTGTGTAGAAGTAGATAAGTCGAGCAGATTTTGTGATTGGGAAAATTGGGGTGAGCGATGGGATTTGAACCCACGACCCTCGGTGCCACAGACCGATGCTCTACCAACTGAGCTACGCTCACCACCGGTTGATTGGAAACATTTTAACACTACTTTCCTTACGCTGCCTCTATTTGCATGTTTGCAATCGAAGGCAAACTAGCAATGATATTCGGATTGAGTTCGGGCGGGGCTCTGGGACCCAAGATTCTTAGGGCAATTTCATGGCAGAGCTTAGGCCCCGCTCCGAGAACATTTTTGAGCTGAATTCGTGTGACATCCCGAATTTCGCTGCGTCTAATTACACATTTGACTTGGAACTGAATCGCGCGATTTCATTACCGCGCGCTCGATCTCACAGGGATCGCTACAAACTTTTATGAACACGCTATTGGCAGACATTCGCTACGCACTCCGTGGCTTCAAGAAGACTCCCGGATTTATCACAGTCGTAGCGCTTTCGCTGGCGATCGGAATTGGGGCGTGCACTTCGCTTTTCAGCATTGCCAATGCGCTTTTGCTGCGCCCGCTCCCTTATGCGGATGCGGATCGATTGGTGATTTTGTGGAATCGTTCGCCGGGATTGAATATCACCCAGGATTGGTTTTCTACGGCGCAGTATTTCGACATCAAGAACGGGCATCGCGGACTCGAGCAGGTTGCCATCGCCATCGGCGGAAATGAGAACCTTACCGGCAATGGCGACCCGGAGCGCGTTGGGACGATTCATGTCTCATCGAACTTGTTGCCCATGCTTGGCGAGAAAGCGGCCATCGGCCGGCTTTTCGTTGGTGAAGAAGATGTGAAAGGAGCTGCGCCGACGGCGCTGCTTAGCTACGGAATGTGGACGCGGCGCTACGGAAGAGATCCGCAGATCGTCGGCAAATTTATTCAGGTGGATGGCATTGCCCGCGAAGTTGTCGGAGTGCTGCCTAAATCATTTTCGCTGGCGCGCGAGGTGTTGCCTACGCTTGGTGGCGCCGAGCAGGCCGACATTTTGCTTCCGTTGCCGCTCGCGGCCGACGCCGCGCGGAATCGCGATCGTGAGGACTACAACATTATCGGAAAGCTCCGCCGGGGCGTTTCGGCGCGCCAGGCTCAGGCCGAGATGGATACGATCACGGCGCGGCTGCGGCACGATTATCCGGACGTCTATCCGCCGAATGGCGGGCTAACATTTGGCGTTGTGCCGTTAATTGAGCAGGTCGTTGGAGACGCGCGCTATTCGCTTTTCGTCCTGCTCGGAGCGGTGGCATTCGTGTTGCTGATCGCCTGCGCCAATGTCGCGAATTTGCAACTTTCGCGCGCCGTCTCGCGGCAGAAGGAAATCGCGGTACGCGCCGCGCTCGGCGCAAGCCGCGGCCGGATTCTGCGCCAATTATTCACGGAGAGCGTGTTGCTCGCGCTCGGCGGCGGCGCTCTGGGAATTTTATTTTCGTTCGTGTGCGTGCATTGGGTGCATGTGCTGGGCCCGAAAAGCGTCCCGCGGCTCGCTTCGATCGGTGTGGATGGCGAGGCTTTGCTGTTCACCGTGGCGCTCTGCGTTTTCTCCGGAATTCTTTTCGGCCTGGCCCCTGCCTGGCGCGCCACGCAAATTGATCTGCACAGCACTCTGAAAGATGCCGGACGCGGTTCAGCCGGCGCTGGCAGCGTCTGGGGTCGCGGGCGAAATTTGCGGCGCATGCTGGTGATTTCGGAGATGGCGCTCTCAGTCGTGCTCCTGATCGGCGCGGGCCTGCTGATTCGCAGCTTCGCGAGGTTGCTGCACGTTTCCCCAGGGTTCAATCCCGAAAACGTGTTGACAGTCGAGCTGACTATGAGTGGCCCGAAATACAAGGACGACTCGACAATTCTCGCCACCTATCACCAGTTGTGGCAGCGACTCGAGGCGCTGCCGGGCGTCACAGCAGCCGGCGCGGTCACGTCCTTGCCTCTGAGCGAGATGTACGCGTGGGGCCCGATCGTAATCGAAGGACGCACGCCGCCAGCCGGCGAAAATTTCATAAATGCCGACCAGCGCATAGCCGGCGGAGATTATTTTCAAGCCATGGAAATTCCGCTGCGCAGCGGGCGGTTCTTCAATCAGCAGGACACGCTAACAAATCCGCCCGTAGCCATCATTGACGAACGTATGGCCGAGGAATACTGGCCGCACGAAGATCCTCTCGGCAAACGCTTTCGTTTTGGCGGCCTGGATGCCGATGGGAAATGGATCACGATAGTCGGCGTGGCAGGACGCGTTAAGCAGTACACGCTGGACACCGATTCGCGCATAGCACTTTATCTGCCGCAGACGCAGTATCCCTCACGCGCAATGAACATAGTTCTGCGTAGCCGCACAAATCCGGTAGCGTTGGCGCCAGCCGTGGGAAACGCAATTCACTCGCTCGACCCAGATTTGCCGCTCTACAACGTTCGCACGATGCAGCAGCGCCTGAATGAATCCTTAGCCCGGCGCAAATTCTCGATGCTGCTACTAACTGGCTTCGCCGCGTTCGCCCTGGCGCTAGCGACCATTGGCGTCTATGGCGTGATCGCATATCTGGTAAATCAGGGCACGCGCGAACTAGGGATTCGCATCGCGCTAGGCGCATCGCAGCGAAATGTTCTCGCCCTGGTAGTCCGTCAAGGAATGTCTCTAGCGTTGACCGGCGTAGCCTTAGGAGTTGCCGGCGCACTCGCGCTAACGCGAGTGATGCAGAGTCTCTTATTTGGCGTGAAAGCTACCGACGCGCTCACGTTTGCTGCGATTCCTCTCCTGCTCACTCTGATTGCGTTGCTGACCAGCCTGGTGCCGGCGCGCCGTGCCGCCCGAATCGACCCAATGATCTCCCTGCGCAGTGAGTGACCCACGCGCGCCCGTCGAACTTTGAATACGGACGGGTCGTCGGCCGATGAGTCGAATTGATCTTTCTCATCCAGCCGCACGCATTATTCTTCGTCGCCTTGCGGGATTTCTTCCGCTTCAGGGTGCGCTTCCACTTGAATTTGAGGCAGATTCGCGGCTCGAAGCTGTTTGTTCAGCGCGGGAAGATCGGTATCGAGGATGATCCTCCAGCGCTTCATTGCCGACGCGAAATCGGCAGCTAATTGGACCGCCGCTTTTAGCTGCGCGGGCGTTGGAGCGGCGTCGGCGCGATCCAATTGATCGTAGAGGCCGGCGACGCCGCCACTCACGCGTGAGAGCGTTAGTGCCTTCGGGTCGTTTGTGGTTTGTCCCTCCGTCTGTCCGATCACTGCGGTGACTTTCTTCCGCAAATCGGCGATCGCGTCTTTGATAGAGCCAGTGGCGAGTTCCGAGCGCTCATCGAGATCTTTGCTGAGCGAACGTGATTGAAGAAGCGCAACGGAGTTGCTCGATAGAATCTCCGACAGTTGCAATTGTGATTCGAGTTGACGCGCGAGTTTATTCGTCGTCGCATGCACGCGAGGATCCATTTTCACTGTGAGCGGTTGAGTCAAGGTCGCGCCGTTCGCGCTCAATCTCACGGTGTATTCTCCCGGCAGCACGCTCGGGCCGAGCGGAACGCGCGGTGTGTCCCCGGGAACTGCAGAGATTGGATATCCATGGTGCGTCGAATTGGGCGGCGGATAACGAAGATCCCAGAACCAGCGGTGCATTCCTGCGGCCGTCTGCAAATTGCGTTGCGGCCGAATCCAATAGAGCGGAATGAGCTGCTTTTCGAGATCTTCCTGCGTCACTGCGGGCTCATCGGCACTGGAGTAGCGCCGAACAGTGCGGCCCTTCGCATCGAGGATTTCAATCACGACGTCTCCGCCCGCTTGCTGCGCGAGGTAGTAATCAATCACGGCACCATCGGGCGGATTCTGTCCTGCGGGCTCGTCGGGCGGAAGCGGCGTGTCCGTGTTTGTGTCGCGGCGCATGCGGTAAGCCGTCGCGGACTTGAAGAGGTGGGAGTCTGATTTCAATACTGCGGCGTCCATCTGCCGGAGCGGAGAAATGTCATCGAGAATCCAGAACGAGCGGCCGTGAGTTGCGACGATTAGATCATTATCGTGAATCAGGAGATCGCGCATGGACGTGTGCGGCAAATTCAGTTGCAGCGATTGCCAGTGATCGCCGTCATCGAATGACACCCAGACGCTTGTTTCCGTCCCGGCGAAGAGCAGACCTTTTCTCGCGGGATCTTCGCGGATCGTGTCCACGGGGGAATTGTCTGGAAGGCCCGTGTTGATGAGCTTCCATGTCTTGCCGGAGTCGTGCGTGCGATAAATGTAGGGATGTAGGACGTCAATGCGAAAGCGACTGACGGAGGCATAGGCCGTCTCTTCGTCGAAGTGAGTCGCGGAAATCTGGGTCACTTTGCTCCAGGCGGTTAGCTCGGGTGGCGTTACGTCCTTCCAATTCTTGCCGCCGTCGTGCGTCAGCCAAATCATCCCATCGTCGGTACCGGCCCAGAGCGTGTCCACGCTCTTGAACGACGGCGCGAGAGCATAAACGACGCCGCGCTGCTTGTCCGCCTTCGGATCCTTCGTTGCCAAATTTTCAAGGCTCGCCGGAATTCCAGGGTGAGGGCGCGCGAGATCCGGGCTGATGATTTGCCAGTTTTCGCCGCCGTCCGCCGTCTTGAAGACGAAGTTCGCAGTGTAATAGAGGATGTGCGGATCGACCGGTGAAAACATTAGCGGTTGCGTGCGATCCACGCGGTAGTCGCCGCGTATCGGAATCGGCGTCACGTTTTGCACTTGTCCGGTATTCACGTAGAATTTCGAAACTTCATCGGTGCCGGCGCCGAAAATAATTCCGGGATCGAGGGGATCCGGCGCCACGTAGCCGTATTCGATCGTGCCGACGGGATGCCAATCGCGAAAGGTGATTTCGCCGTCGCTACCGCGCGACGCGATGCACACCGAGCCGCTTTCCTGCTGCCCGCCGCAGACGCGATACGGAAATTCATTGGTGACGCTGACGTGATAAATCTGCGCGGTGGGCTGGTTGTACCAGGAGCTCCAGGTTTGCCCGCGATTGACAGAGACAATCGCTCCCTGGTCGCTCACCAGGAGAATCACGTCGGGATTTTCCGGGTTGATCCAAAGGTTTTGGTAATCGTCGCCGCCGGGCGCGCCGCGAAGAGGAGTCCAAGTTTTTCCGCCGTCGGTCGAGCGATGCGTCACGATGCTCGCGCTGTAGACGACGTCAGGATTCTTCGGATCGACTCTCGGTATCGGCAGGTCTCCGCCGCCGATGCGCATGGCCGGGCGCGGATCGGTGGTGATTTGTGTCCAGTGTTCGCCGGCATCATCGGAGCGATAGACGCCGAGGCCTGCGCCTGATTCGTACCCGCTTGGCTTGGTAGTTCCGGCGATCGCGTAAATGCGGTCCGGTTCGCTTGGCGCAATCGCGGCATAAATTTGCACGAGATCTTTAGGCAGACCGTTTGTAAGTTGCCGCCAGGTTGTACCGCCGTCGGTGGATTTGAATAGGCCGCCTTCAGTACCGCCGTAGCCATTGCCATATTCCCATGGGCCCTGACGCGCCTCCCATAGCGCTGCGTAGAGGACGTCTGGATTCTTCGGATCCATCTCGATGTCGGAGCCGCCTGTGTCGGCGTTTTTGTAGAGGACTTTTTCCCAATTGGCGCCGCCGTCGGTGGAGCGAAAAATTCCTCGCTCCTCGTTAGGGCCGTAAGGATGGCCGAGAACGGCCGCGAACACGCGATTTGGATCGCGCGGGTCAATGGCAAGTGCGGGGATTTGCTGACCGGCGCGCAGGCCGAGATGCGTCCAAGATGTTCCCGCGTCAGTTGATTTGTAAATTCCGTCGCCGACAGAGAGATCGGGCCGCTGCAGGCCCTCGCCGCTCGAAACATAAATGACGTTGGGGTCTGATGGGGCAACAGCGATGGCTCCGATGGATTGCGTTGGCTGCGAATCGAAGATTGGCGTCCAAGTGCGGCCGTAGTCGTCCGATTTCCAAACGCCGCCGTTTACTTGGCCGATGTAGAACACGTTGGGTTGGCCTGGCACGCCGGTGGCGGCGCGCGTGCGTCCTCCGCGGAATGGCCCGATCAAGCGCCAGCGCATTTCCTGATACGCGCTTGGCGGAATTTGCTGCGCTCGTGCGGCTCGCGGCAGCGCCACGCCGCAGACACATGCGAGTAATGCAAGCGCCCCACACCAAACTCGATACATCGGCATCCTCCCAATCAATAGAGCTAAAGAGGATAAAACAAGATGGGGCGAATCACACTTCAATCCCTAATAGAAAAGTATGCAAAAGGCAGGCGCAGCTAACGAATGTGTCGTTCGAACTCGACAAATGCGAGAAGTTTTAGAGCACGTGCTGTAGCTAGAACTGCACGTCCTTAATATGCGTGGCAAAGAACCAGCGATTGCCCGCGGGATCGATTACGCCAGCGTTGCGATCGCCATAGGGTTCATCCTTCGGTTCGCGAAGCGATTTCGCTCCAGCGTCGATGGCGCGCTTGTACGCAGCGTCCGTGTCCGCAAGGTAGTAGTGAATCGTGGTCGGCATCGGATGGTACGCGCCGTGAGCATCGCTCATTTCGATCATAGAATCGCCGAGGCGGAGTTTCGCGTGCGCCACACGACCGTTGGGATCGTCGAAACGATCGACAACTTCAGCTCCGATTGCCTTCACCATAAATTCAATCAAGGTGCCCGCATCGCTCGGTTGCAGATAAATCATTAGATTCGGGATGCTCGACGGAACTGGCGTTGGACCGAGGCTCGATGCGAGATACCAGTTATTTCCGCACGGGTCCACCACGCTTGCAGAACGCTCGCCGTAACCCTGGTCGGCTGGAGCCTGAATCGACTTGGCGCCGGCATCGAGCGCACGAGTGTAGGCCTCATCCACTTTGGGCACATAGAAGTGCAGCGCGGTCGGCATCGGCGGAAATTCCGCATTCGCATCGGCAAATTCAATCATCGAGCCGGCGACGCTTGCTTCTGCGTGCATGATCTTGCCGCCAGGCCCCGGCATCCGAAATTTTTCCTCACCGCCGAACGCGGCGCTCAAGAAATTCATGAAAGCGCTTGCGTTCTCGAGGACAAGGTACGGCGTGATGCTGCGGAAGCCTTTGCGAATTGGCCCGACCTTTGCCGCCTCGGCCGCGGGTTGGATTGCCGACTGCTTCATCATGTCAGAAAAGATTCTTTGCGCTTCTTCGAACGGGACATCCTTCACGTGCGACGAAACGATCCAAACGTGGCCGAACGGGTCCTGCAGCCGCCCGGACCGCGAACCATAGAACTGATCCGCGACAGGTATCAGAATCTTAGCCCCAGCGTCCACGGCGCGCTGCGCAAAGGCATCGACGTCAGGGACGTCGAGCACGATTCGAACAGGCGTGCCACCGAGGGTTTCCGGGGTTGGATCGCCCCATTCCGGCAAGGAATCGGCGAGTTGAATTTCGGCCTCGCCAATATGGAGTGTGGCGTGGCCGATTTTGCCGTCCGGGGTCGTCAGACGCAGCAGTTCAGTCGCGCCAAACGCCTTCTTATAGAATTCGATGGCTTCGGCAGCGTCTCTGATGGAAAGACGGGGCGTGGCGGTGTACTTGGGCTGGACAGCGGGTTTTGCACTGGCTGACATAGAAATGCTCCTTTCAAGCTCTGCTCTTAAATTCGATTTGAACGATTGTCGCGGAAGACCGCGCAAGTCGATTGCGATATTCACAAGAGGCACGATCTCAGTCGCGACGGATGGGGGTGCGCCGTCGCGGCGCGCCAGGAGCGCGTCCACAACCACGTCGAATTGTGAAATCTGCTTGCGCTCAGTCATTGGATTCACTCACGCGCGCCCGCAAAGTTTGCACGGCACGGAACTGCAATTGCTTTATGGCGCCTTCGCTGCGGCCGAGTTCTCGCGCAATTTCGCGAATGCTGCGTTCTTCGGCGAAGCGCATTTCGAGGACGCGGCGTTGATCTTCCGGAAGTTGCGAGACAAGACCGAATAAGGCTGCGCGACGCTCGACGACTTCCTGATCGCCAGCGTCTGCAGCTTCTGCTTCGAGCGCCGGTTTTCCCTGCTCCCGTGCTACGCGTTTCCGGCGATCCATTATTGCGTTCGCAGCGATTCGAAAGAGCCATGCCGAAAAAGGAACGCCTCGCCACTCGAATTTCCCGAGATTTGCCAACGCATGATGAAAAACTTCAGCCGTTATGTCCTGCGCCACATCGCGGTCGTAAATGCGAGAAGCAACGAATGCGTAAACCCGTTCGAAATTGTTCTCATAAAGCTCCGCAAAACGGCTTGGGTCCTTTTGGGCCGCCTCGACAAGATGCTGCTCGTCAGGCTCGTTTGTGCGAGCTTTCAATGCGATCTCCGCGGATCAGTCTTTCAATAAGGATAACTTCCGGGGCGCGGAAAGGTTACGGTGCTGCACGGGAAAATCGTGCCATAACCGCTATTTCTTTCGAAAGGGAATGGGGGGCGGAGGCGGCTTTTTCCCGCGTCCGAGTTGCTGAATTCGAGAGCGAGCCTTTTCGGCCCACGTTCCCTGCGGATCGTATTTCAAATACAGAGTCCAATGCTCGCGCGCGTGCAGAGCATCGCCTTTTTTCTCGTAGGCGAGGGCGAGATTGAAATGAGCGTCAGCGTGCGCGGGCATTGCGGCAATGGCGCGCTTCAAATTGTCGATCGCTTCGTCAATCTTGCCTGTTTCCTCAAGAACGCAACCGAGGTTGTAGCGGCAGATCGCATTCGTGGGGTCGAGAGAGAGGGCCGCGAGAAATGATCGCTGCGCGTCTTCGAGACGCCGCGTGTGATATTGAGCGACGCCGAGGTTGATGTGAGCCTCGATCCAATCGGGCGCGAGTTCGATCACGCGCTGGTAAGCGAAAATTGCTTCGTGAACCGTATCGGGCCGGGCCTCGGTGCCCGCAGCGATCTCGAACCATTCTTCAGCCGATCGCGATTCCAATTGATGGAGCTTTGGCGCGTCGTGGCGCTGCAGGGGCAGCACCCACTGCTGTGCGATGGGATCGAAGGGAGGTGCGTTTGTGCCGGGCGGTACGACGGCGACATTCCCGCCGCACTCGACGAGCTGAAGATTCTCGACGCGCAGCAACGGTTGTCCGAGTTGACGGGCCATCGCGCAGACCGCACGGCGGAGCCGATTTGCCGATACGTGCGAATCGGTTAGTCGCTTGATCATGCGAAGCGCTGCGAGGTCGCCAAAATCGTAGAAGCGCTCGCCCCAGCGGATGCGCGGGCGAACCAGCCGCAGGCGCTCCCAATAGCGAAGACTGCGATCGTCAACACCGACGATTCGCCGTGCTTCACCACGCGTATAGCGTTCCGTCAAATGTTCCTCGCTGGGCTCTGAGAGTGCCGCAGGGCGTCCCGAAGATTATCTCGTGGCTGTCAAACTTTTTGAGTCGAATGGTGTGCGAGAGCGATCGCCGAAACGGCATTACACGACAGGCAACACCGCGGCGTGCTTCGCCGCGCCCATGCTAGCCTCGAATATGGGGGATTTGAACTAGGCGCATGCCCGCAAATCAGGCTGAAAAAACTCATCTGGGTAGGCAAGTCGCGATCGCGCGGCTCGTGTGCGTATTTATTGCGCTCACGAGCATGGCGCAGTGGCGGCACGCCATCCAGGCCGACCAGTGGCTCCTTTTCGGCTATTTTCTGGTTGCACTTTTATTCGCAGCGGCAGAAGTGTTCCGGCCGCAAACGGGACTTCGGCTGGCTGTATGGGTGGATGTTGCAACGTTGGCAGCGTTCCTGGTGTTGTCGTCGACGTTCGTGGCGATTCTTTTCGTTTCGTGCTTCGCGGCGTTTGCGGTTGCCACGTATGCGACGCCGCGAAGAGCAAATACGTTTGTCGGAATAACTGTGCTGGCGGCAACTTTGCGGCTCGCGATCGGTACGCAACAGAACGGCGGCTCGGTGACGGATCTAATTCTACTGGGCGCCGCGCTTGCCGCGGGATGCATCGGCGCGGCCTGGGTGGGATCGAGAGAGAAGGAAGAAGAAGAGCGGCGTAACGTGCTCGAGAAAGTCGCCAGCCACCTTCAATTCGGCCGCGGTCTATCGGAATCGGTGCGACAAGCGCTCGGGGAAGTGGCGTTGGCATTTGACGGCGAACAGGCTTGCCTCGCGATTCTCGAAGATGAGCTGGAGCGAATTTTCGTGTGGCGCGTGCGTCCAACCGACCAGACGTTGAATGGACCGGAGACGCTGCCGATGGTTCGTTCGGATGCGTATCTGCTCGATTGTCTCGAGGTCACGCTGTGCTGGAAATCTCTGGATGGTCGAGGCGAGGGGTTTGGTTGGGATCGCCGCACGGGAAAGTATTTCGCGAATCCGCCACGTCCACCGGAATCGATGAAAAAGGATCTTGGCGTCCGCGCGCTGCTGGCGGCGACGCTCGAAGACGCGAGCGGCCGGCCCGTTGGGCGCCTGATGCTTTTCAATCCGCGCAAGAAATGTTCGCCTGCCGTCCTGCGATGGTTCGAGCGGGTTGCGCGGTATCTTGGGCCGCCGCTAGAAAACGTTTATCAGATGCGACACGCGCGAGCGCGAGCCGTCGAAGGCGAGCGAAGCCGAATTTCACGCGATCTGCATGACGGCATATTGCAGACGCTCTTGAGCTTGCAGATTCAATTGGAAGTGATGCGGCGGAACTTACCCACGGGAAGCTCGCCGATTTCCGGAGAGCTCGGCAACCTGCAGAAGACGGTCCGCCAGGAATCGGACGAATTGCGGCGCATGGTGACCGAGATGCGGCCACTGCGCATCGAGAGTGCCGACCTGCGAGAGCTGATGGCGGGCTTCGCGGAGCGGTTCCAGAATGAATCAAATCTAGTGGTCGATCTGTTTATTGAAGATCGTGATTTGCGCGTGCCGGACCGTATCTGCCGCGAGATCTTTCAGATATATCGTGAGTCACTAAACAACATAAAAAAGCATGCCCACGCCAGCCACGTCGTGGTAAAACTAGGCCAGGATGAATCGAAGGTCTCTCTCACCATTGACGACAACGGACTTGGCTTCAGTTTTTCCGGTCAATTCTCGAGTGAGGACCTGGACCGGCTTCGCTTGGGCCCTATTTCAATTAAGGAACGCACCCGTGGTGTCGGGGGGAATCTCACGGTAGAATCAAATCCGGGGCATGGTGCGCGCCTAACCATTGAAATTCCACTGAGTTGAGATGACTAAAGGGAAACCGCCTGTTCGAATACTGGTCGCGGACGACCACGCCATCTTTAGAGATGGCCTCCGCAAACTGCTCGAGGGAGCTGATGATGTCACCATCATCGGGGAAGCCTCGAACGGGAACGAGTGCGTGAAGATGCTGGCGAAGTTGAAGCCGGATATTCTACTGCTCGATCTGCGGATGCCGGAGAAAGACGGCCTGGGCGTGCTCGAAGAGATCAATTTCGACTCGGCATCAACGCGCGTGATAGTACTTACGGCTGCTGAGGATGATCGCGACGTGGTGCGTGCGATGCGGCTCGGAGCTCGCGGGGTGGTTCTGAAACAATCGGCTAGCGATCTATTGCTGAAGAGCATCCGGAAAGTGAATGAGGGAGAAATCTGGCTCGACAACCGGATGACTTCCGAAGTGATTGACGCTTTCAAGAAATCGTCTGAAGCGGGCCAGCGCCGCGAGAAGCCGCTGCTGAGCGACCGCGAGAAGGAAATCGTGCAGTTGGTCGCGCAGGGCTTCCGCAACCGCGAAATCGGCGAAAAACTGTTTATCAGCGAGCAGACGGTGAAAAATCACCTGCATAACATTTTTGACAAGCTTGGCGTTTCCGATCGTCTCGAACTGGCTCTCTACGCGATTCATCACCGGCTCATCGATCAGGCGTAAGGTCTTCGCGTTCCGGCAGTAATTCCTTTCCGACATTCAACATTGTTCGCGCGTGAGATGTGCGCCTACCGCGCTGGCCTTGGATTTGAGCGTTTCCTGGCGAATACGTCGTGTTACGATATAGTTGAAGCGCTAAGACATGCCGCCAGCCTTAACGGGGTATTCGGGGAACAGGCGATTTCACGGCTCGTGCGCCGGATTTTCGCGCCAAGCCGTGCTTCTTTTTTGCACCGCGCTTTTAATCGCGCTCTTCACGGTGACGGGTTTTCTCTCTCGCGCGTTTCATTTAAAACAGCAGGCGATTGCGGAAAACTGGTTTGAACGTGGAAACTCCAGCCTGGCGGCGGGACATGCTCGCGATGCCCGCGACGACTATCGCAATGCGCTGATCTTCGAGCCGCAGAACACGTCGTACCAACTCCATCTTGCGCAGGCGCTTACCGCGTATGGCCAGCCCGATCAATCGAGAGCGTACCTTCTTAATTTGCTGACGCAGTTTCCGGGAGATGGAGAAGTGAACCTGGAACTGGCGCACCTTGCCACGCGGGATGGCGCGGTGACCGCTGCCATTCACTATTTTCACGGGGCGATTTATGGAGCGTGGGATTCGAACCCGGTTGAATCCCGCCGCGCGGCGAGGCTCGAGCTTTGCCAATTTCTCGTTAGCCGCGGCGAATACAATCAAGCCGAGGCGGAACTCATTGCTCTGGCTGCGGGCATTCCCGAAGATGCTTCCGCGCTGCATGCGACTGTCGGCGACTTATTTCTTCGCGCGGGCGACACGAACCGGGCGCTCAATGAATTTCAGCTTTCTTTGAAAGTTTCAGCCAGAAATACGATCGCGCTCACCGGAGCGGGCACGGCGGCGTATCGCTTGAACAATTTCAAGCAGGCGGCGGATTACCTCGAACGAGCGCACGCAGAAAATCCCGACAATGGTGAAATCACGCAGATGCTCGAGACGTCTCGAGCCGTGATCGTGGCGGACCCGTTCGCTCCGGATTTATCCGAAGCCGAACGAGCGCATCGCGCGGCCAAGGCTCTTGCTGATGCAATGTCGCGCGCCGAAAAGTGCATGGCTCCAGACGCGAAAGCCGAATCTTCGCCGCTCGCAGCCCTATTGGAACGAGCGAAAGCCGCACGTCGCGGAATTTGGAGAGAAAATGGACTTCGTTTGCATCCCGAACAAATACCGGCCGAGATGCAAGTCGCGTTTGACATTGAAACCGAGTGCGACCGCGAGTGCGGCAAGCCCGAAGGCGTTGATCTCGCTCTTACGCTGATCCGCGATTTACGCAGAGAGATTGCTTCCGAGGCGCCCGGAGCATGAGCGACATCCCCATGCCGGACGCGCCGGAGGCGACGAAAGCCGCAGCTCCGCAAAGATCGCCAGGATATTTCCGCCGGGTCTGGGAGCGATGGGAAGAGCGCATACCTCAGTTCGGCGAAGGGCAGCTGTTTCTTCTACTTGCGGTCATCATCGGAATTTTCTCGGGTCTCGGTGTGGTCCTCTTTAGAATTGCGATCGAGTGGACTCAGCTGATGTTGCTCGGCCCCGAATTGCATCCCGCAAAGCTTCGTCTCTTACTAGTCCCGACGATAACGGGGCTCGTGGTTGCAGTGCTCGCGATTCGCGTGTTTCCGCGCGCGCGTGGCAGCGGCGTCAACCAGACGAAGGCTGCCGTTTACATCTTTGACGGCTACGTGCCGTTCAGCGCGGTCATTGGAAAATTCATCATGTGCGCGCTCGCGATTGGCGGCGGGCATTCGCTTGGGCCGGAGGATCCGTCACTTCAAATCGGAGCCGGCATTGCGTCCAAGCTCGGCCGGGAATTGAAACTATCTCAGGAGAAGATTCGCTTGATAGCGCCGGTAGGCGCAGCTGCGGGGTTGGCAGCGGCGTTTAACGCGCCGATTTCCGCGGTGCTATTCGTCATCGAGGAGGTGATCGGAAATTGGAGCGGCGGGGTTCTGGGCGCGATCATTCTCGCCGCGGTTTCGAGCGTCGTCGTGATGCGGCAGTTTCTTGGCACGGATGCGCTGTTTCGCGTTCCGCCGTTTCGATTTGAGCATCCGGCGGAACTACTAGCGTACGCCGTGCTGGGTGTGGTGGGTGGCGGAGCGTCAGTTCTTTTCCTTCAATTCATTGCGGCCACGCGTCCGCGATTGCAACGCCTCCCGCCTTGGACGCAATATTTCCAGCCGGCGATTGCGGGGTTTGCGATTGGCGTGATCGGCATGCGCGCGCCACAGGTGCTCGGCGCGGGCTACCCGATCATTGATTGGGCGCTGCACGATCAATTCACATGGAACGTCCTGATCGCGCTCGCGATTTGCAAAATTGTCGCGACCGGCCTGTCGTTTGTGAGCGGGACGCCGGGCGGATTGTTTGCGCCGACATTGTTTATCGGCGCGATGTTGGGAGGAGCCGTCGGCGGCGCGGAACATTTGGTATTCCACCAAATCACGGGATCGGTGGGGGCATTTGCGCTGGTGGGAATGGGCACGTTGTTTGCCGGATTTTTGCGAATTCCGATTACATCCGTGTTCATGGTTATCGAGGTTTCCGGCAGCTATTCGGCCATCGTGCCCGTAATGATTTCGAATACGATCGCGTATCTCATCTCAAGGCAATTTCAACGCTCTTCGCTCTTTGACATGCTCTCACAGCAGGATGGCATCGATCTGCCGTCGATCGAAGAGCAGCGAGAGCAAGCTGTGCTTCGCGTTGAAAACGCCATGCAGCGCGTCGCCGGAAACGCGGAGCAGAGGGATGAAATCTTTGCCCAGGCGCTGAAGCGGGCCGGTGCGGCGCCCGACGGATATTTTCTTTCGCAGGATCGAGCAGGATGGCGCGTCTGTCGGCGAATGGTGGAAGCCATCGAGGATGAGAACTCCACGGGAGAGGGAGCACCGATGACGCCCGACGCGCTTGAAACCTCGCCATACCTCTATCCGGACGAGACTCTGGAAGAGGCGCTTCGATCATTTGGGGATTGGCCGGTGTTACCAGTCATTAGCAGAGCTGATTCTCAGAAGCTGGGCGGTCTCATCACACTTCCCGATGTGCTTCGAGCATATCGGAGCGAGTGATATCCTAGGTGCTCGATTTCGAGCAGGCTTCTGGACCACAATGTGTAAATCCTTTGTTTTGTGGTGCTCTCTAGTACTTTTGTACTCAAAAAAGCCCTCCGTTTTGCCCCGTGTGCGCTATTGAGGCTGCACATCCCTCCCTGTAATCTCAATGTGTGCATAGGGAGGCATCTGTCCGTGGCCCACAAAGAAAGGCGCTCGAGTCGGCGATTCATGATGAAGCTGCCGCTGACCGTTCGCTGGATGGATAATTCAGTCGTAGGCGAAGTCGCAACGGAATCGCGCGAAGTGAGTTCGCGTGGCTTGTATTTCTTTCTGCCCAAAGGCCTGAAGAGCGGCTCTCCGGTCGAAATTGTAATGACGCTGCCACATGAACTAACGCAAGCGGGTCCCGTAAAGGTGCGATGTCTCGGGCGCATTTTGCGAACCGATACAGCCAACCCCGGCGATGTAGGCGTCGCCGCTGCGATTGAGCGATATGAGTTTCTGCGCAACAGCGAAACTGCTGCCTAATAGATTTCTTACCCAGACCCTGCGGAGATGGGTGAGAGACGGTCGGGGGTGTTCGATCGCTCAGCGAAGCCCCCGGCCAATTTGTCCCTGCCGTTCGTGAAACATTTCCCTGCCTTTTCTCGTAAATCAAATTAAGCTACAGCGAGTGAATGAATCTGATTGCTGATGTCCGGAACTGGACACAGGCTTCGCGTCAGCGGACAGATTTAGTCCGGCAAGGTAGCGGTCGAGAGCGATAACTCGCTATGCATCAGACAGTTACGCGAATGGCGAGTGTGGTTGGTAAGCTGCTCTCGATAGTCTTGAACGTGTCAGAGGGCGGCCGGGGGCGTTTCATGCAAAGTGGACGACGGGTGCTGGCAGGGAAAGCGGATATGCCTCATAAGCGGATTGGCATTTCGTGGACAGCGGTATTCACTGTCATCCTCGGATTGATGGTTAACAGCTCGGTCGTGCGACAGGCGGGAGTGTTGTTCCTAGCACCGCAGTCGAATGGCACCGATATCGCTTCAGATTATCTGAAGACCCAACTCCGCAAGACTCACCTTAGTTTAGTTGACGAGGCCGCTGGAATTCAGGTCGTCAGCAATGGACCGCGCAGCGGCAATCCACTCATCATGGCGCGCGAAACTCCATTCACACTTACCGGCCGCGGGGAACCAGATCTCATCGTCGGCGCGACTGTCGCGCTCAACACCTTCTCTCACGTTTGCCCGAAGCCGATACTTGGGCGCGCGCTGCAAGCAGGGGACGAGTCTCCGCGGCATCGCATCGTGCTCTTGAGCGAGCGGCTCTGGCGCAGGAGATTTGACTCTGATCCCGCGCTGATCGGCAAAACGATCACTCTGAACAAGCATGCCTACACCGTCATCGGCATCATGCCGGCGGATTTCTGGTTTCCGTATCGCTCCGATCCCGTCGAGCTATGGATACCTGCGAAAACTGCGCCGGATCGAGACCTGCTCATAACTTAATAACTTAGCCCCGAAGCTGCGCGTCAGTTTCAAAACAGTCTTTCCTCATCAAGTCTTGCCTGCCACGTGTGTGACCATGAGTGATTCCGTTTCACGCCTCAAAACTTACAAAATCCTTATATCGTCCTTATTCCTTCCTTATCTTCCGTCGGCCAGACTTCATTGCTGCGCCTAACGCGGAATTCGATTAGGAATTCAACAGCACTGGCGCGAAAAGAGTTGGCTCGTGGCGGCAAAAATTTTTTGTGGAATCGCCTTTTTGGGAGTGGCGTTCATGCTGATCGTTTTGATTCAGCTCTGGCGAGAGACTGACCACAAACGGCGGCATTGAGCGCTGGCGGGAACAGACCTGGGCAATCCTCCAGGCGGACTACAGACTCCATCCGATATGCCTTGAGCGAGACGAGTTACGAAGCGCATCCGTGCGTGTCGCGTACGGAAGAAAAACCTGGGGGATGGCAGATTGGCCAAACGAGCAACGAAAATCGCCACTGAGGAAGGTTCAGATCCCATGACGAAAATACGTCGAAATTTAATTGTGACGTCCGCGCCGTTCGCAGCGGTTCTGGTATTGGGACTGTTATTTGCCGCGATGGCGCAGGGAGCATTTGCGCAATCGGCGCCGCCGTCCGCTGAAGGATTTGCCGCTTCGCAGGGTACTGCGGCGCACGACGCAACTACCGATGCGACGCATGACAAGACGAATACGTCCGCCGCGAACAATTCCACCGCCGCAATTCTCGACGAACTCGAAAAAATGCGCGCACGAATCGCAGAGCTTGAGGCGCAGCTCAGGCAGCAGCTGGGTAACATTGCGGCTGCGAGCGCTATACCGTCGAGTCAACCGCCAGCCACGAGTGCATCGGTTACAAGTGCTCCGGCATCGAGCGCGCCTGCCTACGAGCACATTCCGCAAACCAGCCAGGTGGCCACCGCCGAAAAGAAGCTAGCAAAGGTCGAGCCATTTTCGGACGCGGACTGGACATGGCTGAACGGCAATCCGCGGACTAAGGATGAGCCGCTCGACACGAAATTCTTCACGCCTGAAATCCGAGCTGACACGGTCTACGTCTTTGATTTCAATCGTCCCACGGACCACTCGATAGGGGGATCAAGCGAACTTTTCCGGTCGCAAGAGGTCCAACTAACGCAACTCGGCGTGGGAGGCGACTTTCACTACGACAACGTGCGCGCCAGGCTGATGACGCAATTCGGCATGTATTCCGCGACGACTCCACGAAATGACCCCAGCCCAGGACACGGCCAGTGGGATCTCCCCACCGCTTACCGCTACATATCGGAAGCATATGGCGGATATCACTTCGACGCGCTGCACGGGGTGAATGTGGATGCAGGCATCTTCCTGTCCTACATCGGCTTGTTCAGTTACTACAACTTCGACAATTGGGCCTACCAACCGTCGTACGTATCGTCGAACACGCCGTGGTTTTTCGAAGGTGTGCGGGTACAAGTTTTCCCGACGGCTCATTTGAAAATTGAGCCTTGGTTTATCAATGGCTGGCAGTCATACGCCTCCGCCAATCACAGGCCGGGCCTGGGAGGCCAGATCAAATGGACTCCGAAAAGTTGGATCAACGTCATTTCCAATAATTACGGCTTGGGTCAGGACGACCTGTTCATACCCGGCCGCAAGCGCATTCATACGGACGACAGCATCGAGATCAAGTATTTTGACCGACCCGACAGCACGCTCGATAAGATGGCGTTCTCATTCACCGGCGATCTGGGTTGCGAGTTTGGTGGTGGTGTGAGTTGCCTGGGCGACCGCAAGGGTGGGCCCAAACAGAGCTTTGTCGGCTACATGCTTTACGACCGATTTTGGTTCCACAAGGATTTGTTCGGCTTGACGCTCGGCGGCGGACAAATTAACAACCCCGGACGCTATCTGGTTTTGTTGCCGCCAATCAATGGGGAAAGCGCCATTACGGCATCAACGAATTCGCCGTATTTCACGGAGAATCCTGGCGATCAGTACAAGGCGTGGGATTCTTCAGTGACGTTTGACTATATGCCCAAGCAATACATCACTTTTCGCTGGGAATACGATTATCGCCACGCGAGTGTGCCTTACTGGACTGGACACGGGGGCATTACACCTCCCGGCGGTAACAACGGATCTCCCCAGTTCTACTCTTGCGCGAATGGTGCCTCATCCGGCCAAGAGAGCCTAGGACCGGCGGAAACGGCCTGCGGTGGCGGGATTGGCAGCGTCTGGTTTCCGGATCTGCGGAGAGATGAGTCGTTCATTGATATGTCGATTCTCGTGAAGTTCTAGCGCCGTGCGTTTATTTCTGGCGCGCACGAGCAATGATGTTGCGATGCGGGAGGCGGAGCAATGATGGATGTTGTGTTTGTCGTGGTCACGATTGCGTTCTTTGTTGGCGCGCTCGCGTACGTTCGGGCGTGCGAGAAGCTGAAGTAGGGGAGCGCCGATGAGTTTTGAGACCGTTGCGCTGCTGGTGATATGTGGATTGTTGTTCGGCTTCTTGCTGTACGCGCTCTTGAAGGCAGAAAAGTTCTAACCATGACCCCAAACGGTTGGTTTCAAATCGGCATATTTCTTCTCGCGATTCTCGTTATCACGAAGCCGCTGGGCATTTTCATCGCGCGCGTCTTCGAGAGGGAGAAAACATTTCTGGACCCCGTGTTTCGGCCGGTCGAGCGACTGCTCTATCGCATTACAGGCGTGGACGAAAACGCCGAGATGCGATGGACGGAATACGCAGGCGCGATGCTGCTCTTCAGTTTTGTGACGATGGCGCTGCTCTATTTAATCGAGCGCGTGCAGCACTGGCTGCCATTCAATCCCCAGCGGCTCGCGAATGTGGCGCCAGATCTCGCTTTCAATACGGCGGCGTCGTTCACAACGAATACAAACTGGCAGGCCTACACGCCCGAAACCACGATGAGCTATTTGACGCAAATGGCCGGGCTCGCCTACCACAATTTTATTTCCGCAGCGGTGGGCGTCGTGCTGGCTATAGCGCTGATTCGCGGCATCGCGAGGCGGGAGCGCGACACGATTGGCAACTTCTGGGTGGATTTGACGCGCTGCCTTTTCTGGATTCTCTTGCCGATTTGTCTCTTGATCGCGCTCGCGTTTGTATCGCAGGGCGTGGTGCAGAATCTGAAACCTTACGATACGGCGTCGCTGGTCGAGTCACAACAGGTGACGGTCACGGGCGCAGACGGCAAAGCGGCGACGCAAACCGTGAGCCAGCAGACGATTGCGCAAGGTCCGGTGGCATCGCAGGAAGCCATCAAGATGTTCGGCACGAATGGCGGCGGATTTTTCAATTCGAACAGCGCCCATCCATTCGAAAACCCGACACCGCTCGCCAACTTCATTCAGCTGCTTCTTATTTTCGCGATTCCATCGGCGCTCACGTACACCCTCGGAAGAATGACGGGTTCGCGGCGGCATGGCTGGGCCGTGTGGATGGCGATGACGCTGCTGTTCCTCGGCGGCGTCAGCGTTGCGTACTGGGCGGAAGCGCGTGGTAACCCGTTACTGCATGGAGCAGATCAGAGCGTTACGGCGCTCCAGCCCGGCGGGAATATGGAAGGCAAGGAAGTTCGCTTCGGGATTGCGAGCTCGGCGCTGTTTGCGACGGTGACGACGGATGCAAGCTGCGGAGCCGTCAATGGAATGCACGATTCGTATACACCACTTGGCGGCCTCGTTCCGCTCGTGAACATTATGCTCGGCGAAGTCGTGTTTGGTGGCGTGGGCGCGGGTCTCTACGGAATCGTGGTCTTCGTGATTCTGGCCGTTTTCATCGCTGGACTGATGGTCGGGAGAACGCCGGAGTATCTCGGAAAAAAAATCGAAGCGTACGACATCAAGATGGCGATGCTCGCTGTGCTGATCTCGTCCACGGTGATTCTACTTTTTTCCGCTGTTGCGTCGGTGGAGAAATTCGGGACCTCCAGCATCACGAATCCCGGGCCGCACGGGCTATCGCAGATTCTTTACGCTTACACTTCCTCAGCGGGTAACAACGGTTCTGCGTTTGCGGGAATAAATGCAAACACGCTTTGGTACAACACGAGCACGGCAATCGTGATGCTGTTTGGCCGGTTCTTCATGGTGATTCCGATTCTCGCCATCGCAGGGAATCTGGCGAAGAAAAAGATCACGCCTGAATCTGTCGGCACGTTTCCGGTGACGGGGCCACTCTTCACGGTTCTGCTGGTATGCACCGTCATCATCGTCGGCGCATTGACGTTTTTCCCGGCGCTGAGCCTCGGTCCCATTCTTGAGCACCTGCAGATGCTAGCCGGAAAGGTGTTTTGAGATGGCGACGTCGACAACTCCGAAAGCAAAGACGCTGGCAGATCCGAAACTTCTCACTGTTGCGATCGTCGATTCATTCCGGAAGCTCGACCCGCGCGTCCTATACAAAAATCCGGTGATGTTTGTCGTTGAAGTTGGCGCCCTTCTCACCACGATAGAGTGGGCTTACGACGTGATGCATCACATGAACGGCACTGGGTTCGGGCTGCAAATCACACTGTGGCTCTGGTTTACCGTGCTGTTCGCGAACTTTGCAGAAGCGACGGCGGAGGGCCGCGGCAAAGCGCAAGCGGAGACACTCCGGAAAGCAAAAGCGGAAACCACGGCGCACCGGCTGAAGAAGGACTGTACGACGGAAGATGTTCCAAGCTCCGTGCTGCGCGCAGGGGACATCGTCATCGTCACGGCTGGCGACTTTATTCCCGGCGACGGCGAAGTGATCGAAGGCGTCGCATCGGTGGACGAATCGGCGATTACCGGTGAATCGGCGCCGGTGATTCGTGAGTCGGGCGGAGATCGCTCGGCGGTGACGGGCGGGACGCGCGTGCTCTCCGACGAAATAAAAGTTCGCATCACTTCGAATCCTGGCGAGACGTTTCTCGATCGCATGATTCAGCTTGTCGAGGGCGCTTCGCGGCAGAAGACGCCGAACGAAATCGCGCTGAACATTCTGCTCGCGGGACTGACGATTATTTTCCTGCTGGCCGTCGTCACGCTTCAGCCCTACGCGATTTATTCTGGCGCGCCGCAAAGCCTATTCGTATTGATTGCGCTCCTCGTCTGCCTCATCCCCACGACGATCGGCGGTTTGCTCTCGGCGATCGGCATTGCGGGGATGGATCGCTTGATTCAGCGAAATGTCCTGGCGATGTCCGGCCGCGCGGTTGAGGCCGCGGGCGACGTCGACGTGCTGCTTCTCGACAAGACGGGAACAATTACGCTCGGCAATCGCCAGGCCACGCGACTCTACGCTGCACCCGGCGTCGAGGACGACGAGCTCGCGGACGCAGCGCAATTGGCGTCGCTCGCCGACGAAACGCCGGAAGGGCGGTCGATCGTTGTCCTGGTGAAGCAGAAGTACGGCCTTCGCGGGCGTGAACTTTCTCCGCACAACCCAACTTTCATTCCGTTCACCGCGCAGACGCGAATGTCCGGCGTGGACCTGGACGGCCAGGAAGTACGCAAAGGCGCTGCAGACGCCATCGCGAAGTATGCGGCGACGCACGGCCAACGTGTCCCGCAGGAAATTCAGGAAGCCGTGCAAGCGATTTCAAGTTCGGGCGGCACGCCGCTGCTTGTCGCCAAGAATCGGAAGGTTCTCGGCGCGATTCAACTCGAAGACATCGTGAAGGGCGGGATGCGCGAGCGCTTCGATCAGCTTCGCGCGATGGGCATTCGCACGATGATGATCACGGGCGATAATCCGCTGACGGCATCGGCAATCGCGCGGCAGGCCGGCGTGGATGGTTTCCTCGCCGAAGCGAAGCCTGAAGATAAGATGGCTCTAATCAAGAGCGAGCAGGCCAAAGGCAAGCTCGTGGCGATGACCGGCGACGGCACGAACGACGCACCCGCGCTGGCTCAGGCTGACGTCGGCGTCGCGATGAATACCGGGACTCAGGCGGCGAAAGAAGCTGGGAATATGGTTGATCTCGATTCGAACCCGACGAAGCTCATCGAGATTGTCGAAATCGGGAAGCAGCTTTTGATCACTCGCGGAGCACTGACGACGTTTTCGGTCGCGAATGATGTTGCGAAATATTTTGCGATCATCCCGGCAATGTTTGCGGCGGCGTTTCCTGAGCTCGAATTGCTGAACGTCATGCATCTTCGGACGCCGCAGTCTGCGATTCTCTCGGCCGTGATATTCAATGCGCTGATTATCGTCGCGTTGATTCCGCTGGCGCTTCATGGCGTGCGCTATCGCCCGGTCGGGGCGGAGTCATTGTTGAGGCGGAATCTTTTGATTTATGGGCTAGGCGGCGTGATCGCGCCGTTCGTAGGAATCAAGCTGATCGACGTGATTGTGACGCATCTGCACCTGGCGTGAGACGACTATGAAAAAGAACCTCATGATTTCAATCTGGATGACGCTGGCGACGACGATCATATTCGGCCTAGTTTATCCGCTCGCGGTGACGGGCCTCGCTCAAGTGATATTTCCCGACCGCGCAAACGGGCAGCTGATCCGCCGCGACGGCAAAATTGTCGGATCGAAGATTATCGGCCAGGCATTCGTGGGAGCGTCTTACTTTCATTCGCGCCCATCGAACGCGGGTAACGGCTACGATGCCGGACAGAGCTCGGGTTCGAATCTCGGGCCGACGAACAAGACTCTGATCGACCGTGTGAATTCCGATGTGCAGAAATTGCAGGCTGAGAATCCGGGCACGCCGGTACCTGTGGACTTGGTGACATCTTCCGGATCGGGGCTCGATCCTGAAATTTCGCCCGCTGCGGCGGCGTTTCAGGTCCCGCGAGTGGCTCATGCACGCGGCATGAGCGAGGAGGACGTCCGGGCCATGGTTGCAAAGCATCTGAAGCAGCGTGACCTGGGATTTCTTGGCGAGCCGCGCGTCAATGTCCTCGAGCTGAACCTCGATCTCGACGCGACGCATCCCGTCGCTCATTGAACTCGTGCTGGAATTCGTGCACCTACTTCGACTCGGAGCCCGAAGTTTTTCCCCGCGTTTCGCGAGGGATAACAAGGCGATAACCCACCCACGGCTCCGTCAGAATGTACTTCGGATTCGACGGATCGGGCTCGATCTTCTTGCGAAGCTGGTTCACCGTCACGCGCAAATACTCAGTCTCGTCGCCGTAGTCTGGGCCCCAAATCGCTTGGAGCAGGCGGCGATGCGTCAGAGGTTTGCCTTCGTCGGCCGCAAGCTGGCGGAGCAGTTCAAATTCTTTCGGCGTCAAATGAACTGCGATGCCTCTCACCTTCACGGTGCGCGATTCGAAATCGACGCTCAAATCCTTGGTCGAGATCGAATTGATCGCTTCCGAAGGTCCCACCCGGCGGAGCGCCGCACGGATGCGCGCGAGTAATTCTTCCATGCTGAAGGGTTTCGTAACGTAATCGTCGGCGCCGGCGTCGAGCGAGCGCACTTTGTCTTTCTCTCCGCTACGGACCGTGAGGATGATAATTGGGACGTTCGAGCTCGTGCGGATTTCGCGGCATGTGTCGAGGCCATCCAACCCCGGCAAATTCATGTCGAGAAGAATAAGGTCGGGCCGCTCGCGGCGAAGCTTTTCGAGCGCCGCAGCGCCGCTGGCTGCTTCGACAATCGTGTACCCCTGCGAGGACAGCGTCGCGCGCATCACGCGCCGAATTTGCGGCTCATCATCCACCACGAGAATTTTCGAGGCTTTCATCGGCTGGCAGCCGGGCTGTGGTCGATGGGTAGGCTGAAATAGAAAACGGATCCATGGCCGAGCTGGCTCGTGACTCCAATCGAGCCGCCGTGCGCTTCAACGATGGCCTTCGCGATCGGAAGGCCCATTCCCGTTCCTTGGACCTGAAAGCGCTGGTCTTTGCCGCGATAGAATTTGTCAAAGATCAGTCCTACCTCCATATCTTCAATGCCTGGTCCCTGATCGGCAACGCTCGTGATTAGCGTTCCGTCGTTTGTCTCCGCTGAAATCGTTACCGGCGTGCCAGGAGCGGAATACGCGTTCGCATTTTCGATCAGCCGCACGAGCACGTCTCTGATGCGGCTCATGTCAGCACGGACCGGCGGAAGCGCGCCATCGACTCGGACACTCACGGGGCGGCCAACGAGAAATGGCCGGCATTGCTCAAGCGCGGCCGTAATGATTTCATCGATCCCGTGGCGCTCGAGCTTCAACTCGAACTCACCGGCGTCGAGGCGAGCCATCTCTGCAGCGTCGCCGACGAGCTGATTCAAGCGATCAGCTTCTTCGTTAATGATCGTAAGCAATTCGCGACGATTGGGCTCGGGGGACTGCGAGAGCAGAGACGTCACGGAAGCTTTGATGGAAGTCAGTGGCGTGCGGAGATCGTGAGTGATCGAATCGAGCAGCGCAGAACGAAGCTGCTCGCCTTCGCGCGCAGCTTCCGCTTTGCCCAGCCGTTCGACGGCGCGGGCGCGCTCGGCTGCGATTGCGACGAGAGTGCCGAGCGCTTCGAGCGTCTTGCGCGTCAAAATTGGGCCCGAAATCCCGAGACTTCCGAGAGGCTGCACACCGATTCGCACCGGCACAAAGGAAATATTGCGATTCGCGATGATCAACGGTTCCTCGCGATTCGCCGCGTTTTTCATCTCCTCTTCGTCGAGGTGGGCTTCGCCGCCGCCCGAACGGTAAAATTTCTGCTTATTGATGAGATAGAGCGATGCCGCTCCCACTTCGAAAATATCCACGATGTAGTTCGGAATTGCGTTTAAAAGCTGAATCACGTTTCCTTCGACCAGCAATTGCTGGCTAAACGAATACAGGCGTTCAATTTCGCGCCGCTGCCGCTGCGCCGTATCGGCTTCGCGACGCACGCGCGTGGCCAACTGACTTGCCACGAGAGATGTACCGAGAAACGCGACCAGGGCGACCCAGTTTTCGGGCGCTGCAATGACGAACTGGCCTACAGGTGGAAGAAAGTAGTAATCGTAAGACAGCATCGCGGCAATAGACATGAACACCGAAACTCGGAGGCCCCAAACCGTGGATACTGTTAGAATTGCGAGAAGGAAGGTCAGCGCGACCGTTGTTTGATTTACCGGCAGGATTTTGCGATAGACGTATGTAATTGCCAGGACAACGCAAAGGGCCAGTACGTAGCGGAGTGTTCGGTACGCAAGGCGTCGATACACGACGTTATTCTAGCCCAGCTTTCCTGCAGCGCGACCTAAAGAACACGCGGACACGAGAATGGCGAAAAGACCCGAAGAGTGGCTCGAAATAGCTGCGCCACCCGAAAAAACCAAAGGCATTTTCAAGTTGTTCCTCGGCTACGCCCCCGGTGTCGGCAAGACCTATAGCATGCTGAGTGAGGGCGTTCGCCGGCACAATCGCGGCGAAGACGTCGCGATCGGCGTTGTTGAGACGCATGGGCGCAAGGGCTTGAACGAATTGACGTCGCAGATCGAAGCGATTCCGCGCCGAAAAATCGAATACAAGGGAACGATATTCGAAGAAATGGATGTGGACGCGATTCTGGCGCGGAAGCCGCAAGTCGTCCTCGTGGATGAACTGGCGCACACGAACATTCCGGGCAGCAAACATCGAAAGCGGTACGAAGACGTGCAGGAAATTCTTGCCGCGAAAATCGACGTTCTTTCGACGATGAACATCCAGCACATGGAGAGCATCGCGCCAACGGTGCGAGCGATTACAGGAGTTGTGGTGCGCGAGACGGTGCCCGATTGGGTCCCGCTGATGGCCACCGAGACCGTGATGGTCGACCTCACGCCCGAGGCTCTGCAAAACCGCATGCAACGCGGCGATGTATACACACCCGACAAAGTCAGCCAGGCGCTGAAGAATTTTTTTCGTCGCGGAAATCTAATCGCGCTGCGCGAGCTTGCGCTGCGGCAGGTGGCCGAGCACGTCGACCGTAGCCTCGAGAATTACATGGCGGCGAAGGATATTCACGAGACGTGGCCCGTGCGCGAGAGGCTAGCGGTCTGCGTCAGCGCGAATCCGGGCGCGCAATATCTCGTGGCGCGCGCGGCGAGGATGGCGAGGCGGCTCGACGCGGAGTTTTACGTCGTTTACGTCGATTCCGGCGAGAAGCTGCGCGAGGCGGACCAGAAATCGCTCGAAGCGAATCTAGCATTTGCCGAAGATTTGGGAGGCACCGTCGCGCGGATTCATGGGCGGAACATCGCGGACGCCGTCGCGCAATTTGTGCGGGAAAAACACGTGACGCAGGTGATTTTCGGCCGTTCAGCCGATCAGGGGATTCGAAAGTATCTGTATCTTTCGGCGGTAAATCGCTTTCTGCGCGAAGCTCCGTCGGTGGACGTTCACATCGTTACGCAAGAAGTCGACTAGATATGTGCCGATCTGCACATGTTAAACCCGCCGACACTGCGGGCATCCTGTTCCTTGATTCGGGAATCCCAATAAACGTATGATTTGAAGTGGAATAGAGCAGTTTTTATCGGGTGCGTTTGAGTGAGCGAAATAGGATCTGCGAACGGATTGCGCCCGCAGAGTGATGCCGGCCGCCTACTGATGAAGTTGACGGCGCTGATTCTGCTGGTGTCTGTGGCGGGTCTGGCGACCGGCGCGAAGAACAGCCTTTATTATCCCCAAGACACATCTGTCCACTATCTTTCCATTGGCAGTAAGGCCAAAGTTGCCGCGTCTCCCGCGCAAATCGATCGAAGCCCGCTTCGGTTGATTGCGAAGCTCGTTCCGCCGCGACCGGCAATCCGCGTCGCATTTGAGAAGAAGACGGAAGCGCCTCCCATTCAACGTCTCTGCGTTACGGTCGCACTGCAACATCGATCTCCCCCGTCCGTTCTCTAATAACAAGCGCGCATTGTCACTGATCGAAATTTCCTAACATCAAAACGTTAACAGGCGTTCCTGTTCAATTCCTTGTTGCAGTTTCTCGGACATCGGAGGAGACGTGAATCACGCGCCATTGCTCCCGGAAGAATTCAAGGCTTACAGCAGCTTCAGCACCTGTGTGGTCGCCAGCGCCATCGAAACGTTTGGCGTTCGTCTTCCAAACGTCGGCTTCACGGATTCGAGTGTGCACTGTATTTTCCCCGAGTTTGCACCGATCGTCGGTTACGCGACGACGGCCCGAATCCGCAGTTCGAATCCGCCGATGGAAGGCGGGAGTTATTACGATCGGACGGATTGGTGGAATCAGCTGCTGACCGTCCTGGAGCCACGAGTTGTCGTGATTGAAGACGTTGATGAGCCGGCTGGGCTTGGAGCCTTCGTCGGAGAAGTGCACGCAAATATTCTGCGGGCATTGGGATGCGTCGCGGTGGTGACCAACGGCGCGGTTCGCGATCTGGAAGCGGTACGCCAATCCGGCTTTCAAATGTTCGCTGGTAACGTCTCCGTCTCCCACGCCTACGCACACATATTCGAATTCGGAGGCAAAGTCACCGTCGGAAATGTGGAAGTGCATCCGGGGGACTTGATACACGGCGACAGGCATGGTGTCCAAACGATTCCCCTGGCAATTGCCGCCGCAGTTCCGCAAATCGCGCAGGAAATAGTGGCAAAGCGAGCGAAGTTGACCGAATTTTGCCGATCCAAGCACTTTTCGCTCGAGCAACTGCGCGCCGAAGTGAAATCCATTGAGTTTCGTCCTGGGCCGAAACGAAAGTGAAAACATGAACGCGAGCAAAGTGAGCTTATGAAAAAAGCTACGCACCCTGCGCTTAACCAAACTCGTCAGAGCCTCCGAATAATTGCGGCGCTCCAAATTGCCGTGATGCTGTCTGCATGCGCCGCCAAACTGAATCCCGATGATCCCGCGAACGCTCCGCGCGTGGCGGTAGTCAAAGTGGAGCGGCGCGACATTGCAAGCGATCTAGAAATCGCGTCGGAGTTTCTCCCAAATCAAGAGATTGATGTCTTCGCTAAGGTCTCGGGTTACATCCAGAAGCTCGATGTCGACTGGGGCACTCACGTGAAACGAGGGCAGGTTCTCGCTATTCTGGAAATCCCGGAGCTCGAGCAGCAAATTGATCAGGATACGGCCGCCGTTCGCGGAAGCGAACATGATCTCGCGCGTTTCCGCGAAGAGTTGAGCCGCAATGAATCGATGTATTCGGTCGCGCACATTACCTATTCGCGGATCGCCGACGTCCAGAAGACCCAGCCCGGACTGGTGGCGCAGGAAGAGATTGACGAAGCGCAGGGAAAGGATCTGCAAGCCTCGGCAAATGTCTCGGCCGCCAAAGATTCGCTCGCATCGGCGGAGCAGGCATTGGCCGCATCCAGGGCAGCGTTGGAAAAAGACAAAGCGCTCTATTCATACGCGCGCATCACGGCGCCCTTCGATGGCGTGGTCACGCAGATTAACGCTTACACCGGTGCTTTACTGCCGGCGGGCACGTCGACGAGCAATGGCGGTCTCGGCCTTTGTCATCTCTCACAAGACAATCTCTTGCGGCTGGTGATTCCTGTGCCGGAACGAGCCGTGCCGGAAATTCACGACGGCCAGAAGATTGACGTTGATGTCTCTGCTCTCAAGAAAACCTTTCGCGGGCAGATCGTGCGGCTGGCCGGACAAATTGATGTAGCGACTCGAACGATGCACACGGAAGTGAGCGTGCCGAACTCGAACTACGAACTTGTCCCCGGAATGTACGCGTCGGTGAGAATCCCCCTCCACGCGGCGGCCAATGTTTTGACCGTCCCCATACAGGCGGTGCGCCCGTCGGGAAACGGTGACGGGACTGTGCTCGTTGTAAATAACGCGAATCGCGTGGAGAGACGCGCAGTGAAACTTGGGCTGCAGTCTGCCGACTATTACGAGGTGGTTTCGGGGCTGAGCGAAAACGAGGGAATTATTTTCGGCGAGCAGAACCAATACAAAGACGGCGAGTTGATCTCGCCGAGAGACGCCGGCGCTGCGCCCGCGCCTCAGGAGTAGCCTATGCCGAAATTCTCCATCGACCACCCCTACTTCATCATCGTGATTTGCCTTTTCGTGTGCGTGCTCGGCGTCACGAGCGTGGCGCAAATGCCGGTCGACATGTTCCCGCCGATTAATATTCCGGTCGTTCTGGTCGCGACGTTCTACAACGGAATGCCGCCCGAACAAATCGAGGCCGACATCACCGATACGTTTGAGCGTTTTTTCACTCTCGGCAGCGGTATCGACCACATGGAATCACGCTCCATGTCGGGAGTTAGTCTCATCAAAATTTATTTTCAGCCGGGCAGCGACGCGAACGCGGACGTCACGCAGATATCAAATCTTGCGATGGCCGATCTGCGCCGCCTTCCTGAAGGGACTTTGCCGCCGGTCGTCATGAAAGTGGACGCGTCGAGTTTGCCCGTTTGTTTGCTAACCGTCGAAGGAAAGGGCTTCAGCGAGACGCAGCTTCACGATTATCTCCAGTATCAGATACGCAATCAGATTGCGAGCGTGCCTGGCGCGACCGTTCCGCCTCCGTACGGAGGCCGTTATCGGCAATTGATGGTCTACGTCGACCCGCTCAAGCTGCAGGCGAATCAACTGAGTCCAATGGATGTCGTACGCGCGACGGACCAGTCGAATTTGATTCTGCCGGCGGGCGACGTTCGAATCGGCCCGATGGACTACAATATTTATACGAACGCGCAGGTGCCCAACGCGGAAGCGTTGAATGATTTACCGCTGAAAACCGTGGGCCAGAAGTCCGTTTTCGTATCGGACGTTGGTAAAGCTGTGGATGGCTCAGCTTTGCAATACAACATTGTGATGGTAAACGGCCAGAAGTCCGTCTACGTGCCGATTTTGAAGCAAGGTGGAAACACCAACACGATTTCCGTCGTCAACGGAATCAAGAAGGCGATTGAAACTCTTCGCGACATCCCAGCGCAACTCCAAACGCACATCGTGTTTGACCAGTCACTGTTTGTGAAGCAGGCGATTTCGACGGTGCTGCGCGAAGGAGGTCTCGGCCTGATACTCACGGCGGTCATGATCCTCGTCTTTCTGGGAAGTCCGCGCGCCACGGCAGCCGTGTTCTTGTCGATCCCACTGTCCGTGATGGCGACCTTTTTCCTTCTCCACTCCGCCGACAAAACGATCGATAGCATGGTGCTCAGCGGGCTCGCGCTCGCATTTTCGCGCCTCATTGATAATTCCGTCGTTGTCCTCGAAAACATTTTTAGACACGTCGAAATGGGGGAAGACCCAGTTGTGGCGGCGGAGAAAGGCACGAACGAAGTGGCCCTGGCTGTGTTGGCCATCACGCTCGTGACTGTCGTCGTGTTTTTCCCCGTCACTCTTCTCTTCGGCGTCAGCAAGTACCTCTTTACTGCGCTGGCGCTGGGCGTTGTGCTGTCCCTATTCGCGTCCTATTTCGTCGCCGTAAGCGTAGTACCCCTGTATTGCGCGAAAGTTCTTCGCACGATCGTTCACTCCGCGGAAACCTCCAGCAAATCGTGGGGCGCCAAATTTCACGAAGGGTTCAACATGAAGTTCTCGCGGATGCTGGAATCTTATGATCGCTGGGTACAAAAGACACTGGACCATCCTAAGGAAACGATCTTTGGATTTCTCGCTGTTTTCGTCCTTAGCTTTGCTCTTTATCCGCTGATCGGCGTTTCCTTCTTTCCGCGCACTGATGCAGGCCAATTCGTAATTAATCTCAAAGCGCCGACCGGCACACGATTGGAGCTGACCGCGGAGGATGTGAAGAAGGTGGAATCGGTCGTGAGGCAAGAAGTACCGGCGAGCGAACTCAACACGATAGTGTCGAATATCGGGTTGATGCCCGATTTGTCCGCGTTGTTCACTCCCAACTCGGGCATGCACACTGCGTTTATCGAAGTCGGCTTGCAAGAGGATCATCGCGTCAGCAGTTTCGTCTACATGGCGCGAGTCCGAAAGAGAATCGCCGATGAACTGCCTTATCTTCGCGCCTACTTCCAATCTGGCGGGTTAGTGGACGCGGTATTGAATCAAGGAATGCCGGCGCCGATTGACGTGCAGGTGAGCGGGATGGACTTGCACGCCGCGAACGACATCGCGCAAGAGCTGGCGGAAAAATTCAAGGCGCTTCCGGGAGTCTCGGACGTTTATGTACCGCAGGACATGGACTATCCAGCCCTGAAAATAAATGTGAATCGAGCGCGGGCTAGCGAGTTGGGATTGAGTCCAAAAGAAGTGATCGACAACGTGATCACGGCGCTCACCTCAAACGCCATGATCGCTCCTAGTTACTGGGTCGACCCCAAAAGCGGCAACAATTATTTTGTTACAGTGCAGTACCCCGAAAATCAGGTTAAGTCCCTCGAAGACGTAAAAATGATGCCGCTACGCGCGCCGAACCTGAAGCTCCCCACCTACCTCGACCAGGTCGCTGATATCAGTCCAATTCTCACGCCGACCGAAGTGGACCACTACCAACTACAACGCGCTATTGACGTGTACGTGGCGCCGTCCGGGGAGGATCTGGGAAAGCCGGCAAAGGAGATTTCGAAAATCATCGCCGCCACGCATCTTCCGCCCAATATTCGCGTGGACACTCGCGGTCTGATTGTCACCATGCAATCATCGTTTCGAAGCTTCGGCTTCGGGCTGCTGCTCGCGGTGCTCTTGGTTTACTTGGTTCTCGTCGCTCAGTTCGCTTCGTTCACCGATCCATTCTTAATCATTATCGCGGTTCCTACTGGCCTTGTCGGGGTAATGCTGACGCTGGCTCTGTCAGGCACCACGCTAAATGTGCAGTCATTGATGGGCGTGGTTATGCTAACGGGGATGGTCGTTTCGAACAGCATTCTCATAGTGGATTTCGCGAACGTACTGCGTAAGGAAGGAAACGGCGTACGCGAAGCCGTAGCGCGTGCGTGCAGAATCCGATTGCGGCCGATTTTGATGACGTCGCTCGCGACAATCGTTGGACTGCTGCCGATGGCATTCAAGCTCGAAACAGGCAGTGAAGCGTACGCGCCGCTCGCACGGGTCATTATCGGCGGCTTGATCACGTCCGTGGTCTTGACGGTATTTGTGGTGCCTGCCGCTTATCTGCTCATCTACCGGCGGCGCGCGGAATCACACGCGGCCGTTGTCTTACAGGAGGCTCAATAATGCGCGCGCTTCCCGGATTTTTCATTCTCGCGATCGTGTCTCTCGCTGCGGCGCCATGCTTTGCGCAAAATGCCCAACCGATGACATTGAAGGAGGCGGAGCAGATCGCCATCCAAAATCATCCGCAGATTCAAGCTGCGACGCAGCTGGCGGCGGCTTCGTCGGCGCAAGTGAAGGAGGTTCGATCCGTCTACTACCCGCAAGCTTATGGCAGCGCGACTGGCGTCGAATCCGAGCACGACAGCCGTATCGCCGCGGGAGGGCTGAACAACTCGATCGTCTACGACCGTTACGCGAATGGCGTGACAGTCGGTCAACTCGTTACCGATTTTGGCCGGACGCACGAACTGGTGAAGAGCTCGGATCTTCGTGCGAAGGCGCAGCAGGAGAACGTCACCACGACGCGCGCGGACGTGCTTCTGCAAGTCGATCAGGCTTATTTCGGAGTGCTGAAGGCGAAGGCGGTGCTTCAGGTTGCGCAGGAGACTGTGAAGAATCGCCAACTCGTTGCCGATCAAGTGAGCGCGCTCGCGAAAAACCAATTGAAATCGACTCTGGACGTAAGCTTTGCGAACGTGAATTTGGCTCAAGCGCAGCTTCTGCTCGTCCAAGCGCAGAATGATCTTCAGGCCTCTTATGCAGATCTCTCGACGGCGCTCGGTTACGCCGACCAGCGGACAATCGAGCCAGCGGAAGAGCCGATGCCATCAGAGCCGCCCGCCGATCTTTCTCAATTGATTCAGCAAGCACTGCGTGACAGGCCGGAACTCATCGGGCAGCGCCTCGATGTGAATTCGGCGAAGAGTTACGCGACCGCTGAGCGGGATTTGTGGATGCCGACGATTTCGGCTGTGGGCACAGCGGGGCTTGTGCCCTATCGCGAAGACGAGTTGGCATCGCGATACGCGGCGGCGGGATTCAACGTGAACATTCCGATATTCAACGGACATCTTTACGGCGCGCTGAGGAACGAAGCGGACGCACGCGCTCGCGCGCAGGAACAATATCTCCGCGACTTGCAGAACAGGATCGTTCGCGATGTGCGTACATCCTGGTTGAATGCCGGTTCCGCATTCCAACGTTTGGCGCTCACGGATCAACTCCTGCACGAGGCGACGCAAGCGCTCGACTTGGCTCAAGCACGGTACAACCTCGGCCTGGGATCAATCGTTGAGCTGAGCGAGGCACAGCTGGGCCTGACCCAGGCGCAAATCGAGCAAGCGAGCGCCAAATACGATTACCAGTTGCAGTTATCGGCGCTGAGCTATCAGTTGGGCGCGCTTCGCTAAATACCCCTAGCGGAAACCGCTGCAATGGCTCAGACTCAAATAGCTGGGTAGGTCGCTCACTGTTGCCCGCCTGCTGCGCAAAAAGGAGTTTTTCTCTCCGACGTCCACAAGATGACCACTACGATTCTCATGCAGTACATGGGTTTTGAAGCCAAGAACCAGGGCCGCGAATACCTGTTCCAAGTGCGGTGCACCGCCGAAGACATGCGCGAATTCACGCTCACGATCGCTGATGAAGCGTTTAACTCACATCGCGTTCGCTATCAGGACGCGCCGAGCGTCTGCTCGTTGAGGTTGCGGCGCGAGCTGGTGGAAAATTCGAGCTATCCCTCCAATACGAATTTTCCGATTACCGATGCGGAGATGGACGATTACAGAGTCGCGCACACCAGCAAAACTCCCAAGAGCCCCTACTCACCAAAGCCACGAAACGAATTCTGACCGATTCTTTCGATTGCGCGGAGATTCGAACAAAGATCTCTTGTAGGCACGTAGTTATATAGGTGGCTGCATCCGCAACCGCCCGACGCTTCGAATTTATGAGTCTCGAGAATTGTTGGGCGTAACGGAGTTGGTGTTTGCGCCAGATTCGGCAAGCTACCGCGAGTGGAACGGCGCGTCGGCGCGACACGGGGCCGCGCCGACGCGCCGCAAATTAGATTTGATGTTCCGGCTCGGACGGTACAACCGTATCGATATCCGGAGTTTCGCTGTCTAAGGGATTTAGGTTTTCAATTGATTCGTCAGTTCCCGCGCGGCCCGCAAGTTTTTTCTGCGCGCGGCGTTCCGCCTTCTCGCGCTGCTTTTCCAGTCGCTTCATTTCCTTTTGACGCTTCAGGAATGTAGTGGCCATTGATTTTCCTCCGATTTCAAATAGGCGCCGAAAACCGCGCAAACCGCTTGAGGAGAGCTACCAGCGTGGTTCGCGCGGCTGGCGAGAGGCCTCGCGATAGTCTTCGTTCGAGAATCCGCTTCGCCCGCCGCGATTTCCGCCGGGGCCGCCGCTACCACTACCGCTGCGCGGCGCTCTCCCCCCCTCTGTCTTGGGGCGAGCTTCGTTCACTTTGAGATTACGTCCGCCGACCTCTTTTCCATCGAGGCCGGCGATCGCCTTGGCAGCCTCTTCGTCATTCGGCATTTCCACAAAGGCGAAGCCGCGCGCTCGACCGGTCTCCCGATCCATCGCGACGTGAACGCGCGTCACCTGCCCGAAAGCCTTGAACAGTTCGCTCAGTTCGCTTTCGGTCGTCTGGAAATTCATATTGCCAACAAAGAGATTCTTCATTTTGCTCCCCTAGCCACCCTACTATACACCGCATGGAACGCTCTCGCGTCCAAATTGGGAAAATCTCAGGCCTACATCTCCACTTGCAGGAATTCTCCCGGCAAAGGTGCGAGTTTGGGCTTAATCGCCCGTGGCATGAAATCGACACCACCTCGCGCCTGATTATTTTCTTCCGGCTCGGCCGCACCCATCAGCATTCTTTCCATCTTGATGCCGAGAGTGCGTTCCAACTGGAATAATTCCGTTCGTTGGTCTCGCGAGAAGAGAGTGGAGGCAACGCCGAGTTCGCCCGCGCGTCCGGTACGTCCGACGCGGTGGATGAAATTCTCCGCCACTTCGGGCAAGTCATAGTTGATGACGTGTGCGATGTCCTGGACGTGAATTCCGCGCGAAGCGACATCGGTTGCAACCAGCACGCGGAAGCGCCCTTGCTGAAATCCTTCGAGCGCGGCCGTTCGCTGAGATTGCGAGCGGTCACCGTGAATCATGGCCGCGTTGATGCCGATGCGAGCCAATCCTCTGGCGATTCTTTCTGTTCCGCGCTTGGTGCGCGAGAACACGAGGCACAGGCCGCTTTCTTTGTTAAGCAAGCGGCGCAGCATTTCCGGTTTTCCGTCGAACGGAACTTCGAATGCCTGTAGCCGCACGTTTTCGGCGGGCTTCAGCGTCGAGCCGAATGTGAGCCGCACTGGATTTCTCGTGTAGTCCGCCACCAAATGAGCGACGGAAGCTTCCAGCGTTGCGGAGAAACACATCGTCTGCCGGTCTTTCGGGAGAATCGATGCGATTCGGCGAATTGCCGGGAGGAATCCCATGTCGAGCATGCGATCGGCCTCATCGAGAACGAGCGTTTGCAGAGCGGGGAACTGAACGAGCCGCCTATCGAGATAGTCTTCGAGGCGTCCGGGTGTTGCGACAACCAAGCGAGCCCCCTTGCGGAGGGCGTTCAGTTGTGGCCCTTCGGATAGGCCGCCGACAACCAGTGCCGCCGGCAAAAGCTTCTTGCCGCGCAGGACGTTGTACTGATCGACGATCTGCATCGCGAGTTCGCGAGTCGGAACGAGTACCAAAGCCGAGATTCCGCGTCCGTCTTGACGGAGCAGCTTCTCGATTATTGGTACTAGGAACGCCAGGGTCTTGCCGGTGCCCGTCTGGGCCGTGGCAAGTACATCTTTGCCTTTGAGCGCTTCCGGGATCGCCGCAGCCTGCACGGGTGTTGGCACGATAAATTGTGCCGCTGTCAGCCTTTCCATAACATAAGGCGACAGGGGTAATTCTGAAAAATTCTTCATTTTGCTTTCTTGCTGGGGAAGGGATCTATGCGCGGAAGTAAACTCCCGGACACGTGACCGCCTTACTTGCCAGTCTTTTGAGTTTTTAGATTACGCTGAAAACGAACGGAGGAAACTGAGGGCGGGTGTTCTCAGATCAGATGCTCAACCAGAGGGACCGCACAACCACAACCGAAGTAATAAGCGCAAACGGAGTATATCACAGTACTAGACGGAATGGTGGTCGATTTTCGTCGAGCAGATCCTGGCTGGCGCCCGACGGGCTTATTGCGGCAAGAAGCCGGGAGGACAGACCCAACGCAAAAATCATTGGCATGAATTTCCTGTCATGAACCCGATGACGAGTCGATTTGGACAAATTCTGCGCATTCCTGTAAGCTTATGAATCTAATATATTTGCAGCAGTTTTTGATCAGGTTGGCCGACGCTAGGACGTCGCAGGAGTGGACCTCTATGTGCTTCAGACAGTGAATATTCCGGCCAAAAGTGGTATTATGACGTATGAACAAAGCCTACAGAGTAGTCTTCCTTTGCCCTAAGGGCGGTCATAATATCAACTTGCAGCGAAAGTGCTCCAAGGCATCGCTCTCTGAAAACGAAGCGATGAAAATGTTTCGAAATGAGAAGATTGCGTGCTCCGATCCTCACTGCGGCTGGCACGGTAAGGTCTTCCAGACGAAGCTTCTTAGGATTCTGCCGTTCACTTGGATTCTTTCTCCGGCTACCTCGTAACCTAGTCTTCGGGGACCGGTCTGCCGCTGCGCGCACCTGATTTAGGCGGTCAAGCGAGTCTAACTGAACCGGGGCACGAAATCCGAACCGCATCTGGCCTGACACATCATATCTAGGACTGCGCGATGACGAAATTCGGCAACTTCAAGATTCTGTTCATCGCCGGGTTTGGTCCGATTGTCCGCGATAGTGAAGCGAGCCGAGAGCTGTACATCGAAGCCTTCAAAATCCCGTTCAAAGAAGAAAAGGGCGGCTACTTTTATACCGGCGAGATGGAGGGAGCAAAGCATTTCGCCCTGTGGCCGCTTTCTCAAGCCGCTCAGTCTTGTTTTGGCAAGGACGCCTGGCCGAGCGAGATCCCGGTTCCGCAAGCTTGGATCGAGTTCGACGTCGACAACGTGGAGAAGGCGACCGCAGAACTAGAGTCGCGAGGCTACCGGATGCTGCTCGCGGCCAAAAAAGAGCCATGGGGTCAGACTGTAACCCGCTTCATCGGGCCCGAAGGGCTATTGATAGGTATCACGTTCACTCCATGGATGCGCGGAGAAAAGTAGCGCGCAATGTGGAGCGAACGTTTCCCCCAATTTCGATTAGTTTCACACTCAAGATTCAACTCCTCGCATTAGAGCCTCCGCTTCGATTCATGTAAGCCCCCGCCCACCAGTTGTAGCCACCTGAACGAAGATGGTGTCCACCAAAGTTGGCGTCGATGAACATCGGAAAATTGCGCGTAAAGCCGTAAGCGGCGGCACCCACGATAAACCCCGGAAGCAAAATCGTTGTGTTAGGAGCACGGGAAGCGTACGATTCGCGAGCGAGAATTCCGAATCGGAAATCCCGACTAAGCTCTTTTTAATTCACGGTTTGCGATTACGAACAGTCAAGTTGTGCGTCTAATAGTTCCGGACATTTAGGTTAACGAGGAGATTCGCGATTATGCCAACACGATTCCGCGCGTCCATAGCCGGGCTGGCCATGGCGATTGTTTTTGCGGCGCTACTGTTCGTCCCTGCCGTGCAGCACGTAATAGCGCAATCGAGCAATCAATACCCGCTGATGCGCAAGCCGACTGTGAGCAAAACGCAGATTGCATTCAGCTACGGCGGAGATCTGTGGATCGTGGACCGCAGCGGCGGCGATGCGCGACGCCTTACGAGCGACATTGGCGTCGAGACCGATCCTTCGTTTTCGCCCGATGGCACGCAGATCGCATTCACAGGGGAGTACAACGGCAATGAGGATGTTTACGTAATTCCTGCAGCCGGCGGAATTCCGAAACGATTGACCTCGCACCCCGGCGCGGATCAAGTGTTGGGCTGGACTCGCGACGGCGCACGCATCCTCTTCCGTTCGAGCCGCGATAGCTATGCGCGTGTGACACAACTTTACACAATCGGTCTCTCCGGCGGGCTGCCGGAATCGCTGCCGCTGCCGAAGGCAGTTGAAGGCTCTTTCTCGCCGGACAGTTCTCATCTGGCTTATGTCCCATTCACAAACTTCTCGGAATCTTCGATGAACTACCGCGGACTGAAGCACTACCGCGGCGGCACGGCTTCGCCGGTCTGGATCGCCAATCTTGCCGATTCGACAACGATAAAGGTTCCGCGCAAGGATTCGAACGACTCGACGCCGATGTGGATGGGCGACAACGTGTATTTCCTCTCCGACCGCGATGGCCCTGTGAGCCTCTACGTCTACGACACGAAGACGAAGCAGGTGAGCGCAGCGCTGCGCAGCAACGGCGTGGACATCAAATCGGCATCCGCAGGCCCGGACGCGATTGTCTATGAGCAGTTCGGCTCGATTCATCTCTTCGACATTGCGACAGGAAAACAGAGTGCTGTAAATATCCGCGTGACGGGCGATTTCCCGGCGGTGCGGCCTCGCTTTGTGAATGTGGGAGATAAAATCGAGAACGCAAACATTTCGCCGACGGGAGCGCGCGCCGTGTTTGAAGCGCACGGCGAGATTTTGACTGTCCCCGTTGAGCACGGCGATATCCGCAATCTGACAAACACGACTGGCGCCGAAGAGCGTGATCCCGCGTGGTCACCGGATGGAAAATGGGTCGCTTACTTTTCCGATGAGTCGGGCGAGTACGAATTGCATTTGCGCCAGCAGGACGGAATGGGCGAAGTGAAGAAATTCAATCTGGGGAATCCGCCATCGTTCTACTACTCGCCGACGTGGTCGCCGGATAGCAAGAAGATCGCGTATCACGATAAACGGTTGAATCTCTGGTATCTGAACATCGAAGTTGGAAAGCCCGTCCTTGTAGATACAAATCCATTTGACCACGCCGCATTCAATGCTGCCTGGTCGCCGGACAGCCGCTGGATTGCCTACACCCGCCAGCTCCAGAGCGAGTTGAGTGCGGTGTTTGTCTATGGCCTCGAAGACAAGACTCAACATCAACTGACGGATGGATTGAGCGACGCGGATTCACCCGCGTTCGACAAGAACGGGAAGTATCTCTACTTCTACGCGAGCACGGACGACGGCCCGGCCATCGCGAGCAGCATGGGCGCGTATCAAGTTCCGGTGACGAGCAGCGCGTACGTGATCGTGCTCCCGAAGGATTTGAAGTCGCCGCTGGCGCCTCAGAGTGACGAGGAAAAGATCGCGGCAGACAAATCCGCCGGCGCGGCTTCGGCCGACGCTTCCGCCCAAAAGGACGAGTGCGCACCCGACGCAGATGCGAAAGCGCACGCAGAGCAAGCTGCCGAGAAATCGGGCAAGAGTGACTCAGCCGAGAAAAAAGACGAAAAGAAAGATGACAAGAGCGCGAAAGAAACGCCGGAAGTGAAGATCGACTTCGAAAATATCGGCCAGCGCATTCTTGCGTTGCCGATTCCCTCACGAAATTACAACGAGCTCGTTACGGGCAAGTCGCATGTGCTCTTCCTGCTCGAGGGCTCGATCGTAAATGGTGACGGGCAGACGGGCCGAATCGTGCACAAATTTGATGTATGCACGCGCAAGACCGACAAGGTGCTGGAAAACATCGGCACGTTCGTCGTGTCGGCCAACGGAGAAAAAGCGCTGTACGAGCAATTGCCTCCGCGGCCTCCGATGGCGGGAGGCGGAGGGCCGCCACCCCACGGCACTTGGATGATCAAGCCCGTGGACGCGCTCGGCAAACCGGGGGAGCCGGGCAAGCCTGATGGCACGCTTCATCTCGACGGGATGCAGGTGTACGTCGATCCGCGCGCTGAATGGGAGCAGATGTTCCACGAGGTTTGGCGAATCGAGCGCGACTTCTTTTACGATCCCAATCTGCACGGCTTGGACAGGAAGGCGCAGATGGCGGCGTATCAGCCGTTCGTGGACAACGTGATGAGCCGCGCCGACCTCAATTACATTTTTTCCGACATGCTCGGCGATATCACTGCCCAGCACGTCTACATTTTTGGCGGTGACCGGCCGCAGCCGAAGTCAGTGAACGTGGGCTTGCTCGGAGCGGACTACACGACAGATCACGACCGCTACCGCTTCGCCAAGGTGTACTTCGGCGAAAACTGGAATCCGAGCTTGCGCGCACCGCTGACGGAACCCGGCGTGAACGTCCGCGAGGGTGAGTATCTGCTCGCGGTTGACGGCCGCGAACTTCACGGCAGCGATGAGATCTACAGCTTTTTCCTCGAGCGCGCGGGAAAGTCAGTGCTATTGAAAGTGGGACCGGACGCGAGCGGAAAAGACTCGCGCACAGTGACCGTGGTTCCGATCCCGGACGAACACGCACTGCGGCAGCGTGAGTGGATGGAGAGCAACCGGAAAAAGGTGGATGAATTAAGTGGCGGCAAGCTCGCCTACGTTTATCTGCCGGACACTGCCGTGAACGGCTTCACCAATTTCAATCGCTACTACTTCGCGCAGAATGCGAAGGAAGGCGCGGTGATTGACGAGCGGTTCAACGGCGGCGGCTGGATCGCAGACTACATCGTGGATTGGCTCAAGCGGCCTTTGCTGGCTGCGGCAATGACGCGCGAAGGCAACGACAGCCTGATTCCACGCGTCGTTCGCGGGCCGAAAGTGATGCTGATAAACGAAATGGCCGGTTCCGGCGGAGACGCGCTGCCCTGGATGTTTAGGCGGCTCGGCACGGGACCATTGATTGGAACGCGTACTTGGGGCGGTCTCATCGGCATCGGCGGTTATCCGCCGCTGATGGACGGCGGGCTGATCACTGCACCGCGATGGGGCTTGTTCAATCCCGACACCGGCGAATTCGATGTGGAGAACAAGGGAATCAAGCCGGATATTGAGGTCGATCTCGACCCCGCGCTCTGGCGCCAGGGCCGCGACTCCCAATTGGAAAAGGGAGTTTCGGTGGCGCTCGAAGAATTGAAGGAGCACCCACCGGCACCGATCAAGCGCCCGAAGTACCCCATCTACAATTGGCCGAAGGTGCGCGAGGACGCGGCGAAGGGCGAAACGCCTTCCAACTAGCGGTGAAGCGGTTAGGCAGGAACTAGACGGCGCCGCTCGCGACGCGCCGCGAGCGAATAGCACCGCGTTGCGGTTATTCAGTGCGTAGGATGGCCATCACGTCGAGCTTAGCGATGCGGCGCGTCGCGGCCCAGATGCTCATCGACGCTACGAGAGCGAGGAACAAAATCAAGACGAAGGACGTTTCGAGACCCACCGACTTCGCGCCAGCTATCAGGGTTTCGAGAAAATGCCCGGTGAGCCGCGCTCCAATGATTCCGGGGATGGCTCCGGCCACGACCATCATCAAACCCTGCCGCAGCAACATGCCCCGAAGCTGGACAGGCGTCGTCCCAAGAGCTATGCGCACACCCATTTCGTGGGTTCTCTGCACGACGGCATAAGACACGATGCCGTAGATGCCAATCACTGCCAGCAGCAGCGTGAACCCCGCAAAAATCCAAATCGCAGTTCGGTAAAACCTCGGGCTAGCGAAGACCGCATCCAGCCGTTGCTGCATCGTTTTGACGCCGAATATAGGAACTTGCGGGTCCACCGACTGGATCGTGTAGCGAATTGCCGCGAGGTGATCCTCCGCCCGGCCATCCACGCGCACTACGAACGTCGAGAAAAAGCTGCCCGGCGACTCCGACGGAATAAACACCTGATTCCCATTTGCCATCGTGGGGTCCGTCTCGTACTCCATTCCTTTTACAACGCCAACAATTCTCCACGGAGTGTCTCCCTCGATCGTGAGCTGGTGATCGACGGCGTCCTTCGGCGCGCCAAATCCGGAAGCGAATCGCTCATTGACGACTGCAACCTTGGCATCGGAGCGGACTTCGGCTTCTGTAAATTCGCGGCCAGACAAAATCCGCCCTCCCATGGTCTGGAAATAATTCGACAGAACCGGGATCATTGTGGAATTCAATGCAGCCGGACGCCCATCCAATCCGAATGGTCCTCCTACAAAGCCTGAGGCGTATAGCGGAAGGAATTCGGTGGCACTTGCAGCGCGAACTCCTGGCAGGCGGAGGATCCGATCCAGCACATCCTCGAAATAAGGTAACTGCCGCTTATCGACTTGATGGGTCGTGCCGTCCAAGGAGACGCTCACAGTCACGATTCCATTCACATCATAGCCGCGGTCGATTTTCATCAAGTGGACGAACGCGCGGCCCAGCGATACCGAACCCGCGAGAAGAATCATCGTGAGCATCACCTGTGCGCAGGCCAGGCCTTCGCGGACCAGCCGCGAACCACCGGTCCGGCCAGAGCTCCGGGCGTGGAAAGCTTGAATGCGGACGACGTACAGCGACGGCAAGACGCCAAACAACAGAGCGGTAACGAGAGACACCATGAGCGTGAAAGCGAAGACGTGTCCATCGAGGATTGAATACGATTGTGCGCCGAGTGGTGGGGGCTCGACCTTCGCTGCGAGGGACGTAATCCAAAATGCCAGCAGCGATCCAGCCAGACCGGCAACGAACCAGAGGAACAAACACTCCGTAAGCAGTTGCCGCGCGAGCCGGGCGCGGCTTGCTCCCAGCGCGGAACGTATCGTCAATTCCGGGGCGCGATCGGCGGTGCGGGCCATCAAGAGATTCGCAACATTCGTGCACGCAATCAGCAGGATCAACACCACAGCGCCCATGAACATCAGGGAGGCATTCTTGACAGGGCCGGCAAGTCCGTCCTGAAGCGACGTCATGCTCGGGCGCAAACTCGAACTGTCGCTTCCTCCCAGCTTCGGCGACAGGCGCGCTGCTTCCACGGCAAACGCGGCACGGGCCTGCGGCCACGAGATGCTGGGTTTCAGCCGCGCGATGGTTCCCCAGCCATTATTGCCGGGGCTGAAGGCTGCGGGCTTCCAAAGAACGGCCTTACCCGGGTAATCAAACCCCGGAGGCGCAACGCCAACGATGGTTAGGGGAATTCCGTCGACTCGGATCGTGGCACCCAGGACTTTCGGGTCGCCTCCGAAGAGCTGTTGCCACAGTCCGTATCCGATCACAGCTACCGCGTTGCGCCCGGGCGATCCCCAGCCTCTCCCGTCCATGTCATCGTCAGGGGCGAATCCAGTTCCGATCACCGGCTGAGCGCCGAGTAACGAGAAGAAGTTCCCGGATGCCTGGGCGACGTGCGCCCTTGTCCCGGCGCGGACTCCGCCGAGATTCACATCGATTTCCTCAAACAGTGCTGCGTCGGCGAGATACGAACTCTGCTTTCGCCAATCGTGAAACTGCTTCGCGCTATCGTGTGGCGGAATGAATCGATGTAGCTGGGCCAGACGGTCTGGCTCGTGAAATGGAAGGGAACGCACCAGCAGCGCGTTGACGACGCTAAAAACACCTGTGTTTGCCGCAATGCCGATTGCCAAGGCCGCGATGGCGAATCCTGCGTGCCACGGACGATTGGTCCAAAGTCGAAGTGTGTACCTGAAATCTTGGAGCGCTTCACGCGAAACCTGTACGGGAATCGATACCGCCAAATCGGCCAGAAGGCGAATCCAAAGCGCGGCCAGTGCCCACGCCCCTTTGGATTCAGCCAGTTCATCGCGAAATTCCATTTCGAGTGGCCCCGCATAGGTTTCGCGAAACCCAGCCGGATAAAGCTTAAGCAGCCGCCGGTACAGCCTCAACGAGAACGGTTCGTCACGCATGCTTGGGCGCTCCGAAAGTTGACGCGGCCAACCGCACCAGTTCACGCATGCGAACCGCTTCCGCTCGCGCGATCTTGCGTCCATAGGGCGTGATTCGGTAGTAGCGACGGCGCTCGTCGTCGAGGTGCGGATCGGGCCGGTCAGCGGATTCTTCGATCAGCCCCAGCTCCAGCATTTTGTTGATCGATCCATACAGCATGCCGGGACCGAGCTTCAATTTGCCTTCGGTGCGCGCGGCGATTTCGCGCTTAATCGCGTAGCCGTGCCGCTCGCCCTCGCCGAGGGAGAGCAAAATGTGGAAGAAAGCAGGAGAGAGAGACGTGAGGTCGCTTGCGGCATTTCGGTCTTGTGGCGACATAGTAGTACGGAATCAGACATAGTGTTACTTTCACTGATCGATTTGTCAAGGTCTAGAGTCAGGGCTCGGTATTCCGGTCTCGATGGAGTTACCCGCGCTTATCGTCAGTCCGATTCGCGAAGTCCTGGTAAGTCGCGTTACCGTATAAGTGACGCCTGTCCCAAAACCGCCCGTGCCCAGAATCCCTAATTCTTCGCGCTATGGAATCGTCGAGAATTCGCTTTCCATGTAGTTAGCCGCGCTCGCCTTGAAAAATTTTTGAGCAGTGGCAAGGGGCATCGGATTGTCGGTGCACAAACATGAGAAATTGTGTGCACGGCGTCCGCCGTGATCAACCTGGATCTTCTCAGCACTACTGTCGGTTACTGAATCCCTAACCATGCGCAAACGAAACGGCACGAGAAGAACAGTCAGTGTCACCATGAAGAAAGAGACTAGATCCCGGATTCTATTCGTCTCACGTGCTCAGGGGAATGAACAACGTGCACATTCTGTATGCGTTCCTCTGCATCTTGGTTGGCGGAGGAATATCCTGGGCGGGCTACAGGATCAAGGCCCCCTACGATCGTCCGCCGGGCACGACTGGATTCGCCGGACCGATCTTCAGCCCGCACTTGCTGATCGGCTGCGCCGGAGACTTGCTGGTTGTCGTCGGTCTCGTTATTGCCTTGTTGTTTTCGTTCATCTTCTTCCTAACATGAACGATTTCTGCCACGGCCGTGTATTCGAGGATGAGATTTTCGTGATGTGACGCTGTTGATTTGGCGATAAGCGCGCCCTCACGAAGTCGGTTTGCTAAGAGGCCTGTTCAGTCGCGAGACTAAATGCGAAAGATACTTCATCGCGTCATCTTGATTTTGTTTGGGCTTGGTGTGTGTGTGTCGGCCTGGGCGCAGAAACCTGAACTCGTGGTTGAAACGGGCCACTCCATGTTCATTTTGTCCATGGCATTCAGCCCCGATTCGCGAATCCTGGCATCGGGGGCCGCAGATGGCACGATCAAGTTGTGGGATCTGGCAACCGGGCACGAATTACGTAGTCTGGCCACTCACGGCGGAATCTTGACGGTAGCTTTCAGCCCGGATGGGCGAACCCTCGCATCGAGTGGGACGAAGATAACGCTGTGGGATGTGGCAACGGGACAGGAACTACGCAGTATGAATGTCAACTCCGAGTCCATCGCATTCAGTCCGGATGGCCGCACGCTGGCTACAGGCAATTATGACCACTCGGTCAAATTGTGGGACGAGGCGACGGGCCAGGAACTGCGCACGTTAACAGGCCACACCAACATCGTGCACTTCGTTTCGTTCAGTCCGGATGGCCGGACTCTCGTCTCGAGTAGCTTTGACAAGACGATCAAGATGTGGGACGCCGCAACTGGCAAAGAGCTGCGCACGCTGACAGGTCACGCCGATAACGTCTGGTCCGTTCCTTTCAGCCCGGACGGAAGCGCGCTAGCTTCGGCAAGCGGGGACGGCACGATCAAGATATGGGACGCCGCAACCGGGCAGGAGATCGGTACTCTGCTACGGACCGGCCATATGCTCATGTCGGCTGACTTTAGCCCGGATGGGAAAGTTCTCGCTGTGGGCGGGGACCACACGATTAGACTCTTGGACCTGACAACGGGAGGAGATTTGCTCCAGTTGGCCGGCGATGACCTTGGAGCTACCGCCGTCGCGTTTAGCCCGGATGGACGAACTCTGGCTGCGGGCGCGGGTAACAAGATCAGATGTTGGGACGTCAAAACTGGGCACGAAATCCAATCGTTGGGTGGTCATACGGGCGGAGTTTATTCAGTCTCGTTTATCCACGACGGTCGAGAGCTGGCCACGGCTAGCTTCGGAACGATCAAGATATGGGACCTGGTAAACGGGCACGCTTCGCAAACCGTTTCATCGCCCGACGGCTCTACTGTTTTTGTTAGTCCCGATGGGCAGATCGTGGCTTCGAGCCCCCGTGGCAAAGCGATTAAATTGTTGGACGTCCCTACTGGGCACGAGTTGCGCACGCTCGAGGCAAGCCCGGTTAATACCCTTGCCCTCGCCTTTAGCCCGGATGGGCGGACCGTGGCGGCTGGAGGCGGGCCCGACCCGGACACCGGCGTCGGCGACTTCACGATTAAGGTGTGGGACGTTCCAACCGGGAGACCGTTGCGCTCCCTCGTAGGCAACACTAGCGAGGTTTTCTCGCTCGCGTTCAGTCCTGATGGGCGAATACTCGCTTCGGGTGGTTCGTACAACTACGCCTCGCACACCTCGGACGAAACAGTCAAACTCTGGGACGTCGCAACTGGGCAGATACTACATACACTGGCTGGCTACTCCGGCTTAATCGATGCTATCGCCTTCGGTCCCGATGGACGGATCGTTGCTGCCGGAGGAGGGGGAACAGTCAACCTGTGGGACGTGGCAACAGGAGCAGAACTGCACAAGCTCGCGGGCCAAGTAGAGAAGTGCCTCGCGTTCAGTCCCGACGGGCGAACGATAGCTTCGGGAAGCGGGAGTAAAATCAAACTTTGGGACGTGGCAACCGGACGGGAACTGCGGACTTTTACAGGGCACACTGGCAGGGTCTGGTCCGTTCGATTCAGCCCGGACGGTCGAACCCTGGCTTCGGGAGGCTCGGAAGGCGCAACGCGAATCTGGGACGTAGCTTCCGGCAAGGAGCTGGGAGGATTGGTATCTCTCGACGAACGAGATTGGGCCGTGGTAACGCCCGATGGCGTTTTCGACGCATCGCCGGGTGGAATGAAGCTGATGCACTGGACGGTCGGCAACGAAATCATCACGCTCGATCAATTGAAAAGCCGCTACTGGGAGCCCGGTCTCCTCGCAAAAGTTTCCGGCTTCAATAAAGAACCCGTCCGCGATGTTTCGGCTTTTAATAGCGTCAATCTGTTTCCCGCCGTGCAGTTTGAGGCTCCGGCTCGGGGAAGCAAGCAACTTAAGCTCGAGCTCAAGAATCGTGGCGGCGGCATCGGCGAGGTCGAGGTGCTCGTTAATGGCAAGGAAGTGGTCGGCGACGCGCGCGGCAGCTCGATCAATCCGAACGCAAGCGAAGCGAGTTTGACGGTGGACCTTTCAGGTTCCGATTATGAACCTGGGAAGCCGAATGAAATTCGCGTCGTCACCCGGAATCTGGAGGGCTACCTCGCGAGCCGGGGCGTCGAAGCAGAATGGACCCCCGAAGGAAAACAGGATGATTCGCCGCCGGAGCTGTGGGCAATCGTCGGAGGTATTTCAACGTACGCGAGCCCGGACGTGAAGCTCCGCTATGCAGCGAAGGACGCGGTGGACATGGCTCGCGCATTGCAATTGTCTGCTCAGAAGCTCTTCGGCGCTGACAAGGTTCACCTCACTCTACTGACAACGGAGGAAAGCCCGAACGGGATTGCACCCACAAGGGGAAATTTTGAAAAGGCATTTCAGCAGGCGCGGAAGGCCAAGCCACAAGACATTTTGCTGGTGTACTTGGCGGGGCACGGGGTTGCTCTGCACGGCGACACTGATTTGTATGCGTACCTCACAGCCGATGCGCGTAGCGCCAGCATGAGCGACCTGTCTGATCCCGCCTTGCGAGCGCAGTGGACAATCACAAGCGATACGCTCACGGATTGGATCAAGCAAATTCCCGCGTTGAAGCAAGTCATGATTTTGGACACGTGCGAGGCGGGCGCAGCCAAAACGAAACTGGTGGAGAAGCGCGATGTGCCGGCCGATCAAGTGCGCGCACTCGACCGGATGAAGGATCGCACGGGCTTTCACGTGTTGATGGGAGCAGCGGTGGACAAGCCGAGCTATGAAGCAAGCAACTATAGCCAAGGTCTGCTCACGTATGCGTTGCTTTTGGGGATGGAGGGAGCCGCGTTACGGAACGGGAAATTCGTGGATGTGAGCCAGTGGTTCCAGTATGCCGCAAACGAAGTGCCGGAATTGGCGAGAAGCATCGGACAGAGCCAAAATCCGATCGTTGCAGCGCCTTCCGGAACGAGCTTCGATGTGGGTGATGTGGACGATTCCGTCAGGTCCGTGATCCACCTCGTTAAAGCAAAGCCGTTTCTCCTCCGTCCGATGCTACTCGACCTGGAACAGCAGGGTGATGAACTCGGACTAAGCACGGCGTTGCGGAAGCGGCTCGACGACGAAAGTTATGCGCTTACGAGAGGGACGGAGGCGCCGCTGCAAGCCGTCTTCGTGGATTCCGATGAGTTGCCTGGCGCGATTCGCGTGGGAGGAACGTACACCGTTAAGGATTCGACTGTCGCCGTGACGCTTTCCCTTTGGCGCGATAAGCAGAAGCTCGAAACTCTTCAGGTGCGTGGTCACACGGAAAATTTGCAGGGGCTAATTCAGTCTCTCGTCGTAGCGATAGAAGGCGCCCTTCTCCAACTCCCTAACGCGAAGTAGACCACGCTGCCCAAGATCCTCACGCTTGTGCGGCTCGTAAGCGGTTGAATTGAAGGTGACCGGGCCGGTATTAAGGACCATTTCAGACTTTGCGATCTACGACACACCTATGCGACGCGAGCCGCACAAGCGGGAATCGATGATCTCACGCTCGCTTCATTACTTGGGCATACAACGGTTCAGATGACGAGACGCTAAGTTCATCCGACTGACCAACACAAGCGTGAGGCTACTGAGAAACTTGACGAGTACAACGCTGAAAAGATAATCAAATATGCGGAGTCGGTTTCAGGGTCCCTACGAAGCACGCTACAGTGATGGCCGATGTGAAATGGTACCAACAGCTGACTCTCTGAGAAGATTGGTCGGGGCGCGGCGATTTGAACGCCGGACCTCCTGCGCCCAAGGCAGGCGCGCTACCAGGCTGCGCTACGCCCCGACATGAAGT